>NZ_AP027081.1:2525000-3135000 GCF_030295425.1 Mesoterricola sediminis | reverse complement strand
GCAGGACCTTGACGAGGCCGCGGTAGCTGTTGGCGCTGCGGCCGGCGGAGATGCCCTTGGAGATGATGGTCGACCGGGTGTTGCGCCCGATGTGGATCATCTTGGTGCCGGTGTCGGCCTGCTGGAGGTGGTTGGTGAGGGCGACGCTGTAGAACTCGCCCACGCTGTTCTCGCCCAGCAGCACGCAGCCGGGGTACTTCCAGGTGATGGCCGAGCCGGTCTCCACCTGGGTCCAGCTGATCTTGGCGTTGCGGCCCTTGCAGAGGCCACGCTTGGTGACGAAGTTGAAGATCCCGCCCTTGCCGTCCTTGTCGCCGGCGTACCAGTTCTGGACGGTGCTGTACTTGATGCTGGCGTCGTCCAGGGCGACCAGCTCCACCACGGCGGCGTGCAGCTGGTTGACGTCGAACTGGGGGGCCGTGCAGCCCTCCAGGTAGCTGACGGAGGCCCCCTCCTCGGCGACGATGAGCGTGCGCTCGAACTGTCCGGACTCCTTGTTGTTGATGCGGAAGTAAGTGGACAGGTCCATGGGGCAGGCGACGCCCTTGGGGATGAAGCAGAAGGAGCCGTCTGTGAAGACAGCGGAATTGAGGGCGGCGTAGAAGTTGTCCGTGTAGGGCACCACCGAGCCGAGGTACTTCTTCACGAGGTCCGGGTGCTCGCGCACCGCCTCGCTGAAGCTGCAGAAGATGATGCCCACCTCCGCCAGCTTGGCCTTGTAGGTGGTGGTGACGCTGACGCTGTCGAAGACCACGTCGACGGCCACGCCGGCGAGGGCTTTCTGCTCGTTCACGGGCACGCCCAGCTTCTCGAAGGTCTTCAGGAGCTCGGGATCGACCTCGTCCATGCTCTTGTACTTGGGCTCCTTCGCCCGGGGCGCGGAGTAGTAGACGATCTTCTGGAAGTCCGGCTTGGGGTACGAGACGTTGGCCCATTCGGGCTCCGTCAGCGTCAGCCAATGGCGGTAGGCCTTGAGGCGGAACTCGAGCAGCCAGTCGGGTTCCCCCTTCTTGGCGGAGATGTGGCGGATGACGCTCTCATCGAGCCCCGGCGCCACGCTGTCGGATTCGATGTCGGTGACGAACCCGTACTTGTATTCCTGACCTGTGACCTGCTGAAGCGACGTACCCATACCGGCCCCTACCTCATTCCATAATCATGACCAGTTTTGTCAACTTTGTCACGTTCCGTTTAATGATGGCCGGTTTGGCGCTCGAGATCCTGGACCAGCCGTTCCATCCGGGTCCGGAGCAGCTCGACCTGGCCCTCGGGCAGGTCGCCCGGGTCCGCGTCCAGTCCGTCCTTCAGGACCGCCAGGGCCTCGTCCCGCTCGCGGAGGGCGGCCAGGGCCGTCCCCAACTGGAAATGATTGATCATCGTCGGCTCGTTGGCTATGACCGGATCCACAAGCTGGACGACTTCCCGGGCCTGCCCCAGTTCCAGGAGGTACTGGCCGAGGAGGGTCCGGGCCCGGGCCTCCTGCCCGGGCAGGGGGTTGGCCTGCAGGTTGCGCACCTGCTGGAGGTCCGCATCGTTGACGCGGCCGGTCATGAGCTTCTGGGCGAGCCGGATGATGGAGGCCTCCCAGGCGCCGCTGCTCTTGGGATGGGCCTGGAGGAAGGCCTCCAGGGCCAGGTTGAAGGTCCGCTCGTCGTTCCGGTCCATGGCATGGTCCACGGCCAGGCGCATGGCCATGAAGCAGAGGCGGGGATGCCGGCCGCTGGAGGCGAACTGGATGGCCTTGGCGAGCTGGCCCTTGGGGTCCCGGTGGAAGGCGGCGTCCAGCTCCAGCCAGTCCAGGCGTTCGCTGCGCTCCCGGCGGCGGGCCTTGCGCAGGGCGGCCTCGGCTTCGCCCAGGTTGCCCTCGGCCAGCCAGTCCTCGGCGTCGTCCAGGATGAACCGGGCCTCGGCCTTGCCGCCCCGGGCGCTCCGGAGCTGCTGGGCGTTCTCGGCGTCCAGGAGGAGGAGGAGCTGGGGATCCCCGGGGTGCTGGCGGAGGAGTTCGGCGAGGATGGAGAAGGCCTTGGCTCGCTCGTCCGCAAGGATGTAGCCTTCCGCCAGCAGTTCCCGCACCCGCAAATCACCGGGCAGGTGGCCGGAGGCCTCCTTGAGGAGGGCGATGGCCTTGGTCGCCTCGCCCCGGGCCAGGAGCACCTCGGCCAGGAGGGAGAGGGTCTCGCCGTCCCGCTGCATGTTCACGGCGTCCTGGGCGGACTCCTGGGCGGCCTGGAGGTCCTCGGCCTCGAGGAGGAGTTCGGCCAGCTGGATGCGGGGGCTCACCTCGTCGGGCCGGATGTCGGCGGCGATGCGCAGGGTCTCGATGGCCGCGTCGGAGCGGTCGGGGTCGTCCTGGAGCACCTTGGCCAGCAGCATCCAGCCTTCGAAGTGGCGGGGGCTGAGCTGGACGACCCGGCGTGCGAGCTGTTCGGCCTCCTCCCAGGCCTGGGCGACCTCCTTGAGGGCGGCCACGGTGAAGACCAGTTCATAGTTGCGGGGGTCCAGGGCCAGGGCCTCGCCCAGGCGGGTCGCCGCCTCGGGGAGCTGCCCGTTGTCCAGCAGGGCGGAGGTTTCCAGGAGGGCCCGGCGCAACTGGCTGGCGGCCTTGGGCTTGGCGATGGGCAGGATGCGGGCCCGGTACCGGGTGAACAGCTCCCGGGCGCTGATCAGCTGGAGGTTCTCCTCCACCAGCTGCTCCCAGCGGGACGAGAAGGCGCGGCCGTCGAGCTGCCCCTTCTGCTCCATCTCCTGCACGAGGCTCATGAGGCCGTTGCGGAGCATGACCTCGGAGCGCTCCAGGCGCCCCAGCTGGTCGGAGACGGTCTCCAGGTAGGTCTCCACCCGGCGCAGGGTCTCCTCCAGGCCGGTGATGCGCTCCAGGAGATGCTCGTCGAGGTCGTCCTCGGCCTCCATCTCCTCGGTCTCCTCCCAGGCCTGGTCCCCGGCGACGATGAGGAGGCGCGTGCCGCACTTGCGGCAGATCTCGCGCTCCCCGGGATTCCAGGTGAAGCAGTTCTGGCAGTAGGTGCCCGGGGTCTCGTTGGTCATGGCTCCAGGATAGCCGGTCCGGGACCGGGGGGATTTGCCTGTACAATCGCCGGGAGGTCCCCCCCCATGCTCGAACACTGGCTCAACCAGCCCCACGCGGCCCCCTGGCTCCTGGTGATGTGGATCGCCGGCCTCCTGGGCTCCATCGGGCACTGCGCGGGGATGTGCGGTCCGGTCGTCGCGGCCTTCGGGCTGGCCCAGGCCCGGCAGGGGGGCCGGCTGTGGCCCCGGCACCTGCTGTTCCAGGCGGGCCGGGTGACCACGTACGCCGTCCTGGGTGGCCTGATCGGGTTCCTGGGCGGCTTCGCCCGCCTCCAGACGGTCCAGGACATGCACGCCTGCTGCCGGCCGGAGGGCGCCGAGCTGATCGCGGCCCAGGCCTGGCCCTGGCAGATCTATGTGAAGCTGGGCATCGGCTTCCTCATGCTGCTCCTGGGCCTTTTCATGGCCATGGGCCGGCGGGCGGATGGTCTTCTTGAATTTTCCATGCCCGGCTTCCTCCAGCGCTTCCTGGGCCGGGGCCTGAAGTGGGGCGGGGCGCCCTACCTCCTGGGCCTCGCCTGGGGTTTCATCCCCTGCGGCCTCGTCTACATGATGCTGCTCAAGGCCCTGGACGCCGGCAGCTGGCGCATGGGCGCCGCCGGCATGGCCGCCTTCGGCCTGGGGAACCTGCCCATCCTCCTGGGCCTGGGCCTGGCCGCCACGCGCCTGAGCCCCGCCCTGCGCAGCGGGCTGCTGCGCCTGGGCGGCGTGATGGTGGGCGGGATGGGGATCACCATCCTTTGGCAGGCGGTGCGGTTGCTGAGGTTCCAGGCCGGGCTGTGAGGCCCGGGCCCCCCTCCGGGCCTGGCGCTTCAAGCCGGGGCCGGTTTCATCCTATGATGGAGGGCCATCGAGGCCCTGCCATGAGCACCGAAGAGAAGAAGCAAGAGGCGATGGAACTCGTCAGCAAGGCCTACCAGCACCACATGCGGGGTGAGGTTGACCGGGCCATCGAGCTCTATTCCCGGAGCCTGGAGGTCCTCCCGACCCCCGAGGCCTTCACGTACCGGGGCTGGGCGCGGAGCTTCCAGAAGGACTTCCAGGCGGCCATCGCGGACTGCCACCGGGCCATCGACCTGGATCCCGAGTACGGGAACCCCTACAACGACATCGGCGCCTACTACCTGGAGCTGGGGCAGCTGGACGACACCATCCCCTGGCTGCACATGGCCCTGAAGGCCAAGCGGTACGAGAGCTACTGCTATCCCCACTACAACCTGGGCCGCGTGTACGAGGCCCTGGACCGGCTGGACCTGGCCCTCGAGCATTACCGGAGCGCCGTCCGGGAGAACCCCGGCTACGCCCTGGCCGTGAAGGCCGTGGAGCGGATCAAGGACAAGCTGACCCTCCACGCGGCCTCCCGATGACCGGGGCGGCCCCGCGCCCTTCCTCCCCCCTGCAACCCCCTCGGGGCCTCCCGGCGACGCCCGGCCCCGTCTCCCCGGAGGCCGCCTGATGCGCCTGACCATCGCCCACAGCCCCGATTCCGACGACGCCTACATGATGGCCCCGCTGGCCCTCGGGTGGCTGGACCCGGAGGGCTTCGAGTTCAGCTTCGTGCGCAAGGACATCGAGACCCTCAATGGGGAGGCCCTGGAGGGGCGGTACGAGGTGACGGCCATCAGCTTCGGCGCCTACCCGGAACTGCGGGACACCTACCAGCTGCTCACGGCGGGAAGCAGCATCCAGGAGGGGACGGGGCCCGTCGTCGTGTCCCGGGCGCCCCTGTCCCGGGAGGACCTGGCCGGGGTCACGGTGGCCGTGCCGGGCCTGCGCACCAGCGCCTACCTCTCCCTCCGGCGCTGGCTGCCCGGGGTGAAGGTGGAGCTCGTGCCCTTCGACCGGATCCTGGACGAGGTGGCGGCGGGAACCTTCGCCGCCGGCCTCCTCATCCACGAAAGCCAGCTGATGTACCAGGCCCTGGGCCTCCACAAGGTGGTGGACCTGGGCGCCTGGTGGAAGGAGACGCACGACCTGCCCCTGCCCATGGGCGGCAACGCCATCCGCAAGGACCTCCCCGCGCCGGTGAAGGCGCGCTTCGCCGCCCTCATGCGCCGCAGCGTCGTCACCGCCATGGCGCGCCATGCGGAGAGCGTCGCCTACGCCCAGAGCTTCGGCCGGGGCATGGACGACGAGATGATCGGCCGCTACGTGCGGGCCTGGGTCAATGAATTCACGGTGGATCCGGGTCCCCGGGGCCGCCGGGCCGTGGACCTGCTCCTGGGGCTCGAGGCGGATTGGATCCAGGGCTAGGAGCCTTGGGCCCGCGGTGCGAGAATCCAGGAAACCACCTGTGTGAGGTCCCCATGGAACCCTATCCGCCTACCGAGAGCCTGTACGGAAGCCAGCAGGAGCCTCCGGCGCCCGCCGCGCCGGGGCTGATGGACCAGCTCACGGGCGTCTTCACGGAGCCGGGGGCCCTCTTCGACCGCCTCCGCGCCACCCCCGTCTGGGGCGGGGCCCTGGGCCTGCTCCTGGCCGCCAACGCGGTCGTCACCGCGATCTGGGCCCTGCGCGTGGACGTGGACGCCATGCTCCGGCCGGTGCTGGAGGCCAACCCGAAGGTGCCCCCCGAACGCATCGACGAGATCATCCGGATGCAGGGCAAGTTCATGCTCCCCGTGGGCCTCCCCGTGGGCCTCGTGTTCATGGTCCTGACCTTCCTCCTGTCGGCCCTGGTGTTCTGGCTCGTCGGCAAGGGCCTGGCCGAGGGGGAGCGCCCCGGCTACGCCCAGGCCTTCTCGGCGGTCACCGTCTCCAGCCTGGTGGGCCTGCCCCGGGCCATCCTCCTGGCCATCATCTGCGGCCTGAGGAACTTCGGCGGCGCGACCCCCGACGCCCTCTCCCCCACCTCCCTGGGCTTCTACCTGGCTCCTGAACAGCCGAAGCTGCACGCCCTGTACAACAGCATGGACCTGTTCACCTTCGCCACCCTGGTCCTGACCTGGATCGCGGCCCGCCGGACCCTCCGGCTCAATGCGGCGGGCGCCGCCATCTGCACGGCCTGGATGGGCCTCCTGATGATCGTCCTGCCCCTGTTCCGCGCACACTAGGAGGAGCGCATGTCCCACATCACCATGCACCAGATCCCCATCCTCTCCACCTTCGATCCGCCCCCGGGGATGGAGATCGAGCGGGTGGTGGGCCCCTGCTGGGGCATCACCGTCCGCAGCCGCAGCGTCATCGGCACGGCCTGCGCCGGCTGCCAGCAGATCTTCGGCGGGGAGATCACCATGCTCACCGAGCTGGCCGGGGAGTCCCGCAACGAGGCCATGAACCGCCTGGAGCGGCACTGCCGGGAGATGGGCGCCAACGCCATCCTGGGCTTCCGCTTCGATTCCGGCGAGCTGATGCAGAACACCAACGAGATCGTGGCCTACGGGACGGCCGTGGTGCTCAGGGCCAAGCAGGCCCAGTGACCCGCCCGGGGCTCGATCCGGCCCTCGCCCGCAAGATCGATCGCCTAGCCCGCCGGGCCCACGCTTTCCACCGCTTCGCCCACCACCCCCTCTGCGGCGCCTACCGCGGGGAGGTGGTGGCGCTGGGGCGGTGGCGGCTCTGCCGGGGCTGCCTCCTGGGGGGCGCCGGCCTCGGGGCGGGCCTGGTCCTGGGGGGCGCCCTGCCGCCCCTGCCGTTGGCCGTGCCGGCGGCCCTGGCCGCCCTGGGCGCCGCCTGGGCCGCGGCCCTGGCCCGCCTGCGGCCGCCCAAGCTCCTCTCCCGGCTCCTGCCGGCGGCCCTCGCGGGCTTCACCGTCGGCGCCGCCCTCCGCCCGGGCCGCGTGGGGGGCTTCCTCCTGGCGGCCGGCGTGGCCGGGATCCTGGCCCTCTACCTGCGGGCCTACCGCCGCCGGGGGCCCCACCGGGAGGCCTGCGCCGCCTGTCCGGAACGGGACCTGGGAACCGCCTGCTCGGGCTACCGGGCCCAGGTGCGCCGGGAGCGGGCCTTCAGCCGCTTGGCCTCCCGATGGATCGCGCGGGGCGGGAAAGCCTGAGGGCCGCCCCGGTGGCCGGGGCGGCCCTCCCTGGAACCGGGTCGCCGGATCAGAGCCGGTCGATGCGGATCTCGATGCGGCCGGCCTTGGCGGGCTTGGGGGCCTCGGGGGCCTGGCGGGGCGGCTCGGGGCGCCGGCGGGGCTCGGCGTGGGATTCCCGGGGCTCGGGCCGGGGCTCCGGGCGGGGTTCGGGCCGGGGCGCGGGCTTGGGGGCCGGGGCCGCGGGGGCGGCGACCTTGCCGCCCCAGGTGATGCCCACCTGCTTGATGCGGTCCTGGAGGCGCTGGGGCTCCAGCACCTGGATCCCGTCGCCGAACTGCATGGCCCAGCGGGCGATGGCGCGGAGGTCGGTGCCGGTGAAGGAGACGAGGGCCTTGCCCTCCTCCTGCTCCTCGATCCGGAATTCGGGGAAGGGCGCCGGGGCCTGCCGCACGGCGAAGATCCACTGCTTGAGCAGCACGGCCTTCACCTGGATGGGCTCGCCGCCGAGCCAGCCGCCCACGTGGTTGGCGGGGGTGCCCTCCTTGTAGGGGCCCTGGGCGGCGCGGCCCATGCCCTCCACGAGGGAGACCTGGGCGATGATGTCGAGGCGGTGGTGGCGCTCGGCGTTGTAGCGGCGGTCCCAGCCCCAGACGTACCAGGCCTTGGCGAAGGTGTCGAAGATCAGCTGGCGGGGCTCGAAGGTCCGGGGCGGGTTGGCGTCGGCGTCCTGGAAGAGGAGTTCGACGGCCGCGCCGGCATGGATCGCCTGGAGCACCGTGAGGGCCTGGGGGGTGACGAGGCCGGGGTCCGGGGCGGGCGCGGCGGCGGGGGCCGGCGCGGCCGGAGCCTCGGGGGCGGCTTCCACGGCCGGGGCGGGCTCGGGCTCGGCCTTGGCCTTGCGGGGGGCCCGGGTCCGGGCGGCCTTGGGGGCCGGGGCTTCGGCGGTCTCGGCCGCGGCGGGGATGGGTTCGGGGACGGGCTCGGCCTTCCGGGCGCGGGTCCTCGCGGGCTTGGCCTTGGGCTCCGCGTCCGGCGTACCAGCAACGGGGGCGGCGTCAGGCTTTGTGGATTTACGAGGTGCCATCAGAGGTTCTCTCCTGGCTTCACTATGGCTGGAAGCGGCAGCCCCGTCCATCCGGTACGTGGGTCCCGGGCCGGGGCTCCGGCCGGGAAGTGCCTTCAGACACGTTCCTGCGGGGGGCCGAGGATCAGGCTGAGGCCCGCCTGGACCTCTTCCACGCGGGTGCCGCGCTGGAGCGCGACGAGCACCGTGTCGTCGCCGGCCACCAGGCCCGCCACGCCCGGCAGGGCCCTCCGGTCCAGGCGCTGGACGAGGCTCTGCGCCATCCCCTGGCCCGTCTGCAGGACCACCAGGCCTGGGGAGGCGGGCACGAGGGCGTAGGGCGGCGGCGCCTGGGTGCCGGTGGCGATCCGCTGGTACCGTCCCTGGCGCTTGCGGATGGACAGTTTGGCCAGGCGCCGGGAGAGGGTGCCCTGGGTCAGGCTGAAGCCCTCCTGGGCGAGGAGGCTGAGGAGCGTGGCCTGGTCGGGGATGGCCGTCTGGGACGTAATCCTTAGAATGGCTTGGTCTATGGCCTTCTTCCCTGGTTCCATGGGGCAGGTCCTTCCTGGGGCCATGCCTGGGGGGCGTTGCAAGCCCGAGCGCCAAGGCATGAATGAATGTTCGATTGGCCTCATTATGCTAGGCTGGGCCGGCTTTGAAGCCGCCAAGCAAGGTTAAGATCTTGAAATATCCCCTACCTGGGCGAATCCCTGCATATTCACCCGGTTTTTTGATCCCCCGCTCCCGGGGGGGTCGGCCCCGGCGCCTCCCCGTCCGGGTCCGGGGACGGCATTAAAAGGTAAATATCTGGTTGGAGGCCGGCGGGCACCTCAGGCCCGGGGGTGCATCCGGTCGTACAGGGCCCGGAGCCGGGCCTGGTGCACATGGGTGTAGATCTGGGTGGTGGAGATGTCCGCGTGGCCCAGCATGGCCTGGACGGCGCGCAGGTCCGCCCCGTGGTCCAGGAGGTGGGTGGCGAAGGCGTGGCGGAGCACGTGGGGGCTGACGGCCTCCCGGCGGATGCCGGCCTTGACGGCGTAGGCCTTGAGCAGGCGCCAGAAATGCTGTCGGGTGAGGGGTTCGCCGGACCGGCCCACGAAGAGGGTGTCCGCCTGGGGCCGGAAGCCGGGGCGGAGGGCGAGCCAGGCCCGGAGCCAGTGCTCCGCGCCCTCCCCGAAGGGAATGAGCCGCTCTTTCCGTCCCTTGCCCATCACTTTAAGGAAGCCTTCGTCCAGGAACAGGGACAGGCCCGAGAGCCCGGCCAGCTCCGAGACCCGGAGGCCCGAGGCGTACAGCAGCTCGATCCAGGCCCGGTCCCGCACGCCCAGGGGGACCGCGGTGTCCGGGGCGCCGAGGAGGGCCTCCACCTGGCCCTCGGTGAGGGTGCGGGGCAGGATGCGGGGCGGCCGCGGGGGGCGCACCACGGCCTCGGGGCCGGCCCCGGCCTCGCCCTCCAGGCGCTGGAAGGCCAGGAACTGGCGGAGGGCGGAGGAGAGGCGGGCGATGCTCCGGGCGGCCTTCCCGGAGGCCTGCTGGGTCACCAGGAAGGCGGTGACCCGCTCCCGGTCCAGGGCCGGCGGGGGCAGCTCCGCCTCCGTGGCCCACAGGGCCAGGTGCTGGAGGTCGGACAGGTAGCCCGCGACGGTGTGGGCCGACAGGCCCCGTTCCACCGCCAGGTGGGTCCGGAAGGCGCGAAGGGCCGCGGCCCAACCCAGGGGCCAGCCGTGTTCGGGCGTCGCGATCTGGGGTTCCCGGGGCATGGGGTCAAGTGTAGCCGCTTGGCAATCCGGAAAGGCCGTGATAGCCTCGTCAGGTTCTAAGGAGAGACCATGGCTGAAATTCGTAAAAAGGTCATTGCGATCATCGCCGAGCAGCTTGCCAAGCCTGAGGATTCCATTTCCGAGAACAGCCACTTCGTGGACGATCTCGGTGCCGACAGCCTGGACACCGTCGAGATCATCATGGCCATCGAGGAGGCCTTCGGGATCGAGATCCCCGAGAGCGAGCAGGAGAAGATCCGTACGGTTGGCGACGCCATCTCGTACATCGAGAAGAATGCCAAGGCCTGAGACCTCCTTGGGATGCCTATCCGCGCCGCAGGAAGGTGATTCCTGCGGCGTTTGCCTTTAGACCCAGCCAGGGCCTCCTCGCTTGTCTTCCCGACCGGAAGCGCGAACGGGGTCTGCCTGTGGCATCCTTGTCTTTGTCAATGAGGTGACGCCATGAGCACCGTTCAGCGCCGACGCGTTGTCATCACCGGCATGGGAACCGTCAATCCCTGCGGCAACACCGTCCCCGAGACCTGGGACAACCTCCTGGCCGGCAAGAGCGGGATCGGACTGATCACGCGGTTCGACGTGTCGGACTTCGCCTGCAAGATCGGCGGCGAGGTGAAGGGCTTCGAGCCCGACCGGTACATCGACAAAAAAGAACAGAAGAAGATGGACATCTTCATCCAGTACGCCATGGCCGCCGCCCAGGAAGCCATGGAGGACGCCGGCCTGGCGGGGATGGAGCTGACCAAGGCGGAGCGGGAGCTGTTCGGCATCTCCATCGGCTCCGGCATCGGCGGCCTCTCCACCATCTGGGAGGAGGCCCACGGCTACCGCGGCCCCCGCCGCACGAGCCCCTTCTTCATCCCGAGCCTCATCATCAACCTGGCCTCGGGCTTCGTGAGCATCAAGTACGGCCTCCAGGGCCCCAATTCCGCCGTGGCCACCGCCTGCGCCACCGGCACCCACGCCATCGGCGACGCGGCCCGGCAGATCATGTTCGGCTACGCGGACCGCATGGTGGCCGGCGGCAGCGATTCCGTCATCAACCCCCTGGGCCTGGGCGGCTTCGCCGCCATGCGCGCCCTGTCCACCCGCAACGACGCCCCCGAGCAGGCCAGCCGTCCCTTCGACAAGGGCCGGGACGGCTTCGTCATGGGCGAGGGCGCGGGCATCCTGGTCCTGGAGGAGTACGAGCTCGCCAAGGCCCGCGGCGCCAAGATCTATGCTGAGATCGCGGGCTACGGGATGAGCGGCGACGCCCACCACATCTCCAGCCCCAGCGAGGACGGCGACGGCCCCCGCCGGGTCATGCAGGCCGCCATCCGCGACGCGGGCATCGCCCCCGAGCAGATCGGCTACGTGAACGCCCACGGCACCTCGACCCCCGCGGGCGACCGCATCGAGTGCTCCGCCATCAAGCAGGTCTTCGGGGCCCACGCCGCGAAGCTGAAGGTGAGCTCCTCCAAGTCCATGACGGGCCACCTCCTGGGCGCCGCCGGCGGCCTGGAGACCATCGTCGCCGCCCTCGCGGCCAAGACCGGCAAGATCCCGCCCACCCTCAACGTGGTGGACCAGGATCCCGACTGCGACCTGGACGTCACCCCGCACACCGCGGGCACCTTCGACGCCGAATACACGCTGAACAACAACTTCGGCTTCGGCGGGACGAACGGCTGCGTGGTTCTCCGCCGGCTGTAGGCGCCCCCAGGCGCCCGGACAAGGCCCAGCGCCCCGGCGCTGGGCCTTTTTCTTCGATGGCCGGGGCGTTCGCCAAACGTTCGCCTTTCGGCTAGGATGGAGGGCATGGCCCGGTCGATCCCCTTCAAGCTCCATGCGCCATACCAGCCCGCCGGGGACCAGCCCCAGGCCATCGCCCAGCTGGTGAAGGGGGTCTCGGACGGCGAGCGCTTCCAGACGCTCCTCGGCGTGACGGGCAGCGGCAAGACCTTCACGATGGCCTCGGTCATCGCGGAGCTGGGGCGGCCCGCCCTGATCTTCGCGCCCAACAAGACGCTGGCGGCCCAGCTCTTCTCCGAGTTCAAGCAGTTCTTCCCCGAGAACGCGGTCGAGTACTTCGTCAGCTACTACGACTACTACCAGCCCGAGGCCTACGTCCCGGAGCGGGACCTGTTCATCGACAAGGACGCCAAGATCAACGACGAGCTGGAGAAGCTCCGCCTGTCGGCGACGCGCAACCTCCTGGAGCGGCGGGACGTGGTCGTGGTGGCCTCCGTGAGCTGCATCTACGGCCTGGGCGATCCGGGCAGCTACCTGAACCTCTCCGTGAACCTCCGGACCGGCGGGACCCGGGACCGGGCCATGCTCCTGCGGGACCTGGTGGCCATCCAGTACAGCCGCAACCAGATGAGCTTCGAGCCCGGCGTCTTCCGGGTTCGGGGCGACGTGGTGGAGGTGTATCCCGCGTACGAGGACACGGCCTACCGCATCGAACTCTGGGGGGACGAGGTGGAGCGCCTCTCCCGCATCGATCCCCTGCGGGGGACGGTCCTGGAGACCCTGCCCGAGCTGACCATCTGGCCCAAGAGCCACTACGTCACCCCCGAGGACCGCCTCAAGGAGGCCATCCGGGAGATCAAGGCGGAGCTGGAGGCGCGGGAGGAGGCGTTCCGGGCCGAGGGCCGCATCGTGGAGCTCCAGCGCCTCCATCAGCGCACCGTGTACGACCTGGAGATGATGAAGGAGATGGGCTACTGCTCGGGGATCGAGAACTACTCCCGGTTCCTGGACGGGCGCAATCCGGGCGAGCCCCCCCACACCCTCCTGGACTACTTCCCCGAGGACTTCGTCCTCTTCATGGACGAGAGCCACGTGGCCACGGGCCAGCTGCACGGCATGTACAACGGGGACCAGTCCCGGAAGCGCACCCTCGTGGACTACGGCTTCCGCCTGCCCGCGGCCCTGGACAACCGGCCCCTGCGCTTCGAGGAGTTCGAGACGCGGGTCAACCAGCTGGTCTTCGTGAGCGCGACCCCCGGGGAGTACGAGCTGACCCGGAGTGGCGGCGTCGTGGTGGAGCAGGTGGTCCGGCCCACGGGCCTCGTGGACCCCGAAGTGGAGGTGCGGCCCGTGGGGAACCAGGTGGACGACCTCCTGGAGGAGATCCGCAAGGTCACCGCCCGGGACGAGCGCGTCCTCGTGACCGTCCTGACCAAGAAGCTGGCGGAGCAGCTCACCTCGTACTACCAGGAGCTGGGCATCAAGGCCGAGTACCTCCACAGCGAGATCGACACCCTGGAGCGCGTGGAGCTCCTCAAGAACCTGCGCCGGGGCGTCTTCGACGTGCTCGTGGGCATCAACCTCCTGCGGGAGGGCCTGGACCTGCCGGAGGTGAGCCTGGTGGCCATCCTGGACGCCGACAAGGAGGGCTACCTGCGCAGCGCCCGGAGCCTGATCCAGACCATCGGCCGCGCCGCCCGCAACGTGAAGGGCAAGGCCATCCTCTATGCGGACCGGCGGACCGACTCCATGGAGACCGCCATCCGCGAGACGGAGCGCCGCCGCCTGAAGCAGCAGGAACACAACGCGGCCCATGGCATCACCCCCGAGACCGTGCGGCGCAACCTGGACGATGTCATGGGCGAGGCCCTGGCCCGGGAATTCATCACGGTCCCCAAGGAGGGCAAGGTGGCCGAGGAGCCGCTGCTCTACCTGGAGGAGCGGGAGTTCCAGCGGGAGGTGGCCAAGCTGGAGGCCCGCATGAAGGAACACGCCTCCCGCATGGAATTCGAGAAGGCCGCCGAACTGCGCGACCGGGTCCTCAAGGCCAGGCGGGAGCGGCTCCTCGCACCCTAGTTCCACCCAGGCCCTGGCCAAGGTCCGCGCGGCCCTCAAGCGCCTCCTGACCCAGCTGGGCTCGTGTCGGTAGACCGAATCACCGGAACCGCCTTGTTCCGATCCTTCGTGCTGGCGAGGGTGAGTAAAAAACCCGTACACCGAGTGCGCTGAGACACCGAGTCACGCGGAGTCGGCTTCGCGGTTCAGCACGCCGACCCATGCCACCCAGGCCCTGGCCCTCAAGCGCCTCCTGACCCAGCTGGGCTCGTGGCGGTAGATCGAATCACCGGAACCGCCTTGTTCCGATCCTTCGTGCTGGCGAGGGTGAGTAAAAAACCCGTACACCGAGTGCGCTGAGACACCGAGTCACGCGGAGTCGGCTTCGCGGTTCAGCACGCCGACCCATACCACCCAGGCCCTGGCCCGCTGGCGCGGGCCGCGATGCTGCGCATCGCTCGGCTGGGGGCTCCGGGCCTTCCGCATGCATGCCTGTGGGTGCCCTGCGCCCCCAGCCTTGGACGGGCCTGGGCTCAGCCGCCTCGGTAAACCTCGGTTTCGGGAACACACGCCGACCTCCTGGAATCCCACCGGCAGGAGCTCCCTCATGCACCAAAGCCCTCCTGACGACCGCCCCCATAGCGACCTGACCCGTTCCATCCTCGAATCCGCCATGCACGTCCAGAACCGCCTTGGGGTTGGCCTTTACGAAAAACCCTACAAGGTCTGTCTGGCCCATACCCTGCGCCAGAACGGGCACCGGGTCCTGCTGGAAGTCCACCTGGACATCACCTTCGAGGGGCTTCTGATTCCCGACTCCTACCTGATCGATCTCATGATCGATGACACGGTGATCGTTGAAGCCAAGGCTGTGGAGCGGCTGACCCCCATCCATCAGGCCCAGCTCCTCACCTATCTGCGCCTCTCTGGCAAGGAGGTGGGACTGCTTCTCAACTTCTGGGCCTGCCCGTTGAAAGATGGGGGAATCCAGCGGCTGGTGCTCAGTCGGGACCGGGCCTAGCCGGCCGCACTTGAGTCACCGAATGGATTGGCCGAGCATGACGGCCTTGGCCATCCGGTGCAAGGACCCTTGCGTGGCATGCTCAGGCTGCTCCAGAGTGGTCATCCGCACGATCTCCGCCTTGCGCTCCGCCGTGAGGGTGGCACCCGGCCTCCAGGAACCGGTCCCGCCACCGCCGGACGGTGTTGTAACCCACCTGGGGCTGGTCGGCGGTGGGCCGAACCTCAAGCCCAGGCCCGTCCAAGGCTGGGGGCGCAGGGCACCCACAGGCATGCATGCGGAAGGCCCGGAGCCCCCAGCCGAGCGATGCGCAGCATCGCGGCCCGCGCCAGCGGGCCAGGGCCTGGGTGGTATGGGTCGGCGTGCTGAACCGCGAAGCCGACTCCGCGTGACTCGGCCTCTCAGCGCACTCGGCGTACGGGTTTTTTACTCACCCTCGCCAGCACGAAGGACCGGAACAAGGCGGTTCCGGTGATTCGATCTACCGACACGAGCCAAGCTGGGTCAGGAGGCGCTTGAGGGCCAGGGCCTGGGTGGTATGGGTCGGCGTGCTGAACCGCGAAGCCGACTCCGCGTGACTCGGCCTCTCAGCGCACTCGGCGTACGGGTTTTTTACTCACCCTCGCCAGCACGAAGGATCGGAACAAGGCGGTTCCGGTGATTCGATCTACCGACACGAGCCAAGCTGGGTCAGGAGGCGCTTGAGGGCCAGGGCCTGGGTGGGATGGGTCGGCGTGCTGAACCGCGAAGCTGGCTCAGCGTGACTCGGAGTCTCGGCGCACTCGGCGTACGGGTTCTTTTCATACCCTTGCCGTTACGAAGGTACGGGACGCGATCGTTCCGGTGATTCGATCTGCCTGCCCTCGCAGCGGCCCTTCGGACGGCCTCACCCAAGGGCCTCGTCTTCCGGGTTGCTCTGGCCCCGGGATCGGTAAATAATCGACAAATCAACATTCTCTGGAGGTCGGATGATCCAGGCGCCTGCCCTCGGCATGGTCGTGTCCGCGCTCGTCGCGGGCCCCCTCGCGGCGCAGGCCGTCTGGGATCCGGGGGCGCCGTTCACGGCGAGTCCGCAGGAGCTGCTCCGGTTCTCCGGCCAGCACCCGGTCCTGGAGCGGGAGCCCGTGTGTCTCCTCTTCGAGGGGCGCTCCTGCTCGGTGGACGCCCAGGGCCGCCGGTACCGGGTGTTCCACACCATCTACCGGGTGGACGCCGATTCGCACCTGCGGGGCTGGAGCGAGATCTCCGCCACCTGGTCCTCCTGGTACCAGGAGAAGCCCGTGCTCCAGGCCCGCGTCATCAGCCCGGACGGGTCGGTCCATACCCTGGATCCGGCCACCCTGGGCGAGTACAGCAAGGGCCGGGGCGCGGAGGGGGCGGAAGCCGCCCGGCGCACCCTGGCCGGGCCCCTCCCGCACATGGCCCTGGGGGCGATCGTGGAGGAGGTGACGATCCTGCGCGACCACACCCCCTTCTTCGGGTCGGGCGGCTCGGGCCGGATCCCCCTGGCGCCCACGCCCACGGCCAAGGCCGTCCGGTTTTCCCTCGACGCGCCGGAGGGGGTGCCCCTGCGGTGGCAGGCGAAGGGTACGGGCCCGGTCCAGCCGGTGGAGGCGGTCAAGGACGGCCGGCGCTGGGTGCGCCTCGCCATGGGACCCCTGGCGCCGCCCTCCGACTCCGAGCCCAACGCGGACCCGGCCCGGTGGGACCGGCCGCGGGTGGAGTGGACGACCCAGCCCGGCTGGGGGGACCTGGCCGAGGCGTACGGGAAACTGATCCCCGCCGGCCTGCCCGATGACCTGAAGGCGTGGTTGGCGGGCCTGCCCGGGCAGGTGCCCGACGTGCGCGTCCGGGCGGCCACCGTGGTCACCCGGATGCACCAGCGCGTGCGCACCGAATTCGTGAGCTGGGGCGATGTGCCCCTGGCCCCCCGGGCGCCTGAAGAGACCCTCCGGCGGGGGGTCGGGGACGTCAAGGACAAGGCGGCCCTCCTGGTCCGCATGCTCGAGGCCGCGGGGATTCCCGCCCGCATGGCCCTCGTGCGCACCGAGGACCAGGACCAGAATCCCGAGGTGCCGGACCTCATGGGCTTCGATTTCGCCCTGGTGCGGGTGGAGGGGCGGGACGGCTTCTGGATCGATCCGGCCAATGACATCGTGCCGCTGGGGGTGCTCTATCCGGACGCCCAGGGTCGCGGCGCCCTCCTGGCGGGGCCGGGCGCGCGGGGCCTGGTGAAGACCGATCTCCTGGACGGGAAGGTCAACCGGGCCCTGGAGGTGCGGGAGGTCTTCCTGGCCGAGCAGGGGCCCGCCCGGGTGGTGGAGACCAGCGAGTACGGCGGCCTGGAGGATCTCAAGGTGCGCCGGAACCTGGGGGGACCCGATCCCGCCAAATCCCGGACCCAGCTGGCCGACTACGTCCGGAACGCCTACGACGCCAAGGCCGGCGAGGTGGTGGCGATGCCCGACCTGCGCGACCTCGCGGTCCCCGCCCGCTTCGTGCTGGAGGCCCGGGGGGTCGGCACGGCCCGCACGGGCTGGATCGACGCCTATGCCCAGCTCCATGTGTGGGGCATGTTCCGGGAATTCCAGAAGCTGCTGGAAGGCGACGGCAAGAAACCCCTGCCCCCGCGCACCCAGGACCTGGTGCAGCCCGAGCCCGTCCGGGTCGAATGGCGCTACCGCGTGCACCCGCCCAAGGGCTACGTGCTGCGGAGCCTCCCGGAGAGCGATCGCCTGCCCCTGGGGCCGGCGACCTTCACCCGGTCGTACGCCCGGGAAGGGGACGGCACGGCGCTCGCGTCCTTCGTCCTGGATTCGGGTCCGGCCCGGTGGACCCCGGCCCAGGTGGAGGCGGCCCGGAAGGCCCTCACCGCCTTCTCGGAATCGCGCCGCACCGACCTGATCTTCGACCAGGAGGGGGAGGCCCTCCTGAAGGCCGGGCGGGCTCCCGAGGCCCTGGCGGCCTTCCGCAAGCTGGCCGCGGACGAGCCCGCCAGCCCCCTGCCGTGGGCCCGCAAGGCCCAGGCCCTGCTGGGCCTCGGGCTGGGAGAAGCGGCCCGGGAAGCGGCCCGCAAGGGCGTCGCCCTGGCGCCCGGGTCCGCCCTGGCCCAGGACACGCTGGGATGGGTGCTCCAGTTCGACGAGGGCGGGCGGCGCTTCCACAAGGGCTGGGACCGGAAGGGGAGCTCGGAGGCCTACGAACGGGCCCTGGCCGCCGACCCGGACCTGGACGACACCCGCGCGGACTACGCCCTCCTGCTGGAGCGGAACGCGGACGGGGAGCGGTACGGCCCGGGGGCGGAGCTGGACAAGGCCATCGCCCTCTACAAGACGCTCCATGACAAGAAGCTCCACGGCCGGGACGAATCCTACCTGGCCGCCCTCGGCCAAGCCGGCCGGTTCAAGGAGGCCTGCGAGCTGGCGGCCTCCATGGAAGCCAGCCCCTTCCGAACCGGCTGGTGGGCCGCATCCCTCGTCCGCCTGAAGGGGGCGGACGCGGCTCTGGCGGAGCTGCGGGGCCTCCTGACGAACGCCTTCACCTGGGAGGGGGGCCTCCATGCGGCGGTCCTCCACCTCATGGATCTCCGGGACTACGCCGCCGCGGTGGCCGTCCTGAAGGCCTGCCCCGCCGGGGGCGAGGGCGCCGAGGCCCGCGGCCTGCTGCTGGAGGCCGCGACCCGGGCGGTGCCCGCCGAGTCCCGGACCCTGGACGCGGCGGATCCGCGCGCCGTCTTCGTGCGCCTGGCCTCCCTCCACGCGGGCGGGCTCAAGGGACCGGAGGACGTGGCGGGCCTCGTGACCCCCGGCCTGCGCGCGCACCTCCAGGTGGCGGAGAACTGGGACGTCCTCAAGGGTTCCCTGCGCCAGTTCAGCAGCGCGGCCCTGGACCTGGACCTGGATCCCCGGCCCGCCCTGGACGCCAGCCTGGCCCTCAGCGAATTCAAGGTGGAGGGGAGCGCGGCCCAGGGCTGGCGCGTGACGGTCCGGGCCCCGGGCCAGAAGGGGGCCCTCACCCAGGTCTGGGCCTTCTCCGCCGGGGAGGGCGGGTGCCGGCTCGCGGCCTTCCAGGCCGACCCCGGCACCTTCGGCCAGGAAGCCCTCACCCGCCTGGAGGCCGGGGACCTGGCCGGGGCCCGGGGCTTCCTGGACTGGGCGCGGGAGCTCCTGCCGGTCCAGGGCGGGGACGATCCCCTGGGGGGCCACCCCTTCCCCCACCTCTGGATCAAGGGCCGGGCCGCGGAGGCCGAGGCGACGCGCACGGCCGCCGCCGTCCTGGCCTGCCGGGAAAAGGAGGACGCCCGGATCCTGCCCCTCCTGGAGCAGGGCGGGGCCGCCGTCCGGGACCCCTTCAAGCGGGCCCGCCTGGACCAGGCCCTGATCATGGCCTATCTGACCCGCGAGGCCTGGGCGAAGGCGGAGGCCCCGGTGGCCCGCATCGCGGCGGTCCACGAGGATTCGCGGAACCTCCGGTTCGCCCAGGTCCTGGTCCTGCGGAACCTGGGGCGCTGGGAGGACCTCTACGCCTTGGAGGGGCGGGTGCTGGCCCGCTTCCCGGAGGATGAGGACATGCTGGGCTCCCGGGAGGCCACCCTCGCCCAGCTGGGGCGGAGCGACGAGCGCCTGCGGCTCGTGCAGACCAAGATGGACCACGGAACCGCCCAGCCCGGCGATCTCAACAACCTGGCCTGGTACAGCCTCCTGCTGGGGCGCGTGTCCGACACCACCCTGGAGGTGGCCCGCCGGGCCGCGCGGGCCAGCGATCCCCCCCATCCCGGCACCCTCCACACCCTGGCGGCCGTGCTCGCGGAGGTGGGACCGGTGCCGGAGGCGGCCAAGGCCCTCCAGGCCTCCCTGGCAGGCCGGCCCTCCGAGAGCCTGGGCTCCAACGAGTACTACGTCCTGGGGCGCATGGCGGAGCGCCTCGGTGAACCGGAGGTGGCCCGGGCCTGCTACCAGCGGGTGAAGCCGGACGACCCTCCGGCGCCGCCGGCGGACTCCTGCTGGTTCCTCGCCCAGCGGCGCCTGAAGGCCCTCGGCGCCGCCCTGTAAGCCTTCCGAACGCGGAGACACCATGGTCCGGATTCCCTCCCTCGTCCTCATCCTGTCCGCCGGGGCGGGCGCCCTGATGGCGGGCGGCCCGTGGGAGACCGCGGCGCCCCTGGCCGCCGACCCCCGGGCGGTGGTGGAGGCGGCCAAGGCCCACCCGCCCCGGGAGGGCAAGGCCGTCCTCGTCCTCCACGAGGCCTACACCTGGGTGCTGGACGCCCAGGGCCGGCGGCACCGGGTCTCCCACTCCCTCTACCGCATCGACGGCGAGGCGGCCCTGAAGAGCTGGAGCGAGGTCGGGGCCGGCTGGGGCCCATGGTACCAGGCGCGCCCCGTCATCCGCGCCCGGGTCATCACGCCCGATGGGAAGGTCCATCCCCTGGATCCGGCCACCCTGGGCGAATATGCCACGGGGCAGGGGGGGGACGGTCTCTTCGAGTCCCGCAAGAGCCTGAACGGGCCCCTGCCGCACACGGCCGTGGGGGTGATCGTGGAGCAGGAGATCGTCGCGGACGACACGGAGCCCTTCTTCGGCACGGGCTCCATGGCCCGGGTCCAGCTGGCCCAGAATGTCCCCGTCGTGAATGTCCGCTTCACCCTGGACGTGCCCGCGGGCACGCCGCTCCACTGGCGGGTGACGAACCTGGCGGGGAAGGCGCCTGTCCAGACGACGGAGGGCGGCCGCACCCGCCTCACCCTGGAGACCGGCCCCCTGGAGCCCCCCCGGGACTGGGAGCCCCTGGAGGATTCCGGGAAGGAGGCGCCCGCCGCCTTCTGGTACTCGACCCTGCCCGGCTGGGGCCAGGTGGCCGAGGCCTACCACGCCCTGGTCAAGCTGGATCCCCTCCCCGAGGACCTGGCGGCCCGGATGGCCGGGCTGAAGGCCTCCGGCCTGCCCCGGCGCGAGGTGGCGGCCCAGGCCCTCGCGGAGCTGCAGAAGCGGGTCCGCTACACCGGCGTCGAGTTCGACGACGCGGCCATCGTGCCCCGGGAGCCCCGGGAGACCCTCCAGCGGGGCTTCGGCGACTGCAAGGACAAGGCGACCCTCCTGGTGGCCCTCCTGGAGAAGGCCGGGGTGCCGGCCCGGGTGGCCCTGCTGAACGTGGGCCCCGACCCCGACGTGGAGCCCGACATGCCCGGCATGGGCATGTTCGACCACGCCATCGTGCACTGCCCCGGCCCGGACCCCCTGTGGATCGACCCCACGGTGGAGCTGGCCCCCGCGGGGCAGCTCCCGTGGCAGGACCAGGGCCGGCTGGCCCTGGTGGTGGATCCCGCCACGCGGGAGCTGGTCCGCATCCCCAAGGAGGGCATGGAGGCCAACCGGATCGTGGAGACCCGGGACGTCCACCTCTCCGAGTGGGGCGACGCCCGCGTGGTGGAGACCACGGACTACTTCGGCCTGGACGCCCTCTCCGCGCGTTCGGACCTCGCCAGCCTCGACGCCAAGGCCATGCGGGAGAACATGGAGCGCTACGTCAAGAGCGCCTACAACGCCAAGTCCCTGGGCGCCCTGGACTGCTCCGACCTCAAGGACGTGTCGAAGCCCGTGCGCTTCGTGCTCGAGGCCAAGGATACGCCCCGGGGCCATACCTGGTGGCGGGAGGCCAAGGCCGAGCTCGTGGTGTGGCCGATGCTCAGTGGCCTCATCCGCGTCCTGGAGGGGGAGGACGACGCCAAGCCCCTCCCGGCCCGCACCAAGGACCTCCGCTGGCGGGTGCCCTACGTCAAGGAATGGACCTACCGGGTGCATCCGCCCCAGGGCTACGCCCTGCGCAAGCTGCCCGAGGGGGGCGAGGTGGTCCTGGGACCCGCGCGGTTCCGCCGGACCTATGGGCTGGAGAAGGACGGCTCCGTCACCGCCACCCACCGCTTCGAATCCGGGCCGGAGGCCTGGACCGCCGCGGAGGTGGAAGCCGCCCGCAAGGCCGTCAAGGCCTTCGGCGAGACCCCCCGGGTGGACCTGCTGTTCGACCAGGAGGGAGAGCTCCTCCTGAAGGCCGGCAAGACCGGCGAGGCCCTGGCCTCCTTCCGGAAGCTGGCCGCCGCCCAGCCCCGCTCGCCCCTCACCCTCTGCCGCCAGGCCCAGGCCCTCCTGTCCGCCGGCCTTGGGGAGGCGGCGCGGGAGAAGGCCCGTCAGGCCGTGGCCCTGGATCCCGGCTCCTGGGTGGCCCAGGAGACCCTGGGGTGGGTCCTCCAGTTCGATCTCGTCGGGCGGCGCTTCAAGGACGGCTGGGACCGGGCCGGATCCATCGCTGCCTACCGGAAGGCCGAGGCGCTGGACGCGACCGAGTGGGGCTGGCGGGCGGACTTCGCCTACCTCCTCGAGCACGATGCCGGGGGGGAGCGCTACACCGCCGGGGCTTCGCTGGACCAGGCCATCGCCCAGTACCGCTTCATCCGCGACACCCTGAAGGTGGACAGCCGCGACGAGTGGCTCCTGGGCGCCCTGGGGGAGGCGGGCCGGCATTGGGAGGCCCTGACCCTGGCCCGGGATCTCAAGGCCTCCGCCTTCCGCAACGGCTGGCTGGTCGCATCCATGGTCCAGCTCCAGGACGTGGACAAGAGCCTGGCCGAGCTGCCGGGCCTCCTGGGTGGGCAGTTCACCTGGAAGGACGCCATCGCCCCCGCTGTCCTCCACCTGGCCAACGCCGGGGCCTACGCCCGGGCCGCCCGCCTCATCCAGGGCGGGCCCCAGGGGGCGGAGGGGGCGGATGAACGCCGCTTCCTGGCCGAGGCCCTCTCCAAGGTGGTGCCCGCCGAAGCGGCGAGCCGGGCCAAGGCCGATCCCAAGGCGGCCCTCGTCCGGGCCATCCAGGCGATCGCGGCCCCGGGGGCGGAGCTGAAGGTCCTGGACGCGGTGGCCACCCCCGGCTTCAAGGCCCACCTGGCCGCCGGGAACCGCTGGGAAGGCTTCAGGAACTACACCGCCTCCGTGGACCTCGCCTTCCGCTCCCAGGGCCTGCGGCGCCGCGCCGCCCTGGACCTCACCCTCACCATCGCCCAGCTCGCGGTGGACGGGGACGAGGCGCGGGGCTACCGGGTCCGCGCCACCTTCCCGGGCACCTCGGGCGGCACGTACCGGCAGACCTGGTACTTCACCGTGGATCGCGGCGTGGCCAAGGTGTGCGCCTGCGAGTTCGCCCTGGCCACGGTCGGCGCGGAGGCCCTGCGGCGGGCGGATGCGGGGGACCTGGCCGGCGCCAGGTTCTTCCTGGACGGGGCCCGGGAAGCCGTCAACCGGAACGGGGGCGACGATCCGCTCAACGCCGCCCCGTTCCCGTACCTGTGGACCCGGGGCCAGGCGGCCACCGCCGACGAGGTGCGCTGGGCCGCCGCCGCCCTGCGCATCTGGGTGAAGGAGGACCCCAGCATCGGCCCCCTGCTGGAGGCGGGGCTCCGGGGGGCGAAGGACCTCACCCGGCGCACCTACGCCCGGTTGGCCTTGGCCTTCCGGCAGGAGGACAGCCGGCAATGGGAGGCGCTGGAGGCGACGACGGAGCCGCTCCGCGCGGACTTCCCGGATTCCCCGGCCGCCCAGGGGTTCCACCTGACCGTGCTGAGCGCGAAGAAGGACTGGAAGGGGCTCCTGGCCCGCAGCCAGGAGCTGCTGGCGGCCAACCCCGGCAACCTCGTCTTCCAGGCCAACCGGGACGGGGCCCTCAACCACCTGGAGTCCCGGGAGGCCCGGATCGCCCGGCTCGAGGCCATGGTGGAGCGGGAGCAGCCCTCGACCTGGCACCTCAATTCCCTGGCCTGGCTCCACGCGGTCGAAGGCCGGGTCACCGAGAAGACCGTCGAGCTTGCGCGGCGCATGATCCGCATGGACACCGGGGACAGCGCCTCGCGGCTGCACACCCTGGCCACGGTCCTGGCCGACCGGGGCTACGCCGCGGAGGCGATGCAGATCCTCCACCGCTGCATCCAGGCCCGGGGGGCGGGCCGGCCCGACAGCAACGAGTGGTTCGTCGTGGGCCTCATCGCCGAGGCCCTGGGCGAGCCGGAGGCCGCGCGCCGCTGCTACGCCCTGGTGAAGCCCTCCGCCCCGGACTCGGGCGAACTCCCGGGCGAATCCTGCCACGAGATGGCCCAGCAGCGCCTGGCCCGCCTGCCGAAGTGAGGGCGGGGGCGGGGGGGCCGGCGCCCGGCCCCCCCCCGCCCGGTCCCTCAATCCATGCGGTAGTTGGGGGCTTCCTTGGTGATCATCACGTCGTGGGCGTGGCTTTCGCGCAGGCCGGAGCCGCTGATCTGCACGAAGGTGGCCTTCTGCTGGAAGTCGGCGATGTCCCG
Source organism: Mesoterricola sediminis (assembly GCF_030295425.1). Lineage (NCBI taxonomy): Bacteria > Pseudomonadati > Acidobacteriota > Holophagae > Holophagales > Holophagaceae > Mesoterricola > Mesoterricola sediminis. Next base: position 3,110,951 of record NZ_AP027081.1, on the reverse strand, counting down.
GCCGCCCACCAGGCCCATGCCGGCCCGGAGGCCGCCCACGAGCTGGGCGATGAGGTCCACCAGGCGGCCCTTGTAGGGGACCTGGCCCTCGATGCCCTCGGGCACCAGCTTGGTGTCGTCCTTGCCCTCCTGGAAGTAGCGGTCCTTGGAGCCCTGCTTCATGGCCCCCAGGCTGCCCATGCCCCGGTAGGACTTGTAGGTGCGGCCGCCGTAGAAGATGGTCTCGCCCGGGGCCTCGTCCGTGCCCGCGAAGAGGCTGCCGATCATGACGGCGTCGGCGCCGGCCGCCAGGGCCTTGGCCACGTCCCCGCTGAACTTGATGCCGCCGTCCGCGATGCAGGGGACCCCGGCCTCGCGGCAGGCCCGGCTGGCCTCCACGATGGCCGTGACCTGGGGCATGCCCGCGCCGGTGACGATGCGCGTGGTGCAGATGGAGCCGGGCCCGATGCCCACCTTGACCGCGGAGGCGCCGGCCTCGCAGAGGTCGCGGGCCCCCTGGTAGGTGGCGACGTTGCCGGCGATGACCGGCACGTCGGGGAGGGCGGCCCGGAGGCGGCGGAGGGCGTCCAGCACGCCCGCGCTGTGGCCGTGGCTGCTGTCCAGGCAGAGCACGTCCACCCGCGCGGCGACGAGGGCCTTGGCCCGGTCGAGGAGCTCGGGGCCCACGCCCAGCGCGGCGCCCACCCGGAGGCGGCCCTGGGCGTCCTTGCAGGCGTTGGGGTAGTTGGTGGACTTCTGGATGTCCTTGACGGTGATGAGGCCCTTCAGGTCGCCCGCGTCGTCCACCACGAGCAGCTTCTCGATGCGGTGCTTCTGGAGGATGGCCCGGGCCTCCAGCAGGGTGGTGCCCACGGGCACGGTCACCAGGCGGTCCTTGGTCATGACCTCGCGCACCGGCAGCTCCCAGCGGTCCTCGAAGCGCAGGTCCCGGTTGGTGAGGATGCCGACGAGCCGGTGGTTCTCCACCACGGGCACGCCGGAGATGCGGTACTTGGCCATCATGGCCTCCGCCTCCCGGATGGGGGCGTCGGGGTGGATGACGATGGGGTCGGTGATCATGCCGCTCTCGGAGCGCTTGACCTTGTCCACTTCCTCCGCCTGCCGGTCGATGCTGAGGTTCTTGTGGATGATGCCCACGCCCCCCTGCTGGGCGAGGCCGATGGCCAGCCGCCCTTCGGTGACCGTGTCCATGGCCGCGGACAGGAGCGGGATGCCCAGCTTCACGCCCTGGACCAGCGTGGAACTGAGGTCCACCTGGTTCGGGTGCACGTCCGATGGGCCGGGCACGAGGAGCACATCGTCGAAGGTCAACGCCTGGGTCAGGGGCAAGGTGAGCATGGGGGCCTCTTTGCGGAGTCCGCGGCTGCGGAGCCTTGCACGACATGATGGCACGGAAACTGGCCGCTCGTCTGTGATGGGCATCTCAGAAAAAAACGATCGGCCTGGTGAAAAAAATAAATCATCCCCCCGCCCCCCGGCGCCGCCGGGATGCGGGGGGAGGGGCCTGGCGTCAGAACCGCTCGGCCACCGGCTCGAAGTAGCCCTGGGGCTTCTGGCAGACGGGGCAGAGCTTGGGGGCCACGGGGCCCTCGTGGATGTGGCCGCACTCGCGGCAGCGCCAGTAGATCTTCTCGCCGCGCTGGAAGACGGTGCCGTTCACCACGTGGTCATACAGGCGGGCGAACCGGCCCTCGTGCTCCTTCTCGACCTTGGCGATCCACTCGAAGGTGCGGGCCACCTCGGGGAAGCCCTCCTCCCGGGCGATCTTCGCGAACTCGGGGTAGAGGGCCGTCCACTCCTCGTTCTCGCCGTCCACGGCCGCCTTGAGCTGGGCCGCGGTGTCGCCGGCCACGACGGGGTAGGTGGCGGTGATCTCCAGGGCGCCCGGGGCCAGTCTGGCCAGGTGGGCGTAGAAGAGGCGCGCGTGCTCGCGCTCGTTGGCGGCGGTCTCCTCGAACACCGCGGCCACGTGCTCCAGGCCCTCGGCGCGGGCGACCTGGGCCGCGAAGGTGTATCGGTTGCGGGCCTGGCTCTCGCCGGCGAAGGCCTTGAGCAGGTTCCGCGCGGTCCGGCTCTCGTTGAATTCCATGATGACCTCCGGTCAATGTGCGCCCTTCGCGGAGATGTGCCTTGCTGGCGGCGGGGGCGCTGGTTCAAAAAGGATGGGTTGAGTCTAGACCACTTGGCCCAACCCTGTAACTTGCGACACACCTTTCCCCTTTGCGGACCCTCTGCTCTTGATAAAGGAACACTTGAAGAATACGATGACCAGAGTGCGAAGCAGTATGTTCTAGGCCGTCGGCCCTGCTTCTCCAAAGACCCACACCCACGTCGGAAAAGTCCAACGACACACGTAGGAGGAAGGCCATGGCCGAACGTCGCATGGTTACCTTGGACGGTAACGAAGCTACGGCATCAGTCGCGCACCGCTTGAATGAGGTGATCGCGATCTACCCGATCACCCCCTCTTCCAACATGGGCGAGTTCTCCGACGAGTGGAGCGCCCAGGGCCGGAAGAACATCTGGAACACCGTCCCGTCGGTGGTCGAGATGCAGTCCGAAGGCGGCGCGGCCGGCGCGGTCCACGGTGCCATGCAGGCTGGCGCCCTGACGACCTCCTTCACCGCCTCCCAGGGTCTTCTGCTGTTCATCCCGAACATGTACAAGATCGCGGGCGAGCTGACCCCCTTCGTGCTGCACGTGTCCGCTCGCACGATCGCTACCCACGCCCTCTCCATCTTCGGAGACCACGCCGACGTGATGGCCTGCCGCCAGACCGGCTTCGCCATGCTGAGCGCCGACAGCGTCCAGCAGGCCCATGACTTCGCCCTCATCTCCCAGGCCTCCACCCTGAAGAGCCGGGTCCCCTTCATCCACTTCTTCGACGGCTTCCGCACCTCCCACGAAGTCAACAAGATCGAGATGCTGAATGACGATGACCTGCGCGCCATGGTCACCGACGAGATGGTGAAGGACTACCGCAGCCGGGCCCTGACCCCCGACGCCCCCCTGGTCCGCGGCACCGCCCAGAACCCCGACACCTACTTCCAGGCCCGCGAAGCCTGCAATCCCTACTACAACGCCTGCCCCGAGATCGTGCAGGCCGAGATGGACCGCTTCGCCGAGCTCACCGGCCGCAAGTACAAGCTCTTCGACTACCACGGCCACCCCGAGGCCGAGCGCGTCATGATCATCATGGGCTCGGGCGGCGACACCGCCACCGAGTACGTGGACTGGGCCCTGGCCAAGGGCGAGAAGATCGGCCTCCTGCAGGTCCGCCTGTTCAGGCCCTTCTCCATCAAGCACTTCATCGGCGCCCTGCCCAAGACCGTCAAGAAGCTCGCGGTCCTGGACCGCTGCAAGGAGCCCGGCGCCCTCGGCGATCCCCTCTACCTCGACGTGGTCACCGCCCTGCGCGAGGCCGCCGAGGAGGGCATCAGCCACTTCGACCAGGCCCCCCGCGTCTTCGCCGGCCGCTACGGCCTCTCCAGCAAGGAATTCAACCCGAGCTGCATCAAGGCCATCTACGACAACCTGGCCAAGGACAAGCCGAAGAACCACTTCACCGTCGGCATCGTCGACGACGTCACCTTCAGCAGCCTCGACATGGACCACGAGTTCGACATCGAGGGCGCCGACGTCAAGCGCGCGATGTTCTACGGCCTCGGCTCCGACGGCACGGTGGGCGCCAACAAGAACTCCATCAAGATCATCGCCGAAGAGACCACCAACTACGGCCAGGGCTACTTCGTCTACGACTCCAAGAAGGCCGGCGCCATCACGATCAGCCACCTGCGCTTCGGGCCCAAGCCCATCCGCAGCGCCTACCTGATCCGCAAGGCCAACTTCGTCGCCTGCCACAACACGAGCTTCCTCGACAAGTACGACATGCTCTCCTCCGCCGAGGTGGGCGCCACCTTCCTGCTGAACTCCCCCTTCTCCAAGGATGAGGTGTGGGACAGCCTGCCGAAGGAGGTCCAGACCGCCATCGTGTCCAAGAAGCTGCGCTTCTTCACGATCGACGCCTTCGACGTGGCCCGCAAGACCGGCATGGGCGTGCGCATCAACACGATCATGCAGACCTGCTTCTTCGCCATCTCCGGCGTGCTGCCCCGCGAGGAGGCCATCGCCCAGATCAAGAAGGCCATCAAGAAGACCTACGGCAAGAAGGGCGAGGCCGTCATCAAGAAGAACTTCGAGGCCGTGGACACCACCCTCGAGCACCTGCACCAGGTCGAGGTCCCCGCGACCGTGACCGCCGAGCGCGTCATGCCCCCGACCGTGGCCGACGAGGCTCCGGACTTCATCAAGCGCGTCACCGCCATCATGATGCAGGGCAACGGCGACCTGCTCCCCGTCAGCGCCTTCCCCGTGGACGGCACCTGGCCCGTGGGCACCACCAAGTGGGAGAAGCGCAACATCGCGATGGACATCCCCGTCTGGGACCAGAGCATCTGCATCCAGTGCAACAAGTGCGCGCTGATCTGCCCCCACGCCGCCATCCGGCCCAAGGTCTACGATCCGGCCTGCCTCTCCGGCGCCCCCGAGACCTTCAAGTCCGTCGACTACAAGGGCGCCGAGTTCAAGGGCCAGAAGTACACGATCCAGGTCGCTCCCGAGGACTGCACCGGCTGCGGCATCTGCGTCGCCGTCTGCCCCGCCAAGGACAAGAGCAACCCCAAGCACAAGGCCATCGACATGACGCTCCAGGCTCCCCTGCGCCAGCAGGAGGCCGAGAACTTCAAGTTCTTCCTCGAGCTCCCCGAGGCCGACCGCACCGTCCTGAAGACCGACGTGAAGGGCAGCCAGTTCATGCAGCCGCTCTTCGAGTACTCCGGCGCCTGCGCCGGCTGCGGCGAGACCCCCTACATCAAGCTGATGACCCAGCTCTTCGGTGACCGGGCCCTCATCGCCAACGCCACCGGCTGCTCCTCCATCTACGGCGGCAACCTGCCCACCACGCCCTACACCGTCAACAAGGACGGCCGCGGTCCCGCCTGGGCCAACAGCCTGTTCGAGGACAACGCGGAATTCGGCCTGGGCTTCCGCCTCGCCGTGGACAAGCACCAGGAGTTCGCCCTCGAGCTGCTGCACCGCCTCGCCGCCCAGGTGGGCGATGAGCTGGTGGCCGGCATCGTCGCCGCCGACCAGAGCAACGAGGCCGGCATCCAGGCCCAGCGCGAGCGGGTCGCCGCCCTCAAGGCCAAGCTGGCCGGCATCAAGGATCCCGAGGCGCCCCGCCTCGCCCTCGTGGCCGACTACCTGGTCAAGAAGAGCATCTGGATCGTCGGCGGAGACGGCTGGGCGTATGACATCGGCTACGGCGGCCTCGACCACGTGCTGGCCTCCGGCCGGAACGTGAACATCCTGGTCCTCGACACCGAGGTCTACTCCAACACCGGCGGCCAGGCCTCCAAGTCCACCCCCCTCGGCGCCGCCGCGAAGTTCGCCATGGCCGGCAAGCCCCTGCCCAAGAAGGACCTGGGCATGATCGCCATGAGCTACGGCAACGTCTACGTCGCCAAGGTGGCCATGGGCGCCAAGGACGTCCAGGTGGCCAAGGCCTTCCTCGAGGCCGAGAGCTACGACGGTCCGTCCATCATCATCGCCTACAGCCACTGCATCGCCCACGGCTTCGACCTGGTCCAGGGCTGCGAGCAGCAGAAGCTGGCCGTGGACTCCGGCCACTGGCCGCTGTTCCGCTTCGACCCCCGCCGCATCGAGCAGGGCGAAGGCCCCCTGCAGATGGATTCCGCCGCGCCCAAGGTCGAGATCGGGAACTACATCCTCAACGAGACCCGGTTCCGCATGGTGCAGCAGCAGAACCCCGAGCACTTCAAGCACCTGCTCGCCATGGCGCAGCGCGAGGTCACCAACCGCTACGCCTCCTACGAGAACCTGGCCAAGCTGACCATGCCGGTCAAGACCGCCGAATAACGTCCAGGCCTTCGGGCCGCCGCGCCGCCACCCTTTCGTTCGGGAAATCGAACGGAAGGGTGGCGGTTCCCGTTGAGGGGTGTTCCAATGGTGACCAGTCCAGCCCCAATGAAGGAGTCGTCATGAACCTGAAGACCACCTACCTTGGCCTCCCGCTCGAGCATCCGGTCATGGCCGGCGCTTCGCCGCTGGGTGCCGACCTGGATGCCGTCCGCCGCCTGGAGGACGCCGGCGCCGCCGCCATCACCCTCCCCTCCCTGTTCGAGGAGCAGATCACCCGGGAGGAGTCGGGCACCCTCTACGACCTGGCCGCCCACGCCGAGACCTTCGCGGAGGCCACCAGCTACTTCCCCCGCTTCGACGAGATGACCCTGGGCCCCGAGAGCTACCTGACGCAGCTGCAGCGGGTGAAGGCCGCGGTCCGCGTCCCGGTCATCGCCTCCCTCAACGGCATCACCAACAGCGGCTGGCTGGACTACGCCCGGAAGATGCAGGACGCCGGGGCCGACGCCCTGGAGCTCAACATCTACTACCTGGCCACCAACCCGCTGGAGACCTCGGACCTGGTGGAGCGCCGGACCCTGGAGATCGTGCGCACCGTGAAGTCGAGCGTGACCATCCCCGTGGCGGTGAAGCTCTCTCCCTTCTTCAGCTCCCTGGCGCACTACGCCAAGGTCCTGGAGGGGGCCGGGGCCGACGCCATCGTCCTCTTCAACCGCTTCTACCAGCCCGACCTGGACATCGAGAACCTGGAGGTCACCCCGGCCCTCCAGCTCAGCTCCAGCTCCACCCTGCGCATGCGCCTGCGCTGGCTGGCCATCCTCTGGAGCCACGTGGGCGTGCCCATGGCGGTCACCGGCGGCGTCCACACCCCCGAGGACGCGGTGAAGGCCACCATGGCCGGCGCCACCGGGATCCAGATGGTCTCCGCCCTCCTCAAGCACGGCCCCGAGCGCCTCACCGAGGTGCGGGACGGCCTGGCCGCCTGGATGGAGGAGCACGAGTACGAAAGCCTGGACCAGATGCGGGGCAGCATGAGCCTCGTGAAGTGCCCCAACCCCCAGGCCTTCGAGCGCGCCAACTACATGCGCGTCCTCCAGGGCTGGAAGGCCTGACCCCCTCGGACCGGGCCCATCCCACCGGGAACGGGCCGATGGATGCCTCGGCATCCATCGGCCCGTCCAGGCTGGGCCCGCACCGGGCGGGCCGGGTCCTACCAGGTGTTGAGGTGGATCAGTTCGGGGCGGTAGCGGTCCTCGCTTTCGGGCGTCTCGGCGGGGTGGCCGATGGGGACGAGGGCGAAGGGGATCACGTCGGGGGGCAGTTCGATGAGGCCGCGCAGGGCCTCGATGCGGTCCTCGCGGGGGTGGATGCCGACCCAGACGGCGCCGAGGCCCTTGGCGTGGGCGGCGAGCAGGAGGTTCTGGGTGGCGGCGGCGCAGTCCTGCACCCACATGCCGGGGTGCTTCTCCTGGCGGTGGTCGCCGCAGACGAGGACGGCCACGGGGGATTCGGCCAGCATGCCCGCGTAGGGGTGGAAGTCGGGGATCCGGTCCAGGATCTCGCGGTCGGTGAGGATGAGGAAGTGCCAGGGCTGCTCGTTCCCCGCGGAGGGCGCGTGCATGGCCGCCCTGATGAGTTCGCGCACGACGTCCAGGCTCACGGGACGGGGGGTGAAGGCGCGGATGCTCCGTCGGGTGTTGAGGGCTTCTAGGGCGTCCATCAGAACTCCTGGGGCTTGAGGGGGAAAACCATCATACGCCCAGTTCAGGCGATCTTGAACCGGCCGATGGACGCCGCGACCTGGTCGGCCACGGAGGCCAGGAATTCCGCGGTGCGGTTCACTTCCTCCACGGTCGCGGCCAGCTCCTGGGAGGCGGCGGCGCTGCGCTCCGTCCCGGCGGCGGCGGTCTCCACCTGGCGGGCGACGTCATCGCAGGTGCGGCCCTGGGCGTCGGTGGCGGCGCCGATCTCCCGGGCCGAGCGCGCCACGGCGTGGATGTTCCCCTGGAGGCTCTCCAGGGCCGCGCCGGATCGCCCCGTCGTGGCCAGGCCCCGGGCCATGGCCGCCTCGGAGGCCTGGATGAGGCCCGCGATCTCCCGGGCGGCCGAGGCGCTCTTCTCGGCCAGCTTGCGCACCTCCTCGGCGACCACGGAGAAGCCCCGGCCGTGGACCCCGGCCTTGGCGGCCTCGATGGCGGCGTTGAGGGAGAGGAGGTTGGTCTGGCGGGCCAGGTCCTGGATGACCTGGACGGCCCGGACCATCCGCTGATTCGTCTGCCGGATTTCCTCGATGGCCTCGCCGGCCTCCCGGCCCTGGGCCACCCCCTCCGCCACGGCGGCCACCATGGCCTCCGCCGAGGCGCTGTTGGCGCGGGCGTTGCCCGCCACGTCCCGGATGGAGTCCGCGAAGGCCAGCACCGAGGTGGCGGTCTGTTCCCCCGCGGCTCGCTGGCCGTCCGCGAAGGCCGCGATCTCCGCCGCCGCCCGGGCCATTTCGGCGGCGGTGGCGCTCAGCTCCGTGGAGCCGGAGGCCACCCGGGCGCTGGCCTCGCCCAGGTCCCGGAAGATGGTGCGGAGGGCCCCGGCCAGGCCGTTGAGGTGGGCGGCCATCTCGGCGAACTCGTCCTGGCCGGCCACGGGCACGGCGTGGCTGAAGTCGCCGCCGGCCATGCGGCGGACGCAGGCACCCGCGGCGTCCAGGGGACGGAGGATCCCCTGGACGAGGGACCGGGTGAAGGCCAGGGCGGCGAGGAGGCCGATCAGCAGGAGAGCGGTCTGCTGCAGGAGCAGGGCCCGCCGTTCGGCCTCCAGGGACTGGGCCGCCTGGGTCCGCAGGGCCTGGGTCCGGGCGATGATCTGTTCGGCCAGCTCCCCCAGGGCCGCGGCCATGGGGCGGTCCACCCCCCGGAGGGCGGCGTCCACGGACCGGTAGGACCCGGGCTGGTCGGGCCGGAAGGCCGCGAGCCCCGCGCGGTAGCGCTCCCCGAGGTCCCGGTGCTCGGCCTGGGCCCGGCGGGCCAGGGCCGGGTCCAGGCCCGCCGCCGGCAGGGCCTCGGCCAGCTTGTCGAGGTTGGCCTGCACCTCCGTCTCGGCCCGGGCGAAGGCCGCGCGGTACTTGCCCAGGAGGGCGGGGTCGTGGCCCCGCAGGAGGATGTCCTTGAATTCCTGGACCTGGGTCTTGAACTCGCTCTGGGTGTCCCGGGCCAGGTCCCCGGTCTGGGCGATGCGCCGGGTCGCGTCCAGGGCCGCCAGGGCCGTGGTCCGGGTCCGGCCCAGGGCGACCAGACCCCCCAGCCACAGGAGGGCGGCGAGGAGGAGCAGGAGGCCCGCGAGGAGGTGGAGCCGGACGCCCACCCTCAGCCTGGAAAGGAACCCGCCAGCCATGACGCCTCCCCCTGGAGCGCCCCGGCCGGGGCGTGCGGGAGAGCATAGACGAGAAGGGGGGTCCCGGCCAGCGGAAAGGGGGGATGCGTGCTCGCAGAGGGACTCGAACCCTCATGACCTTGCGGTCGGCGGATTTTAAGTCCGCGGCGTCTGCCATTCCGCCATGCGAGCCGGCCGGACCATCTTAGCGGGTCCCGGCGCCTTCCCCAACCGGCTCCGGCGGGCGATGATGGCAGGGATCTTCCTTGAGGTGTCCATGGCGCCGCGTTCCGCCGCTCTGCTGATTCCCGTCCTCGCCGGCGCCCTGGGCGCCCAGGAACCCGGTCCCATCCAGGACAACTCCTTCCTGGTGGAGGAGGCCTACAACCAGGAGCCGGGGGTCGTCCAGCACATCAGCACCTTCATGCGCGACCGGACCAGCCGGGACTGGCTGTTCACCTTCACCCAGGAGTGGCCCGCCCCGGGCATCACCCACCAGCTGAGCTACACGGTGCCCTTCCAGCGCCTCTCGGCCTCTCCCGACGGCCGTCGCGCGGTGGGGGACGTCCTCCTCAACTACCGCTACCAGCTCCTGGGCGACGGGGAGGCCCGGGTGGCGATCGCGCCCCGCCTGTCCCTGGCCCTGCCCACGGGGGACGAACGCCAGGGCCGGGGGGCCGGGGCCCCGGGCCTCCAGGGCCTCGTGCCCATCAGCGTCGTGCTGGGTCCCGCCTGCGTGGCTCACTTCAACGTGGGGGCCTCCTTCACCCCCGGCGCCCGGAACGCCGCCGGGGACAAGGCGGACCTCACGTCCTGGACCCTGGGGCAGAGCTTCGTCTGGCTCGCCCACCCCAACGCCAACGCCATGCTGGAGTTCGCCTACACCAGCGGCGAGGCCGTGGCCGGCCCGGGGCGGCGGGAGCGGGTCGAGACCTTCTACGTGAACCCGGGCCTGCGCTTCGCCATCAACTTCCGGAGCGGCCTCCAGATCGTGCCCGGGATCGCCTTCCCCATCGGGGTCGGCCCCAGCCGGGGGGACCGGTCCGTCTTCCTCTACCTGAGCTTCGAACACCCCATGTGGAAACCCTGAGCCCGGTCCTTGGTAGACTCGGAGGATGCCGGAACCCACCCAGGACCATCCCCTCCTCCGCAACCTGAACGGGCCCCAGCAGGAGGCGGTGACCCACACGGAGGGTCCCCTGCTCATCCTGGCCGGGGCCGGGTCGGGCAAGACCACCGTCATCACCCGGCGCATCGCCTGGCTGATCGAGGAGGCCGGGGTCCGGCCCGCCAGCATCCTGGCCATGACCTTCACCAACAAGGCGGCGGGGGAGATGGCGGAGCGGGTCCAGCGCCTCGTCTCGGTGCCCGCCGAGCAGCTCTGGGTGAGCACCTTCCACAGCTTCTGCACCCGGATCCTCCGCCGGGAGGGGGACCGCACCCCGGTGGGCCGGGACTTCGTCATCTTCGACCCCTCGGACCAGCGGAGCCTCGTCAAGCAGGTGCTGGCGGACCTGAAGCTGCCCGAGAAGCAGTTCCACCCCAAGCGGGTGCTGGAGCTGATCTCCGATTTCAAGAACCGCTGCCTGCTCCCCGAGGAGGCGGTGGAGGAGGCCCTGGACCCGTGGACCCGCAAGGCCCTGGAGGCCTACAAGCTCTACCAGGCCGGGCTCCGGAGCCACAAGGCCTGTGATTTCGACGACCTGCTCCTGTACACGGAGCGGTTCTTCCGGGAACCGGCGGTCCAGGCGGCCTACGCCGACCGCTTCCGCTACCTCCTGGTGGACGAGTACCAGGACACGAACCGGGCCCAGTACATGCTCGTCCAGCACCTGGCCCGCACCCACAAGAACCTCTGCGTCGTCGGCGACGAGGACCAGTCCATCTACGGGTGGCGCGGGGCGGACATCCGGAACATCCTCGATTTCCGCCGGGACTTCCCCGAGGCCGTGCAGATCAAGCTGGAGCAGAACTACCGCTCCACCCAGCAGATCCTGGACGCGGCGAGCACCGTCATCGCCAACAACACCCAGCGCCTGGGCAAGAGCCTCTGGACCGACCTGGGCCTGGGGGAGAAGCTGACCTTCCGGCTCCTGGACGAGGGGCGGCTGGAGGCGGAGTACGTGGTGGAGCGGATCCGGCACGAGCGGTTCCGGTTCCCGGACGGCAGGTTCGCGGTGCTCTACCGCGCCAACTGGCAGTCCCGGCAGCTGGAAGAGGCCCTCCGGGCCGCCAACATGCCCTACAAGCTGGTGGGGGGCGTCAAGTTCTACGAGCGCCAGGAGGTGAAGGACCTCCTCGCCTACCTGCGGCTCATCTGCAATCCCTTCGACCTCGTCAGCTTCCGGCGCTCCGTGAACTCCCCGTCCCGGGGCGTGGGGGCCACGACCCTGGCCCGGATCGAGGCGGCCATCCCCGAGGGCGGGACGGCCCTGGAGGGGGCGGCGATCCTGCTCCGCAAGGGCGAGCTCAAGGGCCGCGCCCAGCGGGAGATGGGGCGCTACCTGGACCTCTTCGCCGCCGCGGCGAAGGAGGCCTCCAGCCAGGGCCTGGCGGCGCTGGTGCGCTGGGTGCTGGTGGAATCGGGCTACGTGCGCATGCTGGAGGAGGAAGGGACCCTCGAGGCCGAAGGCCGGATGCGGAACCTGGAGGAGTTCGTCTCGGCCGCGGCCGACGCCGAATCCCTGGGCCTGCGGCTGGCCGAGTTCCTGGACCGGGTCACCCTGGCCTCGGATACGGACGAGCTGGAGGAGGCCAGCCTCCTCTCCCTCATGACCGTCCACTGCGCCAAGGGCCTGGAATTCCCCGTGGTCTTCCTCGTGGGCATGGAGGAGGACGTCTTCCCCAACCGGAACGCCCGGGAGGCCGAGGACGGGGTGGAGGAGGAGCGGCGCCTCTTCTACGTGGCCATCACCCGTGCCCAGGCCAAGCTCTACCTCACCGCCGCGCGCCGCCGCCGGGCCATGGGCCAGGAGGTCCTGGGCATGCCGAGCCGTTTCCTCCGGGAGCTGCCCGAGGACGCCCTGGAGGCCCCCATCCGGTGGGGCACCGAGCTCTACCGCGCGGGGCAGGGGACCTTCGGATCGACCCGCCCCGCCGCGGGCGGGGGTGGCGGCTCCGTGGCCTCCGAGCTGAACCGCATCCGGGGCCTCTTCGCCCAGGTCCGGGGCGAGGCCCCGGCCGGGCCCGGCCCCGCCGCGGCCCCCGATCCCGAGCCGGTGCCCCCGCAGCCCGCCCCCCCCGGCGGCACCTGGCCGCGGGGCACCCGGGTGCGGAGCCCCCGCTTCGGCCGGGGCGTCATCACCGCCGCCACCGGGGGCGGGGACATGCTCACCTACACCGTCCGCTTCAGCGACGGCGAGCGCCGCATCGTGGCCCGGTTCGGCATGCTGGAACGGGAACCGGAGTCCAATTCGTGATGGCTAGGCTGTGTTCGGAATCTATAGATTAGATAAATAGTTAACTTGTACTCATACGTAAAGGCTCGTACACCACGAATTTTCCTGGGGTAACGATGCCGAGAAGTTTCCTGACCGATGCCATGTGGGCAAAGCTTGAACCGCTCCTTCCGCCAGAGCGTGGAGGGATGGGGCGATCCCGTCACCCCAACCGTCCCATGGTGGAGGCGATCCTGTGGAGGCACAGGACTGGGGCGCCGTGGAGGGACCTGCCGGAGGAATTTGGACCTTGGACAAGCGTGTACACGCGATTTGAGGCCTGGACCAAGCGCGGCGTGTGGCAAAGGATCCTGGAGTTCCTGCGCAAGGAAGCCGACCTGGAGTGGGTCATGCCGGATGGCACCATCATTCGCGCTCATCAATATTCAGCAGGCAAAAGGGGGGGCTCTGGAACCAGGCGCTCGGACGATCTCGGGGTGGATGCTCGACCAAGATCCATTTGATCTGCGATGCCCACGGTAATCCTTTGGATTTCCTGGCCACTCCGGGGCAAGCCCATGAAAGCCGGTCTGCTGAAGGATTGCTGTGCGGTTGGCAGGCAGAGTACGTGTTCGGAGATCGGGCCTACGATGGGAACCCGGTAAGGAAGGCGATCGAGGCCATGGGTGCGACAGCCGTCATCCCACCTCATCCCCGGCGCAAGAATCCGGCGACCTGGGACTCACACCTATACAAGGCCCGCCATGCCATCGAGCATGGGTTCGCCAGGCTCAAACAGTTCAGGGCGCTGGCCACCAGGTTCGACAAAACGGCGCGAAGTTTCTCAGCCCAGGTGGCTTTGGCCTGCATCGTGATCTGGCTGAGGCTATGAGCGGAGGGTGACAAGGGTTCCGGATCCTCATTGATCCTCCGCGCCTCCGCGTTCCAATAGGATGCTGCGAATGCGCGGCGCCATCAGGCACTGCAGCACAGACTCACTATTCCAGCTCCTCCATGCTCCGGCACGGATGGGTATTAGCCATTACTATCCTAGATTACGAACCCACCCTAGGCGCCGGGTCCCCGATGCGCCAGGCCGCGGCCTCGGTCTGGGCCAGGCGGGCCAGGGCGGCGCGGCCCTTGCCGCCGTAGGTCACCGCGTCGGCCTCCTGGGCCAGGGCGGCCAGGGCGGGGGCCCGGTCGGGGCGGAGGAGGGCGAGGCGGGCCAGCCAGGCCCGGGCGGTCTCCCCGGTGAAGGGTTCGGAGGGCGTGCCCGCGGCGCGCACCAGGGGGGCCAGCTCGGTGATCCGTCCGGGCAGGCCGTCGCCAGCGCCGCCCCGGGCGAAGAACCGCCAGGCGGCCCAGGCCAGGGCCCCGGCGGCGCCCACGAGGGCCGCGGCCTTCAGGAGGGCGCCCAGGCCCGGCCCCAGGCGCAGGCGGTCCCAGCCGTCCTGGAGCCAGGCCAGGCCCTGCACCTGGTCCTCGTCGGAAAAGCGGACCACGTACCGGTCCCACCGGAAGCGCAGGGCGTCGGCCATCCGGGCCGCAGCGGCGGCCACCCCCCCCGCCCCGAAGGCGGAGGGCGGGGCGGGCGGGGTCGGGTCCGCGATCCGCCAGAGGCGCGCCTCCGGATCATAGAACTCCACCCAGCTGTGGGCCTCGTTCTGGGTCACGAGCCAGTAGCCGCCCTCGGGGATCCAGGGGCCCAGGCGGTAGCCCACCGCGACCCGGGCGGCCACGCCCCGGGCCCGGAGCATGAGGGCCAGGGCCGAGGCGAAGTACTCGCAGTGGCCGGCGCGGGTGCGCTCCAGGAAGTCGTCCACGGGCCGGGCCGCGCCCCCGGAGGGGTTGTCCAGGGTGTAGCGGAAGGCGCGGAGGGCGGTGGTGAGGCGCGCGGCCAGTTCCGCCGGGGGCAGGTCCCCGGGCGCCTCCCGGCGGCTGAAGCGCAGGGCGGCCCCGGCCTGGTCCCCCGCGGCGGTGAGGTCGGCCAGGCGCTGGGCGGTCATGCCGCGCTCCGGCTCCCCCGGGAGGGGGTGGAGCTGGACGCGCAGGGGCAGGATGCGGCGGACGGGCACCGTCCACCGGAGGGCGCCCCCGGGGCCCGGGCGCAGGGTCTCCCCGTCGGGCGGCTCCAGGGCCTGGAAGCCGTAGGGCAGGGGGAGGGCCTGGACGGGGGCCGGGTTGACGTACAGGGTGGCTTCGAGGGGACGGTCCGGCGGCACGGGACCACGCCAGCCCACGGAGAACCGCCGGGGGGTGTCGGCGGCCCGTTCCCAGCGCTGGTCCCGCAGGTCCTCCAGGACCAGGGCCTTGAGGAGCCCGAACGGGCCCGCGAGGCCCGGATCGGGCTGGCCGGGCACCACGCGCAGGGCCACCTCCGTGCCCCCCTCCAGGGGACCCCGGGCGGACAGGTCCAGGACGGTGGGCAGGCCGGCCTGGCCCCCCACGGGCGTCTGGAGGCCCAGGGGCAGGCCGCGGACCCCCGCCCGGAGGCGGGGCAGGATGACGAAGCACCCGGCGGCCACCACCACGGCGGCCACGGTCCAGCGGGGCACCCGCCCCAGGGGCGCCGGGCCCGCGGGGGTGGCCACCCGCTCCGAGGCCTGGTCCCAGGCCTGCTGGACGAGGGCCGCCGCCGCCCCCGCGGCCCACAGGACCGCCCACAGGAGGAAGTCCAGGTCCGAGGTGGACACGGCCGTGGTCAGGAAGAGCAGGAAGCCCATGAGGAGGACCTGCCGGCGCTGGGGCAGGCCCCGGGGCAGGGCGAGGCGCACTCCGCAAAGCATGAAGAGGGTGTTCACCACCGTGGGCAGGACGCCCGTCCGGGCCGCCACCAGGAAGAGGAAGACGGCGAGGGCGGCCACCTCCAGGGGGCGCCGGAAGCGGTGGAGGTCCAGCCGCCGGTGCTCCACGAAGGCCGCGGCGGCCAGGGGCAGGGCCATGCCCCCCACTTCCTCCCAGGTGTAGGCGCCCGTGGTGGCGAGGGCCCCCCAGGCCAGCCAGGGGGGCACATGGTCCATCCACCGGCCAGGGATCAACGGGGCACCCAGCTGCCCAGGACCGCGGCCCGCGCGGCGCCGGTCACCTCGGGCAGGTTGGCGGGCACGCCCACCGCCGACGCCGCGCCCAGCAGGGCCCAGCTGACGGCTTCCCGGGCCCCCGGGGGGAACTGCAGGTCATCCACGAGGGGATGCTCCGGCAGCCGCTCCGCCAGGCCCCGGCGCACGGCCTGGTGCTTCGCGCCGCCGCCCGAGAGCAGGAGGGGCGCCCCGGGCAGGGCGGGGGCGTGGGTCCGGAGTTCCCGGGCGCAGGCCTCGGCCGTAAAGGCGGCCAGGGTGGCCAGGCGCCGGGCCAAGGGCAGGCGATCCAGGGCCCCTTCCTCGGCGCGGAGCCAGGCGGCGCCGAACACCTCCCGGCCCGTGCTCTTGGGGGGAGGCAGGTGGAAGTGGGGATGGTCCAGCCACCGGCGGAGGAGGGCGTCGTCCGGCTCGCCCTGGGCCTGGGCGCCGTCCGGATCGAAGGGCTGGCCCAGCCAGCGGGCCGCGGCCAGGTCCAGGAGGCTCATGGCGGGCCCCAGGTCCCAGGCCAGGGTCCGGGTCCCGTCCCACACGGTGGCGTTGGCGATGCCGCCCAGGTTGAGGGCGATCCAGGGGCCCTCCGCCCCGTGGAGCCAACGCTCCGCCAGGGGTACCAGGGGCGCGCCCTGGCCGCCGAGGGCCATGTCCCGCCGGCGGAGGTCCCAGACCACGGGGCAACCGAGGGCTTCCGCCAGCACGTAGGGATCGGCCAGCTGCAGGGTGGCGCCCGCGGCGGGGCGGTGCTGCACGGTCTGGCCGTGGAGGGCCGCGAAGGTGGGCCGGAGCCCCAGCCGCTCCGCCAGGTCCCGCCCCGTGCGGGCGTGGTGATCGCCCAGCTCCCGCTGGAGGGCGCAGAGCTCCGAGGGGGGGAGGGCGTCGGCCGCCGCGGCCAGGACCCGCTCCCGCAGGCCGGCGCCGTAGGGGTGGTGGACGTGCCCCAGGAAATCGAGGAAGGGCCGGCCCCCGCGGAACCCCTCCGGGTCGATCCGCACCAGGGCCGCGTCCGCGCCGTCCGCGGAGGTGCCGGACATGAGGCCCAGGACCGTCCAGGGACCGGGGTCGGGGAGGAGGCGCGCAGGTTCCATGTCCCGGTCATTATGCCAGTGGCGGTAAGCTGTGGGTCGCGAGGTGACGCGATGGACACCCTTCTCCTCATGACCCAGCCGGCGATCCTGCGCCGCCAGGGGGAATCCTCGGGCGGCGGTCTGGGCTGCTTCGTGGCCCTGCTGGTGATCGGCATCATCGTCTTCCTGGTCCTCCGCGGCCGGCGCGACCGCGAGGAGCAGCTGGGCGCCGCGCACCGCCCCATGGGCACCGGCCCCGTCGAACCCCACACCTTCGCCTGCCCCTACCCCAAGTGCCCCTCCTGCGGCGCCACCGGGGAGAAGATGAAGCAGCAGTACGACGGCCTGCGGAAGGTGACCTGGACCTGCGGCTACTGCGGCACCCTGGCTGGCGTCCAGGAACTCCGGGACGAGGAGCTGCCCCCCGGCGCCCGCCAGCGCCTGGGCCTGGACCAGCCCCAGGGCATGATGCCCGGCCAGGCCTACCCGCCCCAGGGCGGCGGCAGCGGCATGGGCGGCCTCCTCACGGGCATGATGATCGGCAGCATGATGGGCGGCGGCCACCACCGGGACCCCGATGACTGGGGCGGCGGCGGTTCGGGCTCGGGCTCGGGCGGCGACTGGGGTGACGGCGGCGGCTCCGGCTCCGGCGGGGACTGGGGCGATTCCGGCGGCTCCGGGGGGGACTGGGGCGACTCCGGCGGCGGCGACTGGGGCGGCGGCGATTCGGGGGGCGGCAGCGACTGGTGACGCCGCCGCGGGCGACATTTCAAATTTTCAACCTTCGGGCCGGAGGCCTGTCTAAAATGTAACCTGTCCGTTTTCGAGGGGTTGCATTGAAGGTTTCATGGATCCGGCCGGTGACCCTGCTCCGGGCGGCGCCATGCCTGGGCCTTCCCTTGACCGCGCTCCTGGGGAACCTCACCGGGCACCCCGCCCTCGCCGCCCTCGGGCGGACCCTCCAGCCCATGTCCACCCCGGCGGCCGCGGCCTTCCTGGACCTGGGCGCGGGGCTCCTCCTCGTCGAGCTGGGGCGCCGCAGCCGAGCCGCCCGATGGGCGGCACTGGGGGCGGCCGTGCTGGCCACGGCCTACCTGGGCCTGGGTGTCCTGCTCTTCCATTTCCAGGGGGCCCTGCCCCTGTTCGGTCTGCTCGGGGGGGCGGTATCTGTCGGCCTGCTGGCCATGGCCGGCGCCGGCCGCGGCGGCCTGCGCCAGGGCGCGGCCCTGGCGGCGCTCCTGCCGCTGGTCGCCGGGGCCCTGCACCTCTTCGGGTACGCCTCGGGCGTGCCCCTGGACTACGAGTCCGGGTTCATGCCGGCCTCGCTGCCCACCTCCCTTTGTCTGGCCTGCCTGGGGCTGGCCCTGCTGCCCCAGGCGGGTCACGACACCTTCCCCCTCTCCCTCTTCCGTCTGCACCGGACGGAGCGGAATCCGGCCCTGCCCTGGGCCCCCCAGTTCCCGCTCGCGGCCTTCCTGCTGGGCGCCACCCTGGCGCTGGTGGCCGGGGTGCTGGTCATGCGGAGCCAGGTGGATGCCAGCCTGGCCTCGGCCCGATCCCAGTTGGCGGGGTACGCGGACCTCAAGGCCGAGGGCCTCGACCGCTGGGTGGCTGAACGGCGCGCCGACGCCGCGCTGATCCGGGAGACGCCCCTGATCAAAGCCCCGCTCCAGGCCTTCCTCCGCAGCCAGCGGTCCGGGGACCCGGGCCTCGCCGCCTGGATGGTCAGCCTGCGGAAGGCCGGCGGCTACCGCTCCATCACCCTCTGCGACACGGCGGGCCGCGTGCGCCTCCACCTGGGTCCCCCCGAGGCGCCCGAGGGCTCGGCGGTCCACGACGCCGCCTTCCGCCAGGTCCTCGCCACGGGCGACGTGGCCCTGGAAGGCTTCCATGCCCAGGGGGCGGACCCGGACCCCCATTCGGGCTGGTGGGTCCCGGTGACGGGCCCGGATGGCGCGCGGGTCGGGGCCCTCTGCCTGGCCACCGATTCGGGCGCGTTCCTGGGACCCTACCTGGCCGATCTCTCGCCCCAGGCGCCCCGGGCCGTCTCCAGCCTTGTGGACCTGTCCGGCGCCGACGCGCGCATCCTGGGGCAGCCGGTTCCGCCGGGCCTCCGGAAGGCCGTCCTGGCCGCGGCGGCGACCGCGGGGCCGGTGGACACCACCGGGGGCGGCGGCCGGCCTTCTGGTCGGACGTTCGTGAGCGCGCGGCCCATCCGGGACACGCCCTGGCACCTGGTGGTCCGGGCGGAGGAAGCGGCGGTCGTGGCGGCCCTGCGCCCGCGCTTCTGGGCCATTGCCCTCGTCACCCTGGGGGCCGTGGCGGTCACGGGGCTGGGCACGGGGATCCTGGTGCGCCACTATGCCGCCCGGCGGGTGCGCGAGCTCCTGGCCGCCGAGCGCGAGCGCAAGGTCCTGGCCGAGCGGGCGCGTTCCCTCATGCACGAGGCCAACGACATCATCCTCATCACCGACCAGGAGGGCCGCATCCTGGAGGCCAACCGGGTCGCGGAGGCCGCCTACGGGTACGACCAGAACGACCTGCGCGGCCTGGCGGCCGGGACGCTCCGGCCGCCGGGGACGGAGGCGGAGTTCCGGGAGCGCTGGGCCCAGCTCCTGGCCCAGGGGCAGGGGGTGTGGGAGACCCGCCACCGGCGCCGGGACGGCAGCACCTTCCCCGTGGAGGCCAGCAGCCGCGTGGTGGCCCAGGAAGGGGAGACCCGGGTGGTCTCCTTCCTGCGCGACATCTCCGAGCGCCACGCCCAGGCCCGGGCCATCCGCCGGTTGTCGCGGCTCTACGCGGCCCTGGGCCAGGTGGGCCAGGCCATCGTATGGGCCCGGAGCCAGGACGCCCTCCTCCGCCGCATCTGCGAGGTCCTCGTGGAGGGCGGCGGCATGGCCTCGGCCTGGGCCGCCCGCCTTGACGCGGTGGGGACGGGCCTCGAGGTGGCCGTGCGCTGCGGCGCGGACGGGCCGCCCCTCCCCGAAGGGGTCCTGGCGGCGGTGGTGGCGCGGGGCGAGCCGGTCATCCTGGCGGGAACCTCCGCCGTCCTGCCCGTGGCCCAGGCCGGGCGGATCACGCACCTGCTGGGGGTGGACGCGGGGGAGGGCGGAACCTTCGGCCCCGAGGAGACGGACCTCCTCATCGAGACCGCCATGGACCTGGCCTTCGCCCTCGACAAGCTGGACGGGGAGGCCCAGCGGGCCCGGGCGGAGGCGGAACAGCGCAACCTGGAAGCCCAGCTCCAGCAGAGCCAGAAGATGGAGAGCCTCGGAAGCCTGGCCGGCGGGGTCGCCCACGACCTGAACAACGTCCTGGGCGCCATCCTGAGCCTGGCCTCCGCCCACCAGGAGACCCCCGGCCTGACGCCGGCCCTCGGCCGGGCCCTGGAGACCATCGTCAAGGCCTGCCTGCGCGGGCGGGACGTCATCAAGAGCCTGTTGTACTTCTCCCGCAAGGGGCTGGAGGCCCCCCGGCCCCTGGACCTCAACGCCCTGGTGCGCGACCTCGCCCAGCTGCTGGCCCACACCACCCTCCAGCGGGTCCGCCTGGACCTGGCCCTGGAGGAGGGCCTGCCCGCCCTCATGGGGGACGGCTCGGCCCTCAGCCACGCGGTGATGAACCTCTGCGTCAACGCCGTGGACGCCATGCCCGGAGGCGGCACCCTCACGCTGAGCACCCGGCGGGAGGGCGGCGGCGTGGTCCTGGAGGTGGCCGATACGGGCGAGGGCATGCCGGAGGAGGTGCTCCGCAAGGCCATGGAGCCCTTCTTCACCACCAAGCCCCTGGGCAAGGGCACGGGCCTCGGCCTGGCCATGGTCTTCGGGACCATGAAGGCCCATGGCGGCACCCTGGAGCTCCAGAGCCGCCCGGGGGAAGGCACCTCCGCCCGCCTGTGCTTCCCCGAAAGCCGCCTGGTCGCCGATGGGGCCGACGCCGGGCCCGCCCAGGAGGGGGGGGCGCCCACCGGGCGCCCCCGGCGGGTCCTGCTCGTGGACGACGACGATCTGGTGCGGGAGGCCATGGAGCCGCTCCTCAAGGCCCTCGGCCACACGGTCCACCTGGCCCCGGGCGGCCGGGAGGCGCTGGCCCTCCTGGAGGAGGGCCTGGCGCCCGACATCGTCATCCTGGACATGAACATGCCGGGCCTCACCGGGGCCCAGGTGCTGCCCCTGCTCCTGGCCGCCCAGCCGGGCCTCCGGGTCATCCTCGCCAGCGGCCACAGCGACCGGGACCTGCCCGACGTCGCCCAGGGAAAGCCGGGCGTGTCCTTCCTCCGCAAGCCCTTCAGCGTCGCGGAACTGCGGGCGGCCCTGGCCTAGACAGCATGGATTGGCCCCTCATTACCTTGCGGGGCCCATCCAGGCTGTCCAGCTCAATTTTCCGACCCACACGATCGATCACTACCGATTACAGCGGATAGCTCCACAGCCAGCACGACACTGGCCGATTGAGCGCGTAGAGGCGAGGGTCAGGGCGAGGAAGCAGGGGCAGCATCCCAGGCATCCCCGTTCATCCCCGTGCATCCCCGGCGAATGAAATTGCAGGGATGGGACGGCGCAATCGGGTAACGGATGCGCCGCCCCATCCCGGCTGTATTTCCAACGGGGATAAAGGGGATGCACGGCGATGCTTGGGATAAGTCCAGGGCCGCGGCCAAGTCCTTCCACCGCTCCCTGGGCAGGT
The DNA here is from genome assembly GCF_030295425.1 of Mesoterricola sediminis. Classification (NCBI taxonomy): domain Bacteria; kingdom Pseudomonadati; phylum Acidobacteriota; class Holophagae; order Holophagales; family Holophagaceae; genus Mesoterricola; species Mesoterricola sediminis. The sequence goes on along the minus strand of NZ_AP027081.1, from coordinate 3,089,444 downwards.
CGAGGCTTCCAAGGTTCGTGATCAGGCGCTGCCGGGGTCCCGCTTCCGCCCGGTAGCTTTCAACCAGCTGATGATTGTTGAATGATGTGCCGACCTTGCCCTGGGAGGTCTGCACGGAACGAATGAACATGGCCCCAACGCAGGCCTCAAACCCTTATGCCGCCCATCCAGCCGTCATCCCACCTCATCCCCGGCGCAAGAATCCGGCGGCCTGGGACTCACACCTATACAAGGCCCGCCATGCCATCGAGCATGGGTTCGACAAACGGCGCGAAGTTTCTCAGCCCAGGTGGCTTTGGCCTGCATCGTGATCTGGCTGAGGCTATGAGCGGAGGGTGACAAGCGTTCCGGATCCTCATTGATCCTATGAAACGCGGAGGCGCGGAGGATCTCGCAGAGGGTCGCGGAGGAAAGCGCTCCTGGAACCTGCCACCTCCCAATGACACGTCCCAACGGGAGGCGTGATGGGAAGGCCTTGGGGAGAGGTCGACGGGGAGGATCATCCGCACAAGGAGATCACCCAGGCCATCATCGGGGAGGCCATCGAGATCCAGAAGGCTCTGGGGCACGGACTCCTGGAAGATCCCTACAAGGTCTGTCTGGCGCACTCCCTGAGACTGGCCGGCCATAAGGTGAAGCGGGAGGTTTTCCTGGATATCGATTGGAGGGGGCTTGTGGGCTTGATCCTTTCTCCGCGAGCCTCAGCGAGATCCTCCGCGCCTCCGCGTTCCAATAGGATGCTGCGAATGCGCGGCGCCATCAGGCACTGCAGCACAGACTCACTATTCCAGCTCCTCCATGCTCCGGCACGGATGGGTATTAGCCATTACTATCCTAGATTACGAACACACCCTAGCCGAGCACCCTCGGCACGACGAAATGGCCGCGCTCGGCCCGCGGGGCGTTGGCCAGGGCCTGGGCCTGGGTGAGGCCCTCGGCGGGGATGTCTTCCCGGCGGGGGAGGGGGGCGTCCAGGCCCCAGGGGGCGACGCCCTCCAGGTCCAGGGCGCCGAGGCTGCCGGCGTGGGTCAGGAGGCGCTCCATGTCCCGGCGCAGGGGTTCGATCTCCGCCTCCTCGAGGTGGAGGCGGGTGAGCGCGGCGCAGCGGAGCACGTCCTCGCGGGTCACGTCCACCGTCAGGCTCCCAGGGGCAGGTTGGCGTCGGCGTTGAGGGAGAGGGGCTCGTCGCTGGGCGCCAGGACGGCCCCGGCGGCGGCGATCATGGCGCCGTTGTCGGTGCAGAACCGGGGCTCGGGCACGGCCAGGACGATGCCCAGCTTCGCGGCCAGGGCCTGGGCCTGGGCCCGCAGCTCGCTGTTGCAGGCCACGCCGCCGGAGACCACGAGGCTCCGGGCGCCGGTCTCCTCCCGCCAGCCGGGGACGGGCTTGAGAAGCCAGGAGGCCACCGTCTCCTGGAGGCTGCGGCAGAGGGCGCCCACGCGCGGGTCCTCCGCGCCGGCCGCGTCCAGCCCGGGCTCCTGGCCGATGCGGAGCCGCACGGCGGTCTTGAGGCCGGAGAAGCTCCAGGACGCCTTGCCGTCCCGGAACTTGGGGGGGGTGAAGGGGGCCGCGGCCTTGGCGGCCTTCCGGGCGCAGGTGTCCACGATGGGGCCGCCGGGATAGCCCAGGTTCAGCATGCGGGCCGTCTTGTCGAAGGCCTCGCCCGCCGCGTCGTCCCGGGTCTTCTGGAGGAGCTCCAGGCTCGTCCAGTCCCGGGCCAGGTACAGGTGGGTGTGGCCGCCGGAGACCAGGAGGGCCAGGGCCGGGAAGGGCAGGTCCGGCGCGCCGAAGCGGGCCGCGTTGAGGTGGCCGAGGAGGTGGTGGACCCCCACCCAGGGGATCCCCTCCCGCCAGGCCATGGCCTTGCTGGCGGAGAAGGTGGTCAGGAGGCAGCCCACGAGGCCGGGGCCCCGGGTGACCGCGATGCGGTCCATGGCCTTGAGGGGCAGGTCGGCCTTGGCGAGGGCGTCGGCGATGACGCCCCGGAGCTGGAGCAGGTGCTCGCGGGCCGCCAGTTCGGGCACGACGCCGCCATAGGGGCCGTGGATCTCGTCCTGGCTCTTCCGGGCCATGGAGAGGAGCTTCGGCCCCTCGGGGGTCTCGCGGATCACCGCCGCGGAGCAGTCGTCGCAGGAGGATTCGAGTCCGAGTACCAGCATTCAAGGATTCTACCGGAAACCCTCCCACCTTTCCGGGGGATGGAACCGGCACCGCCAGCCCGCCCAGCTGACCCGCTGGAAGGAGATGTGGAAGGGCCAGGGGACCCGGGCCAGCCAGGCCCGGAGCGCCAGCTGGAGGCGGAGCCGCTGGGCGGGTCCCAGGGCCGTGTCGGCCCCGGTCCAGGCCCCCGGGGCCCGGGCCTTCACTTCCACCAGGCGCAGCTCCCGCCCCCGCACGGCCAGCAGGTCCAGCTCGAAGCGTCCCGCCCGCAGGTTCCGCCCCACCAGGTCCCAGCCCCGGGCCCACAGGAGCCAGGCGGTCCCCGTCTCGCACATCCGCCCGTACCTGCGGGCCGCCGCGCCGCGATCCATGCCCCCGGGTGCCCCGGGGCGGACCCCGGTTCCCGGCCCCTGCCGGAGTCCCCCTCCGGCTTGGTAGACTGGCCCATGGCCGTCGTCCGGACCAACATCGACCGCAGTCCCGCCCTCCAGCGCAAGCTGGGGGACCTCCCCACCCAGCCCGGGGTCTACCTGTACCGGGACCAGGAGGGGGAACTCCTCTACGTGGGCAAGGCCAAGGTCCTGCGGAACCGGGTGCGGAGCTACTTCCACACCAAGGTCCTGGACGCCAAGACCCGCCGTCTGGTCGCTCGGATCTGGGACCTGGAGTTCATCGTCTGCGCCACGGAGCTGGAGGCCCTGGTCCTGGAGAACAACCTCATCCGGGAGCACCGCCCGCCGTACAACATCATGCTGCGGGACGACAAGAGCTACCCCTACGTGAAGCTCACCTGGAAGGACCCCTACCCCCAGGTCTTCGTCACCCGGAAGGTGCGGAAGGACGGCAGCCTCTACTTCGGGCCCTTCTTTCCGGCCTCGACGGCCTATCGAACAGCCGAGCTGGCCTACCGCTTTTTCCAGATCCGGGACTGCGACATCGACATCGACGGGAAGCGGGGCCGGGCCTGCATGAAGTACCAGCTCCACCGCTGCACCGCCCCCTGCATCGCCGCCGTCACCCAGGAGGCCTATCGGGAGCAGGCCAAGGAGGCCCGGCTCTTCCTGGAGGGCAAGCGGGACGAGCTCAAGACCCGGCTGGAGGCCGCCATGTGGGCGGCGGCGGAGAACGCCGCCTTCGAACAGGCCGCCCAGTACCGGGACACCCTGGCCCAGGTCGACGCCTGGTTCAACCGCCAGAAGGCCGCCACGGTGGACCAGGAGGACACGGACTACTACGGGAGCGCCGTCCTGGACGGACGCGCCTGCGTGCACCGCCTGGAGATGCGGGAGGGCCGCATGGTGGGGCGCCGGGAATACGTCCTGGAGGACGTGGAGGCCTTCGACGGGGCCGTCCTCGCCGAAGTCCTGAAGCGGGTCTACGCCGAGGAGCCCGTTCCCGCCCGCATCCTGGTGGAGACGGAGCCCGAGGACCTGGAGCTCCTGCGGGAGTGGCTCGGCGGCATGCGCGGCGCCCGGCCCCACGTGGCCGTGCCCCAGCGGGGCGAGAAGGTGGAGCTGCTGGCCATGGCCCAGGAGAACGCCCGCCTGGCCCTGGAGCGCAAGTTCGAGCCCGCCCGGCTCAACCAGGCCGTGCTGGAGGGCCTCCAGGCCTTCCTGGGCCTCGCGCGGCCGCCGCGGCGCATGGAGTGCTTCGACATCAGCCACGGCCAGGGCCGGGAGGTGGTGGCCAGCTGCGTCGTGTTCACGGACGGCGTCCCGGACCGCAAGGCCTACCGGCGCTTCAAGATGACCAATGAGCAGAACGACGACTTCGCCAACATGGCCGAGGCCGTGGGCCGGCGCTACCGGCGCATGCTGGACGAGGGGCGGGACCTGCCGGACCTGGTGCTCATCGACGGCGGCCTGGGCCAGCTCCACGCCGCCGAGGCGGCCCTGGCCGGCCTGGGCCTGGACCAGCTGGAGCGCGCCTCCCTGGCCAAGAAGGAGGAGCTGGTCTTCCGCCCCGGTTCCAGCGAGCCCCTGCGCATCCCGAGGACCAGCCCGGTGCTGCAGCTCCTCCAGCGCATCCGCGACGAGGCCCACCGGTTCGCCATCACCTACCACCGCATGCTGCGGGCGAAGCGGACCCTCCAGACGGAGCTCACCACCATCCCCGGGGTGGGGCAGGCCACCGCGAAAAAGCTCCTCCAGGCCTTCGGCTCGGTGAAGGGCGTGAAGGAGGCCGGGGAGGAGGCCCTGGCCGGGGCCGTGGGCAAGGCCGCCGCCGCCAAGGTGCGGGCCTGGGCCCAGGCGCAGGAGCCCTGACCCGCCCGGAAGCCGTTCCCCGCGACCCGGGTCCCGGATGAAAAACGGGGATGGGGCGGCGCGCCCCGACCCGGGGGCGCCGTCCCATCCCTGCCGTTCCATCCCCCCGGGAAGAGGGGGATGCGCCTACCGGACCCGGTTGGCCAGGCTGAAGGTCTGGGTCTGGCCCCAGGCCACGGCGGCGCCCTTGGTGTTGGACTTGTTCCAGAGGCACTCGCGGACCGTGAACTCCTTCTTCGCGGGATCGATGGTGACCACGTTGAAGGCGAGCTTCTTGGCGTCCTTGCCGGAATCCTTGCCCTTCACGGGGGAATCGCAGCGGAAGACGGGGATGGAGAGCTGGGTCATGCTGTTGTTGATCAGCACCGAGTTCTCGCCGTTCCAGGTGCGGTACTGGGTGAAGTTGTCATGCCCGTTGAACCAGGCGATGACGTTCTTGCGGGCCTTGAGGAAGGCGGCGAGGTCGGCGACCTCCTTGGTGGGCACGGTGGCCGTGGTGATCGTGGTGGCGGGGGCCACGATGTTCGAGGCGCTCATGGGATCGCGGAACAGGTTGGCGAAGCCCGCGCCGAAGGGGAAGTCGACGCCGGTGGTGGAGGGGTCGCGGAAGTTGGCGCCGTTCTGCTCCGGAGGCATGTGGGCGAAGAGCATCACCGGGGTGGAGGTGCCGACGCCGGACAGGTAGGCGGCGAGCTTCTCCTGCATCTCCGCGTCCAGCCACTGGTTGAGGAACACGAAGTGGACGCCGCCGTAGACCTTGGTGAAGAACACCTTGTGCTGGTTGTAGTCGAAGGTGGCGTTGGTGACGGGGGTGGCCGGGTTCATGCCCAGGTTGTAGATGCCCGCCAGGGCGGTGGGATCGATGCCGCCGATCAGGGTCTCGGGGCCGCCGAGGGCGTTGGCGACGTCGTGGTTGCCGGGGGTCAGGTGCTGGGGCAGGGCGTTGCCGTTGTTGTCCTTGAGGGTGACGCCCTCCAGCCACACCTTGGTGAACTGGGCCCAGCTCTGGGCGGCGGTGTTGCCGTTGTAGGAGCCGGACTGGGTGCGGCTGGCCATGTCGCCGGTGTTCGCCATGAAATCGAAGCTGCCGAAGACGGTGCCGGCGCCCACTCCGTAGTCGGAGGGGGCCGTGGCCGTGGACAGGGTGTTCACCGCGTCGCGCATGGCGGTGTTGACGTCCAGGGCGTCCACGGTCGTGCTGGCGCCCTGGAAGGCCGCCGCGGCGGCCAGCGCGTCGCCGAAGTGCAGGTCGGACACGTGGATGAACTGGATATAGGGGACCTGCTTGACGGTGACGGTGAAGGTGCGGGTCTGGGTCGAGGCCTCCTGGGCCAGGGTCGCGGTCAGGGTCACCTGCTTGTCGGCGCCGTAGGGGGGGCGGCGCACGACGCCCGCCGGGGAGACGACGCTGGGCAGGCTCGAGGTCCAGGTCACCGCGCAGCCGCTCCAGGTGCCCTTGGTGGGCAGCGTGAGGTTCTTGGTGACCGCCGCCGCGCTGTCGCCGGAGGCGTACGTGATGTCCAGGATGGAGGCGTCGGCCTCCACCTGTTCGGTGGACGAGGCGCGGTGCAGGTCGGTGCAGGCCACGGGGCCGAGCAGCATCCCGAGGACGAGGGCCGCGGGCACGAGGAGCTGGCCGGGGCGGCGGGGCCTCCGGAAGGGGAAGAAGGGGTGGGTCAAGGCATGCCTCCAGGGGTGGGCCGCGGAGCGTCCGCGGGCAGGGCTTCGCCGGGGCGGGGTCGCCCGGGCATCGGGAATGGGGAAGGGGTTCAGGCGGTGCGGAAGGCCTCGGTCAGGCGCTGAAGTTCGGTGGCCAGGAAGGCGAGTTCCTCGGCCGTTCGGTTCGTCTCCTGCATGGTCGCCACCAGCTCCGTGGTGGCCGACCCATGCCGTTCGGTGAGGGTGCCCATGGCCTCCAGGTGCGTCAGGAGGCGGCGGGTCAGGTCCGACTGGTCCCCCATGGCCCCGGCGATGTCGCGCACCTGGGCCCCGTTCTCGCGGATGTGGCCCTGGATGGTGTCGAGCCCGTCGTTGACCAGGGCCACGGCCTGGATGCCCAGGCGGACCCGTTCGGCGCTCTCGCCCACGAGGGAGGAGATCTCCTTGGCCGCGACCGCGCTGCGCTCGGCGAGCTTGCGGATCTCCTCGGCCACGACGGCGAAGCCCTTGCCCTGGGCGCCGGCCTTGGCCGCCTCGATGGCGGCGTTCAGGCTCAGCAGGTTGGTCTGGCGGGCGATGTCGGCGATGACCCCGGTGATCCGGCCGACCTGCCCGGAGCTCTCCTGGATCGCCTCCATGGCCTTGTCCGATTCGGAGGCGCTGGCCTGGGAGGCCCCCGCCGCGGACTCGGAGGCCTCGGCGATGCCGGAGAGGCGGGTGGCGCCTTCCTGGACGCGGCCGGTGATCCGGCCCATGTCGCGGACGAGGCCGTTGCCCTCTTCCATGATCATCCGCTGCTCCTGGGCGGAATGGCCGATCTCGTCGGTGGCGCCGGCGACCTCGCCCACGGTGGCGCTGAGCTGGGTGGCGGAGGAGGCGACCCGGTGGCTCACGTCGGTGATGGTGCGGATGTGGCGCTCGAGGTTGTCGATGACCTGGTTGAGGGCGTCGCGGGTGCGCCCCAGCTCACCGCCGCCCGGGGCCTCGCAGCGGCGGGAGAGGTCCCCCTCCTGGACGGCGCGCATGGAGGCCAGGAGCTGGGCGGCCTGGCGCTGGACCCCCCGGCCCAGGTAGGCCGTGAAGCCGAGGCCGATGACGACGGCGGTCATGGAGCCGGCCAGGATGGCCATCTCCCAGCGCCACGCCGCGGCCTGGTCCCGGACCACCAGATCCTCCCCCTCCTTCTGGAGCGCCTGGATGAGCTGGAGCAGGCGGTTGTAGCCCTCGCGCCGGAGGGCCGTATTGGCCTCGATGAGGGCGGGCAGGTCGGCCTGGCCCGCCTTGCGGGCCTGGTCCAGGATCGGCGGGAAGGCCTTCAGGTAGCCGCGCATGCCCTCGGCAATGACGCGCACGTCCTCCCGGGCCTGGGCGGACCAGTCCAGGGCCTCCAGGCGGGCCAGGGACTTCTCCAGGTCCGCCTCCACTTCGGCCAGGCGCCGCAGGCGCTTCTCCACGTACTCCGGGTTCCGGCCGGCCCCGATGAGGGACACGTGGATCACCCGGAGCACATCCGAATCGTGGAGCACCTGGGCGGCGGCGGCTTCCTTGGGAAGCTGCCCGCCCAGGACCCCCTGGCCGGCCCGGAGCCGGTGGAGGCCCTCCACGGCGAGCACGGACACCACCGCGAGGAGGAAGAGCTGGGAGGCCAGCAGGGCGAGGAACTGGGCGCCCAGATCGAGGTTGCGGAGGCGGCGGAGGGGGTTCATGGCGGGAGGCTCAGAGGAGGATCAGGGCATAGATGAGGGAGAGACCCACGAGGCCGGCCATGCCCGCGGCGGCGAGGTGGGCCGTTCTGCGGGTCCCGAAGATGTAGGTGTAGATGGCCTTCAGGATGTTGTTGCTGGCCGTGGCGATCACCACCGCCTGGATGACCTGGGTCCGGTCGATGCCCAGATCGCCCTGGAGGACGGTCACCACGAAGGGGGTGATGTCCGTGAAGCCGACGATGAAGGACATGGCCCGCAGGCCCATCTCCTTGAAGAAGAGCAGGGCGTACTTGGTGGAGAAGGAGACGGCCATGAACATGGCGGCGAAGAAGAGGGCCGAATTGATCTCCAGGGGGTTCCTGCGGAAGGACTCCTCGCCGGGCTCGGGGGCCGGCGGAAGGGGGGCGCTCGCGGCGTCCGGCGCGGGCGCGTCGGCGGGTGGCGCGGGCTCGGGCGGGGCGTCGCGGTTGATCCAGAGGCCGTAGGCGGCGGAGAGGAGGGCCAGGACGAGCAGGACCGGGGCCACGCGCAGGGCGTCCCGGGTCCGGAAGATGGCGACCAGGACGAGCACCCGCAGGTACATCATGGCGACCGCCAGGAGGATGGCGGCCGCGGCCTGGCGGTCCTTGCCTGGCTGTCCCTTGGAGCGCTTGGCCAGGACGAGCACTGCGACGGTGCTGGAATAGACGCCCCCCACCAGGCCCGTCAGGAGCATCCCCCGGCGGGGGAACAGGTAGGTCTGGAGGACGTAGCCGAGGTACGAGATGGTCGTGGTCACCACCACGGCCATCCAGATCTGGCGCGGCGTCAGGGGGAGGACGGTGAAGATGTGGCCCAGGGCGCCCGTGGTCGGGGCGGTGGCGGGGATGAGCGGGAGCACGACGCCGGCGATGGCCAGGAACTTGCACGCCGTCACCACCTCCCCCGTCTCCAGGCGGTCCGTGAACCGCCGGATGCGGCCCTTGGAGTGGAGCACGAAGAGGATGGAGACGGCGAAGAGCACGACGAACCAGTGCGGCTGGTGGAGGGTCACCGGGCCGATGGCGTACGTGAGCAGGGCGATGAGCACGCCGATGAGGCCCGGGCTCTTCTTCTGCCGGACCTTGTTGTTGTAGTAGACGATGAGGAAGGGGACGATCGCCGCCAGCCCCGTGAGGAACACGAACGGGCCGATGCCGGGCAGCTGGTAGAGCATGAAGCCCAGCATGCCGAAGAACACGAAGGTCCGGACGGTGCCGAACGTGTCGTACTTGCCCTCGCCCTCGTAGTAGTCCCGGAGACCGATCCCGATCAGGAAACTGGCAGCGATGGTGAGGAGGAAGGAGGCTACGAGGGGAGGAATCAAGGATGGCTCCCTGGGGGATCGGGCGCGGGGACGGATCCCCGCGCCCTCCGGTTGCTAGGCTTCCATGCCGATGACGCGCTTGGCGGCCCTGAGGTAGTTGGTGTTGGGCATCTCGGCGATGCCGAGGCCCTCGATCACCGTCTTCATGCCGGCGTAGTTCTCGCTCTCGGCGCAGGCGGACTCGACGAGGGCGCCGTTGAACCACACCTGGGCGTACTCGCAGATGATGCCTTCGATGGTGAAGCCGTAGCGCATCTTCTCGACCTTCACGGGCGTGAGGTCGGGGTGCTGGCGGGCCATGGCGATGAAGGCGTCGATGGTGTAGGTCTCCTCGGTGAGGTCCATCTCGACCTTGAGGTGGGACAGGATGGTGGCCAGGTCCTCCTTCTTGACGGGGAACTGGAACTTGCCGCGGGGCTGGAAGATCTCGTAGCCCTCGGGGGTCTCGCCGGTCTTGGTCTTGATGTCGAGGAGGCCGTCGCGCACCTTGACGTTGGCCTCGTTGGTGCGGGTGGAGAGGAAGTAGGTCTCGACGGGCATCTTGCGGGCCTGGAAAAGGACGGTCTTGCCGTTCCAGATCTTCGACTTGACCAGGTCGATGACGCCGTGGCCGAAGACGCGGAACTCGGCGCGGGGGAAGATCTTGGCGGCATCCTCGGCGGAGGTTGCGGTGTTCTTGGCGAAGGGGTCGGCCATGACGGCTCCTGTGGAAAGGGGGTGGGGGGACCGGGTCAGAAGGCCACGGCCACGTAGGCGAAGGAAAGCACGGCTGTCGCGCCCATGCCCGCCGCCACCAGGACGGCCGCTTTGCGGTTTCCGAAGAGGTGGGCGTAGACGGCCTTCATGAGGTTGTTGCTGGCCGTCGCGATGACGACGGCCTGGAGGACCTGGGGCTCGGAGATGCCCAGGTTGCCCTGGAGGACCGAGACGATGAACGGCACGATGTCCGAGGCGCCCACCAGGAAGGAGAGCATCCGGAGGCCCAGGTCCTTGAAGTGGAGGAGGACGTACTTCGTGACCACGGAGACCGTGATGAACATCAGCGCGAACAGGAGGGCGGCGTTGAGCTCCAGGGGGTTCTTCTCCTTGATCTCGGGTCCGTCCTCGGGGGTCTCGGCGCCGGCCTCCCGCGCTCCGCCGCGCCGGACGATCCAGGCCCCCGCCGCCGTGATGGCGGAGAGCACGAGGAAGGGCGGAACGAGCCGGAGGGCGCCCAGGGGCATGAAGGCGGCCACGAGGAAGAGGATCCGCAGATACATGGTGGGCGTCGTGAGGAGGATGGCCGCGGCGGTCTCCCGGGCGAGGGAGGGCTGGTGCCGGGTCTGCTTGGCGAGCACCAGGGTGGCCATGGTGCTCGAGTAGAGCCCGCCGATGACGCCGGTCAGCAGCATGCCCTTCCTGGGGTAGAGGTAGGTCTGCAGCACATAGCCGGCGTAGGAGATGGCGGTGGTGACGACGACGGCCATCCAGATCTGCCGGGGCGTCACGGGCAGGATCGTGAAGACCCGCCCCGCGAATCCGGTCTGGGGCACCGCGACCGGGATGAGGGGCAGGACGACCCCGGCGATGGCCAGGAACTTGCACGCCGTCACCACCTCCCCCGTCTCCAGGCGGTCCGTGAACTTCCGGATGCGGCCCTTGGAGTGGAGGACGAACAGGATGGTGACGCCGGTCGCGGCCAGGTACCAGTGCGGCTCGTGGATGGCCACCGGCCCGATGCAGTAGGTGAGCAGGGCGATGAGCACGCCGATGAGGCCGGGGCTCTGGCGCTGGGTCACCTTGTGCCGGTAGTAGACGACGAGGAAGAGCCCGAGGACGCCCATCGCCACCAGGAAGGCCCAGGGCCCCAGGACGGGGATCCGGTAGACCGTGATGCCGAGCATCCCGATGAAGATGAAGGTCCTGACCGTCCCGAACGTGTCGAACTTGGCCTCCTGCTCGTAGTACTCCCGGAGGCCGACGCCGATGAGGGCGCTGATGGCCAGGGTGAGCAGGAAGGGGGACAGCTGGGGTGGCAACAAGGAAACCTCGATCGATGGGACCCGGCCTTCAGGCCGGGCCCATGGGGGAAGACGGGGACATCAGGCCTTGGAGGAGGTCATGTCCCGGAACAGGAACAGGTAGAGCGCCGAGATGGCCGCGCCGAAGACGAGCCACAGGAAGGAGCGCCTGCGGGGAACGGCTTCGAGGAGCATGCTGGCCGAGTCGCCCTGGTCCGCGTCGTTGATGCGGAGGAGGGCCGTTTCGCGGCCCTCGGTCCGGCCGAGGCGGACGCGGGGTTCGATCTCGGTGCGGCCGGCCTTGGGCAGCGCCTCCTTGATGGTCTGGAAGCGGTAGCCCTGGGGAAGGCGGACCTCGACGGCGTAGTCGCGGATGACGGCGGCCTCGGTGTTGACGAAGGCGTGCTGCACCAGGCGGCTGTCGGCGGGGATGGTGGGCTTGGCGCCGGCCTTCGGGCGTTCGGCCTTGAACACCCCCTCCGCGGTGAACGCGAAGGAGAAGGTGCAGGCCGCGGACCCGGGCGGGAGGGTGACCTTCACCCCGCCGTGCTGGGCCTCGAGGCCCAGACCTTGGGGACCGTCCAGGGTCCGCAGGGCGGACATCCTGAACCCGACGGGGAGGTTGAAGGGGGCGCCGGAGGCGTCGGCGACGGAGACCGTCGCCACGGCGGAGGCCGTGCCGTCGGGGGCCACGTCGACCCGGGTGGCGTACTGGCGGATCTCGGCGGCGCCGGAGGCCAGGGCGCAGGTGAGGAGGAGGAGGCTCGGACGGATCATTTCGGCATCGCCCAGAAGGAAGGCGTGATCCCGAGCCAGTGGAACCAGGTCGCGGCCGAGGCCACCAGCAGGAGGAGGCCCACCGTGCAGGTGGCCATCCCGAACTTGAAGTTGTCCATCACGGAGTACTGGTTGGTGGAGAAGAGGATGACGTTGGGCTTGCCGCTGATGGGCAGCCCGACCACCCAGTCGATGCAGAGGGCGGCGGGGAGGGCCATGGAGACCGGGTCCCAGCCCAGGGCCTTGGACATCGAGATGATGATGGGGATCATGATGATGGTCCGCACCGTCTTGGACGTGGTCAGGAGGTGGCTGTACATCATCACCGCCATGACGATCGTGAAGGCCGCGCCGAAGGGGATGGAGCGGAGGTTCATGCCGCCGAAGAGCGTCCGGACCCCCCACTCGGCCGCGCCGGTGTCCTCGAGGGCCAGGCCCCCGGCGTAGGCGCCGGCGGAGAAGATGAGGAGGTGCCAGGGGATGTCCGCCTCGGCCCACTGCAGCACGCCGTAGCGGGGGAAGAGGACGAGGACCGCGCCGATCAGGGCCGCGAAGGGCGCGCTGATCTCCACGCCGAACCAGCGCATGTGGAAGATGTCCGTCATCCAGAGGAAGAGCACAATGCCGAAGATGACGATGGCCTTCTTCTCCTGGCGCCCGAGGGGGCCCATGGCGCGGTGCTGTTCCTCCACGAGGGCGAGGCCGCCCTCGATGTGGGGCACCTGGTCCTCGGGCTTGATCGGGAAGATGAACTTCTGGCCGATGAACCACATGATGAGCATGGACATGATCGCGATGGGCGCGCCCAGCCGCATCCAGTCCATGTAGTAGACCCGGTGGCCCGTCATGCTCTGGATGAAGCCGACGGCCACGAGGTTCGCGGAGGACCCGGTCATGGTGATGGAGCTGAGCACCGAGATCCCGGCCAGGTTCAGGAGGAGGAGGTTCCGACCGAAGTTGGTGGGGTTCTGCTCCGTCGAGCCGTAGATGGTGGCCACGACGATCATCAGGGGGAGGGTCATCACGCAGCGGGCCGCGGTGGCCGGGATGAGGGGGGCCAGGGCCAGCTGGAGGATCACGAAGGCCAGGAGGGCCCAGGAGGCCTTGCGGCCGAAGCGCAGGATGAGCCAGAGGGCCATGCGCTTGGCCATGCGGGTCTTCACCAGCATGGAGCTGAGGATGAAGGCCAGGAGGTTGAGCCAGATCACTTCCATGCCCAGCACGTCCATCAGCGGCTTCGCGGGGGAGGTCCGCGTGATCAGCAGCAGGAACATGAGGATGAGGGAGGTGACGTAGGTCGGGAAGGGCTCGGTCACCCACCACACCAGGGCCAGCGCGAAGCAGGCCGCGCCCGTCTGGGCGGCGCCGGTCAGGCCGGCGCCCGCGGGGAGGTAGAAGACCAGGAGGAAGAGGGCGATGCCGCCCGGAAAGCCCAGGTAGCGCATCCACCGCTCGGTGGGGCTCTGGGCGGCCCGCGTCTTGGAGGAGAGGACCATCTTCTCCATGTCCAGGAGTTCCTGGAGCGTCGGGGCTGCGTTTGCTTCAGCTGCCATGAGTCCGTCCGGAAAGCCGGGCCGCCCATCGAATGGGCGGCCCGGAAGGGATTATGCCTTGCCCCAGCTCTTGAAGGGGTTCTTGAGCAGGTTGGAGTTGAAGTAGCGGGGGTCGCTGGAGACTTCGGCGCCGATGAAGGCGGGCAGCTCGATCTTCTCGTCCTCGGAGGCCAGCTCGACCTCGGCGACGACCAGGCCCTCGTTGTCCCCGTGGAAGACGTCGATCTCCCAGGTCTTGCCGCCGTGGACTTCCTTGTGGCGGTGCTTGTCGATCAGGGGCTGCTCGCAGAGGTTGTCGAGCAGGATGGCGGCGTCCTCGACGGGGACCGCGTACTCGAACTCGGACCGGGTGACGCCGGTGGTGACGCCCTTGATGGTGAGCTTGGCCTTGGTGCCCTCGATGCGCACGCGCACCACGCGCTCCTTCTGGGAGTTCAGGTAGCCCTGCTTGAAGTGCACGCCGCCGTCCTGAGGGACCCAGGTGTCCAGCTTGACGAGATACTTGCGTTCGATTTCTTTGGCCATGCGGGGCCTCCTCGGTGGGAATGGAAGGGGGGTGCTCCGGAAGGCCGGGGGGGCCTTGGAGAGGGAAGGCCCGCCCGGAGGGCGCCGGAGCGCCTCCGGGCGGGGTCTGTCCGGTCTAGAAGTTGACCTGGACGCGCGCGGAGTAGATGTCGAAGCGCTCGTACGGGAGCTTGCTGCCGGTGGGGCTGTAGGCCTTGTTGGCCATGGCGTTCTCGTTGTTGCTCACGTGGGTGCGGTTGAGCATGAAACGGACGTTCTTGTTCAGGTAGTAGGTGAGGCCCACGCTCAGGTTGTGGGCGATGCCGCCCTTGACGGGGTCGACGGCGGTGAGGTCGTCCTGGTTCATGCGGCTGTAGCGGGCCACGATCTCCAGGGCCCCCTTCTTGCTCGGGCTGACCTTGCCGAAGAGGCCTTCGCTCTGGTCGTAGGTGCGCTGCCCGCCGAACATCCAGGACACCTGGCCGTAGTAGGTGTCGAACTTGTGGTCGATGACGCTGGCGGCCTGCTCAGCGGCGCTGGTGGCCACGAGCTTGGTGCCGTCCCACTTCTGCATCTGGGTGCCGCGGCGGAAGACCTTGGTCTGCTGGTACTCGCTCTGCCAGGAGAAGGGGCCCCAGACGCCCACGAACTCGAAGCCGTACTGGCTCCACTTGTCCACGTTCGTGACGGAGGCGTTCAGGAACTTCTCGCGGGCGACCTTGTTCTGCTCGGGGCGGCCCGAGAAGTCCACGGCGTAGACGCCGGGGGCGGCCGCGTTGGGCTTGCGGGTGACGGTGGCGACGCCGAGGTGGATGGCCTTGGCGGCGGACTTCATCACGGGGGTGAAGGCGGCGCGGGCGGCGTAGCCCCAGCCGTGGTTGTCGATGATCTTGTAGGACTTCACCAGGCCGGTGGAGTCGGTGTTGCTGTCCGCGGCCTCCTGGGCGTCGGAGGTGTCGTCGATGGCCTGGCCGAAGAAGTTGGCCTTGACCATCCAGCGGGTGCCCCAGGTCTGGTAGGCGATGCCGACGTGGCGATCAGGCGTCCAGATGTCGCTGTAGGAGCGCTCCATGAACCAGGTGGCGTTGGAGGAGGTGAGGGTGTCGAAGCCGAAGGGGGCCTTGAACTGGCCGATCTGGATCAGGGTGTTGTCGAAGCCCTGGTAGCCCAGCCACATGTCCTTGATGCCCACACTGCTCTCGGCGAAATCCACATCGCCCTCGGCCGCCCAGTCCTTGCCGAAGCCGGCCTTGAAGCTGATGCGGGCGCGGCGCATGAAGGTGCCGGCGGGGAGACGGTTGCGGGCGCCGTCGAACTGCACGGCGTCCAGGTGGAAGCGGCCGCCGAACTTGACGGTGACGCCGGACTCCTTGGCCTCTTCCTTCTTGGATTCGGCCTTGGTCAGCTTCTCGATCTTCTTCTCCAGGTCCGCGATGCGCTTCTCCGTGTCCGTGGACTGGGCGCAAAGGGGGCCGGCCATGAGGGCGAGCGCCAGGGGCGTGATGGGGAACTTCATGTTGACCTCCGGTTGGAAGGGGGCGAATCGGGGTTGGACATCCCGGTGGATGAGAAATAGGAAGATCCGTGCCAGAACGCGGCAGGGACCAACGGCTAGCAACTGCGAGGGAAGGGAGGGCGCTTGCTGCGGCGCGGTGCGGAATTCCACACGACCTTCATGCGGTGGCCCGCACGCGCCGGGGTTCAGCCGGCCTTTTCGGTGAGCGCGCCCAGGATGGTCTGGACGATGGTCGAGGTCTCCAGCTCCCGCACCTGGAGGAGGAGGCCCGTGCGCTCATAGTGGCCGACGAGGGCCGCGGTCTGTTCGCCATACACCTGCAGGCGGCGGGCGATGGCCTCGGGGGTCTCGTCCTCCCGCTGCACCACGGGCGCGCCGCAGAGGCGGCAGCGGTCGCCCTCCGCGGGGGGCTGGGTGCGGATGTTGTAGATGGCGTTGCAGGCCGTGTTGAAGCAGGTCCTGCGGGTGGACAGGCGATCCACGAGGACGGCCTCGGGGACCACGAGGTTGACGACCCGGTCGAGGGGACGATCCAGGCCCTTCAGCAGCAGGCCGAGGCTCACGGCCTGGGGGATGGTCCGGGGGAAGCCGTCCAGGATGAAACGGTCGCCGTAGCCCGCCTGGAACCAGGCTTCCATGAGCTCCTTGATCAGGCGGTCGGGGACGAGGTCCCCCCGGGCCATGAAGCCCTCCGCCTCGCGGCCCAGAGGCGTTCCGGCCTTCACGGCGGCCCTCAGCAGATCCCCGGTGGACAGGGTCTGGGACCCGTCCACGGCCGCGAGGGCCCTGGCCACCGTGCCTTTGCCGGCTCCGGGGGCTCCCAAAAGAACGATGCGCATGATCGTGTTCTCCAGCATCCCGCGGGGCCGGGTCCGCGGGGGACCCGGCCCCTCAGGGGGTTACTCGCCCAGGTTCTTGGCGCCGGGCCAGCGGTAGAGGTAGGGGTTGCCGTCCTTGTCGAGCTCGCGCTTGTCGGCGTCGGTGGTGACGGATTTCTCGTAGTCCAGGATGGCGTCGCCCAGGAAGCGGATGGCTTCGGCGCGCTCCTTGAAGCCGGTGGAGGACAGGAGCAGCTTGCCTTCCTTGTCCCGGCCCTTGTACGAGGTGAACCAGGTCTGGAGGATCGAGGTCACGCCGGGGAACTTGGCGTCCAGTTCGGCGATGCCCTTGCAGGCGAAGAAGGGGGTCCCTTCCATGGCCACGACGAGCTTGTTGTCCACTTCGCCGGTGTCCGTGAGGACGAGGATGCCGAGGGGGCGGCACTTCACGACGCTGCCCGTGGGCACGGAGGGGCCCAGGATGAGGACGTCGACGGGATCGCCGTCCCCGCCCTTGGTCTTGAGCAGGACGGAGCGGGGAACCGCGCCGTAGTTGCAGGGGTAGCCCAGGTACTGGACGTACCGGGGGGCGCCGTTCTTCTGCTCGATGGCGATGAGGCCGGTCTTGACGTCGGTCTCGAACTTGGCCGTGGTGCCGGCGGGGATTTCCACCAGGGCGTTCACGGTGCCGTCGAGGTTGATGGGATCGACGTCCACGAGCAGGTTCTTGGAGGCCTTCAGCACGACCTGCTGGGCCACGATGCCCTGCGGGGTCCCGGCGAGGACCGGCGCGGCGGCCGTGATCAGCAGGAGGCCGGCCATGGCGAGCCTGGGCTGGAGAATCTTGGAAAGGATGGATCGGGTGTTCATGGTTTCAAAGCTCCTGGGTCAAAGGTCCGAAGATCGGGCGGTTCCTACGAGGGATCGTCGTTGTGGGCGGCCTTCTGCTTCTTCGCCTTGGCCTTGGGCTTGGCGACCTCCTGGGGGGCGTCCGAGGCGGGGGTGACGATGATGTGCGGGCGGCTCTTCTTGACGGGGTCGTCATAGGCGAGCTTGGGGCTCTTCATGAGCTCTTCCTGCACGGGCTCGGGGGCGTACTCGAGCAGGTAGTACACGGGGCCCCAGGTGGCCTTGCCGGGCTCGACGGTGGCCATGATCAGCTTGGCCGCGTTGGCGAGCTGCTCCGGCGTGCGGTCCGTGTTGTGCTTGGTGTAGCGGCCGGACTTGTTGTTGATGGTGAAGGTGTTGGTGGCCTTGTCGTAGAGGATCTCGCCGCTGATGCGCCCGGGGGCGCCGGCCAGGGCGGAGACGTGGCCGTAGTTCTCGGTGGTGCCGGGCTTGCGCTTGGACTTGTCCTCGGGGCGGAAGAAGCCCTTCGCGTAGGTGCGGCCCAGGGGGTGGGCGGCTTCCTGGATGATGGCCACGCGGCCTTCGGCGTCGATCACCCAGTTGTAGGGGGCGTTCTTGGCGTCCAGGATCGCCGGGTACTCCTTGGTGGCCACCTGGAGGTAGGGGTTGATCAGCACTTTGCCGTTCCTGGTGGCTTCATAGTGCTTGATGTAGGCGGGCTGGCTCAGGAAGCCGTAGAGGGCGTCGAGCTTGTCCGGCTCCGCCTGGGCCAGGCCGGGCAGGGTGAGGCAGGCTGCGAGGGCGGCCTGGAGGGAACGGTTGAGGTATCGCATCGTCATGGTCCTCCGCTGGGGGGGAAAGGGGTTGAGGGGTCAGTGGGTGATGGGGCGGTTCATGAGCTTGCGGACCTTGGAGCCGCCCCACTTCTCCTGGTCCTTCATGGTGATGTCCTTGAGTTCGCCGAGGATGGCCTTCACGCTGAAGTCCTCGCCGCCCTGGTGGATCTGCGCCGCGTCATAGAAATCGAGGTCGCCGTAGCCGAAGGAGAAGTCGTAGAGGTAGGGCTTCTCGCCGGGCTTCACGGACCAGCCCTCCATGGAGACGCCGCAGGGCTCGGTGCCGGGCAGGTCCACGGAGCCGGGCCGCATGCGGGTGGAGTAGGCGCGGTTGCCCTTGAGGACGGTGTCCGCGGGCAGGCCGAGCTTCGCCAGCTCCGGCATGTACTTGCTGAAGTCGCCGAGGGTGAGCTTGCCGAGGTCGTCCAGGGCCACCGTGAAGGAGGTCCCCTTCTCGACGTAGCCGTTGAGGGTGCCGCCCGCGGCCGGGCCCACGTTCTCCTCGGCCTCCGTCTTCACCTTCTCGACGTTCGCGTTGGGGGCGACCGCCAGGGGCACCGCCATGGCCACGCGGGCGTCGGGGTTCACGGCCTTGACCGTGACGCTCACGGTGTGTTCGGGGATGCCCTTCTTGTACTTCTGGGTGATGCGGATGATGTAGCCCTTCTTCCAGAGGTCCTGGGCGGGCGTGTCGAAGTATTCCTTGTAGGACTGCTCCAGCTTGAAGGCGCCCTCGGCCTTCTCGGAGACCTTGAAGCCGTGCTTGGCCGCGGCGGCCTTGACGCGCTCCCAGATCATCCCCATGGCCGCTTCGGGCTTCTCGGGGAGGCGGGCGGGATCGAAGAGGAACTTGTATTCGCGGCCGCCCACGTCCTGGAGGACCGGGGACGGGTAGGTGGCGATGGTGCGCTGATAGAGGGGCCGGGCCTGCTGGGCCTGGGCCGGGAGGGCGGCCAGGAAACCGGCAACGATCAGCACGGGGACGAGGGGCCTGATCATGGTGGATGCTCCTTGGGAAAGGGACGTACGCGCCTGTTGGCTGGTTCCGCCGGGCCAGGGGCGGCCCGGGGAACCCTGGAAAGGGATAATCCCTCTAAGCAAGCATCGGGCCAGAGCCAAGTCGATCTAAAAATATTGAATTTAGGCCCGGGCGTGCGGACTCACCGGGGGGAGCCGTGCGGGTTTTCGCACGCGCCCGTGCGGGAACCCGCCCGCCGAACCGCCTTTCGGATCAGAGCGGGAGGCGACGGCCGTCGGGGAGGCCCCGCCAGGGCCGGCCCCCGGTCAGGAGCCACAGCTCC
Organism: Mesoterricola sediminis; assembly: GCF_030295425.1. Classification (NCBI taxonomy): domain Bacteria; kingdom Pseudomonadati; phylum Acidobacteriota; class Holophagae; order Holophagales; family Holophagaceae; genus Mesoterricola; species Mesoterricola sediminis. The sequence goes on along the minus strand of NZ_AP027081.1, from coordinate 3,070,156 downwards.
CCGGGGCGGCCGGCCTCCATGTCCGCGTCGATGCCGAAGACGCGGCCTCCGTGGAAGGCCTTCACCTCGCCCAGCACCACGTGGCCCACCACGATCCGGGCGACGCCGAAGGCGTCCAGGATGGCCTGGACCTCCTCGGGCGAGGCCTCCGCGGCGCCGCCCCGGGACAGGAGGCCGCGGTACCAGATGGGGCCCTGCTTGGTGAGGAGGAGGTCCTTGCCCGGGGCGTCCAGGACCCGGCGGAAGCGCGCATTGCACGCGGCCAGGGGCAGCTCGGCCTTGAGCAGGGCGGGGGCCACGCCCGCATGGACGAAGAGGGTGTCGCCCAGCTTCAGGAGCACCGGCTTGGCGCGGAGCCAGCGCCCCAGCTCCGTGTCGGGGCCGAGCAGCTCCTGGGGGCTGAGGCCCTGGTTCCGGTAGGCGGGGTGGAGGCTCCGGTGGTTCCCCCGCAGGGTCATGGCTTCGTGGTTCCCGAGCACCAGGTGGACCCGGCCGCCGGCGGCGGCGGCCTGGCTTTCCAGGCCCCGGATGAACCACAGCAGCTGGGTCACCTGGGGGCCCTTGTCGCACACGTCGCCGTTGATCACCAGGTGGCCGGTCCCGAAGGCCCAGTGGCCGGCCGCGTCCAGGATGCCCTGGGCGGCCAGGAGGCGGGCCAGGTTGTCCAGGTGGCCGTGCACATCGCTGACGGCGGCGATGCGCTCGGGGGCGGGGAAGTCGGCCTGGGCGGGCCCGGGGGCCTCCGGCGCCAGCGTGTGCACGGTCCCGGCCGCCTCCAGGCGCCAGGGCGCGGGCAGGTCGCGCTCCTCCCGGCGGCCGTCCCGGTACGTGAGCACCCGGGCCTGGTCCCCCTTCCACACCACGTGGGGGCCGTCCTCCGCCGGCGCGGCGGGGTAGGGCGGGGCGGCCAGGGCCAGGGTCGTGAGGACGGCGGGGAGGAGGCTGCGGAGCATGGGATCCTTCGGTCGGGGCCGGCCCCGGGGCCGGCGCGCGTGGTCCCGGCTTTTAGGAAAAAACGTGCCAAATTGTCCGTGCGGTCCTCCGCGCGTCGCGTGCTGGAATCCGCACGCCCGCGGCGGCGCCGTCAGTGCAGGCCGGGCGTGATGCCCAGCACCTTGAGGCGGTCGTAGAGGGTGCGCCGGGCCATGCCCAGGATCTGGGCGGCCTCGGTGACGTTCCCGGCGGTCTTCCGCAGGACGCGCTCGATGTGGGCCCGCTCCATCTCCTTGAGGGTGGCGAGCTCGGGGACGGATTCGCCGAAGGGCTCGCCGGGGGCGGGGGCCCGGTCCGAGATGCCCAGGTCGGCGCCCTCGAGCCGGTCGCCGCGCTGGAGGATCATGGCCCGCTCCAGGACGTTGGAGAGCTCCCGCAGGTTGCCGGGCCAGGGGTAGGCCATGAGGGCCTGCTGGGCGCACGGGGACAGGGTCACCTGGCCGCGGCCCATGCGGGAGGCCACCAGGCCCAGGATCCGCTCCGCCAGGACGGGGATGTCCTCGGGGCGCTCCCGGAGCGGGGGGATGCGCAGGGTGAGGGTGCTGATGCGGTAGAAGAGGTCGTCGCGGAAGGTCTTGGCGCGGACCATGTCCTCCAGGGCCAGGTTGGTGCTGGCGATGAGGCGGATGTCCACCACCCGGTCGCGCACGTCGCCCAGGCGGCGGAAGGTCTTCTCCTCCAGGGCCTTCAGGAGCTTGGGCTGGATGGCCGGGTCCATGTCCCCGATCTCGTCCAGGAAGACGATCCCCCGGTGGCCGACCTCCAGGAGGCCCTGCTTGGCGGCGACGGCGCCGGTGAACGCGCCCCGCTCGTACCCGAAGAGCTCGCTCTCGAGCAGCTCCCGGGTCAGCCCGGCGCAGTTGAGGTTGACGAAGGCCTCCTCGGACCGCGGGGAGTGGAAGTGGATCCACCGCGCCAGGACGCCCTTGCCCGCGCCGGTCTCGCCCAGGATGAGGATGGGGCTGTCCCAGGCCAGCATGCGGCGCGCCTGCTCCTCCAGGAGCCGGATGGCGGGGCTGGTGCCCTGGAAGGGATCCAGGATGCCGGCGCGCTCGCGGCTGGCGGCCTCCTGGCGCTGGCGCAGGCGCCGCTGCTCCAGGAGCCGCCGCACCAGCACGAGGAGGGCCTTGGACTCCACGGGCTTGGTGAGGAACTGGTCCGCGCCGTCCTTGATGGCGCGGACGGCCAGGTCGATGGAGCCGTGGGCGGTGAGGATGATGAACGGGAGGTCCTCGCTCATGCGCCGCACCTGGGCCAGGATGTCCAGGGAGGTGCCGTCGGGGAGGCTGTAGTCGGCCACCACCACGTCGGGGTTGACGGTGCGGAAGGTCTCCAGGGCGCGGCGGCAGCTGTCGGCCTCGAAGACCTCCAGGGCGCTGGCCCGCAGGAACGCGGCCATGCCGTGGCGGACCGAGGGGTCGTCCTCGATGAGCAGGATGCGGGGTTCACTCATGATCGGATTCCAGGGCCAGGGAGGCGGGTCGGCGGGGAACAGGCAGCTTGACGGTCACGATGGCGCCCCCCTGGGGGCGGTTGCCCACCTCGACGGAGCCCCCGTGCTCCTCGACCACGCGCTTGACGATGGAGAGGCCCAGGCCCGTGCCCCCCTTCCGCCGGGTGAAGAAGGGTTCGAAGGCCCGCGCCAGGGTGTCGGGCGCGAAGCCGCTGCCCTGGTCCTCCACGGCGAGGATCCACCACTCGTGGCCCTCCCGCGCCTCCCGGCGCCCGCGGAGCGCGACGCGCCCGCCCACGGGGGAGTGGTGCAGGGCGTTCTCCACGAGGTTCCGCACCACCTGGTGCATGCGCCGTCCGTTGAGGGGCAGCACGAGGCGGGGGTCGTCCATGCGCACGGTGACCTGGCAGCGCTTCTGGGCCGCCTGGGCCTCGCAGCTGCGCACGGCCTCCTCGAGGAGGGCGCGGAGCAGGCAGGGCTCCGGGTTCAGGGTGCGGGGCTCGCCGTAGTCCTTGAGGTCGTTCATGAGGCTCGTGATGCGATCCGCGCTCTCGCGCAGGGCCTCGACGAAGGGCATGTAGCGCGGCTCCTCGCCGAAGGTGGCCTCCATGGCGTCCAGGTTGATGGAGATGCCGTAGACGGGGTTGCGGATCTCGTGGACGACGCCGCCCACGAGGGCCCGGAGGGATTCCTCGGCCCTGCGCCGCTCGGTGATGTCGGTGCACATCCCCGTCATGCGGGCGGGGTTGCCCGCCTCGTCCCAGGCGACCACCTTGCCCGCGTCGAAGACCCAGACCCACTCCGCGGAGCCCCCGCGGAGGCGGTACTCCGCCTGGAACCGGGCCTGCCGGCCCTCCAGGTGCGCGTTCAGGGCGCCCTCCACCATGAGGCGGTCCTCCGGGTGGACGAGGGCGAGGCCCCCGGCCATGTCCGGGGCGACGCCGCCGGGATCGAGGGCCAGCATGCTGAACCAGCGGGGGCTCCGGTAGACCTCGTCCTGGGCGATGTTCCAGTCCCACAGGCCCTGCTGGGTCCCTTCCAGGGCGAGCGCGAGGCGCTCCTCCGAGGCCTTGAGGGCCGCCTCCGCGGCCTTGAGGGCGGTGATGTCGCGGGACACGGCGGCGATGCGGTGGATGCGGGACCACTTGTTCCGCACGGGGGTCAGGGTCGTCTGGAAGGTGCGGGACCGGCCCTCGACGAGGTGGTCCTCCTCGAAGAGGAGCGGCCGCGCCTCCTCGATGACCCGGCGGATGTGCGCGTCCATGAGGGCCGCGCTGTCGCCGGAGAGGCAGGCCTGGGGCGAGCGCCCCGCGAAATCCGGATGGAGGAAGCCCGAGGCGCCGCCCAGGGGCGGGTTGACGAACTCGAAGGTGAAAGCGCCCTCCTCCGAGACGTCCAGGACGTAGATCCAGTCGTAGAGGTTGGGGAAGAGGCCGTCGTAGGCCTTCTCCGCCAGGAGCTGGTCCAGCTGCGGGGCGTGGATGGGTCCGTTCATGGGCCTTCCACCGTCAGGCCGAGCTGCTCCAGGTCCCGCTTGGCCGCGACGCTGCCGGCCTTCGCGGCCTTCCGGAACCAGCGGATGCCCTCCCGGCGGTCCTGGCGGACATTGAGGCCGTTGTAGTACATCGTGCCCAGCATCCGCATGGCGGACGGGTCCCCCTCCTTGGCGAGGTCCAGGTAGGGCCGCACCGGCGGAGGCACCTCCGGGGCGCGCAGGGCGAACCCGCCCTCGCCGCCGAAGCCCAGGAAGTAGACGCCGACGGCGCCGCCCAGGAGGACGACGGCCAGCAGCCCGAACAGCCATTGGCGGGTCCGGGGCGGGCGCGGCGCCGGCTCCTCGAGCCGGGTCTCGGGGAAGGGCGCCCCCACCTTCATGGTCTTGGTGGCGCGGTCGGCGGGGTCGGGCAGGCCTTCAGGGGCGCTCATGGGGCCTCCTCGCCGGCGGCCTCCAGCCAGGCCTGAAGGCGGGGCACGAACACGAAGAACATGACCGTGGCCAGGGCGATGAAGGACCGGGCATACCGCTCCGCCAGGTTCCCGCCGAGGGCGTAGGTGGCCAGTCCGTAAAGGGCGCTCAGCTCGCAGAGGGCGGCGTAGAGCACGGTCTCGCGCAGGACGGCGCCGGGGCGGGCCTGGGGGGGCAGGGCGGCGAGGCCCGCCCGGGCCTTGCCGCTCCGCCACGTGATGAAGATCGCGGCGGCGAAGGTGAGCCCCGTGAAGGTGTAGCCCAGCTCCCGGGCGACGCCGCCCGGGGCCTCGGCCCCGGGCCGGATCACGGTCCCCAGCATGAGCTGGAGGAACAGCGGCCAGGCCACGCAGATGAAGAGGCCGATGCCGTAGGCGATGCGCCAGGCGCGGGTGATGGAGGGCGGATTCCCGTTGGCGTCCAAGGCATTCCTCCTAGGCGGCGCGGACCCGGATCTCGCCGAAGGCCTCGCTCTGGACGAGGAGGATCCTGCCCGTCCGGACCATCTCGAGGAGGGCGAGGAAGGTGAGCACCAGCTCCTCGCGGGAGCCCGAGGTCGCGAGGAGGCCGCCGAAGGCTTCCCAGCGCCCGTCCTCCAGCATCGCCCGGACCTCCGCGATGCGCTGTTCGAGGGTCTTGGGGGGGGTGCGGACCTGGACGGGGGGCGGGGGCAGGAGGCGCTTGAGGGCGTCCCGGTAGGCCCCCAGGAGGTCGAAGAGCGTGGCCTGGATGGGCTCCTCCTCGACCCGCGCGTGCTCCCGGATGTCGAGCCCGGCGGCGAAGACCACGTTCTGCCACTCGGCCTCGCGGGTGGAGAGCTCCCGGGCGGCCTCCTTCACCTGCTGGTAGTCCAGGAGGCGCTGCACCAGGTCCTCGCGGGGATCCTCCTCCCCCTCGTCGGCGGGGGGCCGCGGCAGCATCAGGCGGCTCTTGATCTGGAGGAGCTGGGCGGCCATGGCCACGAACTCGGCGGCGATCTCCAGGTTCAGCTCCTCCATCAGGTGGAGGTATTCCATGTACTGGCGGGTCACTTCGGCCATGGGCAGGTCCAGGATGTCCAGCTTCTGCTCCCGGATGAGGTGCAGGAGCAGGTCCAGGGGGCCCTCGAAGGAGGACAGGTGCAGTTCGAGGTCCCGGAAGCGGGTCTCGAAGCCCTTCGGGGGCTGGAAGCTGGGGGTCTCCCGCGGTGGTTCGGCCATGACAAATCATGATATCCGAATGCGATAGAATGGGCGCCATGGCGCGCCCTCCCGTACTGCCCGGTCCCCGTCCCTCCTGGCTGAAGGTCAAAGTCCCGGCCCCGGAGGTCACCGCGGAGGTGGAGGCCCTGGTCCGCTCCAAGAAGCTCGTGACGGTGTGCGAGGAGGCCCGGTGCCCCAACCTCCACGAGTGCTGGGGCGTGCACCGGACGGCCACCTTCATGCTCCTGGGCGACGTGTGCACCCGCCACTGCGGCTTCTGCAACGTCGGCAAGGGCCGGCCCGGGGAGGTGGACCCCCTCGAGCCCCAGCGGGTCGCGGAGGCCGTCGCCTCCCTGGGCCTGGCCTTCGCGGTGGTCACCTCCGTGAACCGGGACGACCTGCCAGACGGTGGAGCGGCCCATTTCGCCCAGACCATCCAGTGGATCCGCACCCTCCTGCCCGGCTGCGGCGTGGAAGTGCTCATCCCCGATTTCCGGGGCCGGGAGGGGGACCTCCACGCGGTCCTCCAGGCCGGTCCCGACGTGCTGAACCACAACGTGGAGACCGTCGCCCGCCTCTACCGGCGGGTCCGGCCCGACGCGGACTACGCCCAGAGCCTGGAGGTGCTCCGGCGCTCGGCTGCTTGGCGGGACGCGCATGCCCCCGGCCTTCGCGTGAAGAGCGGCATCATGGTGGGCCTGGGCGAGACCCCCGAGGAGGTCCTCGAACTCATGGGCCACTGGCGGGAGGCCTCCGTGGACGTGGCCACCCTGGGCCAGTACCTGCCCCCCTCGGCCCTCCACCTCCCCCTCCACCGCTACGTGGATCCCGAGGAATTCGAGATGTACCGCCGCAAGGGCCTGGAAATGGGCTTCCGGCGCGTGGAGAGCGGGCCGCTGGTGCGGAGCAGCTACCACGCGGGCGACTCGTACGGGGCCCCGGCCCGGGGTTGAACCGGCCGCCGGGGTCCGCCAAGCTGGACCCATGCGCAGACTGGCCGTCATCCACCACCGTCACCAGGACTGGGTCCCCGCCCTGCGGGAGGCCGAGCCCCGCCTGGACATCCAGGGCTGGCATCCCTCCCAGGCCCCGGACGCCGCCTGGCTTCGGGAGGCCGAGGGCCTCTTCACCTGGCGCATCCCCGAGGGCCTCCTGGCGGGCATGCCCCGCCTGGCCTGGGTCCAGAACTCCGGGGCTGGTGTCGATCACCTGGTGGGCCACCCCGGGATTCCGCCGGAGGTGCCCATCACCCGGGCGGATGGCCAGTTCGGGCTGTGGATGGCCCGCTACGTGGTGGGCCACCTGCTGGCGGGACCCCTTCGCATGGAGGCCTGCCGGGAGGCCCAGGCCCGGGCCCAGTGGTCCCCCAAGCTGCTGCCCGAGGACCTGACGGGGCGCGTGGCGCTGGTGGTGGGCTTCGGGCGGATCGGCCGTCAGATCGGTCGCGCCCTCCGCGAGCTGGGCCTGGCCGTCCACGGCTTCGTGCAGACCCCGCGGCCCGACCCCGAATTCGCCCTGCACGGCGTCGGGGACCTGGCCGGCCTGATGCCGGAGGCCCGCCTCCTCGTGCTCTGCGCCCCCCTGACCCCCGCCACCCGGGGCCTGGTGGACGCCCGGCTCCTGGCCCAGGCCGGCCCCGACCTGCTGCTCATCAACGTGGGCCGCGGCGAGCAGGTGGTCATCCCCGATCTCCTGGCCGCCCTGGACGCGGGGCGCCCCGCCGGCGCCGTCCTGGACGTGTTCCCCACCGAGCCCCTGCCCGCGGACGCCCCCCTCTGGGCCCACCCCCGGGTGACCGTGACCCCCCACCATTCGGGCCCCTCCACCCCCCGGGCCATGATCCCCGACCTCCTGGACAACCTCCGGCGCTTCGCCGAGGGCCGCCCCATCGTGGGGGCCGTGGACCGCGCGCGGGGCTACTGACGCGTCGATGCGCAAAAGCAGGCGCAAGGCCTGATTCGGCGCTTCTCGGCGCACGGGTCGTTACTTTCCTTTGCGGGTCTTCCCCCAAATTTGAAGGGTTGAGGTCATCCTTCACACCTGCCTGAAGGGCCTGCGCTCCCCATTGGGCAAGACCACCGTCAGGACCGGGGGCCGGAAGACGTACTTCCCTGGCACTGACAGGTCGAAGCCGATGAGCATGTGCTCCATGCAGGGGTTGTTCCGGATCCTGGTCACCGCTGCGTATGTGCGCCACCCACCGTTGGCGGGACCCGCCGGCACCTCGACCGGGATGGAGTACGCGGTCAGTGGATCCGGGTTGTTGCGCACGGTCATGGCGCTCTGGGTCAGGGAAAGGAAAGCCTCCTTCCCGCTGAGGCTTCCCCGGCCCTCATAGAGCACGTCCCAGGTCATCTCGAGGTCGCAATCCCCGGGGAAGCAGTCGGGACCCATGCGGCCCATGGCCCTGAGCAGGGAGGGCTGGCCCAGACTGATCCGAGGATAGTGAATCAGGATCTTGCCGGGTTCATTCCTGCCCGGAAGGAAGACGGCTGAGGCTTCCGATCCGGGAGCGGTGACAAGGCACCAGCTCTGGGGGAGGGTGGTCGATTTCATGTCGGATCCAAAGGTGAGGGAATAAGGGATCCGCCCTGGAGAAGCCCAGAGCAGGGTTCCGAGGACGCCGAAAAGCAAGAACTGGCGCAAGAGGGGAGGGACCCCATTCCCGGACCCTTCCGGAAAGCACGTGGACGGCTGGGCCTGGGCGGGAGGATAGAACGCCCTGATCTCGGAAAGATGCCTGGCCGCATCGGGGACCAGCCGCCAGGCTTCGCGGTCGGCCAGATCCTCCTTGATGCCATCTTCGGCCTGAACCCACCTGCGCACAGGCGTCCCCAACCAAGCCATCGCCTTGGACCAGCGCCTGAACAGCCAGCTGTTCGTCCATCGGAACTTCCCCAGGGACGTGCCACCGAAGAACCACTCCCAGGGGAGCAAGGCCCCGTAAAGGAGAAGGAGGAGCTTGCGCAGGTGATCGCCGCGCTTGAAATGGGCCAGTTCGTGGGCGAGGACTGCGCGCAGGCATTCAAGGGGCTGGCCGAATCCGGCCGGAACGGTTTCCCACCATGGGTCCCTCCCCCGGAACGCTTCTGGAACAAGCCCAGCCTCAAGGCAGATGCGCGGGCGAAGGCCACCAAGCAGATGGGCAATGTTTGCGATCTTGGAAAGGTGGAGGGTGGGCCCCGGGAGCCACCTCATCCAAAGGGGAGGCGCCAAGCGCCTCCTGAGGTCCTCCATGCCCAGGGCCTCCCGGAAGGCGGGCTCGGCGATCCTCGCCATCCCGGGGCTGGATTCGGCATCCGCGAAGGCGCTGTGTGCGATCATCTCCGCCAGCCAGCGAATGAAGATCAGCAGGACCAGGGCGACGAGGACGATCTCCCGGCCCAAGAGGGGGGAGGCCCAGTGGCTCCATCGCTCGGGCCCCGTCCGCTTCAAAAAACAGGTGACGAGGAGGGCGAGGGGAAACAACAGGAGGGCTCGGCGGACCACCCCGAGCCCCAGGTCCCGCGCGCTCCGCCGGCCTTCCAGGACCCAACGCCCCACCCACGCCGCCAGGAGGCAGGCCGCGGGAAAATAGAGCAGGACAAGCCAACTCACGGGAGTTGCCTCTTCCGGGCCCGCCGCTCGGCGAGCATCTCGTCGATCGTCCCATCCTCCACAAGGCCCTGGAGCTGGCCGACCAGCTGCCTTGGATCGGAAATCATCAGGCATCCGTCCACGAAGGGCTGCAGGACCTCGAACAGCTCCTTGCGCCGCTGCTTTGCGAACGCCGCGCCATCCAGCACCCAGAGGGTCTCCCGCCCGGCGGCGTCGCGCTGGTGCACCAGGCCCTTTTCCTTAAGGAAGGCAAGGACGCTGTAGATGCGATGGTAAAGGGCCCGTGGGGCCGGATGCGCCTCGAGGTCCCAGAGTTGCATCCGTTCGATCTCCCGCTGCATTTCGGCGATGGTGATGCCCTGTTCATGGAGTTCCAACAACCGGATGACAACCGGCAGGCTGTCCGGAAGGCGGTTACTGCGGGCCAATCGGGCATGTGGCATTTCAGATCCCATCCGTCGGCGCCGACTCCCACTTCAGGTCGATCAAGGCAGGCTTGAAGCCGTTGCGGAGGTACCAGGCGATGAAACGCTCCACCTCCCCTTCCGGGATGGGCGGGACGGCGGACGATTCCACGCGGGCCACCCGATAGTTCCGGAACTCGATCTTCCAGCCATCGGGAATGAACAGGAGGGGGCCGTAGACCACGTTCCTGGAGTCCTTTATCGTGCGCACGTCCGTATCGATCCGCATGGGCAGTTCCAGGACACCTCGACTCCCCTCTTCGCCGAGAAAGACGTTGCGGGTGTAGAAGGTGTGCAGCCTCTGCTGGCCGTCCACGTCGATGGTTCCCTGCTCGGAGGCGGCCACTTTCACGGCAGGAAGTTCGGTCGCGGATGGCGTCTTTTCCAGGACGTTCCATTCCAGGGATATCTGGATGGCCTTCGCCCCGAAAGGGATCAGCTTCTCATGTTCAAACAGGCCCAGGGGAACCCGGATCGTCGCGCAGCCCGAATGCGCGCTTGCATCGGTGGTATCGACAAGCAGGCCATCGGGGAGAAGGCCGCCCTCGCCTGGAATCGCCTTGAACTTGACGGAGGGGTCGAATCCATGGGGAGAAAAACCGATGATCTGCTTCTTCATAAGGAATCTCAAAAGCTCTGTCGAGTCCACCCCACCGGCCCTGGAGGCGACCCAGGACAGGATGGCCAGGGGGATTATCACTGACAGAATCCAATATGGCAACTTATTAGCATCTATGTCCATTTTTTGGGACTTTTTTATGTATTGAAAATTGAACCCGATACCCATTTGAAAATAAGCATGACCTGACATGATTGAGGTTTGAGCTACATATGTCTGATCACCTGACTGTCCGTACCGTTCGGCCAATTCCCGTTCGATGGACCGGCGAATGGGACCCACGATCGGCAAGAGCAACAGGTTGGCCTGGGAGAGCCACCACAGGAGCATGAACGCGAGGTAACGCCGCGACCGGACCATTCCGGCCAGGGCCTCCAGCATTGGCAGGACCCTATCCTCAGGCTGGGCCGCAAGTTCCACCGGCACGTAGATGCGGTTCGGATTCAACCCTACAAGCACCGGCTGCGGCAGGTTCTCCGTCAGGAGCAGCGGAACCCGCAATCCCAGCCTGGCGTCCAGACCTCCCTGCAGTTGCCGAAGGCCCGCCCGGGCCTCCTTGAACCGCCGCGCCGATTCCCGGGAGGCGTGGAGATCCGTTTCACTCGCACAGCGCCCCAGGTCCTTCTGCGCCTTCACCTGGGATCCGACCCGGATGAGCCCCGCGACGGCCAGAGCGCCCGCAATGGAGAGAACGGCCATCCCCAGGATGTACTGGGAATCCCTGTGCCTCAGGTAGCCCGCATCCTGTCGGCACGGAACAGCGAAGGGGAGGAACTGGGTGGCTACGAACGCATAGCCCATGACCAGCCCAGGCGCCGACTTTCGATTGAAGCCGCCCGGCCTTCGCACCCACCACCCGTAGAACCAGAAAACCAGATACCAGAGAACCAGGTGAAGGGACATGTATTCGCATAATTTCCAAATCATATAAACACCACGTTATCCGACATGCATTCATAATCAGAAACCACCACAATATTAATAATATGCATAAGATAGTTACTATATTTTTATATATATTTTGTGACTCATGCCCCGCTATTTTATGGTCATTTTTTTGTTGCCATTTCTCCGAGAAACACTCACATTGAGGCCCATGGTTGGGCCATAGATGCTATCAGATCGTTGGGTCTCGCCTGCATTTCAAAATTTAATGATTTTTTAAACCATTAAATACAAGTGAGCGATCATCAATCAATCGCTGCTTGGTCGGAGGCCACAATTGCGAATCTTCCAGCTCGTCAATCCGGGTGACCCCGGGTTTGCCAAGGCATTGGGCCTGATCCGGTCCACCTATGCCAAGGCCTTTCATTCCGAAATCTCCCCCAGGCCAACCCTGGTTCTGACCCTTTCCGAGTCAGGAGAGGGAGATCAGGAACTGCTGGCCTGCGTCACCTTGTCGGCTGGCGATGAGCGGCCCTTTTTTCTCGGAGCATTACTTCCACGAGCCGGCGGAATCCGCCTTCAGCCGGGCCCTGGGGGGCCCCGTGGACCGGAACCAGATCCTTGAGGTCGGGGGGCTGGCGGCGACCCGGAACGGCGCCGGCAAGGACCTGGTGAGCCATACGCCCTGGTTCGTCCTCGGGCTCGGGTACCGTTTCGGGCTTGTGACCGCCACGCGGCAGGTACGCCATCTTCTCAGCAAGGCGGGCATGGAATTCCTTCCCATCGCCGCGGCGGACCGGGCCGCCCTGCCCCAAGCCGACCAATCCGTCTGGGGGGACTATTACGAGAATGACCCCATCACGGGCGTGATCGACTTCCTCGCTTCCTGCCAGGAGGTGGCCACCAGGCGAATGGCCAAGTACCAGGTCGGAGACATGCTGATGCGGATCCGGGAAAGGAAGGCGGGCTGAAATGCGTCAGCGCCTCCTTCATCGCCTCCTCACCAGCGATGCTCCGGCCGTCCAGAGGCTGGGATCGCCTGAAGCCTTGTCCTATCGTCAACTCGGCTGCGCTGTCGCGGCCCTTCAGGGCCTGCTGATCCGGGAAACCGCGTCCAAAGCAAAGCCCCGGCTGCGCGTGGGCCTTTTCATGCCCAACGGGCCGGAGTGGGTGTGCGCTGACCTGGCCCTGCTGCTGGCCGGGCATTGTGAGATCCCCGTCCCGCTGGAGTTCACACCCGAGCAGGCCAGTTCTCTGCTGAAGGACGTGGATGTGTGTCTGGTCACACCCGCTGAACGGGATGCCCCCCAGATGGCCTGCGTCCCTCGGCAGCGAAGAATCGTCGTGCGGCTGGAGAACCTGCATTGCAAACCGGGCGAGAGCTTGTCCATGGCTTCGGATCCCGCCCGGCCTCCCCGCGACCCTGCCATCGCCAAGGCCATCCACACCTCGGGTACGACTTCTGAGCCCAAGGGTGTCCTGCTCTCCTTCAAGGCTATCGAGGCGAAGGTTGACACGCTGTCCACCCTGATCGGTGAGAGCCGGCTCCGGCGGTATCTCAGCCTCGTGCCCCTGAGCCTGCTCCTGGAGCAGATCTGCGGAATCTACCTGACCCTCTCCGCAGGAGGGACCCTGATCCTGCTTCCGACCGGGGAGAAACCCCTCACGGGTGGTGGCCACCCGGCTGGGCATTTCATTCCCTTCCTTCGGAAAGCGCAGCCGACATTCATGGTCGTGCCCCCCGCCGTGGTGGAAGCCATGAAGGACCATGCCCTCGAAGGATGCCTCGCAAACCTGCCGCTCAGGCTCGATCTTTTCGGCACTCCGTTCCCGCCGCTCATCGCCTGCGGCGGCGCCCCCATCGCCCGCACCACCCTTGAGACCCTGGCCGGCCTGGGGCTGGACATTTTCGAAGGCTACGGCCTCAGTGAAACGGCCTCCGCCGTCTCCTGGAACCTGCCCGGCAGCGCCAAGCTCGGGTCCGTTGGACGTCCCCTCCCGGACTGCGAGGTCGCCCTTTCCGGGGAAGGCGAACTCCTCGTGCGCACTTCCACCCCCTTTTCGGGCTACCTGGGCGCCGATCCCGGCGCCTGTGCCGTGAGGCCCGACGGATTCCTGGAAACCGGCGACCTGGCCTCGATCGACGAGGATGGGTTCATCCACATCCGGGGCCGGAGGAAGAACGTCTTCATCAACAGCGCCGGCCGAAATGTCTCTGCGGAATGGATCGAAGGGATCCTGGCGGGAATGCCGGAGATCCAGGCTGCAGTGGTGTTCGGGGAAGGACAGGCCCATCCCGTCGCCATGATCGTCCCCGGGGCCCGGGCCAGCCCCGAGGCCGTGCTCCGGGCCGTCGCCAGGGCCAATGCTCGATTGCCGGACTACGCGCGCATCCGGAACTTCACCACACGGCCCCCTGGCTCCAGGGACCTCCAGCCCTTCTTCACCATCACGGGCCGCCCTCGCCGCGACCAGCTGGGCGCGGCCTTTTCACAGACGATCGCCGAGCTGAGCCGCTCCATTCATCCACACCTTTGAAGGATTGAGATCCATGAACTACGCAGCAATGATGAGCATCAAGTATTCCAGCGACTGGCTCGCGATGCCCCGGAAGGACCGGAACCGATTCAACGAGGAGATCCTCGCGCCCATTCTCGCGAGGTTCGCCGGGAAAGTGAGCGTGCGATTCTTCGACGCCGAGGCGTTCTCTGCCGATGTCTCCGACTTCGCCCTGTTTGAATTCGGAGATCCGAAGGACTACTACTTCCTGATCGAGGAACTGAGGGACACCGAACTCTATACCAAGGAGTGGCTGTCCGTGAAGGGGATCCTCCTGGGGATCGAGGATGGCTACCAAGCCTTCGAAACCACGGCGGCAGCCCATTCAGGTCAGGGAGCGTGATGCCATGGACTCCATCCAGACCATCACAGACATCAACCAGCGCCCGGACTTGCGGACCTTCCACCCGGATGCCCTGCCATGGCCTTCCAAACTGGACCCTGCCGAGCATGCGTTCTGCAGTCGCGTGTGCGGGTTCCCGACGATTCGCATGAACGAATCCCGCGCATATTGGGGCAAGGAACTTGCCCAGCTGGCTGACATCGAGCGCCATGTTTCGATCTGCCTCGGCCTCATCAGCGGCTTTGCATCGGACTCCGGGCTGCTGGGCGGGGTCCCGATGATGAACGCGATGCTCCGCTTCGCAGCGGAGGAATACCAGCACGCCAACATGTTCTACCGCTACGTGGAACTCCTCATCGGACAACCCCTCGATCTCTCGGGGGAATCGCTTGAACACCGCCTTGGCCTTTTCCTGGGCCCGGAATCCCCGGGAGCCAAGCTCGTTGCGCTGCTCGCCTCCGCCTATCCGGGGGAGACGGTGATCACCCTCTTCGAGCATCGGGTCCGACTGTTCGACCCGACCCAGCGCCACTTCGCCACCCGCATGCTGGTGGCTCACGGGCTGGATGAGGCCCGCCACATCCAGTTCGACCATTATGTCCTGGGCCAGCTCGCGCCATCCCTGGACGATGGGGAATGGGCGGACGCCCGACGCCTATGCAGGAACATGGAGGCGGCCAACCACGCCCTCGCGGAGCGCTATGAGGCCCGGATGCGTCAGATCCTGCCCTGCGAATTTGTGGAGGGGAATACCGCGGCCCGGATCCAGCGCCACTTCTCCCAGAAGCTCCTAAGGGAAACCCTGGCGGGCCGAACCTTCCGATTGGCGGACCAGGCCCTGTCCAGCCAGGACCGGGCCTTGGTGATGGACTTCACCGGGAGGGCGTCCATCCACCCGGGAGGAGGCTCAACGTGGCACTGAACGCATCCGCCTCCTCTGCCGGTATTGTCATGGGCGTGAGCCTGGCCGCCCTGCTCCTGGCCGCCATGGATAGCACCGTGGTGAGCACCCTCCTCCCTGCCATGATGAGGGATCTGGGGGGATCAGGGACTGCCCCGTGGCTGGTTTCCGGATTCATCCTGGCCCAGACCTTGGCAGCGCCCCTGTTCGGGAGCCTGTCGGACGCCGTCGGAGTTCGTACGGCATTCGCCTTGGCCTGCATTCTCTTTGCGATGGGCTCTGGCTGGGTGGCCTTGGCGCCCAGCGTCTCCATGGCCATCGCCGCCCGGATCCTCCAAGGCCTCGGCGCCGGTGGCATCGTCATCCTTGTCTATACCTTCGTCGCGCAGGCCAGCGGCCCCAACGACCGGCCGAAACGGCAGGGGATGATCAGCGGCATCTGGGGCATCGCGGCCATCCTGGGCCCTCTGCTGGGAATGGCCGTCGAATTCATGGCCGGATGGCGGTGGGTCTTCCTCCTGAACCTGCCCATCCTCGGAGTACTCCTGTATCTGCTCCTGACCCGGCTCCCCACCCTTGATCAGCCGGCGGGCACACCAGCCCTGGATCCGGTCGGGCTTGTACTGATTTCCCTGGGTGTGACCGCAGGGCTCCTGGCCATGACCCCGGCATCCACGGGTCTGGCCGCCCCATGGCGGACCATCTGCATCCTGGCCGCCGCTGGCATTGCAGGTGTCCTTGCGGTCCGATGCCTTTCGAAGGCTCCTGAAAGGACGGCCCTCATCTCTGGGCCTGGGATGGCGGCGATCGGGGCCACGGCGGCCGCGGCGTTCATCCTCTATGCCACCATCACTTTCCTTCCCATTTTCCTCCAAACCGACCTGCACAAGCCGGTCGCCGCAGCCAGCATGATTGTCCTGGCGGGTTCCCTGGGCTGGGTCCTCGGGTCGTTGGCCTGTGGGCGAGTCCTGGCCAAGCTGGGGTACCGCAAGGTGGCTCTGGCAGCAGCCGTCCTCATGGCCACCGCCTGCGCCCTCCTCGGGCTCAGCGCCCTCATGGAATGGTGGCTTGGGCTGATGGGCGCCGAGTTCCTGCTGGGCCTGGGAATGGGCGGAGTCGCCAATACCACTCTCCTCGCAGCGCAGAACCATTCGGCCCCGGGGAGGCTGGGGACCACGACCGGGACGATCCAACTGGCCCGGTCCCTGGGAGGCGTCATCGGAGTCAACCTGTTTGCGGCCCTCACCAACCTGATGAACTCCAGTACGCCATGGGCCCTGAGCATGGGGTCGTCCGCCCCCGGAACCCAGGGTTATGCCCTGGCTCTGTTCAGCCTGTTGCCTGTCGCGGCCCTGGCGGCCATCGCCGCCCTGAAGCTGCCCATCACCTATGCCACGGCCGGGAAGGAAATGTCCTCATCCACTGCCGCCGGGACAGGAGAACAATCATGAGAGCCAACGGGTTCAAGCTTGGTTCCGCGCCAGGCTTCGACATCATCGCCACCGAACATGGGCATTCGATCCTGGATATTCCCCAGACGTTGCTTCTCAGGCAATTAAAGCGCCGGGGTGCCGTCCTGTTCAGGGGATTCCGGGTCGATCTGGGGACCTTTTCGGCCTTCGTCCGAAAGGCCAGCCACAGGACCGCCATCGATCCCGCCAGGGCATGGTTCGCACCGGACGTACAACGGGTCGACGCAGGGACCGCCGCCGTCGGCCTCCATTGCGAGAACGGCACGACGCCCCGGGTCCCCGATGTGGTCTGGTTCTATGCTGCCATTGCCGCCCGGGAGGGGTCCCAGACCACCCTGTGCGAGGGACGGGCCGTCTGGTACCGGCTTGCCCCCGCTGTGAAACGCCTGTTCCTGGACCACCAGGTCCTCTACGAGCGCACCGTGCCCGAGGACCTCTGGACCCGCTACCTTCAACACGAAATGCCCAGCCTGCCGGAAGGCTCCCGACTGGACCAGGCCCAGGTCGACCGGTTTTGCGCGTCGGTGCCCGGAACGAGGATGACCGTCAACCTGGACCGGAGCCTTAGCGTGTCCGTGTGCGCCGCCCTGGCCCACCCCACTCGGTTCAGCCCCCGGATCGCCTGGGCCAACAGTCTCCTCGGGCCCTCCTACAACTACCAGGCGCCGCGCATCACGCTGGACAACGGACGCCCCATCCCTGCCTGGGCCATGGAGGAGATCACCCGGGTCACGGATGCTTGCACCGAGGCCATCCCCTGGCAGGATGGGGACGTGGTCGCCATCGACAACACGCGAACCATGCATGGGCGAAGAAAGATCCTGGATTGCCGCAGGACTTTGTATACGGCCCTGTCTTATGTGTGAAGTGGGACCATGGACTCTGGCTGGGTTGAAATTCATCGTGAGGATTCGTTATTTTTTCCCTACCCTGTGGAAGGATGGATTTGCCCATGCGTGGCGATCGGCAAAAACGTCGATCCCGATCGCTTATCGCTCCTGCACGCAGTGAGGGTGATTCGCCGCAAGCTGCCGCGTTTCGCGTCTCTCCCCCCCTCGGGAGAGGCCGGCATGCCATCAGAGCGTCCGATCTGAGCTGCTGAGCGAACCTGCAGGCTGTAGCCGCGACCCAATGAACCCCAGGGCCATCAAGAGGAAGATGAGCAGCTGACCGACCCGACTACGAAGTCGAGCCGGGACAAGGCGAGTCGAATTCGAAATCGAAGTCATGGACCCACCTCAGCCCCGGTACCGGAAACCCCCAAAGGGCATCGCCGGCGGCCTCGGTGATTCATTGTACCGACCGTATTGACCCTAGGCGGGTGCCCGGAGGGGCACGAAGGCCACCGGGAGGAGGGCCAGGTAGCGGGGCCCCTCGGGGCCCCGCCGCGCCAGCACCAGGTCCTGGCGGCCGGAGCGCTCCAGGGGCAGGAGGATGCGGCCCGCGGGCGCCAGCTGGTCCCACCAGGCGGCCGGGATGGCCTCCGCGGCGCAGCTGGCCAGGATGGCGTCGAAGGGGGCGGCCTCCGGCCAGCCGAACCGGCCATCCCCGCAGCGGAGGGTGACCGGGGGGCCGCCCAGGGCCGCCAGGGTCCGGCAGGCCCGGGCGACCAGGGCGGCCTCCAGCTCGATGCCATGGACCGAACCCGCGAGGCGGGCGAGGACCGCGGCCATGTACCCGCAGCCCGACCCCACCTCCAGCACCCGCTCTCCGCCCCGGAGGCCGAGGGCCTCGGCCATGAAGGCGACGATGTAGGGCTGGCTGATGGTTTGGCCGAAACCCAGGGGCAGGGGCCGGTCGGCGTAGGCCAGGCCGGCCAGGGCGGGCTCCAGGAAGGCGTGGCGGGGCACGGCGGCCATGGCCGCCAGCACCCGGGGATCCGCCACCCCCCGGTCCCGGATCTGCTCCGCGATCATCCGGGCCCGCTCAGATTCCTGATCGGTGGTGTAGGATATCGGAGCCTTCCATCCAGGAGCATCCATGCGCGCGCTTCCCTTCTTCGTCGCCCTTCCGGCCGCCCTGGCCCTCCAGGCCCAGCCCACGGTCGTCAAGCCCTACCAGCCCAGCCCCGCCGCCAGCGTCTCCCAGGACCTCGGCGCCAGCACGGTGAAGATCGACTACAGCAGCCCCGCCGTCAAGGGGCGCAAGATCTGGGGCGGCCTCGTCCCCTACGACCACATCTGGCGGGCCGGCGCCAACAACGCCACCGTGTTCACCTTCAGCGACCCCGTGAAGATCGGCGGGAAGGAGCTGGCGGCGGGCTCGTACGCCTTCTTTGCCGTGCCGGGGGAGAAGGCGTGGAAGCTCATCTTCAACCGCAACCCCAAGCAGTGGGGCGACTACACCCACAAGGACGAGGAGGACGTGGTCAGCTTCGAGGTGAAGCCCATGCCCATGCCCCACCTCCAGGAGCGGCTCACCTACGCCCTCGCCGTGAAGAGCGACACCGCCCTGGTGGCGACCCTGGCCTGGGAGAAGGTGGCCGTGGCCTTCGAGATCGGCCTGGACGCTCCGGGCCTCTACTGGGCCTACCTGAACCGCACCCTCGCCGGCGCGAAGCCCGACGAGTACGTCCCCTTCCTCCGGGGCGCCCGCTACTGCCTGGACAGCGGCACCCACCTGGACCAGGGCCTGGCCTGGGCCGACCAGTCCATCAAGGCCAAGGAGACCTACGGCAACCTGGAGACCAAGGCCCGCCTCCTCCACAGGACGGGGCGCGCCGCCGAGGCCCTGCCGCTCCTGAAGAAGGCCCTGGACCTGGCCGTGGCCGCCCAGGTCCCCCAGGACTACACGGACGGCCTGAAGAAGACCCTCGCGGACTGGCAGGGCAAGTAGGGGTGGCCGACGATTTCCTGGCCCGCATCCCGGGCCTGCCCGAACCGGACCTGCGCGCCTACCTCGCCGGCGCCCGCCGCTACCGGCGGGAGGCCGTCGAGGCGGCGGCGGCCGAACTCCAGCGCCGGGGCCTGCCCCTCTCCCCCGGGGAATGGGCGGCGCTCCGGCCGGAGCCGGAGCCGCCCCGCACCGGCCTCTTCCGGGACGCGGCGGGGCCGCGGCTGCCCCGGATCCGCCTCGTCACCGGCCTGATCCTGGGCGCCGGCGCCGCCGGGGCCCTGGCCGCCCGGATCTGGGCCGTCCGCCAGGACCTGCCCTTCGAGCTCGAGCCCACCGACAGCAAGGTCTACCTGCGGCAGATGGAGATGGTGGCCGGGAAGTCCAACCTGGTCGCCAGCCAGCTGCGCCACGGGTGGGAGGCCCTCTGGGCCCCCCCCGCGCTCCCCTGGACCCTCCTCGTCCTCGCCCTGGCGCTGGCCGGGGCCTTCTGGCGGGTCACCACCCGGCCCTGAGTCCGGTCAGACGCCCCGGGTCTCCGCCCCCCAGACGAGCTTGTGCAGCTGGAGCTGGAAGCGCACGGGGAGGCCATCCGCCACGATGCGCTCCGCCAGCCAGGCCGGGTCCAGGGCGCCCCACACGGGGCTGAAGAGCACGTCGAACCGGTCCAGGACGCCCTTCTCCAGGCACCAGGCCCGGGCCCAGGCGTAGTCCGCCTCCGAGGTCAGCACCAGCTTCAGCTCGTCCTGGCCGGGCACCAGGTGGGCCAGGTTGGACTCCAGCCACCGGGCGGATTCCCCGCTGCCGGGGGTCTTCCGGTCCACGATCTTCACGACCCGGGGGTCCACCCGGCCGATGTCGTGGCTGCCGGCGGTCTCCAGGGCCACCTCGTAGCCCGCGTCCAGGAGCGCCGACAGGAGGGCCGGCGCGTCGGGATGGGCCAGGGGCTCGCCCCCGGTCAGCTCCACGAAGGGGGCATTGGGGCCCTTCCCCGGGGCGCCCGCCATGGACCGCACCCGGGCCAGGATGGCCTCCAGGTCCATGAATTCCCCCTCATGGAAGGCGTAGGTGGTGTCGCAGTAGCTGCAGCGGAGGGGGCACCCGGTGAGGCGGATGAACACGCAGGGCCGGCCGGCCCTGGAGCCTTCGCCCTGGATGGAATGGAAGATTTCATTGACTTTGAAGCGCAAGCGTCCGACTCCTTAGATCCAGCGGGTGCCGCCGTCCAGGGTGATGACCTCCCCGGTGAGGTAGGGGCTCTCGGCGGCGAAGGTGAGGCTCCGGGCCAGGTCCTCCGGGGTGCCGATGCGCCCGGTCAGGCTCCGGGACGCCAGGAAGGCGGGGTCGTCCTGGGGGCCGGGCAGGGCGGTGCCCAGGGCGTGCCCCACCACCCGCACCCGGGGCGCCAGGGTCCGGGCGAGGCCCGGGACGAGGGCGGCGAGGCCGGCCTTGGCGGCGGAATAGGGGAGGCGCTTCCGGAAGGGCTTGTGGATGGCCGTGTCGAGGAGGAACTGGAGGCACCCGCCGTCCGCCAGGTGAGGGGCGACGGCCTGGGCGACCAGGAGGGGAAAGGTGAGGTTCACCCGCCAGAGGTCCTCGAGGTCCTGGGGGGTCCAGGCGCCCAGGGGCGTCTCGGGGAAGGTGCCGCTCACGACGACACACGAATTTAGGCGCACGCCGGCCGCCCCCAGGGCCTCGAGATCTGCCATCATCGAAGGGACAAGCGCGGGGCTTGCCGCATCCCAGAGCAAGCACCTCACGTGTGACTGTTTGGAAAGTTCAGAGATCCACGCTTCCTCGCCCTCCCAGGGCGCGGAGGACGTGAGGACCAGATCGTGCTCCGGGGCCAGGGCCTCCGCAAGCCTGCGGCCCAGCCGTCTCCGGCCTCCCACCAGCAGCCACCAGGTCCGGTTCTCCCCGTCGGTCTTCCCCATGCCCTAAGGTTACCTTGTCCCCCTCCCTTCGAGCCATCCGCTGGAAATTGGTCCTCAGCAGCGTCTTCGCGCTGGTGCTGGCCCTGGGCTCCTTCTACCTCAACAACTGGGTCTACGCCCCCTCGGACGACCAGTGCACCTGGAAGCCCGTGGGCAAACGGGTGGTCATCGCCGAGATCCTCCCCAACGGGGAGGCCGAGACGGCCGGCCTCCTGGACGGGGACGAACTCCTCTCCATCCACGGCCGGAAGGTGGACGCCCGTCACCTGACCGACGCCCAGCGGTACATCAACGCCCAGCCCGAGGGGCGCATCCTGATCTACACCGTGCTGCGCGAGGGGCGCATCCTCCGCCTGCCGGTGAAGATGGTCAAGAGCTTCGACCGCACGAGCCTGCTGGTCCTGGTGTCGGCCCTCGTGGCCTGGGCCATGGGCCTCCTGGTCGTGGTGTCCTCCCCCTCCCGGAAGATCGCGCGCCACTTCTACTACATCGGCATCGTCTCCCTCCTGGTGACCGTGCTGGTGGGGGTCGGGCCGGCCCTGGACGCGGTGTCGCTGCCCCTCCTCGTGCCGATGATCCTCACCTCGGCCCTGGCCCTGGGCCTGGCGCCCCCGCTGTGGCTCCACTTCTTCCTCCGCTTCCCGCACCCCTTCCCCCTGCGCACCAACCGGCACTTCCTGGCCGCCCTCTACGGGTTCTCCCTGGGCGGCGGCGTCCTGCTCGGCCTGCGGCTCCTGCTGCGCACCTTCGACCGGAACGAGTTCTTCCAGGAGGTGTTCGTCTACCTGGACCAGAGCTGGATCGGCCGGGTGGTGGGCATGGCCACCCCCGCGGTCGCCATCACCGGCCTGGTGCTCTTCTGGATCGGCGCCTTCAAGCTCCAGGGCAGGAAGCGGGCCGGCCTCATCCCCACCCTCCTGTTCTCCACGGCCATCATGGCCGACCTGTTCGCCTTCAACGTCCTGCAGCGGATCGCCGGGGCCAGCCTCATCTTCCAGCGGGAGGCGTGGATCTTCTTCCTGCCCCTGCCGCTCCTCCCCCTCTCCTTCGCCTACGCCATCTTCCGCCACGGGTTCTTCGACGTCCGCCGCGCCCTGCTCCGGTGGGTCACCTACTTCGGCGTCCTGGGGATCACCCTGGCCCTCTACCTGGGGGGCCTCGCGTACCTCTTCGCCCAGGGCATCCAGGTCGTCCCCTCCGCCTGGGTGGGCGTGCTCGTCGGCATCTCGGCCATCCCCATCGGGTGGCTCCTGAGGTGGATGCTCCAGGCCCTGCGCCGCATCTTCCGCCGGGACCTCCACACGGCCCGGGAGGTCATCCTGGGGAATCTGCGGGAGACCCGCAAGCGCTTCTCCGAGGAGGCCCTCCTCGCCAGCCTCGCGGACTCGATCCGGGAGGCCTACCGGCCCCACGTCCTCCTCATGCTGGGCGTGGACCAGCGCCGCCTCGTGCTGCCCCCCGTGCCCGACCCCGACCCCGAGGATCCCTTCGCCGAGCAGCTCGCCCGGCCCGCCGTCCTGGAACTCCCCCTGGACATCCTCCGCCACGCCCGGGAGAACCGCGAGGTCGTCCTGGGCATGGGGAGCGACGAGGCCGACTGGGTGCGGGAGCAGGGCGAGGCCCTGCGCGCCCACCTGGACGCGCTGGAGGTCCAGGTCCTCGCGCTGATCATGGTGAACGAGGAGCCCCACGCCGGCCTGATGCTCGGGGGCAAGTACGCCGAGCTCAACTACGGCCGCGAGGACCGGGAACTGCTGCGCGAGGTGGCCATCGCCGCCGGGCAGCTCCTCGAGACCGCGGTGCTCCACCGCCGGATGCTGGACCAGGGCCGCATCGAGCAGGAGCTCCAGACCGCCCGGGCCATCCAGGAAGGCCTGATCACCAGCGTCCCCCCCGACATGCCGGGCTTCCAGGCCGCCCTTCGCCTCAGCCCCGCCCTCGAGACCGGCGGCGACCTCCTCTGGGTGGGCCGCAGGCCCTCGGGGAGCTGGATCGCCGCCGTGGGCGACGTGAGCGGCAAGGGCCTCGCGGCGGCCCTCTACATGAGCCAGGCCATGGCCCTGCTGAAGATGGCGGCCCACCAGGAGGGGATGTCCTTCGAGGAGATCCTCCCCACCCTGGACCGCACCCTCCGGAGCCTCATGGGCCCCCGGGACTTCCTCACCCTCTCCCTCCTCGAGTGGGACCGGGACGGCCGCTACCGGACCGCCCGGGCCGGGCATCCGCCCCCGCTCCTCGTGAGCGGCGCCCAGGCCTGCGACGCCCGCGAAATGGAGATCCCCGGCCGCGGGCTGGGCCTCCGCCCCTGGCGGGACGGGAACTGGGTCGTCCAGGAGGGCGTCCTGGAATCCAGGCAGTGGCTGGTGATGTACAGCGACGGCCTCACCGAGGCCATGAACAGGCAGGGCGAACTCTACGGTGTGCGGCGCCTCCGGGACCAGGTCCAGCGGATCTGGGGCACGGGATCGGTGCGGGCCGCCTGCGAAGCCGTCTTCCACGACGTCACCGCCTTCGACGCCCAGAACCGGGATGACCGCACCCTCTTCATCCTCTCCAGGGAGTCCGCATGAACGAACCCCGACCCCGCACCGGCCTCCCCACCTGGCTGGGGGGGACGCTCCTCGTCCTCCTGGGCTTCCAGGTGGGCCTCCTGTGGATGCAGGGGAGCCTCCTGGAACGCCAGCACGGGGACCTGGTGGCCATGCGCCAGGACATCCAGGACCTCGCCGAGAGCCTCGACCAGCTCACCGGCGCCTACGACGGGAGCGAGGACGGGACCGCCCGGCCCTCCAGCGCCGCCCCGGCGGGACGCCGCCCCCTCGTGCGGGTGCGCCTGCAGGAGCAGGACAAGGATTCGAACGTGCCCAAGGACATCGCGGACCAGCGCCAGGCCGAGCGTGACGCCCTGGCCAAGGCCCGGGAGGTCCAGAGCCGCCTCTCCCTCGAAGAGAACGCCCGCAAGGCCGAGGAGAAGGCCCGCCGGGAGGCCGAGGGCCGGCGCTACCGCCCCCTCGTGTGGGGCGGCGTGATCGTGGCGCTGGCGGCCCTCTTCCTGCGATCCTGGCTGAGGAACCGGGGCTGAGCATGTCCTTCCACCAGTACCTCCAGGAAGACCCCGCCTGCGGCCGGCTCCTGGAGGGGGCCGTGGCCGCCGTCGGGCCCCTGATGGAGGACCCCGACCCGGCGCCGGTGGTGGCGGCCGTCGAGGCCTGGGCGGACACCCTCGCGGGCCGGATGCCCCTGCCCTGGAACGTGCACGCCGCGGTGGACGCCCTGAACCACTACCTCTTCACCGAACTGGGCCTGCAGGGCGACCGCGAGACCTACGACGACCCCGCCAACGCCGTCCTCCCCGCCGTCCTCCACCGCCGCCGGGGCATGCCCATCACCCTCTCCATCCTGTGGCTGGAGGCGGCCCGGAGGCTGGGCTTCCAGGCCCTGGGCATCGGGCTCCCGGGCCACTTCGTCACCGCCATCTCGCTGGACGTGGGACGCCTCTACTACGACCCCTTCAACGGGGGCCGGAGCATCGGGGAGACCGAGGCGGCCCGCCTCGTGACGCAGGCCACCGGGGGGCGCGCCGCCTTCCACCCCGCCATGCTGGCGCCCCTGGACAACCGCGCGATCCTCACCCGGCTCGTGCGCAACCTCCACATCCGCTTCGCCCGCACCGCCAACTGGGACGAAGCCCTGTGGACGGCCACCCACCTGGTGCTGCTCCAGCCCGAGGACGGGGGGGCCTACCGCGACCGCGCCTTCGTCCGCCTCAAGCGGGGCGACGAGGCGGAAGCCCTGGCCGACCTGCAGGAGGCCATCCGCCTCAGCCCCGAGGGCGACCCCGGGCTCGCGGCCTGGCTCGACAAGCTCCGGAGGGACTGATGGATCTCGCACGCTTCCTGGAACTCGCGCGCAACCACGGCTGGCAGGGCCTGTCCCTCTGGGGCGTGCTCCTGGCCCAGGCCCTCCTGTGGGCGGGCCTGGTGCGCCTGCACCTCGCCCTCCACCGGGAGGAGGCCCCCTGGGAGGAGTGCGTGGGGAAGATCCGCTCCGCCTTCCTGCGCCGGGTCAACGGCGAGGAGGAGCTGCAGGAGCTGAAGGTCCACGCCTACGCGCCCATCGTGGACAAGCTGGTCCGGATGAACTTCGCCGAGGCCAAGGCTCCGCTCATGGAGCGCTGGCTCCTCCTCAAGTGGAAGACGCAGGAATGCCTGCGCCCCTACTGGATCCGCTGGGGCCACCTGATCATCGCCTTCGGCGTCGTCGTGTGGTTCCTCAACGGCCTCCGCCTCGACCTCGGCCTGGACCCCCTCAAGCGCACGCCGTGCGACCCGCGCCTGCTGTGGGTCTGGCTGGGCTACTCCATGATCCTGGCCTGGAAGCTGGTGCGCCTCCACGGAAACCTCGTCCGCGTCCAGCGCTCCCTGCTCGTGCCCCGCCGGGACGAGTGACCTCAGAGGGAGGGATCCTCCTTGAAGTCCAGCATGTGGCCCGACTTGCTGGCCTTCGTCTTGAGGTAGCGGAGGTTGTAGGGGTTCGCCGCCAGCTGGTGGGCCTCGCGCTGGACGTGGATCCCGGCCTCCTCGAGGGCGTTGATCTTGCGAGGGTTGTTGGTCAGGAGGCGGACCTTGTGCACGCCGAAGAAGCGCAGCATCTCGACCGCGGACTCGTAGGTGCGCAGGTCGTCCTGGAACCCGAGCTCGTGGTTGGCCTCGACGGTGTCGAAGCCCTGCTCCTGGAGGGCGTAGGCCTTCAGCTTGTTCAGGAGGCCGATGCCGCGGCCCTCCTGGCGGAGGTAGAGCACGATGCCGCCGTGCTCGCCGATGTGCCGCAGGGCGGCCTCAAGCTGGGCGCGGCAGTCGCACTTCAGGCTGCCCAGGACGTCGCCGGTCCAGCACTCGCTGTGGATCCGGACATTGACCCGCTTGCGGGCGTCGATGTCGCCGGAGACGATGGCGAGGTGCTCCTTGCCGGTGA
Source organism: Mesoterricola sediminis (assembly GCF_030295425.1). Taxonomy (NCBI): domain Bacteria; kingdom Pseudomonadati; phylum Acidobacteriota; class Holophagae; order Holophagales; family Holophagaceae; genus Mesoterricola; species Mesoterricola sediminis. The sequence goes on along the minus strand of NZ_AP027081.1, from coordinate 3,043,983 downwards.
GCTTCTCGAGGAAGCCGTAGACGACGTACTTGCCGAAGATGGAGGGGACGTTGGCCTTCGCCACGAAGGGGACGGATTCGGCCTCGAACTTGGTCACGACCTCGAGGGGGGAATCGGGCGGGAGGCCCAGGTTGGGGGCGCTGCTGCTGTCTTTGGGGGCCATGCTGGTGTCCGCGTGTAAAGGTTCGGGAATACTGCCGTCAAATGGGGTGCTGCGGGGGACCGGGGTGCGCCGCACAAACGATCCTGGAATGTCAAACGTGGGAGACGCCGGCCGCCATTTCGGCGAGGACGGCGGCGTCCAGGTCCTGCTCGGCCCGGGCGAGGGGGCCGTCCAGCTTCGCGCCCGAGGCCAGGCGGTGGCCGCCCCCCCCGAAGCGCTTGCAGATGGCGTTGACGTTCACGGCCTCCCGGGATCTCAGGCTGGCCTTGACCCGCCCGTCGGGGAGCGCGTACAGGAGGCAGGCGACCTCGACCCCCTTCACCTCGAGGGGCCGGTTCACCAGGCCTTCCATGTCGTCGTGATCGGCCCCGCAGGCGTCCAGATCGGCCTGGGCGAGGCTGATGCGGGCGTAGCGGCCCTCCGCCTGAATGGTCATCCGCTCTAAGGCCCGGCCCGTGAGGCGGAGTTTCTCCAGCCGCCCCTGGTGGTAGAGGTTCCGGTAGGTCGCCGCCGGATCCACCCCTTGCTCGATGAGCTGGGCGGCGATCCGGTGCACCCGGGGGGTCGCGTTGGAGAACCGGAAGTTGCCCGTGTCCTCCACGATGCCCGCGTAGAGCGCCTGGGCCATGGGGGAGGGCAGGGGGAGGGGCATGCGCAGCGCGGCCAGTTCATACACCAGCTCGGCGCTCGCCGAGGCGGCGGGATCCGTGAACTCGGCGTCGAAGCCCGCGGGGGCTTCCTTGAGGTGATGGTCCAGGCAGATCCGGGCGGCCCGGGTCGCCTGGAAGGCGGGGAGCAGGGGGCCCAGGCGGTGGGGCTCGGAGGCGTCCACGACAGCCCAGACGTCCGGCCAGGACGCCAGGTCCGCGTGGCGGCCGGTCAGATCCAGGGCCTCCACCCAGCCGTCCGGGTCCAGGAACCGCAGGAAATCGGGCAGGTGGGGGGCGACCACGATGCGCACCTCCTTGCCCTGGGCCCGGAGGTAGTGGGCCAGGCCCACCATCGCGCCCGCACCGTCTCCGTCCGGGTTCTCATGGGTGGTGAGGAGGATCCGGCGGGGCTGTTCCAGATAGGCGGCGAAGCGGTTGAGCATGGGGTGATTCCCGACCTCTTTGATCAAGAATACCTCGTTCATGAGAACAAGGGGTAAAAAATGCGAGCGGCGCCTAGAGCTGCTCTTTCTTGCTTTCCAGGCTGCCTGGAGTGAACGACTTGAGTTCACTGACCACATCCGCCAGCATCGCCCGCTTGACCGCATAGGGCAGGAAGGCGCTCTTGAAACCCATGATGATGAGCTCCTTGATTTCATCCAGGGTGAAGCCCAGGGACTGGTGGAGGTGCAGGTACTCCTCGCTGACGGTGGTGCGGGTGACCATCCGGTTGTCGGTGTTCACCGTGACCCGCAGGCCCAGGTCGTAGAAGAGGCGGATCGGGTGATCGGCCATGGTCTGGACCGCGCGGGTCTGGACGTTGGAGGAGGGGCAGCACTCCAGCGGGATGCGGTGGTCGTTGACGTAGTTGAGCAGATCCCCGTTCTCGATCAGGCGCACCCCGTGGCCGATGCGGTGGGCGCCGCACAGGTGGATGGCCTGGTGGATGCTCTCGGGCCCGTACGCCTCGCCGGCGTGGAGGGTGCAGTTGATGTTGTTGGCCAGCACGCGGCTGAAGGCCTCCCGGTGCTTCTTGGCCGGGAAGTCCTCCTCGGCGCCGGCCAGGTCGAAGCCGACGACGCCCTTGTTCTTGAAGGCCACGGTCAGGTCCGCCAGGCGGTTGCTGAGCTCGGGGCTGATGTGCCGGATGCCGCAGAGGATGACGCCGGTGCGGATCGCGCATTCCTTCTCCGCCTGCGCGAGGCCCTCCAGCACGGCCTGCACGATGTGGTGGAGGGTCATGCCCTTGGCCTGGTGGAGGATGGGGCTGTACCGGACTTCCATGTAGCGGACGTTCTCGGCCGCGGCGTCCACCGCCAGCTCGTAGGCGGTGCGCACGAGGGCGTCGTAGGTCTGCATCACGGACAGGGTGACGTCGAAGGCCTTGAGGTAGTCGACCAGGCTGGTGCACTCGTCCCCGACCTCCACGTGGGGCCGGAGGGTGTCGATGCTGTCGCCGGGAAGCTTGACGCCCTGCTCCTCGGCCAGCTCCAGGATGGTCTGGATCCGGAGGCTCCCGTCGAGGTGGACGTGCAGATCGGTCTTGGGCAGGCGCTGGATGTCTTGGAGGGTCAGGTTTCGCATCCCTCAGTCTAGCGCTACGTGTGGATCTGGGCCACCTTGGTCCGGATGGAATTCTCGTCCGCCTTGTCGACGCAATCCGCGCAGAGCCCGAAGATCTGGAGGCTGTGGTGGAGCGGCTTGAAGGTGCGCTCCTGGCAGATGGCCTCCTGCAGCGTCTCCAGGTCGGGGCGGTAGAACTCGATCACCTTGTTGCACGCGAGGCAGATCAGGTGATCGTGATGCTCATTCTCATGCGCGGCTTCGTAGTTGGCGTGGCTGGAACCCAGGCTGCTCTTGCGCACGAGTCCGCATTGCACCAGGAGATCGAGGGTCCGGTACACCGTCGCGCGGCTGATGTCGCGACCGAGACTCTTCAGCTCCGCGTGGAGCTCCTCGGCGTCGAAGTGCTTGTCCTTGCGGAAGATGGTCGCCAGGATTTCCATGCGCTCACCCGTGAGCTTGAGCTTCTTGCTCCGGAGGTAGGACTCGAACCGGCTGGCCTCCGTGGAAGGGGCTCGGGACGGCAGCGGGGACTGGGGGGACATGGATGCTCCGGTCTGTGGATGTCGGTAAAGGGGCTCCAAAAGAATCCCCATTCATTCATAATACAGATTAAATTGATTTCGATCCCCCTTTTAAAGGAGTGTGTATGGCTTTGATACACATCAAGTGCGGTCCACTCTCCTCCGATCAGAAGAAGCGCATCGGGGGCCGCGTCATCGATGCCTTCCACGAGGAAGGGATCCCCGCGAGCTCCGTGATCGTCCTCTTCGGCCAGGAGGAGACCGATCTATTGCTGGAGGGCGGGTTGCTCTTCGAGGCCAGGGCCCGGGAAGCGGCGCCCGCGCCGGTCCCCGCCCGGCCCACGCCCCCGCCGGCGCCCTCGGCGGCCCCCGAGCCGGATGAATCGTTTAAAAACAAGCTCCGCCGCAACAAGGGCGAGCTCCACGCCCTTAAGGAACAGCTCATTGGTTTCCTGCAGACCGAAGGCGCCCTCAGCAGCTTCCAGGCCCAGGAGATGATGGGACTCAAGACCTGCGACTGGGCCCCGGCGACCCTGCGCCGGTTCTTCTCCGAACTGGAGGACGAGGGCGTGATCCAGAAACAGGGCCAGAAGCGGGGCACCCGGTACGTGTGGAAGGGCCTCAGCGGCCTCCACGCCGCCGCCCCGGCCCGCCTCATCAAGCGGAACGAGGAGGACCCCGCGGAGGTGGGCGGATGAGCGCCGCCCTGCTCCTGCCCGTGGGCGAGAGCCTCTGGAAGCTGGGCCAGCCCTGGTGGGAGTTCGTGCTCCGGGCCGCCCTGGTCTACGGCTTCCTGCTGGGGATCCTGCGTCTCACGGGCAAGCGGCAGGTGAGCCAGATGTCCCCCTTCGACCTCGTGCTCCTCCTGGTGCTCTCCAACGCGGTCCAGAACAGCATGAACGCCGGCGACAACACCGTCACGGCCGGCCTGGTCCTCGTCACCGCCCTCGTGGCCATCAACGCCGCCATGGGCTGGCTCACCTTCCGGTTCAAGCGCGTGGAATCGCTCGTGGAGGGCCAGCCCCTGCTCCTCGTGCACAACGGCGCCGTGATCCCCGCCGCCCTGGCCGAGGAGCGGGTCACCCGGCACGAACTCATGGCCGCGCTCCGGGCCGTGGGCCTCACCTCCCTGGACGAGGTCCACGTGGCCGTCCTGGAATCCAACGGCCACATCAGCGTGATCCCGCGGGTCCGGACGCCGGAGGCCCCCGGGGGGAGCGGCCTCAGCGGGTGAAGAGGGCCAGCCCGGACAGGGTCAGGGCGATGCCCAGGACCTTGCGCAGGGTCAGGGGCTCCTTGAACCCCACGACGGCGATCGCCACGAGCAGGATGGCGGCCACGCCGTTGACCGCGGCCCCGGACCACTGGAGGGAGCCCCCGCTGCGGTAGGCGAGCAGGAATCCGATCTCGATGAGGAAGGCGCCGGCGGCGATGGCGAAGACGGGCCAGGCCAGGACCTGCCCGGCGACGGAGCCCTGGCCCGGCGCCGAGAAGAAGGGCACCGACACGGCCGACAGCAGGAAGGCCGCGCCGTACACGCCCATCAGGACGACCATGGGGTTGGAGGCGTGGCCCAGGGCGCGCTGCCCCAGGTGGTAGACGGCGTTGCCGATGGCGGCCAGGAAAAGGAACAGGAACAGGGGCTTCAAGGGGGGGGCACCTTCAGGCTTTGGGTTTCTTGGGTTTGGGCAGGGGCAGCTCCGCGGCCGTGGCCCGGGCGAGGGGGGCGAGCCAGTCCGGATCGTCCCAGCGCTCCGGGGGGATGCACATGCAGGGCTTGGCGCCGGGGTAGGGGGCCGCGTACGGGGCCTCGGGGAAGAGGCGGCGGCCGGCCTCCGTGGGCTTGAAGAACAGCTGCTCGTCCGCAATGATCCCGAACATCCGGCCGTCCAGGAAGAGGCCGTACTCCCCGAACATTTTTTTCGCGCTGACCGGGCCGGCCTCCTGGAGCTGATCGACGAGGAAGGTCATGGTTCGTTCGCTTGTGGCCATGGGGCCTCCTGCCATCAATGGCGCGGGGGGGCCCGGGGACGGGCCGCCGATCCCTCACAGGGTGAGGGCCCAGTATGGCCCCGGGCCCCGGTCCGGCCAAGGGCCTTGCGCCGGGGGCCAGGGGTCGTAAGCTTCCGGCCAGGACGGTGCGTTCAAACCGCGTATTTACAGCTTTTATTACTAATTCCTATCCAGGTGCTCCCGCCACCCTCACCCCCCGCCCCTACGGGCGGGTGGCCTGCGGCTTGGACGGCCCGTCCCCCAGCCCCACGCCCCCTCCCGGGGGGGCCGTTCCCATGAAAGGAAGTCATGCGTCCCACGATCCTCCTCCCCCTGACGGCGGCCCTGGCCGTCCTCCAGGCCCAGGGCCGGCCCGATCTCCCCCCGCCCCCCACCGCCCCGCCCGCGGCGGGCGCGGAGGCGCCGGACGCGGCCCGCGGACGGGACGCGGAGGCCGCCCCCACCCTCGTGAAGGGCACCGCGCGGATCCTGGACGTGACCCAGGCCCACGCGAAGGTCCGGGCCGCGCTGCGGGGCACGGACCACGCCCCGCGGGCCCAGGCGGACGCCTGGATCCGCCCCAAGGGCGATGGGGCGCGGGTCCTCGCCCGGATCCGCGACCTGCCCCCGGCCCGGGACCTGGGGGGCGACGCCCTCACCTACGTCCTCTGGAGCATCTCCCCCGCCGGCAAGGCCACCAACCTGGGCGAGGTGGCGCCCCGCCACGGCAGGGCCCGCATCGAGGCCGACGTGGAGGCCCAGGTCTTCGGGCTGGTGGTCACGGCCGAACCCTACTTCGCGGTGGCCCGGCCCGGCGACATGGCCGTCCTGACCCTCGCCGGCGTGGACGGCCCGAAGGGCACCCCCGAGCTGGCGGAGGCCGCCTTCGAGCAGGTGCACCGCCCCGCCCAGGCCCTGGGCCTGGCCGAGGGCGAGGTGCCCGGCGGCGATCCCAAGGCGCCCCTGGACCTGCAGCAGGCCCGCAATGCCGTGCGCATCGCCCGGGCCGCGGGCGCCCCCACCCACGCGGGCACCCCCTTCGGCCGCGCCGAGGCCCTGCTGGCCCAGGCGGAGGCCCCCAAGGGCAGCGCCCGGGAGCGCGCCCTGGCCGCCCGTGAAGCCGTGCGCATCGCCGAGGATGCCCGGGACGTGGCCTGCCAGGGCCAGGAGGCCCTCCGCGTCGCCGAGGCCAAGCGCGAGGCCGAGGCGCGGGTGGAGGCCGCCCGCCTCGAAGCCGCCCGGGCCGCCGAATCGGACGCCAAGGCCCGCATGCAGGCCTCCCAGGCCCAGGCCGAGGCGAGCCAGGCCCAGGCGGAGGCGGACCAGCTGCGGGGCCGGCTGCGGGAGCAGCTGAACAGCGTCCTCCAGACCCGGGAGACCGCCAAGGGCCTGATCGTGAACATGTCCGGGGTCCTGTTCAAGACCGGCAAGGCCGAGCTGACCCCCGCCGCCCGCGAGAAACTGGCCAAGATCGCCGGCATCCTCACGGCGCACCGGGGCCTGCGCATCGAGGCCGAAGGCCACACCGACAGCACGGGCACGGAGGCCTTCAACCGGGTCCTGTCCGAGAAGCGGGCCGAGGCCACCCGGGCCTTCCTCGTCAGCCAGGGGGTGCGCCCGGAGGCCATCACCTCGCGGGGCTACGGGGAGGCGAGTCCCATCGCCACCAACGACACCCCCCAGGGGCGCCAGGAGAACCGGCGCGTGGAACTGGTGGTCACGATGGAGAAGCGCCCTTGAGGGACCGCAGGGTCGCGGCGGCCTGGGCGTCCCCGGCCGCCGCCGCCCGCTCCAGCAGACCCTGGGCCGCTTGCCGGTCCTGGGGAACGCCCAACCCCAGGGCCAGCATGGTGCCGAGGCAGCCCATCGCCTGGGCATTGCCCTGGTCCGCGGCCTTCCGGAGCCAGCGGGCGGCCTCCTGGCCATCCGCGGGTCCCCCCTCGCCCAGGAGCCACATGGCCCCCAGCTTCGTCTGGGCCTCCGCGTTGCCCTGCTCGGCGGCGCGGCTGAGCCAGGTGCGCGCGGCGGGGAGGTCGCGGGGGCCGGGGTCGCCGGCGTAGCAATGGTCGGCCAGCCGAACCTGGGCCTCCACGTCGCCGCCCTGGGCCGCCTCCCGGAACCAGGCCACGGCCTGGCCCACGTCCCGGGGAATCCCGTCCCCGTCCTCCAGCATCATGGCCAGCACCGACTGGGCCTGGGCATCGCCGGCCCGGGCCGCCCGGAGGAACCACGCGGCGGCCTGGACCGCGTCCCGCGCGACGCCTTCGCCCAGGTAGAGCATGGAGCCCAGGCGCGTCTGGGCCTCCCGGTCCCCGGCCTCCGCGTCGCGGCGGCAAGCCAGGGTGCCCGGATCCTCGGTCTCCGGGTCCGCGGGCAGCGGAACCCGGGCGAGGGCGATCGAGGGGGTTTGGGGGCCCTGGAGGCCGCCGGACGTGGCCAGGGGCAGGCCGAGGGCCAGCAGGGTGGAAAGCCCGAACAGCATGAACGCTCCTTGTGCGTGGGGCGAGGCTCGCCGGGAGGCTGACCTGGCCGTTGCCTTCCTATCGGTCGGTCCCCGGCCCCGCAGGAGGCCCTAAAAGCAGGCTGGCGGCGACTTGGCGAGCGCCGGACCCGGGGGGCGGCCTTGTCTTTCCTTGGCCCGCAAGGGCTTCGGGCCGCCTGTGATCCAGCTCACGATGCGCGGGCGAAGCGCGCCCGCAGGGACCGGAAGACCAGGGGCAGCACCACCATGGCCGTCAGGACCAGGGCCACCGCCGTCTCGGGGTTCTTGACGCGGTCGCTGAGGCGGAGGGTGGCGAAGGCCACGACGGCGTAGTAGAGCAGGTCGCCCGCAATGGCGAAGACCCACCCCAGGACGGGGCCGTAGCCGGCCGCCAGGGCGGAAGCGCGCCCGGTTATGGGATCCATGCCGAAGGAGATGAGCACCAGAGCGGCGGGGCCGGCGGGGGACCCCCGCAGCGGTTCCGCCGTGCGCGCCCGGGCCTCGCGCCAGGCCGCGCGGAACCGCTCGGGGAAGGGGATGCGCCCCCCGAGGCGCACGAGGCCGCGCAGGATGGGTTCGAACAGGAGGGCCTGCACCACGTCGGAGGCGGCGTAGAGGGCGGCCGTCAGGGGCCAGGCCAGGCCCTGGGCGCGGGCGAGGAGCACCCCGGCCGGGATGCCCCCGCCCACGGGGATGAGGAAGAGCAGGAAGACCGCACCCATGGTCAGGCGAGGAACCAGGGGCGCGGGCTCACGCCTCCTCCCAGAAGGTCTCGGCCGCGTCCCGGAAGGGGACGCAGCAGATCCAGCCGCGGTGGAGCCGGCCCTTGCGGTCCCGGGCCGTCACCCGGTACACGGGCACGTGGGTGGCGATGGCCGAGGCGAAGGGGCCCCGGGGCAGCCAGCACAGGTCCGCGCGCACGAGGTCCCACCCCTGGGCCGCCACGGCCCCCGCCAGGGTGCGCCGCGCCTGGGCGAGGCGCGCCCGGTTGTACCGGATGGCCCAGGGCACGGTGAGGACCAGGAGCGCCAGGACGAAGAGGGCGAGGATGGCACGGACGGGCATGGCGGGCTCAGAGGGTCAGGCGAAGGAAGACCTGCCGGCCATCCCAGCGCTTGCTGTGGCCGCTGAAGCCGAACGAGGCGTAGATGCGGTTGGACGCCTCGTTCCGCTCGTTGGTGTCCAGGCCCACGGTCACGGCGCCGCGCTCCCGGGCGGCCATCAGGGCGGCCCCCACCAGGTCCCGGCCCACGCCCCGGCCCCGGTGGGCCGGATCCACGTAGAGGTCCTCCAGGGTCGCGTCCAGGCCGCCGGCCCACATGGACAGCCGGAAGCGGAGGAGGACGTACCCCGCGGGGCCGTCCGCCGTTTCGGCCAGGAGGAAGAGGGCGTCCGGGGCCGCCAGGAGCTGCGCGATGGCCTCCCGGAAGGCGGCTTCGGTGGGGGTGGCGCGCTGCAGGTGATCCCGGAAGGCGATGGCCAGCCGGGTCAGGGCCTCCGCGTCCGCCGCCACGGCAGGTCTCACATGCTGCTGGATCGCCGCCATCACGGGGACCTCCGGGGGACCCTGCCAGGATACAACGGGGGGCGGGTCCGGTCGCCGGGCGGGGGCGGCGAGACGCTTGTTTGTTAGGTAGGTTGGTCGTTGGATTGAAATGAATAATTTGTAATTCGCCCTTCCGGCGTCGGCTCCGCCGCCTATCTTTGCCACCATCCGACCCCGGAGCCCGCCCTGGTCCCCTCCCGCCCGCCCCAGCCCCCCTCCCTGGATCCGACCCCCGCCCGGGAGGCCCGGGCCAAGGCCGCGCCGCCGGCCATGCGCTTCCTTCCCGTGCCCTTCCTGAGGGGGACGGCCATGACCATCACCGCCCTCCACCTCTGTCCCGCCCGGGTCCACCTGGCGGTGATCCGGGACGGCTGCGGGCTGGATGTGTACAACCGCCTCACCCTCCGGGCCCTGGACCTGGGCGGGGAGGTCCAGGCGCGGGCCGTGGCCTTTCGCCCGGACCCTTGCGAGGCGGCCGGAGCCGGACCCTCCCCGCGCACGGAACTCGTCCTCCTGGGGCCCGCCGGCAGGGACGACCTGCGCCGCCTCGCCCTCCAGGACGGCCGGGAGCTCCCCCGCCTGGCCTGTCCCGGGGCCTCCGCCGTCCAGTACAGCGGCGACGGCCGGTTCCTGGCCGCGGGGGGGACGGGGGGGAAGGTCCAGGTCTGGCACCTGGACCCGGCGGGCCTGCGGCCCGAGCGGGTGCTGGACCTGAGCTGCGGCGCAGCCGTCCAGGCGCTGGCCTTCCACGCCGAGCACCCCACCCTGTACGGCCTCCTGGAAGGCGGCCGCCTGGCCGCGTTTGAACTGGCTCCCAGCCCGGCGGCGCCCCTGGCAGAACTCCTGGCCTCCCGGGCCCCCGACGTGAGCTTCACCCACCTGGCGGCGGGTCCGGGCGGCTTCGCCCTGCATCTGGCCGGCGCCGACGGGCGGGTCTACGTGGCCGACACCGCCACGGGGGAGGTGGGGTGCTTCGATCCGGAGGTGGGGGCGATCCTGGATCTCCAGGTCCTGCCCACGAGCGGCTGCCTCTGCGTGCGGGGGGCCCACGCCGTCTATGTGGCGCCCCCCCTCCTCCCGGGGCAGGGGGAGCACCTGGGCCTCCACTGCCCCTTCGACCAGCGGACCTACGCGGCCTGGGAGCTGGGCGCCGACGCCCTCCTCGTCTTCCACGCCGGCGAAGCCGCCTGATCCCCGGGCCTTCCCCGGCGCGGCCCGGCCCCTGAAGGCTGACGCTTCCAGGGGCCGGTTCGACGTCGTCGGTGCGGACTAGGCGTGCTGCTTGAGCTTGTCCTTGCCGCCGAAGGTGTGGTCCCAGAAGACCACCACGGGGCTGGCGATGAAGATGGAGCTGTAGGTGCCCGTGATGACGCCCACCACCAGGGGGAAGCTCAGGTCGCGCAGGGCGTGGCCGCCCCAGATGAAGAGGCAGAGGGCCACGAACAGCACGCTGAGGGAGGTGAGGATCGTGCGGCTCAGGGTCTGGTTGATGGAGTCGTTGACCAGCTTCACGATGTCCACCCGGCGGTACTCGGGCTTGTGGCTGTTCTCGCGGATGCGGTCGAACACCACGATGGTGTCGGCCATGGAGTAGCCGATGAGGATGAGGAAGCTGGCCACCACGGGGACGCTGAACTCGAACCCGAAGAGCACGAAGAGCCCCAGGGCCATGAGCACGTCGTGGATCAGGGCCACGATGCCGCCCACCGAGAAGCTCACGGTGAACCGGAAGATGACGTAGAGGAGGATGGCCAGGAGGGCCCAGCCCACCGCCGAGAGGGTCTTGAGGGTCCACTCGCCGGAGATGGAGGGTGAGAAGCTCTCGTTCTTCAGGATGGTCAGGTTGCCCAGGCGGTAGTCCTTCTCCAGGCTGGCCCGGAGGGGGGCCGGCAGGTCGGAGGGGAGCTGGTTGTAGTCCGTCATGGGGCTGGCCTTCTCGCGGGCGCGGATGACCTTGTTCACCCAGGGCTCGTAGGTCTGGCGCAGGGCGGTCTCGTCACCCTGGGCGCCCAGGGGGTTCTGCTTCATCCAGGAGTCGACGATGACGCCGACGCTCTCGGTGTTCAGGTCCATGCGGTGGTCGCTGGCGGCCTTGGCGTCGAGGTGCTTGAGGGCGTCCGTGATCTGCTTGATCTGGATGCTGGAGTCCTTCTCGTCCTGGCCCTTGCGGGCCTTGACCTTGATGCTGAAGGTGGTGACCCCGGGCTTGTCCTTGTAGGCCACGACGGCCGCGTCGCGGACGCCGCCGGCGTAGAGGGCATTGCGGACCTCCTCCTGGGGCACGTTGCCCTTGAAGGCCACCATCATGTCGATGCCGCCGGTGAACTGCATGCCGAGCTTCACGCGGGCCGAGGCGCCCTTCCACGGATGGATCCAGAGGAAGCAGAGCAGGATCATGCCCCAGGAGATGGCCAGGGCGACGGTCTTGTACTTCATGAAGTCGATGTGGGGGAGATTCTGGAAGATCTTCATCGTGGAGGCCTAGATGGAGAGGGTCTTCGTGCCGGGGTGGCGCTCGAGGATCCAGTCGTAGATGAACCGGCTGATGTAGATGCTGGTGAAGAGGGAGGCCACGACGCCCACGGTGAGGGTCACGGCGAAGCCCTTCACGGGGCCGGTGCCGAAGATGAACAGGAGGATGGCCGCCACCAGCTGGGTGACGTGGCTGTCGACGATCGTCCAGAACACCCGGTCGAAACCGGCCTGGATGGCCCCCGCGACCGATTTGCCGTTGGAGAGCTCCTCGCGGATGCGCTCGAAGATCAGGATGTTGGCGTCGACCGCCATGCCGACCGTCAAGGCGAAGCCGGCGATGCCGGGCAGGGTGATGACCGCGTGGAAGGAGCCCATCAGGCCCAGCATCACGATGAGGTTCACCGTGAGGGCCACGATGGCGTTGACCCCCGACCAGCGGTAGTAGAACACCATGAACGCGATGATCGCGAGGAACCCGATCAGGGCGCCCCGGACGCCGGCGGCGATGGAGTCGGCGCCCAGGCTCGGACCCATGGCCCGCTCCTCGAGGAACTTCATGCTGGCGCGCATGGCGCCGCTCTTCAGCTTGAGGGCGAAGTCCTCGGCCTCGTCCTTGGTGAAGCTGCCGGTGATGCGCACGGCGCCGCCGGGGATCTTCTCCTTGCACCAGAGGATGCTGACGACCTTCCGGTCGAGGACCACGGCGATGCGGCGGTTCTCCTCGGCGGCGATGCCGGAGAGGTTGTAGAAGTCGTCGGCGCCCTTCCGGTTCAGGACGTAGCTGATCTCGTGCTGGTCGGTCTGGGGGTTGATGCTGGGCTCGGCCTTGGTGATGTCCGCGCCGTCCACGTAGACCTTCTCCTCGACGAGGACCCAGCTGCGGATGGGATCGGGCTGGCCGGGGCCGGGGGCGGTCCAGGCCTTGCCTTCGCGCCGCGCCTCCCGCTCGGAGAGGGGCTGGGCCAGGAGCTCGGTGCCGGGGGGCAGCTGGCCGCCGAAGCGCGCCAGGGCGGCCTCGCGGGTGGGCCAGCCCATGCCCTGGGTGGGATCCTGCTTGGCGACGAGGCGCTGTTCGAGGCGGCCGGGGGTCGTCAGGAGGCCCTTGATGCGCTCGCGCTCGGCGTCGCCCACGCCGGGGAGCTCGACCACGATGCGGTTGCCTTCGGCGCCGGTCGCGGTGATCTCCGGCTCGGCCACGCCGAACTGGTTGATGCGGTTCTCGATGATCTGGAGGGCCCGCTTGTTGGCGTCGTCCTTGAGGCTCTTCTGGTAGCTGGACTTCTGGAGGAGGGTGACCCCCTTGTCCGTGAAGGTGGCGTCATAGCCGCTGAAGCCCTGGCTGACGATGCGCTGCACGTCCGGCTGGCGCTCGACGGGGATGCCGTCCGCCTTGACGGCCATGCCGTCCACGCGGGCCACGACTTCGGGGAAGCCCTTCTCCTTGAGGCGGTCGGTGAGGCGGTCGCGGGTGTCCCGGAGGTCGGCCTCGAGGGCCTCCTGGCCCTGGACCTCCAGCTCGAAGTGCACGCCGCCCTTCAGGTCGAGGCCCAGGCGGACCTTGGAGAGGGGGACGAAGAAGTACGCGCAGGCAACACAGATCAGGGTGGTGAAGATCAGGCGCCAGAGGCTCCGCTTGCTCACGAAAGGGCTCCAACGAAAGGAGGGCGGTCGCTGCCCCGCCCTCGGAACGGCATCAGACCGGGGTTCAGTTCTGCTCGGGGGCGGGCTCGGCGGCCAGGGCCGCGACGGCCTGACGGCGGGCCTTGACGATGGAGCTGCCCAGCTTGAGGTAGATGTTCTTGTCCTCCACCCGGTCGATGGTGGCGTAGAGGCCGGAGGTCAGCAGGACCTCGTCGCCGGCCTTCAGCTTGGAGAGGCGCTCTTCCATCTGCTTGCGGGCCTTGTTCTGGGGCCGGATCAGCAGGAAGTAGAACAGGACGGCCATGCCCCCGAAGAGGAGGATGGGGCCGAAGGGCGACTGGGCCTGGGCCTGCTGGATAAGGGCGACATTCATCTAGGGCTCCTCTGTGTTCCATTGGTCGATCGTGCGGCGAGCGAAGTCCGGGAAGCGGTTCTCCAGGAGGGCCCGGCGCGCCGCCCGGGTCAGCCCCACAGTGTAACTCAGGTTATGGATGCTGTTGAGGGTCGAGGCCAGCATCTCACCCGCCCGGAAGAGATGATGCAGGTAGGCCCGGGTGAAAGTCCTGCATGCGTAGCAGTTGCAGTCCGGATCCAGGGGCAGGGAGCTGGTGCGGTGGCGGGCGTTCTTGATCTTCACACGGCCCCTGGAGGTGAGCAGGGTCCCGTGCCGGGCCTCCCGCGTGGGCAGCACGCAGTCGAAGAGGTCCACGCCGTGGGCGATCCCGAAGAGGAGGTCCTCGGGGGTGCCGACGCCCATGAGGTACCGGGGGCGGTCCGCGGGGAGGGTGGGGGTGAACTCGGACAGCAGGGCGTTCATCTCGTCCTTGGGCTCGCCCACGCTGAGGCCGCCGACGGCGAAGCCCTGGAAGGGCGTGCGCGCGTCCAGGTCGAGGATCTCGTGCAGGTGCCGGGTGCGCAGGTCCATGTGGACCCCGCCCTGGTTGATGGCGAAGAGGCCCTGGCGCTCCCCCAGCGGGAACGCGCGGCATCGCTGGAGCCAGCGGGTGGTCCGCGCCATGGAGGTCTCCAGGGCGGGGCGCTCCATGCGCCCCGGAGGGCACTCGTCCAGGGCCATCACGATGTCCGAGCCCAGGTTGCGCTGGATCTCCATGCTCCGTTCGGGGCTGAGGAAGTGGGTGGAGCCGTCGATGTGGCTCTGGAAGGTGACCCCCTCCTCCTTGATCTTCCTCAGGGAGCTGAGGGAGAAGACCTGGAAGCCGCCCGAATCCGTGAGGATGGGGCCGGGCCAGGCCATGAAGGCGTGGAGGCCGCCCAGGTCGCGCACGAGTTCGTCGCCGGGGCGCAGGCCCAGGTGGTAGGTGTTGCCGAGGATCACCTGGGGCCCGATCTCCGCGAGCTGGGCCGGGGTGATGCCCTTGACCGTGCCCTGCGTGCCCACGGGCATGAAGGCCGGCGTCAGCACGGGGCCGCGGGTGGTCTCGAAGCGCCCTGCGCGGGCGGGTCCGCAGGTCGCCTCGACCTGGAAGGGGGAAAGGGGGCATGACATGGTTGTGACAATCTCCCAAAAGTGTCACGTGAGTATCACGAAATTCCCGGGTCGAAGGGGTCCGTGTCACGGCGATGGAAAAAATTGCTCCGTGTGCCTAAATCCAGTCGCAATGCGGACTTCTGCACTTGACGCACGGCGGGCTCTTTGTAATCTTAACCGCTGGGCCAGCCCCAGATCATTCACCCATTCAGCTCCGAGCCGTTTCTGTCGTCCAAGCAGAGCCGGCTCCATTTTTTTCATCATGTTTTCCACGGGAGTCGCATGAGCCAAGACCCCAAGACCAACCCTCCACCCAACGCACAGCCGAAGGAATCCCTTGAGGACCTGGTCTACCGGGCCAGCCTCGCGGCCGGCAATCGGAACCTCAGGGGTGCCAACCCCATGGTCACCGTGCCCCTGACGCTGGCCTCCTACCTGGCTTTCGGCGCCTTCGGTTGGCTCCTGGCCACCCGCACCGAAGCCGGCAAGAAGGTCATCAAGACCATCGGTGTGGATCTCACCGAGCAGGCGGACGCTCCGCCGCCGCCGCCGCCTCCGCCTCCGCCGGCCCCCGCAGCCCCCGCTGCCCCGGCCCCGAAGATGCAGATGCGGGACGCGCCGCCGCCGCCTCCCATCAACCCCAACCAGGACATGGTTCCCGAAGTGGCTCCCCGCGAGCTGCCCAAGGAGGACCTGACCATGCGCTACGCGTCCGCCCAGTCTTCCGGTGCGGGCGTCCCCGGCGGCGGCATCTCCGGCAACACCGGTCCCGTCACCGCCAGCGTGGCCGTGGCCGGTTCGGGCACCTCCCACGTGGTGGACTTCGACTTCAGCCAGATGAAGATCAAGTACCAGCCCCCGCCGCCCCCCTATCCCGCCCTGGCCAAGATCGCCAAGATCCAGGGCACGGTTGTGGTGCAGATCGTGGTTGGACCGGACGGCATCCCCGTTTCCGCCAAGGCCATCGAGGGCCCCGCGCAGCTTCGGCAGACCGCGGAAAACTACGCCATGAGCTGGAAGTTCGAGCCCGCCATGCTCAACGGCGTGGCCCAGACGGCCCGGTTCGTCCTGACCATGCCCTTCAAGCTGAAGTAAGGCCGTGACCCCCGTGTCCCGACCCGCATGGCTGGGCGCAGGATTCGCCCTCGCCCTCGCAATCACGCTCGTCGTCGTCGGCGGCGGCACCCGGAAGGCCGCGGACCCCGCGCCCGCCCCGGACCAGGCCCCCGCGCCCACCCTGGCCCCCGTGGTCAAGGATGTCCCACCACCCCCTTCCGCCTCTGCCGAGGCCCCCAACCAAGCCACCACCACCCATAAGGAATCCAACCCATGAGCCCGTTCCTTTTCGCCATCGCAGAAGCCGCCGAGAACTCTTTCGGCCCCAAGGCCATCTGGGAAGCCGCCTCCCCCGTCAACAAGGTCATCATCGCCATCCTGATCTGCCTCATCCTTCTGCAGATCTACACCGCGGTCGAGCGCGGCATCGTGTATGCCCAGTCCAACTCCGCCTCCCAGAAGTTCCTGAAGCTGTTCATGGACACCCTGCGCCGCGGTGACTTCGAGGCCGCCAAGCGCGCCGCCACCACCCACAACAAGAGCCACATCGCCCTCGTGCTGAAGCACGGGCTTGACATCTTCCAGTACGAGAAGCAGCTCAAGACCCTCCACGAGACCCACGACGTGATCCAGCCCGTTGAGCGCGCCATCGTCCGCGGCACCGCCGAGGTCACCGACCTGCTCAAGAAGGGCATGCTGTCCCTGGCCACCATCGGCGCCCTGGCCCCCTTCATCGGCCTGCTCGGCACCGTGATCGGCATCATCAAGGTCTTCTCCGACCTGAAGACCAAGGGCGCTGGCGACATCAACGCCCTGGCCGGCTCCATCGGTGAGGCCCTCGGCACCACCGCCCTCGGCCTGATCGCCGCCATCCCCGCCGTGTGGATCTACAACCTCTACACCGCCCAGCAGGACAAGATGGTCACCAACATCAACAACGCTGCCTCCCAGATGATCGACGAGTTCATCCGCCGCGAGAGCCAGCAGGCCTAAGTTTCAACCCAGGCCCGGGGGGCCGCGCAGCGGTTCCCCGGTCCCAACTAGGAGGTCACCATGGATGCAGGTGGTGGTGGCAAGTCTGGGGTCAAGGCGGACATCAACGTAACCCCTCTTGTCGACATCGTTCTGGTGCTGCTGATCATCTTCATCGTGATCACGCCCGCCGTGAACAACGCTGTGCGGCTTCCGCTCTCGAAGCACAGCCTGAAACCCGAAACCCAGGCAGGCGCCAAGTACCTCACCCTGATCCTTCCGGCTCACCGCGACCCCAAGACGGGCGTCATCGATGGCCCGGCCCCGATCATGGTGGACGACAAGGACGCCAAGGATGCCAACGGCAACGCCCTTACCTTCACCTACAAGGATGAAGCGCGGAAGGCGAAGCTGATCGACTTCATCAAGACGTCGATGCAGTACCTCAGCGACCGCCGCGTCTTCATCAAGGCCGACGCTGACATTCCGTTCAAGCACGTGGACGAGCTCTTCCAGATCTGCCGTGAAGGCGGGGCCGATGAAGCCTCCGTCGTCACCAGCGAGGACAAGAGCGGCGAGAAAGGGGGCAAGTAATGGATGCCGGTGGCCCCAAGGGCAAAGCTAAATCCGATATCAACGTCACCCCTCTGATCGACATCGTGCTGGTGCTTCTGATCGTGTTCATCGTGATGGTGCCCGGCCTCTCCAAGGCCCTGCCCGTCGTGGTGCCCCAGGTCGTGAAGGTGCAGGCGCCCGTCACGCCCGATCCGAAGAACCCCCCGATCGTCATCACCATCGACCAGAACGGGGACCTGCTGCTCCAGAACGACAAGATCCAGCTGGCCGAACTGGCCGACAAGCTGAGCCCCGTCGTCCAGCTGCAGCCCTCCGGCATGCGCAAGGTCTTCCTGCGCGTGGACGAGGAGCAGGCCTACCAGTACGCCGTGAACGTCCTGGACCAGATCAAGGTCGCCTCCGACCGCGCCCGCAAGGAAACGGCCATGCGGCCTGAGTTCCAGGGCACCGGCCTGGACGGTGGCGAAGTGAAGGTCGTCGCCGCGGTGAAGAAGCGCAATCCCAGCTGAACGCAGGGATCCTGACGGAAGGGGCCGCCGCGAGGCGGCCCCTTTTCCATGGGGGGGACGGCCTCAGGCTGGCGGCCTGCACCTGGCCCACCTTGCTTTCTGCAGCTGCGCGCCGATGACAAGCCTCGCTGGGTTGTCGAACGGACCTTCGCTTGGCTCAAGCCTTTCAGGCGGCTCATGGTCCGTTCCGAAAGGCGGGCCGAGATCCACGTGGCCTTGGTTTCCCGGCCCTGGGGTGGTAGCGAGCCCCAAGCTGAATCCTTGGCCACATCCCATTCATCCAAGCCATCGGCGTTCATCCCTGTTCCGCAGGGCCAGAGCCTGGATGGGGCGGCGCATTCAGGTAAGGGCGCAGCGACCCATGCCATCGCCGGCCCTGCGGAACAGGGATGAACGCCGATGGCTTGGATGAATGGGATCAGGAGAACAATCGCCAGGCAGAAAGCCCAGGCATTGTTATCCCATCCCATGAGACCGGGTGGGTCGGAACCTTGCGACTAGGGATTGTAGGCGCCCTGGGGCAGGTTCATGCCCTGGAGGTGGAAGCGCTCGCTGTGGGCGAGGTGGTCCAGCATCTGGCCCAGGTGGGCGCCGGAGGGGATCACGGGGACGCCCAGCTCCCGCTCCAGGTCGGCCAGGGTCATGTCGTCCAGGAACTGGTTGGCGGGGGTGGGCTCGGAGCCGTCGTCCAGGGCGTACTGGTCGGTGGGGCCGGTGCGCACCCGGAGGGCGGCGCTGGGGACGACGACGGCGTCCACCCAGCGGGGGTCGCCGCCGTGGGCCTGGCGATCGGCGTGGGCCGCGTAGGCGAGGTCCCGGCCGCAGAGGAGGCCGGCGACGGTCACGGAGGACCCGAAGGCGTTGTTGGCGGCGGCCACGGCCCGCAGTTCGCTGCCGGCCACGCGGTTGACCTGGGCCAGGCTGCGGTTCAGCACGGGCGCGAAGGAGGACCCGGTGAGGGCCAGGATGCGCCGGCCCCGGAAGCCGTGCACCCGGGGGCCCCGGAGGAACCGGCGGGTGTGCTCCAGGAACTTGCGCACGAGGCCCACGCCGTTCTCCAGCTGGGCCCAGGACTGGCTGTAGAAGGCCCGGCCGGGGACGTCCAGGCCGGCCCGGGTGAACCACTCGTCGGCCAGGAGGAGCCAGGGCTCGCCCGCGTTCTCCTTGGCCAGGCGCCGCACCTCGGGCACCCAGCGCTTCGCCCAGGCCGCCGCGAAGGCGGGATCCACATCGGGGATCTCGGGCAGACCGGCGCGGTGGGAGGTGAGGCCCACGGGCACGCAGGAGAGGCTGAGGACGCCGCCCTTGCCGGCCCAGGGCCCCTCGGTCTGGAAGGCCCGCCGCGCCCACAGCTCCCGCACGGTGCGGGCCCACACCTCGCCGTCGTTGACGCCGGGGACCACGACGGCCTGGGTGTGGATGTCCACGCCCCCCTCCAGGAGGCGGTCGATCTTGCGGAGGATGTCCCCCTCCCGGGGGTTGCCCACGACGCGCACGCGGACGGCGGGATCGGTGGCGTGCACGCTCACGTGGATGGGGCTGAGGCGCTCCCGGACGATGCGGTCCAGCTCCGCGTCGTCGCTGGAGCTGAGGGTGCTGAAGTGGCCGTAGAGGAAGGAGAGGCGGATGTCCTCGTCCTTGAGGTAGAGGGATTTCCGGAAGCCCTTGGGCATCTGGAGGACGAAGCAGAAGATGCAGTTCTGCTTGCAGATCTTCACCTGGTCCTGGGCCAGGTCCACCCCGATCCCGTCCCCGCCGTTGACGACCCGGACGGTGGCCTCGGTCTGGTCCGGGCGGCGGACGTGGAGCTCGGTCTCGTCCCGCTGGCTGATCAGGAACTGGTAGCTGAGCTGGTCGAGGACGGGCTCGCCATTGATCTCCAGGAGGGTGTCTCCAGCCCGGAGGCCCGCTTCCCAGGCAAGGCTGTCCGGTTCGACGGAAATGATCAACACGCCCTTCTTGGCCATCTGCGCTCCCTGACCAGTCTGGGTGAGGGAACCGCCAGGTTCAAGGCCGGGATGCGTCCAGGCGGTTCCGGACCTCCTCCAGTTTGGCGGCGTCGTACGGGAACCACTCCCGCTCGGTGTCCCGGGTGCCATCATCGATGACCATGCCCTTGGGGTCGGTGAACAGGCGGATGCCCGTCCGGCCGTGGTAGCGGTTCTGGCCCGACTGCTTCACCCCCCCGAAGGGCAGGTCCCGGATGACGTAGTTGACCATGACATCGTTGATGTCCACGGACCCGGCCTTGAGCCGGTTGGCGATCCGGTTGGCCCGCCGCATGTCGTTGGTGAACACGTAGGCGTCGAGGCCGTAGGGGTTGTCGTTGGCCAGCTCGATGGCTTCTTCGTCATCCTTCACCGCGCAGATGGGCAGGAGGGGCCCGAAGGTCTCCTCCTTCATGATGCGCATGGAGTGGTCCACATGGGTGATGACGGTGGGCTGCCAATACCAGCCGGCCTGGATGGCCGGGAAGCCCCCGGCGACGAGCTTGGCCCCCTTGTCGAGGGCGTCGTGGAGGAGGGCCCGGAGGGTGCTGATGGCCCGGTCGTTGGCGAGGGGTCCCACGTCCACCGCGGGGTCCAGGCCGGGGCCGAGGCGCAGCTGGCCCACGTGGGCCACCACCTTTTCCACGAAGCTGTGGAGGACGGTCTCGTGGCAGTAGACCCGCTTGACCGCGGCGCACACCTGGCCCGCGTTGCTGAACCGGCCGTAGACGGCGGCCCGGGCCGCCCGCTCCAGGTTGGCGTCGGCGCACACGATGAGGGGATCGCTGCCCCCCAGCTCGAGGAGGCTGGGCCGGAGCAGGGGCGCCAGGTCTTCCTGCAGCTTGCGCCCCACGGCGGTGGAGCCGGTGAAGACGACGAAGTCCACGCCCTCCGCCGTGGCCAGGACGGTGCCCAGGCGCCCGGGGCCGTGGAGCACCTGGACGAGGCCCGGCCACCCCTGGAGGGCCTCCGCGAAGAGGCGCTCGATGGCGTCGCCCACCATGGGGGCGGCGGAGGTGGGCTTCTGGAGGACGGCGTTGCCGGCGGCCAGGGCCGCGATCGTCGGGCCCATGGCCAGGTCGAAGGGGAAGTTCCAGGGGCTGATGACGGCGACGACGCCCCGGGGGGCGTACCGGACGAACGCCTGCTTGTGCTTCTCCATGGCCGGGGGCAGGGGGACCTTTTCGTCCGCGAGGTACTGCTCCCCGTGGTGGATGTAGTCGTCCAGGCAGTCCAGGACCATGGCCACGTCGTAGAGGTAGGCCTCGAAGCGGGGCTTGCCCATGTTCCGGGTGATGACGGTGGCCACCTCGTCGGCCCGCTGGGCCAGGAGGCTCCGGAGGCGCCCGAGCACCCGCGTCCGCTCGTCCCAGCTGGCCTGGGCCCAGGCGTCGGCCGCCGCGCGGGCCCGCTCCACGAACTGGGGGACGAGCCCCTCGGGGGTCTGGGGGACGGCGCCGATCTGCTCGAAGGTGGCCGGATCCACGGCCGGGGTCACCTGGTGCCGGTAGGCGGGCGGTTCGGCACGCCGCTCCACCCGCGTGCGGGGGTTGAGATTGCGCCGCTCGATGAACGTCATGACGGACCCTCCTGCGCCAACGGGAGGTTGGATGCCGTGGGCCCCGCCCGCGTGTCTCCGGGCGGACCGCTGAAATTTCCGCCGGGAGGTGTCAGCATGGGGGGGAGTCACCCTGGAGCGTCCATGCCTTCCCCCCGCTTCGCCCTTTCGGCGGTCCTGCTGCTATGCCTTGCCTGCGACCGGAGGAGCCAGAAAGCGGACCTGGGCCTCGAGGCCTTCAAGCGCCAGGATTATGCGGCGGCCCTGGCCATCTGGCGCCCGCTGGCCGAGCAGGGCCAGGCCCAGGCCCAGGTGGCCCTGGCGGAGATGTACGCCCGGGGCGACGGGGTGCCGCGCAACATGGCGGAGGCGGCGGCCTGGTATCGGAAGGCGGCGGAGCAGGGGGTCGCCAAGGCCCAGCTCCAGATGGCCTGGATGCACACCCAGGGCGAGGCGGTGGCCAAGGACCCGGCGGCGGCCGCCCGGTACTGGCGCATGGCTGCCGATCAGGGGAACCTGCTGGCGCAATACAATCTGGCGGTGATGCTGGACAAGGGGGAGGGTGTCCCCCGCCAGCCCGCGGAGGCCCTGAAGTACTACAAGCTCGCCGCGGACCAGGGCGACCCCAACGCCCAGTACCTGGCCGGCTGGTTTTACGCGCGGGGAGAAGGCGGGCCCAAGGACCCGGCCCAGGCGGTGGGCCTGCTGACGAAGGCGGCGGGCCAGGGGGTCGCGGGCGCCCAGGCGCTCCTGGGGTGGATGTACGAGACGGGGGACGGCGTGGCCGCGGACCCGGCCAAGGCGGCCACCTGGTACCAGAAGGCCGCGGAGAAGGGGGATCCCCTGGCCGAGGGGCAGATGGGGGTGCTCTGCGCCGCGGGCACGGGCGTGCCCAAGGATCCCGCCAAGGCGGCCACCTGGTTCCGCCTCGCGGCCGAGCACGGCAATGTCGCCGCCCAGGCTGCCCTGGGTTGGCTGCTGGACCGGGGGGAGGGGGTCGCCCGGGATGGGGCGGAGGCCCTCAAATGGACCCGGAAGGCGGCGGAGCAAGGCCTGGCGGACGCCCAGTGCCACCTGGGGGCCATGCTGGCCAAGGGCGCCGCCGGCAAGAAGGACGCGGCGGAGGGAGCCGCCTGGCTGCGCAAGGCCGCGGACCAGGGCTACGCCCAGGCCCAGGCCCTCCTGGGCGCCGCCTGTCTCGCCGGGGAGGGGGTCCCCCGGAACCCGCAGGAGGCCTACATGTGGTTCCTTCTGGCCAAGGCGGGGGGCGACGCGGCCTCCGCCCAGGCGGTGGAGCGCATGGAAAAAGAACTGCCCGGTCCGGCGGTGGCGGAAGCGCAGCGGCGGGCCGCCGAGATGTGGAAAAAACGCTCATAGGTAAGGGAAAGGCCAAGCCGACGATTGAACGGATCTGAGAAGTTCAATCAAGTTACAGGTTTGTCGCAGGCCTTTACGGGAAATTGCTAGGCAGCTTGTCCGGTGTTTGTTAATTTTTTATCTATCCGGATCACCGCAAAACTGACCCACCTGGGGTCGAGGAGCTGCCATGAACATCCGCAGGGCGCCAGCGCGCCCAGCCCGCCTGTTGCATCACGCGTTGAGCGCGCTCGCCCTCGCAACCGTCTCCGCCCTCTCGGTGGTGACGGTGGCCTGCAGTTCGAGTTCCAACGAGGCGTCCACGGGCGCCAGTGTGAAACCCGCCATCCTCGCCCAGCCGGCGAGCATTTCCGTCCAGAAGGGCAAGGGCTTCGCCCTGTCGGTCTCGGCCACGGGCAAGCCGGCCGTGGCCTTCCAGTGGACCAAGGACGGCGCCGCCCTCGCCGGGGCGACCCAGGCCACGTACACCGTGGCCGCCGCCGCCGCTTCGGACGCCGGTTCGTACGCGGTCCAGGTGTCCAACAGTGCCGGGTCGGTCACCAGTGATGCCGCCAAGGTCACCGTCATCGACGGCCCGGCCATCACCACCCAGCCCACCGGCACGACGGTGGAAGCCGGCCAGCCGGTTTCCCTGACGGTCGCCGCCAGCGGCACCACCCCCCTCACCTACCAGTGGGCCAAGGACGGGACCGCCGTCGCCGGCGCCACCTCGGCCACCTTCACCCTCGCCGCCGCCGCCGTCTCCGACGCCGGCAGCTACACGGTGACGGTCTCCAACCTGCTGGGCTCGACGACGAGCCAGGCTGCCGTCGTCCAGGTGCTGCCCGCCCTCGGCGCGGCCGCCCTCGCCAACCAGAGCGTCACCGACGGCGCCCCGGCCTCCTTCACGGTCGTGGCCGCCGGCGGCAAGGCCCCCTACGCCTACCAGTGGTTCCGGGGCACCACCGCCCTCACCGGCGCCACCGCGGCCACCTATGCGATCCCGGCCACCGTCTACGGCACGGATAACGGCGCCCAGTTCTCCTGCACGGTGACCGACGCCCTCAACCGCACCGTCACCACGAACGCGGCGACCCTGACCGTGGTCCCCGTCGCCCCGGTGTTCACCACCCAGCCGGCCACCACGACGGTTTCCGTCGGCCAGCAGGTGACCCTGACGGCCGCCGCCACCGGCACCGCGCCCATCACCTACCAGTGGTTCCTGGGCGGCAACGCCGTCGCCGGCGCCACCTCCCCCACCTACACGATCGCCAGCGCCGCCGTGGCCCACGCGGGCACGTACACCGTCAAGGCGACCAACCCCGCGACGACCGTCACCAGCGCCGCCGCCGTCCTGACGGTCAACCCGGCCCTCACCGTGTCCGCCCCGGCCAGCCAGAGCGTGACCGACGGCGCCACCGCCACCTTCTCCGTGACGGCCACGGGCGTCGCGCCCCTCACCTACCAGTGGTACCAGAACGGCACGATCCTCGCCGGCGCCAACGCGGCCTCCTACACCACGGCCGCGACCGTCTGGGCCACTGACAACGGCGCCCAGTTCACCTGCGTGGTGGGCGACGCCCTGACCCGGACGGTGACCAGCGCCGCGGCGACCCTCGTGGTCGTCCCCATTGCGCCGGCCATCGGCACCCAGCCCGTCTCCCAGACCGTGGACGAGGGCACGTCCGTGTCCTTCACCGTGACCGCCACGGGCACCGCGCCCCTGTCCTACCAGTGGTACAACGGCGCCACCGCCATCACCGGCGCCACCTCCGCCACCTACACCCTCGCCACGCCCGCCGTTGCGGACGCCGGCAGCCTCACCGTCGTCGTCACCAATGGTGCCGGCCAGACGGTCACCAGCAGTGCCGCGATCCTCACGGTCAACGCCGTGCCGACCCCCGTCATCACGGTCCAGCCGGCCGCCAACACGGTGGTCACGGCCCCCGACGGCGCCACCTTCTCGGTGACGGCCACCGGCAACGGGCTCAGCTACCAGTGGTACAAGAACAGCGCCGTGATCACGGGCGCCACCAGCGCCACCTACACGGTGACCGCGACCGACCTGTCCGCCACCGCCGACCAGTACTTCGTCAAGGTCAGCAATGCCGCGGGCCACGTGGACAGCAACACCGCCACGCTGGCGGTCGCGCCGCCCAAGCCGGTCTACGCGGGCGATCCCACCTCCGCGACGCCGGGCACCTACACGGTGTGGTCCTCCTTCTACACCACCGCCCCCGCCGACACGACCCTCGGATCGTTCCGCTTCGGCTACGACACCGCGAAGCTGAACCCGCTCTTCTCCGCCGCGTGCTTCTTCCCCTCCGTCCAGGTCTCCAACGCCTCCCGGCCCGGGACCTACCCCGATGACACCCGCGTCCCCGGCAGCCTCACCTCCAGCGACTACTCCAACACCGGCTGGAGCCGCGGCCACCAGACGGGCTTCGCGGACCTGCGCGACCACTACGGCACGGAGGCCGGCCAGTCCTCGATGTACATGACCAACATGTGTCCCCAGGACCAGCCCTTCAACGGCGGCCCCTGGCAGACCTTCGAGGACCTGGTCACCACGGCCCTCCCCGCCGCCTACGGCCGCGTCTGGGTCTACACCGGGCCCATCTTCGGGGAGCAGATCGTTCCCCCGATCGGCACCAAGAACATCCCCGTTCCCAACGCCTTCTACAAGATCATGGTGCGTGAGACGGCTCCGGGCGTGCCCGTGGTCCTGGCCACGATCCTGCCCAACAGCAGCACCATCGACAAGCCCTACGCGGACATGACCGACAAGGATTTCTGGAAGTTCACCACCACGGTGGACCGCGTCCAGGAGCTGACGGGCCTGACCTTCTTCCCCGCGCCGGCGACGGCGCTGCCCGCCGGGTTCACCTCCACGGTGGACGTGACCAACTGGGGTTCCTATTTCCGGCAGGGTCCCAACAAGCCCAACGTCCACATGATCCAGCCCAGCTGGGACACGGAGTACCGGCACCAGCACAACTCCAACAACACCTGGACGACCATCGACACCACCACGGCCCTGACGGGCGCCACGGTCACGTTCAAGGCCCTGGCCGCCCCCGATCCGGATCCCATCGCTTCCGTCGAGTGGGACTTCAATGACGGGACGAAGGCTTCCACGGCCAACGCCACCCACGCCTTCGCGGCGGCCGGCGACTACAAGGTCTCCTTCACCGCCACGGACAACGCGGGTCACACCAGCACCATCACCCGGGTCGTGACCATCAAGGACCCCGTGAACTATCCCCCGGCCTTCAACCCGACCACCCTCTACAACATCACGGTGCCCTACGGGACGACGACCGCCAAGCAGACCTTCACCTTCACCGATGACGCCACGGCCGCCAACCTCATCACGGTCAGCGCCACCTCCGACAACCAGGCCCTGGTGACCGACGCCGGCATCTCCAAGACCTGGAACACGACCCTCACCAAGTGGGTCCTGACCGTCAACCTCGTCGGCGGCCAGTCCGGCACGGCCACCATCACGGTCACCGGCACCGACGCCGGCGGGAAGGCCACCAGCACGACCTTCACCGTGACGGTCCTGCCTTCCGGCGCGCACGTCTTCTACGAGACGTTCGAGACGGGCACCAAGGCCAGCTACACGGCCGGCACCGTGACCTGCAGCGCCGGCGACTGGACCATGACCGACGCCCTCATCGGCACCTCGGCCTCGGACCCCATGATCGGCCTCCAGTCCGTGCGGATCCGCAACGCCACCACCGCGCCTTCCGGCAAGCTCACCATGAAGGCCGACTACGCCTACGGCGCCCAGACGGTGACCGTGATGAGCGCCCGCTACGGCTCCAACACCCTGGGGACCTGGGCCCTCTTCTACTCCACGGATGCCGGCGCCACCTGGACCCAGGCCGGTTCCATCGTGGCCCCCGCCTCCACCACCCTGGTCCCGTCCACGTTCACCATCAACGTGAACCAGCCCATCCGCTTCGAGATCCGCAAGATGGACGCCAACAAGGACGAGCGCGTGAACATCGACGACTTCCGGATCAACGGCTACTGAGCCCCGGCCCGCTGCATGGAAGCACCCCCCGCAAGGGGGGTGCTTTTTTTCGTCCTATGCTGGGGAGCGGAGGTCGACCATGGACATCACCCTCGGCAAGGACCAGGAGCGCGAACTCACCGGCTCCATCCGGCGCTACCTGGAGGAGGCCTTCGGGGAGGAGGTGGGGGACCTGAAGGCCGAGGGGTTCCTGCGCTTCGTGCTCCACGAGGTGGGGCCGCACGTGTACAACCGGGCCATCGCGGACGCCCGCGACCACCTGGAGGCGCAGGTGGCGGACCTGGAGAACGTCTGCTTCGCCGAGGAGCGGAGCTGGTGGGCCCAGGGCCGGGGCGTGACGCGGCGGCCCGGCCGGGGCTGATCCGCGCCTGGGCCCCGCTGGACGCCCTCCGGCGGGAGTGGGAACCGGCGATCCATCGAGGGGATCCCCGCACCGGATGCCCCGGGAGCCCCCCTGCGTCCCGGCCTCACCTTCGGCCTTGCCCTCGCGCCGCCTTGGATCCTGGCCCTCGCCCCGGCCTGCGGGCCCAAGGCCGCGTCCGCCTCACCCGATTTTCCGACCCACTCGAAAGATCACTACCGATTACAGCGAATAGCTCCACAGCCAGCACGACGCCGGCCATTTGGGAGTATCGAGGCGAGGGTCAGGGCGAGGGAGCAGAGGCAGCATCCCAGGCATCCCCGTCCATCTCCGTGCATCCCCGGCGAATGAAATCGCAGGGATGGGACGGCGCAATCGGGTAACGGATGCGCCGCCCCATCCCGGCTGTATTTTCAACGGGGATAAAGGGGATGCACGGGGAGGCTTGGGATAAGTCCAGGGCCGCGGCCAGGTCCTTCCACCGCTCCCTGGGCAGGTCGAGGCTTCCAAGGTTCGTGATCAGGCGCTGCCAGGGTCCCGCTTCCGCCCGGTCGCTTTCAACCAGCTGATGATTGTTGAATGATGTGCCGACCTTGCCCTGGGAGGTCTGCACAGAACGAATGAACATGGACCCAACGCAGGCCTCAAACCCTTATGCCGCCCATCCAGCCGGCATGACGACTTTTCGACTTTTCGGATTTCGGGGCCACATCGACCCGACTTACCCGGTCCCAAAATCCGAGTTACTCGACTTACGGATTTATGAGACCGGGTGGGTCGGAAGGTTGGGCGAAGACGGCGACGTGGGGGCGGTGCCCGCCGGGGCCACCGTGGCCCTGGATCCCAACCGGGCGCAGAGGAGGCTGCCCGCGGCCGCCAGGGGCAGGCCCAGGAGGAGGAAGGCGGCCACGGCGGCGAGGGTTCCGCCGCTTTCCAGGCCGGCATTGAGGGCCCCGCCCAGGGCGAGGCCGATCCCGGCGAGGACGAGGGTGGCGGCGTGCGGCTTGCCGGCGCGCAGGGCCACGGCGACCCCGGCCGCGGCGCCGGCGGGGAGGGTCGCGGCGGCGCGGAGGCGCAGCCAGGGACCGCCCAGGGCCGGGCCCAGGGGGCCGAGGGGCTCCGACAGGAGGAGGGCGGCGGCGCCGAGGGCCAGCCCCGCCAGGGCGCCCGCGGCGAGGGCGGGCCCGAAGCGGCGCAGCATCCGGCCCCGGAGGCCGGCGTCCAGCAGCGCCGCGAGCCAGGGCGTGCCGCCGGAGGCCGAGCAGCCGCAGCCGCCGGAGCAGGAGGAGGTCTGGGAGGGCTCGTGGCAGGACATCAGCGGGCTTCCTGGGTGCGGCGTTGGGCGGCCCGGCGCATGAGAGGCGGCCGGATGGCTTGGGCGAGGGCCTGGAGGGTGTAGGGCTTCTGAAGGAAGCCGGCCACCCCGCGGCCGATGAATTCCTGGATGGACTCCTGCTCGTTGTAGCCCGAGCTGAGCACCACGGGCAGGTCCGGGGCCTCGGCGTGGATCGCCCGGAAGGCCTCCCGCCCGTCCATCTGGGGCATGGTCAGGTCCATGAGCACCAGGTCGAGGTGGTCCCGCTCCCGCCGGAAGAGCTCCAGGGCTTCGCGGCCGTTGTGGGCCACCCGGGTCTGGAGGCCCAGGGCGTCGAGCATGCCGGTGACGGCCAGGGTGATGATCTCCTCGTCGTCCACCAGGAGGACGGTGCCGGACAGGGGCGCCTCGGCCGGGGCCGCCGCCTCGCTGGAGCCGGCGACGACCCCCTGGGGGGTGGCCGGGAAGAAGACCTTGAAGGTGGTTCCGCGGCCGGGCTCGCTGTAGATCCGCATGCCGGCCCTGTGCCCCCGGAGGATGCCCTGGATGGCGGACAGGCCCAGGCCGTGCCCATTGGGCTTGGTGGTGAAGAAGGGGTCGAAGATCCGGGCCATCACCTCGGCCGTCATGCCGCAGCCCGTGTCCCCCACCTCGAGGATGACGAAGGGGCCCGGGGTCATCGCCTGCCCCTGGAGGACCTGGTCGAGGTAGGCGGTGTCGAGCGTCTGGAAGGCGGTGGTGACGCGGATGATGCCCTCCGCGTCCCCGATGGCGTCGGAGGCGTTGGTGACGAGGTTGAGGACCACCTGCTGGATCTGGGCCGCGTCCGCCTCGATGGGGGGGAGGCCGGGGGCCAGGTCCAGGCGGAGGGAGGCCTTCTTGGAGATGGAGACCTCCAGCAGGTGGGTCATCTCCCGGATCACCTGGTTCACGTCGTGGCTCTTGACCACGAACCGGCCCTTGCCGGAATAGGCCAGCATCTGCCGGGTCAGGTCGGAGGCGCGGTGGACGATGCGCTCCATGGCGTCCAGGTGGACCTGGGCCGGGGAGGCCGCGTCGAGCTTCACCTGGGCGAGGCTGAGGTGGCCGAGGACGGCGGTGAGGAGGTTGTTGAAGTCATGGGCGATGCCCCCCGCGAGCACGCCCAGGCTCTCCAGCTTCTGGGAGTGCTGGATGCGCCGCTCCATGGCGAGGCGCTCGTCCTCCACCAGCCGGCGCTGGAGTTCCGCGGAGGCTCGGGAGGAGAAGATCTTCAGGAGGGATTCCAGCTCGGCGGGATCCTGGATGGGGCGCCGGGTGGCCACGGCCAGGACGCCCTTCAGCCGGCCTTCGGCATCCTCCAGGGGCGCGCCCACGAAGCCTTCGGCCCCCATGTCCTGGAGCGGGGCGCTGCCGGGGAAGCGGGAGGCGACGCCGGCGGGGTACGTGCACAGGCCGCCGGGGGCGAGGCGTTCGCAGGGGGTTCCCGCCAGGGGATACTCGGTGCCCGGCGCCCCGCCCTCGCCGTGGCGGGCCAGGATCCGGAGCCAGGTGGCCCCGTCCCGGGTGAAGGTCTCCGAGACGTAGGTGAAGTCGGCGCCGGTGGCCCGGGCCAGGTAGGTGACCAGGTTCTGGAAGAAGGTCTCCCCGGTGGAGCTGGAGACCCCGCTGGCGACGTTGAAGATGATGCTCTCGGTGCGGCGCCGCTCGGCCAGCTCATGCTCCAGGCCGCGGTTCAGGGCGACGATGCGGCGGGTGGCGGCCTGGACCCTGCGCCGGAAGACCTGGACCGCGGCCAGGGCGGTGACCAGGAGGCCGCCGGCGGCCAGGAGGGCGGTGGGCACCCAGGACGGGAGCACGGCGCGGCTGGTGTGGGCGAACATCCAGCGGTCCACGGCGGCGTGGTACGTGGAGCCCCGGTCCGCCTTGCCCGCCTTCAGGTAGCGGTCCAGGGCGGCGAGGAGGTCGGCGTTCCGCCCGAGGGCGGTGGCGAAATAGAGGTCGAAGGGGGAGACCACGACGGGGGTGCGGATGACCTTGTAGCCGCCCTCCCGGGCGTACCCGAACGTGGACGGGGTGACCCCCGCGTCGAGGCGGCCCGCGGCCACGCCCTGGAGGATCTCCTCGAAGGAGTCCTCGGGCACGAAGGTGCAGGAGATCTTGAACCCGTCGCAGAGCTCGCGCACGTGGGCGCCGTTGACGTCGCCGGGGGTGATCCCCACGCGCTTCCCGGCCAGGTCGAGGATGGTCCCGATGTGGACGCCCGGATTGGCGTACACGAGGCTCCAGACCGTGAACGAGGCCTCCTGGCCGAAGGCGAGGTAGCGCTCCCGCTCCGGGGTCCGGGCCGCGCTGGTGATCAGGTCGACCTCCCCCTTCCGCACGCGGTCCAGGCCCTGGGCCCAGGTCCCGGGCACGTACTCGAGCTCCCAGCCCTCGCGGGCGGCCACCTCGGCCAGCATGTCCACGAAGAACCCCTTGGCGGCGCGATCGACGGGATCCTGGTAGATGGCCGGGACGTGGGTGAAGACGGCCACCTTCACGGGGCGCCCCGCGGCGCTGGCCGCGAGGGCCGCCGCCGCCAGGAGGAGGGCGCGGAGGCGGGAGGGGAACCCCCCGGTCACGGCGCGGGCTCCAGGGCGAGCAGGGCGGTGCGGAGGTCGGCCAGGGTGAAGGGCTTCTCCAGGAGGGTGACGTGGGCGCAGCCCCGCACCAGGTCCAGGGCGGTCTGGTCCGCCTTCCCCGTCGCCAGCAGGACGGGCAGCTTGGGCCACCGGGCGCGGAGGAGGGGCAGGGTCCGCGCCCCGCCCAGGCCCGGCATGTTCAGGTCCATGATCACCAGATCGGTGTCGGCCCCCGCCAGGGCCAGGGCCTCCTCGCCCCGGGCCGCGGAGGTGCAGGTGTGCCCGAGCGCGGCCACCAGGGCCTGGGTGGAAGCCAGGGCCAGCTCATCGTCGTCGACCACGAGCACGGACAAGGGACGGGCCGGCCCGCTTGCCTTGGCGGTGTCGCCCGCGGGGGCGGCCGGGATGCCGACGACGGCGGGGAAGCGCAGGACGACCCGGGTCCCGCGCCCCGGCTCGCTCCGGATGTCGAGGGTGCCCCGGTGCGCCTTGACGGTGCTGTAGACCATGGACAGGCCGAGGCCGGTTCCCTTGCCAGGCTCCTTCGTGGTGAAGAAGGGATCGAGGGCCCGTTCCAGGATCTCGGGGCCCATGCCGGCGCCGTCGTCCTCCACCTCGGCCTCCACGGTGGAGGGGCCGGCGTTCCGGGTGCGCAGGGTGAGGGTCCCGTCCGCGGGCAGGGCCTCCACGGCGTTGACGCACAGGTTCATGAGCGCGTTGGCGAGGGCCCCGGCCTCGCCCCGGATGGGGCGCAGCCCGGGGTCCAGCTCCATGCGGAGCCGCACCCGGGCGAGGGTGGTGCGCTCCAGGAGGCTGGCCTCCTCCTGGATGAGGGCGTTCAGGTCCAGCACGCGCTCCTCGGCGGGGTTCTGCCGGGCGAAGCGGAGCAGGCCCTTGACCAGCTTGCCGCCGCGCTCCGCGGCCTTGAGGATGGTCTCGAAGGCCTTGCGGGTGGGCGTGCCCTCGGGAGTCGTCTCCACATGGGCGGAGGCGAGGCCCATGATGGCCGCGAGGACATTGTTCATGTCATGGGCGACGCCGCCGGCCAGGACGCCCAGGCTCTCCATCTTCTGGGCCTGGTGCAGCTGGGCCTCCAGGGCGCGCCGCTCCCCTTCGGCCTTGCGCAGGCCGGTCACGTCCCGGGCGATGGCCAGGACGTGGGGCACCCCGTCCAGGTCCAGGATGCGCGCGGACACCACCCCCGTGAGGGGCTGGCCGTCCTTGGCGAGGAAGGTGGCCTCCTGGGCGTCCACGGCCCCGTCGCGCCGGAGCCGCTCCATGAAGGCCAGCAACTGGGTGGCGTCCGCCCAGGTCTGATAGTCCTTGCCGAAGCCCCGGCGCCCCACCAGGTCCTCCCGGGCGTGGCCGGTGGCGCGCAGGTAGCCCTGGTTCACGGCCACGCAGGTCCCGTCGTCGAGGCGGTGGATGCTGATGGGGTCCGGACTCATCTGGAAGGCGAGGGCGAAGAGCTCGCGGCTGGACCGGAGGCGCCGGTGGGCCAGGAGCAGGCGGATGCCCAGGACCGCGGCCGCCAGGAGGGAGACCGCCACCGCCAGGAAAGGCCAGCGGTACCGCGCCCACACGTCCGCGAAGGTGAAGGGGGGCGGGGCCTCGTAGGGCGGCAGCCGGAGCTCCCGGAGGATGCGCGCGACGGGCTCGTAGTCCGCGGGCACGGCGAAGCCCTGGATGCCCATGGCGTGGGCGGCGGGGTCGTCCTCGCCCAGGAGGAGGAGGGCGCCGGCCACCCGGCGCGCGACCTGCTCGTCGGCGTGGGGCAGGGCCGCGAAGGGCCATTCGGGGTAGAGCCGGGTGCTGAGGGCGACCGGATACGGCGTCGGCAGGGTCTGGAGGACCCGGATCCGGGCGGGATCCAGCCGGCCCTCCCGGGCCATGGCCTCCAGGGTGCCGGTGCGGACGAAACCCGCGTCGGCCCGGCCCTCCAGCACGGCCCGGACCACGTTGTCGTGGGGCATTCCGGTCACCACGAGCCGGTCCCGGTCGGGCAGCGGCAGGCCGGCCTGGCGCAGCTCGTAGGCCTGCATCTGGTACCCGCCCAGGGAGGCCAGGTCGGGAATGGCGATGGAGGCCTTCCGCAGGTCCTCGAGGCGGGTGTGGGCCGGATCGCCTGCACGGGTGAGGATGACGCCGCCGAAGGCGCTGACCCGCTGGCCGCTCTCCGTGGTGGCCAGGGTGGCCAGGGGGGACGTCAGGTGATGGTGGCTCCGGAGGAGGATGTAGTGCGCGGGGTTGGTGAGCACGAAGTCCACCCGGCGGCCGGCGATCGCGGCGTCCAGCTCCGGGTAGGTGAGGGTCTCCACCTGGATCTCCCGGCCCGGGAGGGCCCGGCCCAGCACGCCGGCCAGGGGGGCCCATTGGGCCTGGGCCTGGGGCTTGGGGCGGAAGGCGAGGATGCCGATCCGGACCGGAGGAGCGGCGGGCGCCGCCAGGCAGGTGGAGACCAGAAACAGGCAGGGGAGGAACTTCAAGGGGATCCTGGGGGGCCGCCCGGAGCGGGAAGCCCCCCAGGATATCAGTTGAAACAGGCGATTTGGATCACGGCCTGGCGATCGCGGTTTTTACCGGTCCGGGCTCCGCCCGGCGGCCTGGATTGCTTGGAAAACAAGGGCATTTTTAGGCCATCTCTCCCTCCGGTCGGCCCCCATCTGTGGCATGATCGGCCCCAACGATCCCTTATGACGCCGCCCCCCCCGGTCCTTCCAGCCCGTCCAGGTCCTCGCTTGCCGACTCCCGCGGGGGAAGATCCGTCCGGCCAACTGGGGGCCGAGGCCCTGGCGGCCTGGCGCGGCCAGCTCGTCGACCGCCTCCTCAAGGCGGGGGCGGTCCTGGGCCTCGCCACGTACCTGCCCTGCCTGTACTACGCCGTGCGGTACGGCCACGCCGCCGTCGCCGCGGGGGATACCCTGGCCCTGGCCTGGATCACCGCGGCGGCCTTCCATCCAGGCTGGTCGTACCGCGCCAAGGCGGGGGGCCTGCTGGCCATGGTCTACGGCGTGGCGGCGCTGCTCCTGGTGGAACTCGGCACCTTCGCCACGGGCCCCCTGTGGCTGGGCGTGGTCCCCGTCCTGGCCGCCCTCCTCTGGGGGCTCCGGGCCTCGGTGGCGTGCGGGATCCTGGCCGCGGCCACCTACGCCGCCGCGGGGGTGGCCGCGGCCCACGGCCTCCTCCCGTCGCCCGCGGCGCCCGCCTCGGGCGTGGCCTGGCTCATCATCGGGGTCAACGGCCTGTTCCTCGCCGCCCTGCTGTCCATGTCCGCCAGCTACCTCCTCAAGGGGCTGCTGCGGCGCGAGGAGCGGTTCGCGCGGGTCTTCCAGCTGTCCCCGGAAGCCATCGCCTTCAGCCGCCTCGCCGACGACCGGTTCCTGGATCTCAATCCGGCCTGGACCCGCACCTTCGGCTGGAGCCGGGAGGAGGCCCTGGGGCGCACCACGGAGGAGCTCGGCCTCTGGCCCGCCGGGGCGGACCGGGCCTCCCTGCGCGCGGAGGTGGAGGCCACGGGCGGGCTCGCGCCGCGGCGGCTGGAGCTGGTGCGCAAGGACGGGACGCTGGCGACCGCGATGCTCACCGCCCGCGCCGTGGACCTGGATGGCGGCCCCTGCCTCCTGGTGCTCTGCCAGGACCTCACGGCAGGGCTCGAGGCGGAGCGGGAACGGGAGCGGCTCCAGGCCGAGCTGCTCCACGCCCAGAAGCTGGAGAGCCTCGGCAGCCTCGCGGGGGGCGTCGCCCACGACATGAACAACATCCTGGCGTCCGTGGTCGCGGTGGCCTCCACCCTCCGGGAGGTGCGGGAGGGGGACGCGGCCATCACGCGGCCCCTGGACCTGCTGCTCTCGGCCGCGGAGCGGGGCCGGAAGCTCGTGCGGACCCTGACCGACTTCAGCCGGAAGGGCCTCGGCGACGCGCGGCCCGTGGACCTGAACGCCCTCGTGCGGACCCAGGCCGAGATCCTCCGGGGCACTTCCTTCGCCCGGGTCGCCGTGGTGGAGGCCCTGGACGCGGACCTGCAGCCGGTGGCGGGGGAGCCGGATTCCCTGGCCAACGCCCTCATGAACCTGTGCGTCAACGCCCTGGACGCCATGCCCGCCGGCGGGACGCTGACCCTGTCCACGGGGAAGGGCGCCGGGGGCGGCGCCTTCCTCGCCGTGGCCGACACCGGGAGCGGGATGCGGCCGGAGGTCCTGCGCCGGGCCATGGAACCGTTCTTCACGACCAAGCCCGCCGGCAAGGGCACCGGGCTCGGGCTCGCGGGCGTCTACGGCACCATGAAGGCCCACGGGGGCACCGTGGACCTGGAGAGCCGGGAAGGGGAGGGGACCCGGGTCACCCTCCGGTTCCCGGCCGCGGGTCCCCGGGAGGCTTCCGAGGGGCCCCGGGCCGAATCCCCGGCGGCCGACGGCGGCGCCGGCCTTCGGGTGCTGCTGGTGGACGACGATCCCATCATCCTCGATACCCTGCCGGCCATGCTCGCGCAGATCGGCCACGATTGCGCCTGGGTGAACGGGGGTCCCGAGGCCCTGGCCAAGCTGGACGCCGGCCTGGTACCCGACCTGGTGATCCTCGACAACAACATGCCGGGCATGGGCGGCGTCGAGACCCTGGCCGCCATCCGCAGCCGGCATCCCGTCCTGCCGGTGCTGATGGCCACCGGGTATGTGGAACCGGCCCTGGAGGTGGCCGCGGGGGAGGATCCCTTCGTGTGGCTCCAGGAGAAGCCGTTCACCCTGGCGGACATCCGGCGGAAAATCGGCGAGATCCGGGCGGCGGCCTCCGGCCGCCCGTGCTAAGATACCGGACAATTGGTCGGTAACAGCCTTTTTCAAGGAGAAGCCCATGCTGAAGGGATTCCGTCTGCCCCTCCTCGCCGCGGCCCTGGCCGTGGCCCCCGCCACCGCCCGCGCCGAGGACGACGCGGCCCTTCTCGCCCGGCTCGCCGGGAACTGGGTGGGCGAATGGGCCTTCGACGCCAATGTGAAGGGCAAGCTCACCGCCACCTTCACCGTGGACGGGACCAAGGTGAAGGGCAAGACGATGTGGTTCGCCACCGCCGTGGGCGACTTCGGCGACGAGGTCCAGCGCGCCAAGGTGAGCAAGGGCGTCATCCGGGTCACCGAGGCCACCATGGACTTCGAAGTGACGTTCTCCGAGGACGGCCTCTCCGGCACCTGGACCTCCCCCATGGCCACCGGCACGCTGAAGCTCAAGAAGCAGGAATAGCCCCCGGGCGGGATCAGCCCCGTCCGGGCCCCGCGGCGGTGCGTCCCCGGAGGTGCCCCAGGCGCACCTGGGCGCCGGGGTGGCCGAGGGCCGCGGCGCGGCGCAGCCACACCTCGCCCTCCGGGTCGCCGGTCTCGGCCAGGAGCCGCCCCAGCTCCCCCATGGCCTCCAGGTGGCCGCCTTCCGCGGCGCGGCGGAGCCAGCCCAGGGCCGCGGCCGGGTCCCGGCCCTCGCTGAGCAGGCCCATGCCCAGGCGGAAGCGGGCGTCGGCTTCGGCGTTGGGGCCGGCCTCCGGGCCCGGTTCCGGCGCGGGGGCCCGGGCGGGGCTGGGCCGGGCGAAGCGGCTGCAGCGCAGGGGAGCGGGTTCGGCCTCCCGGGCCTGGAGGGTCCAGGCCACGGACTTCTCCAGGTCCTCGGGCACCCCGTCGGCCGTTTCGTAGATCCGCGCCAGGGCCTCCATCGCGGGCCGGAAGCCGCCCTGGGCGCTCCGCTGGTACCACCGGAGGGCCACCCCGGGGTCCCGGGCGGGCCCGATGCCCCAGCCCAGCAGTTCGGCCAGCCGGAAGCAGGCCTCGGCGTGGCCGGCCTCCGCGGCCGCGCGGTAGTGGCGGGCGGCGCGGTCGCGGCTTCCCGGGCCGTGCCCGCCCTCCTCGTACCAGAGGCCCAGTTCGAAGTGGGCCTCCGGATGATCGTACCGGGCGGCCTCCTCCAGGCAGGGCACGCCCCGCTCGGGGTCCCCCTGGGCCAGGCCCCGGCGGTGCCATGTCGCGCCCGGGTTCCGGCCGAGGCGGGCGAGGACGCGCCAGGCGCCCCAGCGCAGCCGCCAGACGGGGTCGTCCGGGCCCGGGGCATGGCGGGTGCCCAGCACCGCGCCCGCGGCCAGGGCGGCGCCCGCGAGGAGGACCAGGGCCAGGGAGGGGTGGGGCAGGGGCGGCATGGGCGGCTCAGGCGGGATCGGCGTCGACGGTGGTGCCCCAGGTGCGGGCGGCGGTGAGGGCGCCCGCGAGCCGGGCCCGTTCCTCGGGCTTGAACCGGTAGGGAAGGCGGGGCACCGAAGGCACGACGGGCGGGGGAGGCGGGGGGGGCGGCGCGGCCGGGGCCTTGGGGCGGGCGGGCTCCGGCAGGGCCTTCTCCAGCACCACGAGCCGGTGGCGGGCCCGGGAATAGGCGGTGTAGGCCAGGCGGCCCGCGTCCGGCCGCGCGTACCGGGGCTGGAGGTAGATCACCACGTCCGCCTCCAGGCCCTTGAACAGGAAGACGCTGCCCATGCGGACCCGGCCGGCCTTCTCCCCCTGCCACCAGTCCGCTTCCGGGTTCACGGCCCAGGGCCCCAGGCGGTCCCCGTCGGCGATGCCCAGGGTCTCGGGCCGGTGGGGGCTGAGGATGAGCACGTCGTCGGGCCGCACCCCTTCCTCGTCCAGCCGGTGGAGCCAGCGCGCCACATCCGCCCGCCACCGGCCGGGGCCGCTCGGTTCCAGGAACACGGCCTGCTCCTCGGGGAGCAGGGCCGGCGCCTCCCAGCCGCAGGCGGGATAGGCGAGGCAGGCGGCACGGCGGATGGCCGGATGCTGGCGCAGGCTCAGGTCGAGGCGCCAGGGCTGGCCCAGGGTGTGGCGGCCGGCCCGGAACAGGCTCTGGGCCGGGTCTTCCAGGAGCAGCACCGGATCCCGGGCGGGGTCCTCGAGCAGGTTCAGGAGGGGGGCGATCCAGTGGGGTTCCAGGTCCTGGGCCTCGTCCACCACGAGGGCGCCGTAGCGCAGGCCGGGCAGGACCGCGCCGGGGACCAGGACCTCGGCGACGCCGCCGGGCAGCACCTCGTTGTACCAGGCGGTGGGCTCGCAGGGCGCCGGGAGGCGGTGGGCCGCGTCCAGGATGTTCCAGGCCAGGTCGTGGTAGGTGCTCACGTCCACCTTGCCGGCCGCGCAGAGGTCCTCCAGGGCGCACTGGGTGGCGTAGGTGAGGGCCTTGTTGAAGGCGACGACGAGGACCCTGCGCCCCTCCGCGACCCAGATGCGGGCGGCGTCGCGGGCCAGGAGGCTCTTGCCGGAGCCGGGGCCCCCCGTCAGGTGATAGCGGCCACGCGCGAAATTGTGGGCCAGGTGATCCA
Organism: Mesoterricola sediminis; assembly: GCF_030295425.1. Taxonomy (NCBI): domain Bacteria; kingdom Pseudomonadati; phylum Acidobacteriota; class Holophagae; order Holophagales; family Holophagaceae; genus Mesoterricola; species Mesoterricola sediminis. The sequence continues at coordinate 3,005,783 of NZ_AP027081.1, read as the reverse complement.
GGAGTCGCTGGGCCGTCTCGTCCTGGAGGCGGCCCTCCGCCGCCAGCAGGTCCGCCAGGGGGGGCGGCGGCGCCAGGCGGGGCAGCAGCGCTTCCAGGAGGCTGCGGAGCACGTCCGGGCGGACTCCGCACAGGCGGGCCTGCTCCCCCCGGGACCAGGCCTCCCAGTCGGCGCCCCCGGTGACGGCCGCCCGCAAGGCCAGGTAGGGGTTCCGCAGGCGCTCCCGGGTGAGGATGCGGCAGGCGGGCAGGTCCGGTCCCAGATCGGCGCCGGCCGGGAGCTGGAGGGCCGGCAGGGCCAGGACCCGCGTGATCCGGGGCACGAAGCCCAGGCCCGCGCGCTTCAGGTGCTGGAGCAGCAGCGCCTGCTGGGCCATGAGCTGGACGCCGGGCGGCTCGTCCATCACCTCGTCCACCCCCTGCCGGTTCCGCCGGACCCAGGTCTCCCCCTCCGGCCGCACGCCTTGGCCCTTCACCTCCACGATCACGAGGCCCAGGGTCGGGTGGATCACCAGGAAATCCAGTTCCCGGTCGCGGTTCGTCTCCGGATCCAGGATCTGGAGCCGCACGAACACGTGGGCCTCCGGCGGCAGGGTGCGCAGGGCGGCCAGCACCTCCTGCTCCGCGCCCTGGGTGGGCGGAATGCGGGCAGGATCGGGGTGGAGCACGGGCACGGCGACCTCGGGGCGATGCTCCGAGGATGGCATCAACCGGCCGGTCCTCAAAGGGGACGCCCCCGCGCCGGGCCGCGGCCCGGCGCGGGGGGGATGGGTCTACCAGCGGAAGCCGCCCCGGAAGACCACGCCGGTCTCCCCCCTTTGGCGGGTGGCGCCCGCGCTCCAGGTGCCGTGGTCGCCCCAGGCGCCACCCACCTGGATTCCGCCGGCGGTGCGGCCTCCCTGGCGGCTGACGCTTCCACCCAGGGAGATGCCGTTGGGGAACCGGTGCGTGTAGTCGATCGATCCGAAGACCGCCCTGCCGGGGCCCTGGTTGATCGTGGTGGTGATTTCATGGGCGGGGCCCTGGCCGCCCCGGACGCCGGCCAGGGCGTCAGGATCAAGCGTCCTGGGGGCGTGGGGGCACAGGGGGGCTGCGTGCTTGAAGGTCATGGTTTCCTCCGTGGGAAAAAGGGGTTCTGGAAGGGCCCGGGCTGGGATCAACGTCGGCGCGGGGGGATCCCCGTCAAGGAACCTTTTGGAGGTTTGTCGTAAGTCATAGCGTGGGCTGAAGGTCCCTATTTCATGGGCTGTTCAGACCTTTTTAGGTTTCTTTAATGACGGGTGGGAGAAGCCGTGAATAGATGGGTGATAGCTTTGGCCGCGGTTCCGGCGATCGGCCTTGCCGGGTCCTTGCCCGCCTCAGTCGGCCCTGCGGGCGTGCCGCTGGAGGTCAACGAGGATGGGTTCTGCATCGTGGCCGTGCGGCTGGCTTCGAGCCGGGCCGGGGAGGGGGACCGGACCTTCCGGTTCCTCCTGGATACGGGCGCCAGCGCCACCCTGGTGGACGCGGCGATGCCGGCCCGGTTCGTGCGCGACGAGGGCCGGAGCGTTCCGGTCTGGGATATCACGGGGGTCCGGGTGGAGGGTGCCCGGGCGCGTCTCCACGGCCTGGCCTTCCCGGGCTTCGTGCGGACGAACGTGCCCGTGGTGCGGGTCGATCTGCGCGGGTCCTTCGGTCCTCTGGAGGATGCCCCCATTGATGGGGTCCTGGGCATGGATCTTCTGGAGCAATTCCCTTTCGTCCTGGACCTGCCCCGGCGGCGGTGGTGGCCGGGGCGGCGGCTTCCGGGCCGGACCCGGTCCGTGCCCCTGCGCCGGGTGCCCGGGGCGCCACCGCAGGTTGAGCTGCGCGCCGGCGGCGGGACGCTGCTGGCGGACGTGGACACGGGGAGCATGGGGGGCGTCCAGGTCCCGCCGGACCGCTGCCCCGCTCCGGGCCGCGCGTGGGTGGAGGGGGCGGGCCTGTCCAGGACCCGGACCCGCAGCCGCGTGGGGTGGCTGGAGGAGGTCCGCGCGGGCGCACTCCGGTGGCGGGAGGTGCCCGTGGACTGCTGCGCCCCGGACGGTCGCGGGCTCCTGGGCCTGGATCTTTGGTCCGGGTGCGCCGTGGGCTTCGACTTTGCCGTCCCCTGCCTGGAGGTTCCGGCCGACCGGGCCCTGGACATGCCCCTCCGGCGCCCCGCGTCGCGGACGCTGCCGGTGGCCTGGAATCGCGGCGTGTCGCCCGCGGTCCTGCGGGTCATCGCCGTCCGGCCCGGCAGCGGGATGGATCGGGCGGGCTGCCGCGTCGGGGATGTGCTCGTGCGGGTGGGGCCCTTGGCCGGGAACCGGTTGACCCGGCGCGGCATCCTTGGCTGGGTTCGCCGGGGGGCGCCCCACGCCTGGATCATCCGGCGGGAGGGCGTGCTGGCCCGCCTCGCCTATCCGGGCGAGGGTGGCGAGCGGAAAGGACATGGACCGTGACCCATCGCATGATCACCCTTCTGGGCGGAGCCCTGCTCGCCGCGGGGCTCCAGGCGGGAGAGGCCGGCTTCGGCTTCCAGGTGGGGCTCTACCAGCCGTCGGGTGGGGTCCGGGAGCGCTTTTCCTGCGGCCGCTCCGGCTGGGACCTGGGCCTCGCCCTCGCCCAGCCGCTGGGGGCGCGCCAGGAGCTGCGCCTGGAAGTCGGCCTGGCGATGGGATCGGATGGACGCGCCTGGCGGCCCCACGCCCTGGGCGAGGCGCACCTGGCCGGGGACCGGGACGGGGCGGTGACGCTCCGGCGCTACGGGGCGGGGGTGGCCTTCCGGCACTACCCCGCGGGGGTGGGGACGGGCCCCTTCCTGTCCGTGGGGGTGGGCGTCGCGCGGCTGGCCAGCCACCACGAGCGGTTCGTCCCCCGGTCCGTGGCGGACTGCCACCGGGACGGCCACCAGCATGGGCGGGCGGGGGCCCCCGCACCGGCCGTCGTCTCCCGGCAGCCCCCCCACCTCCGGCCCGTCCATCGGGCCGCCCCCAATGCCTGGCTGCCGGCCCCCGCCGTCCCCCGGAGGGGCCTGTGCGGCCACCGGGAGACCCAGGCCCTGGCCGATTCCCGGTTCCGGCCCTGCGCCCACGTCGGGGCGGGCGTCGTCCTCGCCCCGGTGGAACTCGGGGTGCGCCTGGAGGCCCTGTCCGCCTTCGGCCGGACCCTGACGGCCCTGACCTTCAGCGTGGGGGTGCGGATCTGAGGTCGGCCCCGGCCCGCAGCTCCAGCAGGGTCCAGGGCTGGGGGGGCGCGGGGCGGCGCCCTTCCACCCGGGCCTCCCGCACCTGGAGGGTGCCGTCCACGCGGCTGGCCCGGTAGGTCACCAGGCGGTAGTCCCCGGCGCGGTAGGCGAACCCCTCCCCGGCATCGTGGTAGAGCCGGCCTTCGGCGTGGCCGGCGGCGTCCGGCGCCACGGCCAGGGTGGTGGCCCCCTCGGGGGCCTGGGCGGTGGTCTCCACAACGGGGCCGAGGGGCAGGATGGCGCCCTCCCGCAGGTAGAGGCGGGCCTGGAGGGGGTCGTCCAGGTCGCCCTCCACGAGGGAGAGGGGCAGCCACCTGCCGCGGGGCCGCGGCGCGTCGGCGGCCCAGGCGGGAACCACCAGCAGATCGGGGCCCAGCAGGAAGGCCCGCGCCTCCTGGCGCAGGGCCGGATCCGCGGGGTCGGCCAGGAACAGGGGCCGCAGCACGGGGAGGCCCGTTTCCGCCGCCTCCCGGAAACAGGTGTACAGGTAGGGCAGGAGGCGGTAGCGGCGCTGGAGGGCGATGCGGCAGGTGCGCTCCACCTCCGGCCCGAAGGCCCAGGGTTCCTTGGCGTTGGCATTCTTGGCGGCGTGGCCCCGGGCGAAGGGGAAGAAGGCCCCGAAGGCGCACCAGCGGGCCCAGAGCTCGCCGGTGGCGTCGCCGGCGTAGCCGCCCAGGTCGGGGCCGTTGAAAGGCTGGCCCGAGAGGCCGAGGTTGAGGGTCATGGGGATGGCCTGGCGCAGGTCCCGCTCGGTGGAGGTGTTGTCCCCGGTCCACGTGGCGGCGTAGCGCTGGGAGCCCAGGAACCCGGCCCGGGTGAGGAGGAAGGGGCGAAGCCCCGGGCGGGCGGCGAGCATGCCCTCCCGGGTGGCCCGCGCCATGAGCGTGCCGTAGAGGTTGTGGTAGCGCAGGTGCGGGCCCGGGGGGAGCCCGCCGCCGCCGCCGTGGCGGCTGTCCTCCGGCAGGGTGCCGTCGGGGGTCCCGAAGACCGCGGGCTCGTTCATGTCGTTCCAGATCCCGTCCGCGCCCTGGGCGAGGAAGGGGCCGTAGAGGCCCGCCCACCAGGCCCGCACCTCGGGGCGCGTGAAGTCGGGGAAGACGCAGTCGCCCGGCCACACCTCGCCCACGCAGGGGGCGCCGGAGGCGTCCTTCACCCAGGCGTCCAGGGCGTCCCCGCTCCGCCGGACCGCGAAGCCGGCCTCGGCCTTCACGCCCGGGTCGATCATCCACACGGTGCGGAAGCCCTGGGCGTGGAGTTCGGCGTTGAGGCCCGCGGGGTCGGGGAACCCCTTGGGGTCGAAGGTGAAGATGCGGTAGCCGTCCATGTAGTCGATGTCCAGCCAGAGCACGTCGCAGGGGATGCGGCGCGCGCGGAAGGCCGCCGCGATCTCCCGGACCCGCGCGCCGGGCGCGTAGGAGTAGCGGCTCTGCTGGTAGCCCAGGGCCCAGCGCGGCGGCAGGTCCATGCGCCCCGTCAGGTCCCCCAGCGTCCGCAGCACCGCCGCGGGCGACGCGCGCTCGATGACGAGCACCGGGAAGGCGGGGCCCCGGCAGGTGAAGGCCACGCCGTCCCGGCAGTCCAGGTCGGCCTTCCAGCTGGAATCGAAGAGGAGCCCGAAGGCCGTGCCGTCCCGCCGCAGGCCGAGGACCCAGGGGTGGCTCTGGTAGAGGCGCCGGCCCCCGGCCTTGCCGTAGCCGTAGTTGTCGGTGTTCCAGAGCTCGATGCGGGTGCCGTTGCGCCGGAGGGGGCCGGTGACCTCGCCGGTGCCGTAGAGGTCCACGTCCGCGGGCAGGCGGAAGCGGGCCGTGGTCCGGTCGCCATCCTGGGAGAAGGCCGGACGCAGCCGCCAGGCGTGGGGCAGGGGGGCCTGGAAGGCGGGCTGGGCGACCAGCGCGGGCGAGGGGGGGAGGGCCGCGGGATCCAGTCCCTGGGGCACGAACAGGGCCACCCCCGGCGCGGCCAGGCCCGCCGCCTTCAGGGGGAGGGGGCGGGGCCGGGCCGCCAGGGGCAGCACGGCCAGGACCAGGAACAGGGCGCGAAGGAAGGGCATGGTCGACCTCGGGGGACGCCGGCACCCCGGGTCCGGAGGCCATTACACCAGGAAACGCGGACGGGCCGGGTCAGTCGTCCGTGGGCCAGGGCCGCCCGGTGCGGTAGTGGCGGACGATGGTCTCCGCCAGGTCCGCCAGCTCCCCCCGGCAGCCCACGGCCTCGTCGAAGCGCCGCGCCAGCTGGACATTGGGCACCGCCTGGGGGCGGGCCCGGCGGACCCGGGACCAGGCCAGGGCCACCGGCATGCCGAAATGGGCCAGGATGCCCAGGGCCGCCGCGGGGCTGCGGCTCACGCCGTAGAAGCAGTGGACCAGCAGGTTGGAGCGGGCCGTGGCGCCGCAGGCGTCCACGTGGGCCAGGATGGCCTCGGCCACGGCCAGGGTGGGGCCCCCGGCCTCCGGCGTGTCCGTGTCCTCGAACAGGAACAGCCCATGGTGCGGGCCCGTGATCCGGAGCGTCGCGCCCGGGTCGTCGATGGACACGATGCAATCGGCCCACGCGTGGTGCGCGGGGGCTTCCTGGCGGGAGGTGATGACGAGGGGCATGGGCGGGTCGGGGAGGGCGCATTTTTCAATGCGGGTTTCATCAGGATACAAGGCTTTCCCCGCCGGGGCCTCCGGGCCTCCGATACCCGGGCGGAGTGCACAGGCGCTGACGCGCCCGGGGATGGAAAATGCCCTGGGTGGCCCCTCCCCCCTCGGGATATCCTGGAAGCCAACTGTTTTATGCAAGTGCACCGGCCCGCGCCGGATCCCCACGCCGGACGGATGTCCGCCCCTGGAACCCCATGATCCTCCTCACGTACGCCAACCGCACCGAGGCGCTCCTGGACCGCCTGGCGGAGGCCGTGGCCGAGGCGCGGCGCGCGGACTCCCCCTGGGCGCCGGTGCACATCGTGGCGCCCAACCCCCACCTCAAGGAGTACATCCGCATCCAGCTGGCCCGGCGGCTGGGGGTCGCCGCGAACCTGCGCTTCACCTTCCTGGAGGGGGCCTGGCGGGGCCTCATGCCCGAGGGGGCCTTCCAGCTCCTCACCGCGGAGCGCCTCCAGGGGGGACTCCTCTCCGCCCTCCACGACGCCGCCTTCATGGCCGATCCGCGCCTGGCGCGGGCCCGCCGGTACCTGGAGGGGGACGGGGCGGGGCTGAAGGCCCTGCAGCTCTCGGGGGAGCTGGCCCACCTCATGCAGGAATACGCGCGCAGCCGCCCGGACTGGATCCCGGCCTGGCGGGAGGACCGCGCCGCGGGGCCCGACGCGGAGGCGGAGACGTGGCAGCGCCTGCTGTGGCGCGAGGCCCTGGACCGCCTGGACCGCACGGGGCCGCCCCACCTGACGCTGGCGGAGGCGCTGCGCCACGAGGCCTTCGGGTCCGGGACCCTGCCGCCCTCGCTGCACCTCTTCGGGCTGACCCACGTGGCCCAGGTCTACCACGAGGCCTACACGCGCCTGGGGGCGCTGACCGAGCTCCACCTCTACGCCCTCAACCCCTGCGGCGAGTTCTGGGAGGACATGACCTCCGCGGGCGAGGGCCTGTGGCGGGCCTCGCGCCCCCGCCGGGGCGAGGCCCGCCGGGGCCGCCTCGAAGGGGAGCCCGAGGGCGAGGACGACGACGTGTACGCCCTGGCCTCCGAGGGGCCCGAGGCCCTGCGCCGGTGGGGCCGTCCCGGGCGCGAGAACATCCGCCTGCTCAACGACGTCAGCGACTGCGACTTCGATCCCCGCTTCGAGGACCCCGGCTCGGCCACGGTGCTGGCCCGGATCCAGGGGGACATCCTCCGCTTCGAGGAGCCGGCCCCGGATCCCGATGGGCCCGCGGACGGCAGCGTGGCCTTCCTGGCCTGCCCCAGCCCCCGGCGCGAGGCCGAAGCGGTGGCCACGGCCATCTGGCGCCTGATGGAATCGGCCCCTCCGGAGCGGCCCCTGGGTTTCTCCGACATCGCCGTGCTCGTGCCGCCCGCCCAGGAGGAGGCCTACCTGGCCCACCTGCAGGCCGCCTTCCTGGAGACCCGCCGCATCCCCTGGACCCGCGGCGACGGCGCCAGCAGCGTCCTGGCCCGAACCGTCGAGGCCGCCGAACTCCTCCTGGACCTGCCGGGCTCGGGCTTCACCCGCGCCGCCGTGCTCCGCGTCCTCTCCCACCCCGCCCTGCGGGCCGGGGAGGCCACGCCGGGCGCCTGGGCCCGCTGGTGCGAGGCCCTGGGCATCGTCCGCGGCGTGGACCGCGAGGACTGGCGGGACACCTACCTGGACACCGACGCCCTCAACTGGGACCAGGGCCTCCGGCGCATGGCCCTGGGGGCCTTCATGGCCGAAGGCGCCGAGCTGGAGGCGGACGGGGACGCCTACGCCGTCTTCTCCGGCGCGGACCTGCCCGAGGCGGGCGCCTTCCTCGCCCAGGCCCGGGGCCTGGTGGCCGAGGCCCGGGCGCTGCGGGACCTGCGGGCCCCGCTGGGGACCTGGCTGGAGCGCCTCGACGCGTACCTCGCCGGCTGGCTCCAGGGGGACGACGAGCTCGTCCTGAAGGCCGTGGAACGGGTGCGGACCTTCCTGCGCCGCCTTGGGGAGCTGGCCCCCGAAGGCCTGGACCTGCCCGGGCTGGGCTTCGAGGCCGCGCGGCACCTCGCGGGCGAGGCCCTCGGGCGGCTCAAGGCCGAGCACCCCTCCGTCCTGCTCCGGGGGGTCGTGGTCTCCAGCTACGCGCCCATGCGGGCCATCCCCTGCCGGGCCGTGTTCCTCATGGGCCTGGGGGAGGGGGTCTTCCCGGGGCGGGACGTGCGCCGCCCCCTGGACCTGCGCGCCAAGGGCCGGCGGCGCGGGGACGTGAGCCAGACCGAGAAGGACAAGTACCTCTTCCTGGAGACCCTCCTCTGCGCCCGGGAGCACCTGGTGTGCAGCTACGTGGCCAAGGACGAGCTGAGCGGCGAGGACCTGGAGCCCTCGAGCCTCTTCAAGGAATTCCGGGAGCTGGCGGGCCGCTACGTGGCGCCCGGGGCCCGGGACCGCCTCACGGTGACCCACCCCCTCCGCCGCTACGATCCCGCCTACTTCCCAGGGCTGCTCGGTGGTCCGGGCGGCCTCGCCTGCTACGCCGAAGTGGCGGAGCACGAGGCCTTCGCCCTGGCCCTGGGCCGGGACCTGCGCCAGGCCGGACCCGTGGCCATGCCCGCCGCCCTGGGGGACCTGGGGGCGCCCGCGGCGCTCCAGGCCCGGCTCGATACGTGGCTGGCCCACCCCGGCCGGGGCGCTTCCGCCCCCAGGCCGCCCCGGCGCCTCACCCTCTCCGACCTGCGGGCCTGGCTGGAGTGCCCCCTCAGCGGCGCCGCCCGGGTGCGCCTGGGCCTGGGGCAGGGCGGGGTCGAGGACCGGGCCGCGGTGGAGGACGAGCCGTTCGCCACGGGGTTCCTGGACCGCTACGGGCTGCTGCGGGAGGTGGCCCTGGAGGCCGCCCGGGCGGGTTCGGACCCGGAGGCCCCGTACGATCGGGCGGTGCGCCGCCTCCAGGCCCGGGCCGAGGCCCCCTTCGGCCTCTTCGGCGCGCGCGAGCGCGACGCCGACCTCGCCCAGATCCGGGCCTGGATCGCCCTCCTGGCCGGGGAGGTCCCCGAGCGCTGGCGGGTGGGGGCCGGCCTGGGCGGGGCGGTGGACCGGGAATTCCCTCCCGTGCGCGTTCCCGTCGAGCTGGACGGGGGGCGGGTCGAGGTGGAGGTGGTCGGCGACCTGCAGCCCCAGGCCCTGGGCGGCTCCCTGGCCTTCGAGTCCGGGGGCGCGCCCGCCCTGGAGTCCGCGCGCCGCAAGGCCCTCCGGGCCTACCTGGACCATGTCCTGCGCACCTGCGCCCAGGGGACGGCGTCCCCCCACCGCGCCCTCTTCCTGCGGGGCGACGGCGGCGGCATCGTCCATTTCCCCCTGGCCCCCCTCGACCCCGAGGCGGCCCGTGAACGCCTCCGGTCGTGGGTCCAGGACCTGCTGACGGGGGACCACGCCGTGCTGCTCCCCATCGAGGCCGTCCTGGACGGCCTGAAGCGGGAGGACCTGACTCCGGCCTCCATCCGCGCCTACGTGCTGCAGCGTCTGGACAAGGATGAGGCGCAGGGCGGCGCCATCTCCACCCTGCGCGGCCCGGTGCCCGCCCCGTGGCGCTACGATCCCCCCGCCGACCCCCTCGCCCTCGTGACGGCCCGGCTCGGGGACTACCTGGCCCAGACCGCGGCCCTCGTCCCCTGGGGGGGCCCATGAACCTCCGCCATCCGCGCCCCGCGGTCCTCCAGGGCCTGGGGGACAGCCACTGCGTCATCGAGGCCAGCGCCGGCACCGGCAAGACCTTCACCATCGAGCACCTGGTGGTGGACCTGGTCCTGAAGGGGATCCCCCTGGAGCGCATCCTGGTCGTCACCTTCACCGTCAAGGCCACCCTCGAGCTGAAGCACCGGCTCCGGGCCAAGCTCCAGGAACTGGCCCGCCTGGAGACGGACGATCCCGGCCCGGAGGGATCCTTCTGGACCCTGGGCCCCGCCGAGCGGGAAGCGCTCGCCGCGGCGGTCCACGCCTTCGACCGGGCCTCCGTCTCCACCATCCACGGCTTCTGCCAGCAGGCCCTCCAGGACGGGGCCTTCGAGGGCGGGCGGCTCTTCACCCAGGAGCAGGTCTCCGCCGAGGCCGCCTTCGACGCGGCCTTCAAGGGCCTCCTCCGCACCCGGTTCGCCACCGCGGACCCGCGCTTCCTCGAAGCGGCCCTGGACGCCTTCGGGGACGCCGGGGAACTGGGCGACTTCCTGCGCAAGGCCCTGGAGGAGCGGGAGGCCCTGGACCTGGGCGCCCTGGAGGACCCGGCGGCCGCCGTCGCGGCCATCCCCCGGGATACGGTGCGGGAGCTCCTGGCGGACATCGCCGCGTACCAGGCCGACACCGGGAAGAAACGGACCGGCGGCCCCCTGCTGGAGGCCCTCCGGGAGGCGGGCCTGAAGGCCGCCAGCATCAATGCCCTGCGGGACCGTCTCCTGGCCCTGGAGGCCGCCCTGGACGCGGAGCGGGTGCGGGAGAGCCCCGCCTGCCTCTGGGCCGAGTTCGCCGCGGAGAAGGCCGTCTACGTCCGGGGCCTGCCGCTGCGGGAGGCCGGGCTCGGGGCCCTGGCGGAGGCCCTGGAGCCGCTGGCCTTCGATTTCAAGGCCGTGGTGGCCGCTAAGTACCTGCCGGTCCTCGCCGAGGAGCTCGCCGCCCTCAAGCGGGACAAGGGCTGGTTCGACTTCGGCGACATGATCGCCCTGGTGCACGAGGCCGTCACTTCGCCGGCGGGGGCGCCCACGGTCGCGCGCCTCCGGGAGCGGTACCAGGTGGCCCTCATCGACGAGTTCCAGGACACGGACCACCGCCAGTGGGACATCTTCCGGACCCTCTTCCTCGATTCCCCGGACCACCGGCTCATCCTGGTGGGCGATCCCAAGCAGGCCATCTACGGGTTCCGCAGCGGCGACCTGCCCACCTACCTCCGCGCCGTGGACGAGGTGCGGGCCCGCACGGGCCGGGATCCCCTGGTCCTGGACACCAACTTCCGCTCCACGCCGGAGGTGATCGAGGCCTACTGCGCCATCTTCCGGCCCGGGGGCACGGCCTTCTTCACCGGCAGCAACGGGCGGCTCGGGGACGGGCGCGTGGCCTGCGGCAAGCCGGGCCTGGCCTTCACCGGGGACGGCGGGGCGGGCCTGCCCGCGGTGCGCGTCCTGGAGGTGCGGGCGGGGGCGGCGGAGGCGGCCCGGTCCGCCCTTGCGCCGGCGCTGGCCCAGGCCGTCAAGGACCTCCTGAAGGAGCCGCGGCCCCGCTTCGGGACCGGCGAGAAGGCCGCGCCCCTGCGGCCGGAGGACATCATGGTGCTCACCCGCACCGCCTCCGAGGGCCAGGAGGCCGCCGCCGCCCTGCGGGCCGCGGGGGTCCCCTTCGCCTTCTTCAAGCAGGAGGGGCTGTTCGGCACGCCGGAGGCCGCCGCCGTGCGGGACCTGCTGCTGGCCGTGGAGGCGCCCCACGCCGAGGGGCCCCGGGCCAAGGCGCTGCTGGGGCCGTTCTTCGGGCTCACGCTTGCGGAGGCCGAGGCCTGCCGGGAGCTGCCCGAATCCCACCCCATCCTCCGGCGTCTCTACGCCTGGCAGGACCTGGCCCGGGCGCGGCGGTACGGCGAGCTGTTCGGGCGAGTCGTCTCCGAGAGCGGCGTCACCCGCCGCCTCCTGTTCCTGGAGGAGGGGGAACGCGCCCTCACCAACGTCCACCACCTGCTGGAGCTGCTCCTGGCCGAGGCCCTGCGCCGCCACGCGACCCTGCTGGACCTGGCCACGGCCCTCCAGCGCTGGATCGACGGCATCGACCGGCCCGCGGTGGAGGACGGGGACGTCCAGCGCCTGGAGCGCGCCTCCGGGGCCGTCCAGATCCTCACCATGCACAAGTCCAAGGGGCTGGAGGCGCCCGTGGTGGCGGTTTACGGCGGCATCAGCCCCGGCGGCTCGAAGGCCCTGATCCACCGCTACCACGACGCCGGCCAGGCGCGCCGGGCCTGGGTGGGCAAGCTGGGCCTCGCCCCGGAGGCGATCCAGGAGGCGGTGCGCTCCGAGGCCGCCGAGGAATGGGAGCGCCTCCTCTACGTCGCCCTCACCCGCGCCAAGGCGCAGCTCATCCTGCCCCGGTTCCTGCCCCCGCCGGGCAAGGTCACCGCCGCCGCCTCCATCGGCCAGGACGGCGATCCGAAGGGCCCCTACGGCTGCGTGAACCGGCGGCTGCGGGACCTGCTGGGGGAGGGCGGGGACACCGGCCGGTTCCGCGCCGCCGCGGCCCCGGCCCCCGAGCCGCCGCCGCCCCCGGCCCGGGAGCGCCTCGCGACCTGGGAGCCCGCGCCGGGGCCGCGGCCCACGCTGCCCGACTTCGCCGCCCTGGCCAGGCGGGGCCGACCCCTCTGGTCCTTCTCCTACACCTCCCTGGAGCACGGCCTGCGGGGCCTGCGCCCCCCGGAGGACGCCGCGGAGCGCACCGAGGCCGCCTACGTGGCCGGGGAAGGCCCGGCCGGCGGCGCGCGCCTGGGCACCCAGGTGCACGCCCTCCTGGAGGCTGCGCCCCTGGACCTGCTCCGGGGCCGGGGGCCCGAGGCCTGGCGGGACGAGCCGGCCCTGAAGGCCCTGCTGGAGCCCTTCGCCCGGGAGGACCGGGAGGCCGTCGCCGCCTGGGCCCACGCGGCCCTGGCCGGGGAGCTGCCCCTGCCGGGGGGCGGCGCCGCCGTCCTCGCGGAGGCGCCCCGCGTCCTGCGGGAACTGGACTTCCTCGCGCCCTATCCCCGGGGCGGGGACCTGCTCACGGGCTCCATGGACGTCCTCTTCGAATGGGAGGGGCGGGCCTACCTCGCCGACTGGAAGACCAACCGCCTCGCGGCCTACGGGCCGGAGGCCCTGGACGCCAAGGTGCGGGAGCTCTACCTGCTGCAGCTCAAGGCCTACACCCTGACGGCCCGGGCCTTCCTGGGCCTGGACGGGCCCGAGGCCTGGGAGGCGGGGTTCGGGGGCTTCCTCTTCGTCTTCCTGCGGGGCCTGCCCGGGGAGGGGGTGTGGTCGGTCCGGCCCGCCTGGAAGGACCTCCTGGCCTGGGAGGCGGAGCTCGCGGCCCTGCCCGTGGAGACCCTGGTGCCCGCGAGCGCGGGGGGAGGCCGCCATGGCTGAGACCGGCATCCTCGACCGGCACCCGGCGCGGGCCCTGCTGCCCCCGGCGCTGCTCCGGATCCTCCGGGCCCAGGGCCTGGAGGAGGCCCACGCCGTCCATGCGCTGGAGCTGGCCCTGGTCCCCCCGGACCTGGACGCGGAGGGCCGCCGGGCCCTCGCCGCGGTGGCCCTCGCCCTCCTGGCGGCCCAGGCCCAGGGCCACACCCGTCTGCCGCTCCGGCCCGCCGAGGGCAGCGCGGCGGCGGACCTGCTCCGCGCCTGCGGCTTCCCCGGCCTGGACGTGGCGGCCTTCCTGGCCGATCCCCGCTTGGCCCGGGTGGCCGGCGGTCCCGGCGAGGCCCGCCCCCTGGTGGCGGAGGACGGCCACCTGTACACCCACCGCCTGCGGGCGGCGGAGGTGCGCTTCCGGGACCGGCTGCGGGCGGTGGACGCCACGCCCCTCCCGCCGCCGCTGCCCGTGCCGGACGCGCTCTTCACGGACCCCGTGCCCCTGGACGGGGCCCAGCGCCGGGCCGTGGAGGGCGCCCTGGGACGGCCCCTGGCCCTGGTCACGGGCGGACCGGGCACGGGCAAGACGACGATCCTCGTGGCCCTCCTGCGGGCCCTGGTGCGCCAGGGGCTCGGCCTCCCCGACATCGCCTTCGCGGCGCCCACCGGCAAGGCCGCGCAGCGCATGGGCGAGGCCCTCCTGGACGGCCTCTCCCGCGTGCGGGCCCAGGAGGCGCCGGAACGGGAGATCCTGGCCCGCTTCCCGGAGCCGCGCACCCTCCACCGCCTCCTGGAGTGGCACCCCGGCCCCGGGACCTTCCGGCGGAACGCGGAGGCCCCGCTGCCCTTCCGGGCCGTGATCGTGGACGAGGCCTCCATGATCGGGCAGGAGCTCATGGACCGGCTCTTCCAGGCCCTGGCCCCCGGGACCCGCATCGTCCTCCTGGGCGACGCCCGCCAGTTGCCGAGCGTGGAGAGCGGCGCCGCCTTCGGGGACCTGGTGGCGGCCCTGCCGGACCGCACCAGCTGGCTGCACGAGAACTACCGCATGCGCCGGGGCGACGCCCAGGGCGGCCTCATCCTCGAGGTGGCCGCCGGCCTCCAGGGGGAGGCCCTCGCGCAGGAGCCCGCCGGCATCCGCGTCCTGCCGGACCTGGCGGCCTGGACGGGGCAGGGGGTGGAGCGGCTCCACCCGGGCCCAGAGGGGCTCCGGCCCTTCCTGCGCCGCTGGTTCGACGAGGTTGTCCTCGCCCTGGACGGCTTCCGGGAGCTGGCGAACCGCGCCTACGCCCTGGGGCCCGAGGGGTGGCGGGAGGGCGACGCCGACGCCATCGCCCGTCTCTTCGAGCACCACCGCGCCTTCCGGATCCTCTGCGCCCTGCGGGAGGCGGCGGACCTGCGGGGCATGGAGCCCGTCAATGCCCTCCTCCACGGGTGGATGCACCCCGTCACCGGCGGGGGCCTGCGGGCGGAGACCCCCTTCCTGCCCGGGGAGCCGGTCCTGATGACCGCCAACGACTACCGGCGGGGGCTCTTCAACGGCGACCAGGGGCTGGTGCTGCGCGTGCGCTTCGGGGAGGAGCTGCGCCAGGCGGCCGTCTTCGAGGGGCCGGAAGGCTGGCGGGCCTGGCCCGTGGAGGCCCTGCGGGGGCGGATCGAGCTGAGCTACGCCATGACCGTGCACCGGGCCCAGGGCTCGGAGTACCAGCGCATCGCCATCGTCCTCCCCGCCGGGGACCATCCGGCCCTCACCCGGGAACTCCTCTACACCGCCGTCACCCGGGCCAAGGCCGGCGTTACGCTGGTGGGCGGGGAGGCCCAGGTCGTCTGGGCCGCCAACCATCCCACGCGCCGCGACACCGGCCTCCAGGCTCGCCTATGAAGATCCTTTGCGCCTCCGACATCCACCTGGGCCGCATCCCGGCCCTGCCGGCCCCGCCCGGAGGCGCCTTCACGCACCGCACCGCCTGGGACTTCGTCGTGGCGACGGCCCTGCGGGAGCGCCCGGCCCTGGTCCTCCTGGCCGGGGACGTGATCGACAGCGACAACCAGTTCCTGGAGACCTGGCAGCCGCTGCGGGACGGGGTGGCCCGGCTCCTGGAGGCCGGCATCGCCGTGACGGCCGTGGCCGGCAACCACGATTCCGAGGTCTTCCCGCGCCTGCACCAGGCCCTGGGCGGGGAGCCCGCGGCTCATGGCGGCGCCGCCTTCCGCCTCCTGGGCTGCGAGCTCGACGGGGCCCGCATCGCCTCCCGCTGGACGGAGGAGCCCTTCACCCGGGACGGGGAGACCGTGTGGCTCGCGGGGTGGTCCTTCTCGGCCCCGCGCTGCGCCTCGAGCCCCCTGGCCGACTTCCGTCCCGTGCGCGCCCAGCGGCCCCTCCTGGGCCTCCTCCACGGGGACGTGGACGTCCCGGGCAGCATCTACGGCCCCCTCCGTTCGGCGGAGCTGGAGGCCGCGCCCGTGGACCGGTGGGTCCTGGGCCACATCCACGCCCCCACGGGCGGGGACGGCGCCCGGCACTTCTACTGCGGCTCCCCGGTGCCGCTCCGCGCCACGGAGCGCGGCGCCCACGGGTGCTGGCTGCTGGAGGCCCGGGACGGGGCCGTCCTGGGGCCCGTCCTCGCGCCGGCCCCCGTCCGCGTGGACCGGGTGGAGGTGCCCCTGGAGGCGGGCGAAGGCACCCCCGCCACCCTCGCGGCCCGCATCCACGGGGCCCTTCTCGGCCACCTCCGGGCGGTGCTGGGGGGGAACCCGCGCCTGGAGGTCCTCTACGCCCAGGTGCGCCTCGCGGGGCGCTGCGACGCCGGCGCGGCCCTGGCCGCGATCCGGGAGGACCTGGAGGCCTGGCGGCGCCTGGAGGAGGTGGATGTGCGCGTCCTGGCCGTGGAGGACGCCACCGATCCCGAACTGCCCCTGGAGGCGTGGTCCGTGCGGAAGGACGCCTGCGGGCGGCTGGCGCGCATGGTGCTGGCCCTGCGGCGCGGCGAGGAGGACGCGGAGGCCCGGGAGCTGGCCGGGGAGATCCTGCGGGAGGAGCGGCGCAGCCGGAGCCTGCCGGCCTACGCCGGGATCCGCGACGTGCTGCGCGATCCAGCCACCGGCACGGGGGACTGGGCCCGGGAGCAGGTCCTCGCGGCCGCCCTCCGGATCCTCGGCGAGATCCGCCGCCTGGAGGGCGATCATGCCTGAACCCGCCTTCCGCTTCACCGACGTCCACGTCCGCGCCATGCCGGGATTCCCCTACGCGGAAGGGTTCTCCGTGGAGGGCCTGGGTCCGGGCGTGAACGTGATCCACGGTCCCAACGAGATCGGCAAGTCCACCCTCGGCCGCGCCATGCAGCTCCTCCTGTGGGCCGACCTGGCCGCGGGCCCCGGCGTCCACCTGGAGGCGCGGGTGGAGGTGGGCGGCGCCCCCGAGTCCCGGTCCCGCCACCTGGAGGAACTGGAGGCCCAGGACCCCGCGGGCGCGTCCCTGCCGCCCCGGCCCGGGAAGGGCGCGGCCCTCCGGAGCCGCTACCAGGTGGCCCTCCAGGACCTGCTCCAGCGGGAGGCCGGGGAGCAGGACGGGAAGGGCGAGTTCAGCCAGGCCCTGGCCCGGGAGGTGCACGGGGTGGATCTGGAGGCCCTGCGCCGGGCCGTGAACCCCGCCGCCGACGTGCTGGTGCGGGGCCGCAACGCCGCCCTGGACGCGCAGCGGTCGGCCTGGGCCGCCCTGGAGGAGAAGCGCCGCGCCCAGAGCGAGGACCGGGACCTGGAGGCGCGCATCGAGGCCCTCCAGGCCAGCCTGGACCGGGAGACCGGCCTCCGCGAGGCCTGCGCCCGCATCGCGGCCCTGGACCGCGCCCTGGAGGCCGCCGCCGCCCGGATCCGCTGCGAGGCCCCCCTGCTGCCCTTCGGGGAGGCGGCGCCGCGCCTCCGGACGATCCATCCCCGCACCGCCGGGGACCTGAAGGCCCGCCGGCAGGCCCTGGCGGAGGCCGGGGACGCGGCCCGCGCCCTGGAGGCGAGGCGGGAAGGCCGGATGGCCGAGCGCGCCGCCCTGGCCCTGGCCCGGGATCCGAGCCCCGGGGACCTGGCCCGGGCCCAGAAGCTCCTGGACGACCTGCTCCTCCAGGGCGAGGCCCTGGCCGCGGCCGGAGAGGAGGCCCGCGCGGCCGGCGAGGCCCTCCGGGCCTGGGCCGAATCGGCCCCCTGGCTCGGGGCGGTGGGCGAGACCCTCCCGCCGATCACGGACCGGATGCTGGCCGAAGCGGCCACGCTGGCCCACGCGCTGGAGGACGCCCGGGCCGAACAGGCGGCCTGGACCGCCCTGGCCACGGACCTGCGCCGGCGGCTGCCCGAGGCCCCCGCCGCCTCCCGGGCCCGGGTCCTCCGCCTCCTGGAAGCCTGGCTGGCGGCCGATGCCCGGCGCCAGGCGCGCCGCGAGGCCCTGGGCCGCGACCTGCCCCTGCGCCGGATCACCCCGGCCATCGCCGGCGCCTCGGCGGCCGCGCTGGTGGCCCTTTCGGCCGCGGCCTTCACCCTCGCCAAGGGGCAGGTGGCCGCGGGCGGCCTCCTGGCCCTCGCCGGCCTCGCGGCCCTGGGGTACGCCCTTCAGGCCCTCGTTCGGCAGGACCCCTCGACCTTCCTCTCCCTGGCGGAGGAGGAGCGGGCCTGCCTGGCCCTCCAGGCGGACCTGGCGGGCGCGGGCGTGGGGGACCTGGCCTGGGAGGCCCCGGCGGTGCGCCTGCGCCTGGAGGACCTCCTGGCCCAGGAGGCCGCCTGGCTCGACCGCCAGCGCCTGGACCAGCTCCTGCGGACGGCTGACGACGCCGCCGATGCCGCCCGCCAAAGCCGGCGACGGCTCCTCGCCGACCAGGGCCGTGCCGTGCCCGGCCTGGGGGAGGGGCCGGCCCTCCTGGACGTGGAAGGCTACCTCCGGCTCGTCGTGGAGGAGGTGCGCACCCTGCAGGGGCTGCGCGTCCGGCAGGATACCGCCCGTGCGGCCGCACAGGCCCGCCAGACGGCCTGGACGGCCCTGGAGGCCGAGGTCCGGACCTTCCTGGGCGGCTTCGCCCTGCCGGCGGACCCGGAGCCCCGGGCGGCCCTGGAAGCGGCCCTGGCGCCCCTGCGCCGGGCCCTGGACCTCCAGCGGGAACGGCTGGACCTGGATCGCGACCTGGACGCCGCCGGCGCGGCGGAGGTCCGGGCCGGGGCGGCCCTGGCGGAGCTCCTGGCCGACTACGGCGCCCCCGATGCGGCCGGCCTGGAGGCCCTGGTGCGGGCCTGGGCCGACTGGCGGCCCCTCCAGGACGCCTTCGAGGCGGCGGACGCCACCCTCCTGGCCCACCTGCGGGCGGGGGCCGGGCTCCCCGCGGAGGCCGCGCCCTTCCTGGATCCCGCCGAGCCTCCCGCGGACCGCCTCGCGGCCCTGGACGCGCGCCGGGACGCCCTCGCCGCCGACCTGGGCCGCCTCCAGGAAGAGCTCGGGGCCCTGGAGGCCCGGCGGGAGGAGCTCCTGAAGGCGAAGGTGGCCCTGAAGGCCTACGCCACCCAGGCCGAGCTGGCCTCGGCCGCGGCCCGGCATGAGGAGACCCTGCGGGCCCTGGAGGACCAGCGGCTGGGGCTGCTGTCCCGGCGTGCGCTGGCCCTCGTCCTGGACCGCCAGGCCCGCCTCGCGGACACCCTGGACCGGCCCCCGGTCCTGCAGCGGGCCTCGGACCATTTCCTGGCCTTCACGGGCCGGTACGAGCTGACCTTCACCGAGGGCCGCTTCCTGGCGCGGGAGGGCGCCACGCGGCTGGAGCTGGACCAGCTCTCCGAGGGCACCCGGGTCCAGCTCCTCCTCGCCGTGCGCCTCGCCTTCGTGGAGAAGGAGGAGACCCTGCGGCTCCCCCTCTTCCTGGACGAGATCCTGGGGAACAGCGACGACGCCCGCAGCGGCGACATCGTCCGGGCCGTCCTGGCCCTGGCCGCCACGGGCCGGCAGGTCTTCTACTTCACCGCCCAGATGGACGAGGTGAACCGGTGGCGGGAGATCGCCGGCGACCAGGTCCGCGTGGTGGACCTCGCCGCCGTCCGCCGGAAGTCCGCCGCGGCGCGGCGCCCCGTCGAGGTGCGGCCCCGCCCCGAGGTGCCGGCCCCGGCGGGCCGCGGGCTGGAGGCCTACGCCCGGGACCTGGGCCTGCCGGGCCCGGCGGTGCACGTGGACCTGTCGCGGCAGCACCCCTGGCTCGTGCTCGTGCCGGGCGAGGAGGACCTGCTGGCCCAGTGGCTGGCCATCCCCATCGACACCCTGGGCCTCCTCCGGCGCCACGCGCGCCAGATGGAGGGGGCGCCCTATCCCCGCGTCCTGGCCACCCTGCAGGTCCTGGAGACCGCCCAGCGGCTCCTGGCCGCCAACCTGGGGCGACGCCTCGCGCCCCGGGAGCTGCTGGAGGCCCCCCTGGGGACCTACCGCCGCGCCACCAAGGAGAAGTTCCTCCCCGCCCTCGCGGCCGCGGAGGGCGACATCGGGCGGCTCCTCGCCCAGGGCGTCCCCGCCGGGCTCAAGCAGGAGCACCTGGACGCCCTCGGCGCCTGGGCCGAGGCCGAGGGGGTCTGGAACCCCCACGGCCTGACCCGGGACGAGATCCGCGTGGAGCTGCGGGGCCGGTGCCAGGATCTCCTCCCGGCCGGGGACCCCGCGTGGGCCGCCGTGGACCGCTTCGTGGACGGCGCCGCCGTCTAGGCTGTGTTCGTAATCTAGGATAGTAATGGCTAATACCCATCCGTGCCGGAGCATGGAGGAGCTGGAATAGTGAGTCTGTGCTGCAGTGCCTGATGGCGCCGCGCATTCGCAGCATCCTATTGGAACGCGGAGGCGCGGAGGATCTCGCTGAGGCTCGCGGAGAAAGGATCAAGCCCTTGGATGTATCACCCGCTTGATTCCACCGTCTTTGAAAGGCCACTGACGGAAATTGAGGAGCAGGCCGACCTCCATTCCGCTGAAACGCAGCTGGGTGTTCAGTTGCGCGAAGTGGGCATCCATCAGTTTCTCGACCGCCTTAGCCTCCACGACCACGAGGTCGTCAACCAGCAAATCCAGCCGGTAGGCCCGCTCAACCACAAGCCCCCTCCACTCGATATCCAGGAAAACCTCCCGCTTCACCTTATGGCCGGCCAGTCTCAGGGAGTGCGCCAGACAGACCTTGTAGGGATCTTCCAGGAGTCCGTGCCCCAGAGCCTTCTGGATCTCGATGGCCTTACCGATGATGGCCTGGGTGATCTCCTTGTGCGGATGATCCTCCCCGTCGACCTCTCCCCAATGCCTTCCCATCACGCCTCCCGTTGGGACGTGTCATTGGGAGGTGGCAGGTTCCAGGAGCGCTTTCCTCCGCGACCCTCTGCGAGATCCTCCGCGCCTCCGCGTTTCATAGGATCAATGAGGATCCGGAACGCTTGTCACCCTCCGCTCATAGCCTCAGCCAGATCACGATGCAGGCCAAAGCCACCTGGGCTGAGAAACTTCGCGCCGTTTTGTCGAACCTGGTGGCCAGCGCCCTGAACTGTTTGAGCCTGGCGAACCCATGCTCGATGGCATGGCGGGCCTTGTATAGGTGTGAGTCCCAGGCCGCCGGATTCTTGCGCCGGGGATGAGGTGGGATGACGGCTGTCGCACCCATGGCCTCGATCGCCTTCCATACCGGGTTCCCATCGTAGGCCCGATCTCCGAACCCGTACTCTGCCTGCCAACCGCACAGCAATCCTTCAGCAGACCGGCTTTCATGGGCTTCCAGAGCCCCCCCTTTTGCCTGCTGAATGTTGATGAGCGCGAAGGATGGTGCCATCCAGCATGACCCACTCCAGGTCGGCTTCCTTGCGCAGGAACTCCAGGATCCTTTGCCACACGCCGCGCTTGGTCCAGGCCTCAAATCGCGTGTACACGCTTGTCCAAGGTCCAAATTCCTCCGGCAGGTCCCTCCACGGCGCCCCAGTCCTGTGCCTCCACAGGATCGCCTCCACCATGGGACGGTTGGGGTGACGGGATCGCCCCATCCCTCCACGCTCTGGCGGAAGGAGCGGTTCAAGCTTTGCCCACATGGCATCGGTCAGGAAACTTCTCGGCATCGTTACCCCAGGAAAATTCGTGGTGTACGAGCCTTTACGTATGAGTACAAGTTAACTATTTATCTAATCTATAGATTCCGAACACAGCCTAGCCATCCTGTATTGGCCTGTCACGGAACCAGCGCGCGGGTCCCCCAGGCATCCGGGGGCGCTGCCCCCGGGCCCCTGGGATTGATCGCATGAAGCCCAGAGCCTGGGTGATCTGATCAAAGAGGCCAACGGGCCGGATTCCTCCGGCCCCCCGGTTTCCGGGCCCGGGTCGGCGCTCGGGTCGCATCCCTGCGATGGCCCTAGCCTCCGCCCGACAGGCTCACAACCAACCGGCCCAGAGCCGTCATGAAGGGGGGCAGCCCGTGAGCGAATTTCCCATGTCAACCGTCGAGTTGCTGCCGTCCGTTCTGCTCCCCACACACCGCCGGCCGCTCAGTGACGGCCGTCGAAGAGCATCCGCTCGCCGTTTCCCAAAACGATTTGGCTGGTAGCGCCATTGCCGACGGGATGGAAGGTGCTGTCGTTAGCAGCTTGAGGGCCCCCAAGAACCAGGCTTGCCAGGTCGTTGAATTCGACGTCACGCCTTCGGAAGCATTCCTCCGGTTACCTTTAAATTTATTAACAAACGGAAGAATATATCCGGTATTGACAATGAAGCTAAACAGACTAGACTTTCAATGTCGGAAATATTCTTCTGCTATTTCCCCAAGATGCGTTTCAACCGGAAGAAAGGCGCTGGTTGTGAATTTTGATTTTATGTCCGTTCCAGAGCTCGCCCGGGAAATGGGGGAAAGGCTCAAGAATTGTCGTCTGCGTCGCCGCTTGGAGCAGACGGAATTGGCCGAACGGGCAGGGATATCTGATCGCACCGTACGCGCCCTGGAGAAGGGCACGGGATCCAGCCTCGATTCTTTGCTCCGGGTCATGAAGGCCTTGGGCATCCTTGAGGGTTTGGACGCGATGGTCCCGCCCGAGCCATCGGTGGACCCCCTCATCTTGCTCAAGCGCAAGGATATGCCCCGCAGGGTTTACAAGCGAAGGAAGCCGAATGTCTAGTCGGGCGATCGCGGTCCGGGCTTGGGGCCAGATGGTGGGAGCGGTGGCCCTGGATCCCAAGCAGGGGTTTTACGTATTCGCCTACACGCCCGAGTGGCTACGGACAGGGGTCGAACTGGCCCCCCGGACCATGCCGGTTGGCAACCACAGGGGACCCTACATCTTCCCGAACCTCCCGGAGGCGACCTACCAGCGTCTTCCAGCCCTGCTCTCGGACGCCCTGCCTGACGACTTCGGCAACGCCCTCATCAACGCCTACATGACGAGCCGGGGCCACACCGTGGCATCCGTGACGCCTTTGGACCGGCTGGCCTACATGGCCAAGCGGGGCATGGGAGCCCTGGAATTTCGCCCGACCTTGGGCACCCGGACGGACAGCAAAGAAGCCTTGGACCTGAAAGGCCTGGTGGAAGCGGCAAGGAAGGCAGTCCATGGCACCCTCGCGACGGAAGGAGCGGCGAAGGCCGCCCTGGATCGGATCATCAGCGTGGGCACCTCTGCGGGCGGCGCCCGCGCGAAGGCCGTGGTCGCCTGGAACCCCGTGACAGGTGAAATGCGCAGTGGCCAATTCGCTGCGGACCCGGGGTTCGAGCATTGGCTCCTGAAATTCGACGGTGTCGCCGCGGATCGGACGCTCGGCGGAGGCAAGGGCTTCGGGAGGCTGGAATACGCCTACCATCTGATGGCCCGGGCCGCTGGCATCCGGATGGCGGATTGCAGGCTCCTTGAAGAGGGGGGGCGGGCCCATTTCATGACACGTCGGTTCGACCGGGACGGGGATGAGAAGCACCACGTGCAGACCTTGTGCGCCATGGAGCACATGGACTTCAAGCAGGTTGCCGTCCACACCTACGCTCAGGCCTTCATGGCCATGGCCGCGCTCGGGATGGACTCGGACGCCATCGACGAGTTGTTCCGCCGGATGGCCTTCAACGTGATGGCCATGAACTGCGATGACCACACGAAGAACCTGGCCTTCCTTCTGCGTCGGGGAGGAGCCTGGGAACTCGCCCCCGCCTATGATCTGACCTACGCCTATAACCCCAAAGGGGACTGGACCTGTCAGCACCAGATGGCCGTGAACGGGAAGTTCCAGGACATCACCCGGGACGACCTGCTGCTGGACGCCGAACGGTTCGGAGTGCGGAACCCCAGGGGCATCCTTGGGGACGTGGCAGCGTCGGTTGAAGCTTTCGGTGATTTCGCACGGAAGGCAGGGTTATCCGGAAACCGAGTGGCCGAGGTGGAGAAGAGCCTTCAATCTCTCTGATCTCAATGGCCTTCTGCCCAGCTGGCCAGGTGATCCCGGATCTGCTGCATTCCCTGGAGCCCCTCGGCCTCCATCGGGTGAACCTCTCCCCAGCCCCGAGGCATTCGCCAAGGATGACACGAGTCCCGACAGCACCGTCGAGGTCCACCACGGCGGTGCGCTCCAGACCCTGCGCATCAAGGAGATGCCGGGCCTCACGGCTTCGGCAGGGTGTCCGCGTGGGCCGGGATGGGGGGGTGGGGGAAGGTCTGGGGGGGCTGCTTCTCCAGCATCTCGAGGACGAGCTTCACGGCCCGCTCCAGCTGGGGCTCGCGGCCCTGGCGGACCAGGGCGGGGTCCATCTCCACCTCGACGTCGGGGGCGACGCCGATGTTCTCCACGTCCCAGCCGGTGCCGACGCCGAAGAGGCCCCAGCGGGGGGCGGTGACGCTGCCGCCGTCCAGGAGGGACGGATAGCCGCCGATGCCCACCAGGCCGCCCCAGGTGCGGGTGCCCACCAGGGGGCCCACGCCGGCGCGGCGGAAGAGCCAGGGCAGGGCGTCGCCGCCGGAACCGGACATCTGGTTGATGAGCATGACCTTGGGCCCGAAGAGGGCCTGGGCCGGCTCGACCACGTCGCGGCCTTCGCGGGAGACGTTCACCATGGCGGGGGTCTTCTTGAGCTGGTCGACGATGAAGTCGGCGATGCTGCCGCCGTGGTTGAACCGCTCGTCCAGGATCGCGGCCTGCTTGTCCACCTGTGAGAAGTAGTAGCGGTTGAAGTTGGCGAAGCCGCCGGCGAAGGTATCGGGGATGAACACGTAGGCCACGCGCCCGCCCGTGAGGCGGTCCACGAGGCGGCGGTTGTCCTCCATCCAGGTGCGCAGGCGCAGGGCGCCCTCCGAGTCCACGGGCACCACGGTGACCTGGCGCGCGCCGGTGCCGTCGGCCTTGGGGCCCACGGTGAGCACGGTCTGGCGGCCCGCGGCGCCCAGGAAGGCCTGGTGGACCTCCTGGGCCGCGGTGACATCGCGGCCGTTCACGGCCAGGAGGTACTCGCCCTCGCGGACGTTGACGCCGGGCTGGGTGAGGGGGGACTGGAGCCGGGGGTTCCAGTTCTCGCCCTGGAGGATGCGCTTGAAGCGGTAGCGGTTGCCGTCCACCTCGTAGTCCGCGCCCAGGAGGCCCACGGGGGCGCGGTCCTGGCGGGGCAGGGCGCCGCCGTTCACGAAGGTGTGGCCCAGGCAGAGGTGGCCGGTCATCTCGCGGAAGAGGCCGTTGAGCTCCTCCCGGCTCCCGAGGCCTTCCAGGAAGGGCTCGTACAGGGCCTTGGCCCGGGCGAGGTCCACGCCGTGGAAGGCGGGATCGTAGAGGAAGTCGCGCTCGATGCGCCAGACCTCGTCGAACATCTGCCGCCATTCCCTGGGGGGATCGACGAACACCTGGAGGTCGGTCCGAAGGGCGCCCTCCCCGGGCTTGGGGGCCTTGTCGGCGCCCACGAGGAACCACTTGGACTGGCTGGCGTAGAGGACCTTGGAACCGTCGGCGGTGGGGATGAAGGTGAGGGTGCCGCCGTTGGTGGTCTCCGGGGCGTCCACGGCGGGCAGGAACGGCTCGGCCTTGCGGGTCTTGAAGTCGAAGCGGTGGACGGAGACGGGGAAGCCGCGCTCGGCCTCCACGTAGTCCTCGTCGGCCAGGGCGACCTTGGCCTCCAGGAGGAACACCACGCCCTCGGCGCCCGTCTCCAGGGCCACGTAGTTGGCCCGGGGCACGGGCAGGGCCAGGATGCGCTGGTCCAGGCCGTCGAAATCGATGCGCACGGGCTCGGGGCCCGCGGCCTTCTTGTCCTTGGCCTCGGGCTTCTCCTCCTTGGCGGCCCCCTCCTCGTCGCTCTCGGGGGCCAGGGGGGAGGGCAGGTCTTTGCGCAGCACGGCCACGTAGGCGCTGGAGGTGATGGCCCGGCCCATGGAGGTCATGTCGAGCCAGCCGGCGCCAAGGCCGGTGCCCGTGCCCGCCAGGAAGTGGAGGTGCTTGCCGTTGCGGTCGAAGCGGGGGGAGAAGGCGTCGCTGCGTCCGTCGGTGATCTGGACGGGCTTCCGGTCCTCCAGCCCGTACACGAAGATGGCGTGCAGGTGGTTGGGCAGCTGGCGGGTGTAGGCGAGCCAGCGGCTATCGGGGGACCAGGCCGGGTCCAGGTGGCAGCCGGGGGCGTCGAAGAGGTCCGCGTCCACCTTGACGGGTTCGGTCTTCTCCAGGTCCAGCACCCAGAGGTTCATGCGCTTGTCGGTGTAGGCGAGCTTGCGGCTGTCGGGAGACCAGCGGGGCCCGTAGAAGAAGGAGGCGGGCTGACCCAGCTTGACGGTGCGCACCGGCCCGAGGCCGTCGGGGGCCCGCAGGCGGAGGGCGTATTCCCCGCCCTCGTCCGAGAACCAGGCCACCCACTTGCCGTCGGGGGACCAGGCCGGATCCCGGTCGGCCACGCCCGGGCTGGACGTCAGGTTGCGCACATCGCCCTTTTCGGCGGGGACGCTAAGGATCTCGCCCCGGGCCTCCACGAGCACCCGCTTGCCGCTGGGGGAGGGGAAGGCATGGAGGATCTGGCCGGGCTCGATGCGCGCGAGGCGCGGGCGGGTCTCGGGCAGGTCGGCCGAGATCTCCACGGGCACGGTGCGGGCCTGGCCCGTGGCCAGATCCAGGAGCTTCAGGGCGCCGAACTGGTGGTAGACGATGGCGCCCGGACCGGCCGAGGCGGAGACGATGTCGAAGCCGCCGGGGTTGTCCAGGACCCGGGCCACGGTGCCGGCCTGGGGGTCGTAGGCGAAGAGGGTGACGGCCCCCTCCCGGTCGGAGAGGAAGTAGACCTTCCCCCCGATCCACATGGGGTTGCGGTCGTTGCTGTTGGTGCGCGGCACCCGCGTGATGGACGAATCCGCCAGGTCGGCGATCCAGATGGGCGTGGTCTGGCCGCCCCGGTAGCGCTTCCAGGCGGGCTGCCACTGGGAATGGGGCACGTAGGCCAGGTGGGACCCATCGGCCTGGTAGCTCCCCTCCGAACCGGAGGGCAGGGGCAGGGCCTCCGGGTGGCCACCCGTCACGGGGATCGTGAAGAGCCGCTCCAGGTCCCGGGGGGTGGCCCGCAGGGAATGGAACAGGACCTTCCGGCTGTCGGGGGTCCAGCCCGCCACGAGATCCGGGCCCGGGTGGTAGGTGAGGCGGCGGGGCTCGCCGCCGGCGGCCGGCACCACGTACACGTCCGCATTGCCGTCCACCACGCTGGTGAAGGCCAGCCAAGCGCCGTCCGGAGAGAAGGCCGGATGGCTGCACCGGCCCTGGGCCTGGACCAGGCGCTGGGCCGCGCCCCCCGCCCGGGGCACCGTCCAGATCATGCCCGCGTAGGCGAAGGCGATCCGGTCCCGGGACAGGGTCGGATCCTGGTACTGCCGGGGCGGCGTCCCGCCGGCAAGCGCCAGGGGCGCGAGGAGTGCGAGCAGGAGGGCGGCCCACTTCATGGTTCACCTCAAAGGGCTGGTTGGTACCGAGTCTACACCGGGGGCCGGAAGGGACGAACGATCATTGGCCAGGGCGTGCGGCGGGCCCGATGGGGATACAATCGGGCGTCTCCTCCCCCCAGCGGTGGCCCATGACCCCAGACCCGCCCCAGTCCGCTGACCCCGCGCCGGAGCCGGCGCCCCCGGCCCGGCGCCCGGAAGGCGGCCAGGCCCTGGGCCCCATCCTGGACACGATCCCCCAGGCGGTGTTCTGGAAGGACCCGGAGGGGCGCTACCAGGGGTGCAACCGGGTGTTCGCCTCGTACGTGGGGCTGGACGAGGCGGCCCTGGTGGGCCGGACGGACCGGGAGCTGCCCTGGCCCCCGGAGCACGCGGAGGCCTACATGGCCGACGACCGCGAGGTCCTGGAGGGCCGGGTGCCCTGGCGCCGCCGCGTCGAACCCGTCCGCCGGGTCGATGGGTCCACCCGCTGGGTGGAGACGACCAAGGTGCCCCTGGCGGGCGCCGAGGGGCGCCCGGCGGGGATCCTGGGCATCTTCGAGGATGTGACCGAGCGGCTTCGCCTCGAGGCCGAGCTGCGGGACGTCCAGGAACTGAATGAGTCGATCATCCGCTCCGCGGAGGAAGGCATCGTCGTGACGGACCCCGGCCTCCGGGTCCGGGTGTGGAACGCCTACATGGCCGCCATGACGGGCCTGCCGGAAGCCTGCATCCTGGGCCGCCCCCTCCTGGACGCCCTGCCGCGCCTCGAGGACGTGGGGTTCCGGGACCGCATCCGGCGGGTGCTGGGGGGCGAGGCCGTCGCGCCGCTGGAATTCCCCTGGCACGTGGACGCCTCCGGGACCTCGGGGTGGGCGGTGGACCGCAGCGTGGCCCTGCGGGACGGGTCGGGCGCCATCGTGGGCGCCCTGTCCCTCATGCGCGACATCACCGCCCGCCGCACCGCGGAGAAGGCGCTGCGCGAGAGCGAATCGCGCTTCCGGGCCCTCTTCGAAAGCCTGACGGAGGGCGTGGCCCTCCATGAGCTGGCGCGGGACGCCGGTGGGCGGTCGGTGGACTACCGGATCCTGGACGTGAACCCCGCCTTCGAGCGTCACACGGGCCTGGCGCGGCAGGCCGTGCGGGGCCGCCTGGCCAGCGACGTCTATGGAGGCCCCGTCGCACCCTTCCTGGAGACCTACGCGCGCGTCGCCGACGGCGGGGTCCCCGCCTCCTTCGAGGTGCGCTTCGAGCCCATGGCCAAGGACTTCCGCGTCACCGCCGTCAGTCCCAAGCCGGGCCAGTTCGCCACGGTGTTCGAGGACATCACCGAACGCCTCGCCCGGGAGCGGGACCTGGCGCGCCTCAACGCCCTCTACGGCGTGCTCAGCCACCTGGGGCGCTGCCTCGTCCGGGTCGCCACCCGGGAGGAGCTCTTCCAGGACGCCTGCCGGATCCTGGTCGAATCCGGGGGCTACCGCGTGGCCTGGGTGCTC
Source organism: Mesoterricola sediminis (assembly GCF_030295425.1). NCBI lineage: Bacteria > Pseudomonadati > Acidobacteriota > Holophagae > Holophagales > Holophagaceae > Mesoterricola > Mesoterricola sediminis. Next base: position 2,977,437 of record NZ_AP027081.1, on the reverse strand, counting down.
TGGCAGGACGCCGCGGGCGTGTTCCTGGAACCCCTTGCGGGGTACGGCGAGGCCGTGGCCGCCATCCGGGAGGTGACCGTGCGCCTGGGCCCGGACGCCAGCGGGGCCCTGGGACCCACGGCCACCGCGATCCGGAACGGGCGCGTGGAGGTCTGCAGGGATTTCCACGAGGATCCGCGCACGGGGCCCTGGCGGGAACCGGCCCGGAGCCTCGGCCTGCGGAGCTTCGCGGTGGTGCCCCTCCGCGAGGGGAGCGGCGAGGCCGGGGCCCTCCTGCTCTTCGGGGGGGAGCCCAAGGATTTCCATCCCGAGGAGGTGGGCCTGCTGGAGGAGGTGGGCGCCACCCTCTCCTTCGGCCTGGATCACCTGGCCGCGGACGCGGAGCGGGTGAGGCTGGCAAGTCAGGTGGCGCAGGCCCAGAAGATGGACAGCCTCGGCAGCCTGGCCGGGGGGGTGGCCCACGACATCAACAACGTGCTCGGGGCCGTCCAGGCCCTGGCCATGGTGCACCAGCTGCAGGCCCCCGAGGGCTCCCGGGTCCGCCGGGACATGGAGACCGTCATCCGCGCCTGCCAGCGGGGCGGAAACCTCGTCAAGGGCCTGCTGGGATTCGCGCGGCAGAACCTCGCCGAGAACCGCCTCCTGGACCTGAACGGCCTCGTGCGGGAGGAGGCCGCGCTCCTGGAGCGCACCACCCTCGGCCGGGTGCGCCTGGTGCTGGACCTGGCGCCGGAGCCCCTCGTGGTGAACGGCGACCCCGGCGCCCTGGCCCACTGCCTCATGAACCTGTGCGTGAACGCCGTGGACGCCATGCCCGGGGGCGGGACCCTCGCCCTGTCCACGCGGCGCGAGGGGGAGCGGGTCCGGCTGGAGGTGGCCGACACGGGCACCGGGATGCCGCCCGAGGTGCTCGAGAAGGCGCTGGACCCCTTCTACACGACCAAGCCCCAGGGCAAGGGCACCGGGCTCGGCCTCGCCATCGTCTACGGCACCGTGAAGAACCACCGGGGGGACCTGGAGCTCGCGAGCGCGCCTGGCGAGGGCACCCGGGTGCGGATCCGCCTGCCCCTGGCCGGAACGGCGGCGCCCGCGCCGGGCCCCCGGGCGGCGGAGGCCGGGGGGCCGGCCCGGGCCCGGTCCATCCTCCTCGTGGACGACGACGAGCTGATCCTCAGCTCCATCCCGGCCCTGGTGGAGAGCCTCGGCCACCGGGTGGAGACGGCCTCCAGCGGCGCGGAGGGCCTCGCGCGCCTGGCCCGGGGGCCCGTGCCCGACCTGGTGATCCTGGACATGAACATGCCGGACCTGGACGGGGGCGCCACCCTGGCGCGCATCCGCCGGGACCATCCCACCCTCCCGGTGCTCCTGGCGACGGGACGCGCCGACCAGACCGCCCTGGACCTGGTGGCGGCCCACCCCTACGTCACCCTGCTGCCCAAGCCCTTCAACCTCCAGGAGCTGGGCCAGGCCATCGAGGGCTACGCCTGAGGCCGGACCCCCGCTCGATCAGGCGTGGGCGGGGGGCAGGGGCCCGGCGGGCAGCAGCACCTCGAAGCAGGCCCCGGCGTCCGAGGGGCAGGCCCGGATCTGGCCGCCGTGGCTGCGGACGATGGACTCCGCCACGGTCAGGCCCAGGCCCGTGCCCCGGCGCTTCCCCCGGGGCTTGGTGGTGAAGTAGGGGGTGAAGAGGAAGGGGAGGTGCTCGGGGCGGACCCCCGGCCCGCTGTCCCGGAAGCGGATCCGCACGAAGGGGCCGGTCTGGCCCGCGGGGGCCTCGCTGGCGGGGGGATCCCACAGGTCGGCGGCCACCGCGAGGCGCCCGCCCCCGGGCATGGCCTCGCCGGCGTTCTCCGCCAGGTTCTGGAAGACCCGCACCAGCTGCGCCCGGTCGGCCTGGACGGGGGGCATGCGCGCCGGCAGGCCCCAGGCGGCTTCGACCGGGCGCGCGCCCAGGCCCTTGCGGACGCCCTCCTGGATCACGGCGTCCAGGTCCGGGAGCGGAACCCTGCGCCCGGCGGGGTTGGCGAGGAGGACGAAGCGGCGGCCCAGGGCCCGCGCCTGCTCCGTGTGGTCGAGGCTGCGCTCGAGGATGGCCCGGACCTCGCTGTCCGGCTCCAGGTGGAGCAGGGCCAGGTCCACGGCGCTGAGGATCGCCTGGAGCAGGTTGTTGAAGTCGTGGGCCACCCCCTGGAAGAGGGTGCCCAGGACGGCGGTGCGCCGCAGGGCGGCGGCGTCCCGCTCCGCCTCGGCCCGCTGGCGGGCGAGGCTGTCGGCCCAGATGCGCTTGGCGGCCTTGAGGAGCACCGCCTCGACGGCCTCCTGCTTCAAGGGTTTGAGGAGGAAATGGTCCACCCCGAGCTCGATGGCCCGCACCAGGACGTCCACCTCCTCGAAGGCCGTCGTCAGGGCCACCTGCACCCCCGGGGCCAGGGCGCGGATCTCCTCCACCAGGGCCAGGCCGCCCATGCGGGGCATCTGGACGTCGGTGATCACCAGGTCCACCGGGGCCGACCGGAAGGCCTCCAGCCCCTCGGCCCCGTCCCGGGCCAGGATGACCTTCCCGAAGCGGCGCTTGAGGAAGGCGCCGAAGGCGGCCCGCGCGGCGGGGTCGTCCTCCACGTAGAGCACCTTGAGACCGCGGATGAACTGGCTGGGGGGTTCAGGCATGGTTGGCGTCCAGGAGCCCAAACGGGGCGCCTGACCCAGACTCGGTCGCAGGACCTGGCCAAACAATCCGTTGAATTGCTTAGTAGGTGTCTGAACACGAAATCGGCGCCCGGACCGGGCGCTCCGCGCCCGCGCTCAGGACGGGCGGGTCCCGGGCTGGGGCATGAGGCAGTGGCCCCGGGCCACGGCCACGGGCCGCTGGGGATCGTCCTGCCACAGCACGGCCTGCACCAGGGAGACCCGGTTCCCCTGGCGCACCGCCACGGCCTGGGCGAAGGTGTCCTGGGCCCGGGCCTGGCGCAGGTAGTCCATGGAGAAATCCACGGCCTTGGGCACGCCGCCCTGGGGAAGGCGGTCGGAGGAGGCCATATGGAGGATCATGGCCGTCTCGGCGAACCCCCCCAGGACCCCGCCATGCACGGCGGCCAGGAGGGGATTGCCGATGAGGTCCTCCCGGTAGGGCAGGCGGAAGATGGGGGCGGCGCCGGGCACCGCGTGCTGGACCACGCCCAGGAAGTCCACATAGGGGGAGCGGCCCCGGGGCAGGGCGGGCTGGTCGGCCCGGGCCGCGGCGGCCAGGACCTCGGGCGGGAGGGGATGCAGGGCGGGGGAGGGCCCTGGGCGCTCGCCAGTACGCTTGGCCCCGGCCGCGGGGCGCATGAAGGTGGCGCTCGCGTAGGCCACCAGGTCGGGGTTTCCCGGCTGGGTGACCTCCGCCCGGACGAAGGCGACGCTCCGGGAGAGCCGGTGGCAGGTCGCTTCGCAGACCAGGTCCAGGTCCGCGTCCGCCGAGCGCAGGTAGTCCATGCGCAGGTCCAGGGTCACCACGGGGCTGGGGCTGTCCTGGAGGGTGGCCACCGAGAACCCGCAGGCGGTGTCGGCCAGCACGCACAGGCTGCCGGTGTGCACACGGTTGCGGGCCACGCTGCCCCGCCATTCGGGTCGGGCCGGCAGGACCAGGCGGATCGTGCCCCGGCCCACCGCGTCGGCCCGCATCCCGGAAAGGCGCAGGTAGGGGCTGGCCTGCATGAACCCGGTCACCCAGGGGGGGTCGTCGTGCCCCTCGGGGCGGGGCGGAAAGAATGTCACTGCGGGACCTCCCGGTGCCTCCTGGATATCATGCGGCCCCCCGGAGGGGCAACTATCCCAGCACCATGGCCACGAGCCAGAGGTTGGCCGCCGTGACGACGGCGAAGATGGTCCAGGCCAGGGCCGAGACCCACGGCCTGTTCACGAAGGGGCCCATGAGGCCGGGATCGCCCGTGAACCGGATCAGGGGCCACAGGGCGAAGGGCAGCTGGAGGCTCAGGGCCACCTGGCTGAGGACGAGGAGCTTGCCGGCCCCGCCCTCCCCGAGCCAGGCGATGCCCGCGAGGGCCGGCAGGAGGGCCAGGGCGCGCGTGGCCAGGCGGCGCTGCCAGCAGGGGATCTTGAGGTTCACGAAGCCCTCCAGGATCACCTGGCCGGTGACGGTGCCCGTGAACGTGGAACTCTGGCCCGCCGCGAGGAGGCTCACCGCGAAGAGCACCCCCGCCGCGGACGTCCCCAGGATGGGCGCCAGGAGACGGTGGGCGTCGAGGATGCTGGCCACCTCGTGGCGGCCGTGGGCGTGGAAGACCGCCGAGGCCAGGACGAGGATGAGGACGTTCACCACCATGGCCAGGGAGAGGGAGAGGATGTTGTCGAGCCGGGCCCAGCGGATGGCCTCGGCCCGGGAGGCCGGGTCCGGGTCGACCTGCCGGGTCAGGACGATGGAGGAGTGCAGGTAGAGGTTGTGGGGCATGACGGTGGCGCCCAGAATGCCCACCGCCAGGTAGAGGGGCTCCCGGTGGGCGAGGGTGCCCAGGGAGGGCACGAGGCCCCGGGCCACCTCCGGCCAGGCCGGCTTCACGAGGACGACCTGGGCCAGGTAGCAGAGGCCGATGGTGGCCACCAGCCCGAGCATGATGGCTTCCAGCTCCCGGAATTTCTGCCCCTTGAGGGCGAGGATGATCGCCGTGTCCAGGGCGGTCAGCGCGACCCCCGTCGCGAGCGGGACGCCCAGGAGGAGGTGGAAGGCCACGGCCGAGCCCAGCACTTCCGCCAGGTCGGTGGCGATGATGCCCAGCTCCGCCAGGATCCACAGCGTCTTCGCGGCGCCGGGGCGGTACCGCTCCCCGCAGAGCTGCGCCAGGTCCCGGCCCGTGGCCAGGCCGAGGCGGAGGGCGAGGGTCTGCAGGAGCATCGCCGCGAGGCTCGAGAGCACCACCACGGACAGGAGCCCATAGCCGAAGCGCGAGCCGGCCTCGATGTCCGTGGCCCAGTTGCCCGGATCCATGTAGCCCACGGACACCAGGAGGCCGGGCCCGGCGAACTGGAGGAACTTCCGCCAGCCGCCCGCCCCGGGCGTGAACGCCACCGACCCCCGCACCTCCGAGGGGCAGAAGGGGGCCGTGGCGGTCTTCGGGAGCTCGAGCATGGGATCAGATTAACCCGTATGCCCGCCGGGTCAGCCGGGCCCCGCGGTCAGGCCAGCCGGAAGCGCCGGGTCAGGTCCTGGAGGCGCTGGGCCAGGGCGGCCAGCTCCTCGGTGGTTCGGACCGTCTCCTGGACCGTGGAGGAGAGTTCGGTGGCCGCGGAGGCGTTGCGCTCCACCATGGCGGCCACGGAGCCCATGGCCTGGACCACGTCCTCGCTGGCGCGGCCCTGTTCCTCCATGGCCGCGGCGATCTCGTTGAGCTGGCTGGCGTTGTCGTGGACGTGGGCCTCGATGCGATCGAGGCTCGTGGTGGCCTCCTTCACGGAGCCCGTGCCCAGGGCGACCCGTTCGGCGCTTTCCTGGATCAGGGCCGTGATCTCCTTGGCGGCCTGGCCACTGCGCTCGGCCAGCTTGCGCACTTCCTCGGCCACCACGGCGAAGCCCTTGCCCTGGGCCCCGGCCTTGGCCGCCTCGATGGCCGCGTTCAGGCTCAGGAGGTTGGTCTGGCGCGCGATGTCGGTGATGACGGTGGTGATGCGGCCGACGCGCGCCGAGCTCTCCTCGATGGCCGTCATGGCGGTCCCCGTGGCGCGCACCGCGGCCAGGCCCTCCCGGCCCGCGTCCTGGGACCGGATGGCCAGGTCCTGGGCCCGCTGGGCGTTGGTCTTCACGTGCTGGATATTGGCGTTCATCTCCTCCAGGGCCGCGGAGGAGCGCTCCATGGCCACCCGCTCCTGCTCGGTGCTATGGCGGAGGTCCTCGGTGGTGCGGTTCACCTGCTCGGAGGTGGCCGAGAGCTGGGTGGCGCTGGAGGCGGTGCCTTCAGCGGCCTGGCTGATGGCCTGGATATCCTTCCGGAGGCTCTCCACCACCTCGGCCAGGTGGATCGACACCTGGCTCAGCTCGTCCAGACCGGTGGCCTTCGGCGCCCGGGAAAGGTCCCCCCGGGCCACGCCCTTCATGACGTCCTCGATCTCCTCCGCCCGGGAGGCGATGCGCCGGCCCACGACGCGGCTGAAGAGGCCGCTCAGGGCCAGGGCGAGCACGGACACGGCCAGGATGGCGATCTTGCCGCGGGCGGACTGGCGCGCCCCCTCCTTGAGGGCGGCCACGGCGTCGGTCTCCGAGCCCTTCTGGATCTTCTGGATGGTCTCCCGGGCCTCCCGGATGATGCCGATGTTGGCCTCCATGAGGCGGGCCACGTTCTTGGCGGCGTGGTCGGCCTTGGACTCGGCCAGGATCGCGGGGAAGCCGGCGACGTACTTCTGGTAGGCCTTCTCGGCGGCCTCCAGGAGGGTCCGCTCCGCCGGGTCCCAGGCCAGGCCCGCGAGGGCCTTGAGGTCCTTCTGCACGGCGTCCTCGTAGTCCTTGAGCTTGGCGCTGCGGGCGGCCACGTAGTCGGGCTCGTTGGCGCAGCCGATGAGGCTGACGTGGGCCGTGCGGACCAGGTTCATGTCGTTGAGGGTCCGGGACAGGGCCGTCACCTCCAGGAGCTGCTCGTCCGCGTTGGCGCCGGAGGCCTCCAGGCCGCTCACGAGGGTCCAGCCGACGACGCCGATGACCACCAGGGCGATGGCCTGGATGACGAGCAGAAGTGAGAACTTCCCGCGCATGCGCAGGTCATCGAGTTTGGTCACGAGGCTCATGGCAGACTCCCAGGGGCCGCCCCCGGTCCGTCCGGAGTGGGCACGGCCATTATAGGAAAGCCCCCTGCGAGCGAGGCGAAAAACAGGGTCTGGATGACTTGCGACCGCTTTTCGCTCCCGATGTTTTTGATTTCCTCTACATCCTGCGCGGGTGGGCGCCGGGCTCATGGGGCAGGCGATGGAGCCACGCGAAGAACCCCTCCAGGGTGTCCGGGGCCGGGTTCTCGTGACCCTTGCCGGCCTCCGTCACGAAGGTGACGAGGGCCCCGGCCCGCTCCAGCCCCTTGGCCAGGTCCCGGGTGGCCTCGAAGGGGCAGTTGCGGTCCTCGGTGCCGTGGAAGATGAAGATGGGCATGCCCCGGAAACGCGCCTGGAGGGCGGGATCCCGGAAATCCGGATGGCCCGGGCCCAGCCAGCGGGGTCCCAGGTCCGGCGAGCCGCTGAACACGGCGAGGCCCTGGAAGACCCCGGGCCGCGCCAGGGCCGTGCGGTAGACCCCGTAGCCCCCCATGCTGAAGCCGGCCAGGACGATGCGGGCGGGATCCACCGGGTACCGGGCCAGCACGTCGGCCAGGGCCTCCCGCAGGTCGTCCTGGGCATGGTCGGCGCTGAAGGCGTTGGAGGTGCCCCGGCCCGCCGGGGCGAGCTCGAACCAGCCCTGGGGGGCCCGGCGCCGCTCCAGGACGCGCTGGTCATCCTGGCCGCTGCCGTGCAGGAAGACCAGGAGGGGATAGCGGGCCCCGGGCTGGAGATGCTCGGGCACCCGCAGGGAATAGGGCTGGAGGGTGCCGTCCAGGGCGCTGCGGTAGGCCCGCCGCTGGAGGCCGGGGCGGGACGCCACCGGATCCCGACCCGCCGCCAGGGCCTTCAGGTCCTCGCGGGTGGTGGCCAGGGCCGTCAGGACGGCGGGCGCCGGCTCCCAGGGCGCCAGGCGCTCATCGGTCTTCTGGGCCTCCGCGAGGCGGAAGGCGAGGGTGGCCCGGGTGCCTGGATCGAGGCGGGGGCCGAGCGCCTCCAGAGCCTGGGCGAGGGGCCCGGGACCTCCGGCCGGAAGCACGGTGACGGACCAGGCCAGGGTCCGCTCCGGGCCCTGGATCTCCAGGCGGTGCGTGCCCTCGGGCAGAGGCTGGGGCAGGGCCACCTTCCGGGGACCCCGGCCGGCGGGGATGGACAGGGGCAGGTCCACCGCGAGGTCGGGCATCCGCAGGCGGGCCTGGACCGGGAGGGCGGCGCCCGTCTGGAGGACCAGGGGCGCCCCGGCCTCCAGCCGCCCCTGGGCGGGCAGGGCGGACCAGGCGCCCGGCACGGCGGGGGGTTGGGCGAAGCGGGCCCCCACGTAGGCCCGGGGGTGCTGCTCCCATTGGAGGTGGGGATCGGCCAGAAGGCTGAAGGCCCGGGCGCCCTTTCCCTCCGCCCGCATGAAGCACGCGTTGAGGCCGATCTCGGGGGTGAGCAGGGGGTGGTACGGCGCGAGGTCGGCCCAGGGCACGCGGATCTCCCAGGACAGGGCGCGGTCCACGGTCCAGGACATGCGGGCCCCCGGGAGGGGGCTCATGTCCAGGGCCACATCCCGGTACCAGGTGAAGGCCCCCTGCCAGGAGGCGGCGCCGGAGAAGCCCAGGACCCGGAACCGGCGCGCCGGGGCGCCGCGCTCGGGCAGGGCGAGGACCACGATGAGGCCGTCCCCGTTCTGGTAGCCCCGGTCCCGCGTCAGGAAGGTCCGCTGGTCGCTGCGGAGGCGGAGGCGCAGGCCGGCGGGTTCAGCCTCCACCCGCAGCTCGACCTTGCCGGGTCCCCCGTCCTCCGCCTTGAGCACCAGGGGCTTGGCCGGCGTGCCCGACCAGGGCAGGACCAGGGGGGCCTGGCCGAAGGCGGCCAGACCGCACAGGAGGAGCAGGGCGAGGGGGCGCATGATCGATCCTTGATACCGAAGATACGAACGAGCGACGCCTTCGGTTGATGCCCCGGGCTCAGAAAGGGGGGCCCTCCGCCTTCACCCCACGTAGACCCGGGGGATGCGGCCGTTGAACTGGCAGAGGATCTCGTAGGGGATCGTGCCGCAAAGGCGGGCGATCTCCACCAGGGGGATCTCCTCCGCGCCCTGGCGGCCGATGAGGACCACCTCGTCGCCCACCCGCACCTCGGCGTCGCCCACGTCCACCATGAGCTGGTCCATGCAGATGGTCCCCACGATGGGGAAGCGCCGGCCCCGGATCAGGACCTCCGCGCGGTTGGAGAGGGCGCGGCGGTAGCCGTCCCCGTAGCCCACGGGCACGGTGACGATGCGGGTGCGCCGGGACGTGACGTACGTGTGGCCGTAGCTGATCCCCTGGCCGGCCTCCACGACCTTGAAGTACGAGACCTTGGATTTCAGCGAGAAGCAGGGCGCCAGGCCCTGGAGGGCCCCGGGGGCCTGCTCGGGCGGGTAGCCGAACACCATGATGCTGGGCCGGACCATGTCGTAGTGGGCCTGGGGGAAGTGGGCCGTGCCTCCGGAGTTGCACAGGTGGCGGAGCAGGGGGACCCCCGCGAAGACCGGGTCCCGGAGGAGGGCCTCGAAGGCCGCGATCTGGGCCAGGGCGAAGGGGTCGCCGGGAAGGTCGGCCGTGGCCAGATGGGAGTAGATGCCCACCACCTCCACACAGGGCAGGTCCCGGAGGTGGGCGAACAGCTCCACCGCCGTCCCGGGGCGGACACCGGTCCGCTGCATGCCCGTATCCACCTCCAGGTGGACCCGGCACACCCGCCCGAGGCGCTCGCACGCGCTGGCCACCAGGTCGGCCTTGAAGCGGGAACTCACACTGACTTCCAGGTCGTAGCGGATGAAGTCCGGGATCTGGTCCGCGTGGATGGCGCCGAGCACCAGGATGGGCAGGGTGACCCCCGCCTCCCGGAGCTGCACCCCCTCCTGCAGGTGGGCCACCCCCAGGTAGTCCAGGCCCGCCGCCTCCGCGGCGAGGCCCATGGCCCGGAGGCCGTGGCCGTAGGCGTTGGCCTTCACGGGAAGGCAGAAGCGCGTCGGGCCGATGAAGGAACGGATGAGCCCGACATTGCGCCGGAACTGGCCGAGGTCGACCTCGATCCAGGAGGGATGGGCGGGTTGGGGCGCTTCGGACACGGGCGGGGCTCCTTCCCTGGCATGATACCTCCGGTCCGGCGGCGGCCCGTCACAGGCGCGGGCTCGGGGCATCCCAAGTCCGGGCCCGCGAGGCCCTTGGAGACCCGCCATGCAACCTGCACGCCGCCTGCGCCGATTCGTCTGTTTCGCCTTCCTCCTCGCCGCCTTCGGGCCGGCCTTCGCCCCCGCCGCCCCGGCCGGGGACCTCGGCTGCGACCTCACCTGCTGTCCGGCCCTGCCGTGTCCCTGCGGGGACTGCATCCGCTGCCTGCCCTGAACCGGCCGCCGCCCGTCCCGGCGCGCCCCGCCGGGACGGGATTAGAAAAAAATATCTAAATATTCGACAGGAGGAGGCCTTCTTCATATAGTTGAAATCCTCACCCCCCCGAGGACGCCTGGATGGCCAACGCGGCTACCCGCCAGTTCCTTTCCCGCCTTGCGCGCCGGGTTCCCCCCTGGTTGGTCTTTGGCGGTCTGGTTCTGGCCGGCGGGCTGGGGTTGACCTACCTCACGTGGCGGATCGCCGCCGCCAATGAGGCCGAGGCGGTCCGCGCCAAGTTCGAAGGCCGGGTCCAGGACGTGCAGCGCCGCCTGGAACAGCGGCTGGAGGCCCATGGGCAGATCCTCCGCGGCCTGGGTGGCCACGTGCGCGCGTCCGGCACCTCGCGGGAGGGGTTCCACCGCTACGTGGAGAGCCTGGACCTCGGGGGCGCCTTCAAGGGCATCCTGGCCTTCGGCTACCAGCAGCGCGTCTCCGAGGCGGAGGTGGGCGCGCTGGTGGCCACCCTCCGGCGGGAGGGGGAAGCGGACTTCGCGGTGCGGCCCCCGGGGCCCCGGCCCTGGCTGGCGCCCGTGATCCGCATCGAGCCGAGGACGCCGCGCAACCAGCTGGTGCTGGGGTTCGACCCCCTCTCCGACCCCGCCCGGCGGGAGGCCCTGGACCTGGCCGCCGCCCACGGCGACCTCGCCCTCAGCCCCGAGGTGACCCTGCTCCAGGACGCCCCGGAGGGCGGGGAACCCGGGGTGCTCATGTACCTGCCGGTCGCCCGGGAGGGACGCCCCGCCTCGGAACCGGCCGGCTGGGTCTACGCCGCCCTGCGGGTGCGGGACCTGGTCGCGGGCATCCAGGGCCACTGGAACGCGGACACCACCCTCGAGCTCTTCGACGGGACGGCCGCCGGGGGCCCCCGCCTCTATCCCCCGGAGCCGCCGCCGACCCCGGATCCGCGGGCCCTGGCCGCCCAGGCGCGGTTCGCCTTCGGACACCGGACCTGGACCCTGGTCGTCCGGGCCCGGCCGGGGTTCGGCCAGGCGGTGGGTACCCGGTCCTCCCGGGCCCTCCTCTGGGAAGGGCTGGTGGGCACCCTGCTCCTGACGGCGGTGGTGCTCCTGCAGGTGACGCGGCGCCAGCGGGCGGAAACCGCCGCCCAGGAAGGGGATTCCTATTTCCGGGCCGCCCTGGAGGCGCTGAACGAAGGTTTCATCCTGTTCGACCGGGAGGGGCGGGCGGTGTTCGCCAATCCCCAGGCCGGACGCATCCTGGGCCTCCGGCCCGGCCTCCTGGGGCCCTGGCTCCAGCCCCCCGCGGGCTGGGAGGCCTTCGGGGAGGACGGGGGTCCGTTCCCCGCGGAGGCCCACCCCGTCCGCGCCGTGATCGAGGGCGGCGAACCCCTCCGGCGGGGGACCCTGGGCCTGCGCCGTCCCGGGGGGACGACCCGCTGGTTGCAGCTCAACGCCGTGCCCGTGGGGAACGGGGGCGGGAGCGTGGCCGCCGCGGCCACCCTCACCGACATCACCGAGGCGCGGGAGACGCGCCAGGCCCTGGAGGCGTCCCAGCGCCACTTCGCCCGGGTCTTCCAGTTGACGCCCGACGCCATCAACATCACCCGGCTGGCCGATGGCGTCTATGTGGACGTCAACGAGGGCTTCACCCGGACCCTCGGGTGGACCCGCGAGGAGGTGCTGGGCCGGTCCTCCCTCGACCCGGAGCGCACCATCTGGGCCCACGCCGAGGACCGCGCGCGGCTCGTGGCCGCCCTGGAGGCGACCGGCGTCTGCCTGGGCCTGGAAGCGGACTTCCTGCACAAGGACGGGGGCGTCATCCAGGGGCAGATGTCCGCCCGGGTCGTCGAACTGGAAGGGACGCCCTGTGTCCTCTCCCTCACCCGGGATGTCACCGCCGAGGCCGAGGCGGGCCGTGAGCGCCGCCGCCTGGAGGCGGAGGTCAACCACCTGCAGCGGCTGGAGGCCATCGGGCGGCTGGTGAGCGGGCTCTCCCACGACATGAACAACGTCCTGGGCGCCATCCTGAGCCTGGGATCCGTGCTGCAGGAGAAGTACGGCGGCGACGCCGACCTGCGGCGCATGGCGGACCTGATCGTCCAGGCCTCCGTCCGTGGCCGGAACCTGGTGCGGTCCCTGCGCGACTTCAGCCGCCGGGAACTGGTGGGCGAGGCCGACGTGGATCTCAACGACCTGGTCCGGGCGGAGGCGGAGCTCCTGGAGCGGACCACCCTCAAGCAGGTGGAGGTGCGCCTGGACCTGCAGCCCGGCCTGCCGGCCATTCGCGGCGAGGCCAGCGCCATTTCCACCGCCCTGATGAACCTCTGCGTGAACGCCTGCGACGCCATGCCCGGCGGGGGCCGCATCACCCTCTCCACCCGCGCGGCCGGCGGCGGCCGCCTCCTGGTGGTGGTGGAGGACACGGGGGAAGGCATGCCCGACCACGTCCTGGCCCGGGCCAGCGAGCCGTTCTTCACGACCAAGGCGCCGGGCCTGGGCACCGGCCTGGGCCTGTCTCAGGTCTTCGGGACAATGAAGGCCCATGGCGGCACCTTCGAGATCCAGAGCACCCCCGGCCAGGGCACCCGGGTTACCCTGGGCTTCCCCGTGGCGGCGGCCGCCGCCCCTCCCGCCGAGGCCGCCGACCCGCCCCCGTCGCCGCGCCGCCGCATCCTGCTCGTGGAGGATGATCCCGCCCTGCGCATGGCCACCCTCGCCATGCTGGAACCCCGCGGCCACCAGGTGTTCACGGCCGGGAGCGGCGAGGAGGGCGTGCGCTCCGCCGCGGGCGAGGGGGACCTGGACGTGGCGGTGGTGGACCTGAGCATGCCCGGCCTGGACGGGGTCCAGCTGCTCGAGCGGCTCCTGCGCATCCGGCCCGGGCTTCGGCTGGTCCTGTTCACCGGCCCTGGGGATGACCGGGTGCCTCGCATCCTCGCCCGCTTCCCGGATGTCCGGGTCCTCGCCAAGCCGTTCTCGCCCGCGGACCTGGACGCCGCCCTGGAGGAAGGAAATCCACCCTCCGCTTGACCCCCGTCAAGGAACGCCGGGCCTTCCCGCCGGATGCTGGGGCATCGCAGGCGGAGGGCCCCGTGAGTGAACTGATCAACAATCAATCGATGCGCATCCAGACCCTGAAGGAGGTGATCCTCCACCTCCACCGGGGCGAGGCGCCGGAAGCCGTGAAGGAGCGCCTCAAGGGCCTGGTCGCCGAGGTGGACCCGGCCGAGATCGCCGCCATGGAGCAGCAGCTCATGGCCGACGGCATGAGCTCGGACGAGGTGCGGGCCATGTGCGACATGCACGCCGAGGTCCTGAAGGAGGTCAGCGCCAAGCCCTGCCCCTCCATGCCGCTGCCCGCCGGCCACCCCGTGCACCAGTTCAAGGCCGAGAACGCGGCCCTCCTCGAGGCCGTGGCCCAGGTGCGGAAGTCGGCCGGGGCCCTGGCGGACCTCGCCGACCGGTCCACGCCCACGGAGGCCCGCCTCGCCCTGCTCGCGGCCCTCCAGCCCGTGATGGACGTGGAGAAGCACTACCGCCGCAAGGAGAACCTCGTCTTCAGCGTGCTGGAGCGCCACGGCAACACCGGGCCCAGCAAGGTCATGTGGGGCAAGGACGACGAAGTGCGCGAACTGCTGAAGGCCACGACCCAGGCCCTCCGGGAGGAGACCCTCTGCGGGGAGGAGCTGAAGATCCTGGCCGCCTCCGTCCTCGAGCCCGCCCTGGCGGCCCTGGAGGGCATGGTCTACAAGGAGGAGCACATCCTCCTGCCCATGTGCCAGGGGCTCTTCACCGAGGAGGAATGGGCCGAGATCTGGCGCCAGAGCCCCGAGTACGGCTGGTGCCTCGTGGCGCCGGGCGACGCCTACCGCCCCGCCGAAGCCCAGGTGGACACGGGCGCGATCCGCCTCCCGGACGCCCAGACCGTCGCCTTCGCCAGCGGCACCCTCTCCTTCCAGCAGCTCCAGGCCCTCTTCAGCACCCTGCCCGTCGACCTGACCCTGGTGGACGCCCAGGACCGGGTCGCCTTCTTCAGCGAGGGCCCCGACCGCGTCTTCGAGCGCAGCCGCGCCATCATCGGCCGCCACGTGCAGAACTGCCATCCCCCCAAGAGCGTCCACATCGTCGACCGGATCCTCGCGGATTTCCGGGCCGGGCGCCAGAGCGTGGCCGAGTTCTGGATCCAGATGGGCGGGAAGTTCATCCACATCCGCTACTTCGCCCTGCGGGACGCCGGGGGGGCCTACCTGGGCACCCTGGAGGTGACCCAGGACCTCACCCGCCTCCGCGCCCTGGAAGGGGACCGGCGGCTGCTCCAATACGAGGAGGCCTGACATGGAGATCACCCCCCAGACGCGGATCGGCGATCTGCTGGACGCCCACCCGGGCCTTGAGGACACCCTCGTGGCCGCCGCCCCCGCCTTCGCCAAACTGCGCAACCCGGTCCTGCGGGCCACGGTCGCCCGGTTTGCCACCCTGGCCCACGCCGCCCAGGTGTCGGGTGTGCCCCTGCCCGAGCTGATGGGCATCCTGCGCGGGGCCCTGGGCCTGGACGCGGAGGCCTGCCCGGCTGCGGGCGGGCCGGTGGACGTGGCCGAGGCCTGGCCCGACTGGGTGCGCGAGGACACGGCCGGGCTTTGCCTGGACGCCACCGAACTCCTGGCCCAGGGCGAGCACCCGTGGGCGCCCATCCAGGCCTTCCTGACCACCAGCGCCCCGGGCGCCACGGTCATCCTGGTCTCGGATTTCGTCCCCGCCCCGCTGCTGGACCGCGCCCAGGCGCGAGGCTGGCTGGCGGCCTGCGCCCGCAAGGGCGATCGCTACGGCACGGCCCTGCGCCGTCCCTGAGGGCGTCGCCTACCAGTAGGCCTCGAAGTGGATCTGGCCGGGGGTCTTCCGGGTGTGCTGCCGGAAGCCCTCGGCTTCCAGGAGGCCCATCATCGCCTCGACCATCCCCGGGTTGCCGCAGAGGAAGAGGTCCGTGTCGGCGGGGGAGGGCGGGGCGCCCCAGAGCGCGTCCAGGGGGCGGGTGCGCCAGAAGTCCTGGAGGCGGCCCGTGGCGCCGCTCCACGGCTGACCGTCCGCACCGGGGCGGCTCACCACGGGGAAGTAGGCGAAGTGGGGGTGGTCCCGCTCCAGGTGGAACAGCTCCTCCCGGTAGCCCAGGTCGCGGGGCAGGCGGGCGCCGTGGATCACCGCGAACCGGCGGGTGGGTTCGGCCGCCAGATGGGTGCGCAGCATGGACATGTAGGGCGCCAGGCCCGTGCCCGTGGCGATGAAGATCAGGTTCCTCCCCGGCTCGATCTGGTCCAGGGTGAACATGCCCGTGAGCTTCGGCCCCAGCCAGAGCCGGTCGCCCACCTCCAGGGCCAGGAGGCGGGGCGTGAGGGCGCCCGACTTCACCTCCACGATGTAGAACTCCAGGTAGTCGCGGCCCAGGGAGGAACTGGCGATGGAATAGGCCCGCCGGGGGAAGGGATCGGGGGTGCCCTCCTCCGGGTCCGAGCCGGGGGTGCGGGGCGCCTCGGAGGGCAGGCCCAGGACCGCGAACTGGCCCGGCTTGAAGGCGGGCAAGTCCCAGCCGTCCGGGGCGACCCGGAGGATGACGAGGCCATCGGCCACGACGTGGCGGTGGATGAGGGTGGCGTTGAGTTCAGGCATGGGGGGCCCCGCTTCGATCTGTCCAGTGTCGGACGGGACGGCTGCCGGATTGTACGGACGCCGCCGGCCCCATCATCCTAATCCTGATCGGATCGGTCGACAATGGCGGACGGCCCAACCCCCGCCACGCCCCGGCCGGCGATCCGGCCGAAGACGATGCATTCGCAGATGGCCACGCCCTGGATCCGGCAGGCGCCGTTCACGCCGCCCGTCACCTCGCCCGCGGCGTACAGGCCCGGGATGGGGGCCAGCCCCTGGGCGTCCAGCACCTGGGCCCGGGGGTTGATGAGCACCCCGCCGTTGCAGTAGTGGACCTTCGGCTTGAGGCGCGCCAGGTAGTAGGGCGGCTCGACCCGGTGGGCGGCGTCGGCCTTCACCGGTTTCCCGAATTCGGGATCGGCGCCCCGGTCCACCCCCTGGTTGTAGGCCGCCAGGGTGGCGGTGAGGGCCTTCAGGTCGATGGATTGGTCCGCGGCCAGGTCCTCGAGGGTCTCGTACCGCCGGACCACCTGCCGCTTCAGGCACTGGGCCAGGTTGGGGTACCGGGTGGCCGCCGCCGCTCCCACGATCACCATGGGGTCCCGGCCGGCGAGGCAGATGCGCCGGGCCCGGGACAGGCGGTCCGTGAGCTCGTTGACGAAGCGCCTGCCGGTGGTGGCGTCCACCATGATCCCGTAGGGGAAGCCCACCAGCACCGAGAACATGGAGCCGACGCCCCAGCCCGCCTCGTCCCGGGAGGTCCAGGGCCCCAGCTGGATCCAGGACAGGTGCACGGGGAGGGCGCCCACCCGCATCGCGGCCACGAGGCCCTCGGCGGTGGCCCCGGGATGGTTCGTCGTGTCCATGGCGGCGTCGAGCGCCGGGTTCAGGGCGGACCGGAAGGCCACATCCTGGCTGAAGCCGCCCGAGGCGAGGACGACGCCCCTCCGGGCCTCCACCGCCAGGATCCGCCCGCTGTCCGGCATGGGGAAGATGTAGCCGTCCTGGACCGAGAGGCCCACGACCCGGCCCGTGCGGTCGCGGACCAGGTCCTTGAGGGCGCACTGCATGCGGACCGGGATGCCCAGCTCCCGGCACTTGACCAGCATCGCCTGGACGATGGCGGCGCCCGAACAATTGGGGGTGATGTAGGTCCTGGGAATGGAATGGCCGCCGCCGTGGATGAGGTCGTCGTCGTAGGCGACCCCCAGGTGGTCCCGGGTCCAGAGGAAGGCCTCCAGCGAATGGTCCGCCACCGTCCGGACCAGGTCCGGATGGTTGAGGCCCTTGCCGGCCCGCATCATGTCCGCGGCGAGGACGTCGGGAGAATCCTGGACGCCGGCCGCGGCCTGCAGGGGGGAGCCCACCACGGCGAACATGCCGCCGCTGATGGCCGAATTGCCGCCGGGGACCCGCATCTTCTCGATCACCAGCACGGAGCACCCGGCCTCCCGGGCCTCGATGGCCGCCGAGAGCCCGGCGAATCCCGTGCCCACGACGACGACGTCATACGCCTCGTCGAACATGACGGTTCCTTCCTTCCTGATCTTCCTGCTCGGGGACTGCACGGGGCGCTCCATCAGATCTTCCTGCTCGCGAGATGACCGTACAGGCTCGTCCTGCCGGAACCGGCGAGGCCGAGCTTCTTCCGGATGTTCTTCCGGTGGGTCTGGATGGTGTCGAAGGCGAGATTCATCATGTTGCAGATGTCCTTGGTGCTGAACCCGGCCTTGATCAGCTTGCAGATCCGGACCTCGGTCTTGCTGAGGTGGAGCAGGCCGATGTCCAGCTCCGCCTCCGAGCCCTGGGTGAGGGAGACCAGGAGCTCCTCGATGAAATCCACGTAGCCCGCCTGGACCTCGTCCCCCAGCGAGGCCTTGAGCTTCTCCAGGGTGGGCAGGATGTCCTCGGCGATGACCCGCGAGAGGCGGGCCACCAGCTCCTGCTGCTCCTCCTCGATGCTCTTGAGCACGTGGCGGAGGGTGATGTTCGCCTCTTCCGTGAGGTGCTTCTCCTGCTCGAGCTGGAGCTTCATGCCCTTCTGCTCGGAGATGTCGTCCACGATCACGGTCCAGAGCCGGGCCCCGTCCACCACGATCAGGCTGATGGTGAAGACGGCGGGGAAGACCCGCCGGTCGATGTAGACGGCGTCGATCTCCTCGCTGACCACCTGGTTTTCCACGAGGGTCCCGAAGAGGTCGTGCAGGCGATCCCCGCCCCGCGCGCAGCACAGCGCCCGGATGGGCATGCCCAGGATGTTCGACGGCTGGAGGCCGAAGATCTCGCAGGCCTTCTGGTTGGATTCCACGATCTCCCGGTCCTCGTCCACCAGGAGGATCCCCTTGCCCACGCCCTGGAAGACGCTCTCCAGCATCTTCTGCGAGCGGGCCAGGCTGCGGGTGCGGTCCTCCACCCGCCGCTCCAGCTCCAGGCGCTGGTTGATGCGCGCCGTGACGTCCTCGAGGATCAGGAGATAGCCGTCCCGGGAGCCGCCGCCCGCCCCGAGGGTGACCAGGTGGATGTCGTAGACCTTGTCCGACCGCTCAGGGATGAAGCGCTTCTGGGTGGCGTCGAGGAGGCTCTGGAGGCTCCCGTACCGGGCGAGCACCTCCTCCAGGCTGCCCTCCTCCAGGCCGAGGCGGATCCAGAAGGGGACGCCCACCGTGGATTCCTTGGGGAAGAGGCGGGCGCCCTCCTGGTTGAGCTGGACGATGGCCCCCGCCGGGTCCGTGAGCAGGACCAGACTGGACGTCGATTCGAAAACTTGCCGGAAAATCGACTTATCTAGCAGCGTTCCATAATGCGGCATGCGCTCCCTGATCGCCCTTTCTCGCGATGCATCCATCCTAGCAGGCTCGGATACCGGAATCGGGTAGAGACCAAGTCCAATTGAAACAATGATTGATGTGGATCGGGGATGCCCGTCTACCCGATTTCTCCCCGGTTTCTCACCTTCAATCGGGGATCCCCGCTTTCTACCCTGCAATTGGAAATCAAGGGAATTTAAGAGGCCAAGTTCTGAAATAACTTAGGCACTCACGCCAAAAACCCACCCCCCAGAGGAGCCAGTAATGGACAACTCTAACAACGAAAGCAAGATGCTGACGGCCGCGGCCGAAGGCGACTCCAGGCGCAACTTCCTGAAGACCTCCCTCACGGCCGGTCTCGTGGCGGCCGCCAGCGGCGGCTTCGCCCTCAACCTCGGCGCCGCCGGCACCGAGCCCAGCAAGCGCCGCCTCCCCCAGAAGTGGGAAGAGTCCTATGACGTCGTCGTCATCGGCTCCGGCTTCGCCGGCCTGGCCGCCGCGGCCGAGGCCGCCGGCAAGGGCGCCTCCGTCATCGTCCTCGAGAAGATGCCGGTCTACGGCGGAAACTCGATCATCAACGGCGGCGAGTACAACGCCTGGACCGACGAGCTTCACCTCCGCGAGAAGCTCGCCCTGGGCGATGACAGCGCCGACACCCACAAGAACGACACCCTCAAGGGCGGCGACTACTTCGGCAGCCCCGAGCTCGTCGAGGTGCTGACCTCCGAGTCCCCGAAGGCCCTGAACTGGATGATCGACGAGGGCGGCCTCAAGCTGCGCAACGTCCTCAACCGCACCGGCGGCCACAGCAAGTACCGCACCCACACCTGCGTGGAGGGCGTCGGCCGCGGCTTCACCGAGGCCCTGCGCAAGATCGCCGAGAAGCGCGGCGCCAAGATCCGCCTCAAGAGCGAAGTCACCTGGATCTGGCGCAAGGACGTGGACGGTCCCGTCCTCGGCCTCGAAGTGAAGGGCGCCAAGGGCCCCATCAACATCCGCGCCCGCAAGGCCGTGGTCATGGCCTCCGGCGGCTTCAGCCGCGACGTCGCCATGCGCCTGATCTACAACCCGAGCCTCAACGCCGGCTACAACTGCACCAACCACAAGGGCGCCACCGGCGAGATGATCCGCTTCGCCCAGGCCATCGGCGCCGACCTGCTCCACATGGCCTTCATCCAGCTCTATCCCTACGCTGATCCCGAGACCGGCATCCTCGACGCCCCCGCCGTCTACCCGTTCCGCGGGCCCGGCTACGGCATCGTCTACGTCGACGAGAAGGGCAAGCGCTTCGTGAACGAGCTCGAGCGCCGCGACGTCGTCAGCCGCGCGGAACTGGCCACCGGCGGCAAGAAGACCTTCTCCATCTTCAACGAGAAGATGATCTCCAAGATGGGCACCAAGGAAGAGGTCGAGATGGGCATGGCCCGCGGCCGCTTCGTCAAGGCCGACACCCTGGAGGAGCTGGGCCGCAAGATCGGCATGGACGGCGCCACCCTCAAGGACACCATCACCCGCCACAACGGCTACCTCAAGGACAAGAAGGATCCCGAGTTCGGCAAGGCCGTCTCCGCCCCGATGCTCCTGATGGAGGAAGGCCCCTACTACGCCATCGCGCAGTGGCCCGCCGTGCACCACACCATGGGCGGCCTCCGCACCAACAAGGAAGCCCGGGTCCTGGACATCTGGGGCAAGCCCATTCCCAGGCTCTACGCCGCGGGCGAAGTCACCGGCGGCCTCCACGGCGCCAACCGCCTCGGCGGCAATGCCACGCCTGACGCCACGGTCTTCGGACGCATCGCCGGCATCAACGCCGCGTCCGAGAAGGCCTGAGCCCCCACCCAAGGAACCGCCCCCCCTCCCCGCGAGGGGGGGCCCTTCCCGGAGAACCACGCATGAAAGGCTGGGCCACCCTCCTCGGCATGCTCTGCATGCTGTCCCTCACCACCCTGCAGGCCGCGCAACCGTGCACCGCCTGCCATCCCGATCTCTCCGCCCAGCTGGGCGCCAAGCACCCGAAGGTGAAGGCGGATGGCATCGCCAAATGCCTCCCCTGCCACGACTCGGCCAAGAAGACCGCTGAGGCCGGCAAGAACGCCTTCAGCGCGCGCCTCCACGCCGCCCACGCCAAGCCCGATTCGGGCGTGGCCTGCGAGGTCTGCCACACCCGCGACGCCAAGGGCTTCGCCGTCCGCGGCGCCCGCAAGCCCCTGGGCAAGGCCTCCGCCGAGGACGTGAAGCTCCTGAAGGAGACCTTCGCCTCCGTGGCCGGCGGCCAGTTCCTCGCCTCCAGCCATGCCAAGGCCGGCCTCGCCTGTTCCGGCTGCCACGCCAGCCGCGTGCCCACCAAGGGCGATTCCGTCGAAGACGAACGCTGCCTGGCCTGCCACGGTCCCCTCGACACCCTCATCGAGAAGACCCGCCCCAAGGATGCGCACCTGCCCAACCCCCACAAGTCCCACTACGGGGCCATGGCGTGCACCGCCTGCCACTTCGGCCACCAGCCGTCCGTGGTCATGTGCAAGGACTGCCATCCGAAGTTCAAACTCACCATTTCCCACGGGAAGTGACAACCAGAAGGTGAAGTGACATGGGAAACCTGGGATTGACCGAGATCCTCCTGATCGGCGTCGCGCTGCTGATCTTCTTCGGACCCTCCAAGCTGCCCGAACTGGGCAAGTCGCTGGGCAGGGGCATCCAGGAGTTCAAGAAGGCCAGCAAGGAAATCACCGCCCCCCTCAAGGGCGAATGAGCCTGGTCGCCTGAGCCCGCCGCGGACCCGCCTCCGGGGGCAGGGCCGGGGTCCGCGGTGCCCTTCCAAGCCCCCCGGGCCCGTCCCGGATCCCCGGCCCCCGCGCGGCCGGAGATCCGGGACGGGTGCGTACCCGCCCGCCTCTCCCGTTCGCCCCTGGTTCCGGCCCCTTCGCCCCACCCCCCCTTGCAGGCGGACGAGCGATGGAGGACGGTGGAATCCAGGAGATGCCCATGAACCCGACCTGCCTGTTCGCCGCCCTGGTCCTGGCCCCCGGTCCGCTCACCGCCCAGGCGCCCGCCCAGTACCGCCTGGGCCCCGATCACCTGGGCGTGGCCGCCGGACCAGCCCGGCTGCCGGGGCCGGTGGCGTGGACGGTCACCACCCAGGGCAAGGTCCGCTCCACCCCGGCCCTCACCGGGGGGCTGGCCTGCTTCGGCAGCGATGACGGCCGATTCCGCGCCGTGGACCTGAAGGATGGCCGCGAGGTCTGGTCCGTGGACCTGGGCGCGCCCATCCCCTGTTCCCCCGCCATCGCCGAAGGGCGGGTGATCGTCCAGGCCCGGGACAACGTCGTGCGGGCCCTGGAGGTGGCGACGGGCCGTCCCCTCTGGACCTTCGCCGGGGGCCCGGACCTGCCGCCCCGGCCGGGCGACTTCCTGGGCTGGGACTTCTGGGTCTCCTCCCCCTGCGTCGCCGGCGGCGTGGTCTACGTCGGGAGCGGCGACGGCCACATCCGCGCCCTGGACCTGGCCACCGGGAAGCTCCGGTGGGCCTTCGCCACGGCCCAGCGGGTGCGCACCAGCCCGGCGGTGAAGGACGGCCTCGTGTACGCCGGCAGCTTCGATGGGCGGGTCTACGCCCTGGACGCCGCCACCGGCCAGGAGCGCTGGCGGTTCGATACGGGCGGCGGCCTCCAGGCCTCCCCGGCGGTCTGGGAGGGCACCGTCTACGTGGGCTCCCGCTCGGCGGCCGTCTTCGCCCTGGACGCCCAGACCGGCGCGCTCCGGTGGCGCACCCCCCGTCCCAACGGCTCCTGGGTGCTCACCGCCCCCGCCATCGCCGGCGGCAAGGTGCTGGTCGGAAGCTCCGACGAGCAGTTCCTCCAGGCCCTGGACGCGAAGACCGGCCAGGAACGCTGGCGCACCGCCCTCCGGTACCGCGTCCTGGGCGCCCCCGTCGTGGCGGGCGGCCTCGTCTACGCCGGGACCGAAGGCGCCTACAGCTACGCCCTGGACCTGGAGACGGGCCTGGTGGCCGGCGCCTTCTACGCCGCCGAGGGCCCCGTCAACGCCTCCCTCGCCCTGGACGCGGACCGCATCCTGGTGCCCTCCGACGACAACCGCCTGGCCGCCTATGCCACGGCGCCCCTTCCCGGGGGGCCGCCCGCCGATGCCGCCCTCCTCCGCGCCCTGGCGGGCACATACCAGCTCGGCCGGCGAACGATCACCCTGGCCCTTCGGGAGGGCCGCCTCGCCTTCCAGCGGGATGGATTCCCCGCCGAACTCTGCCAGGTGGCCGCCGACGGGCGCCTCGACGTGCCCGCCAGCGGCCTCCAGGGCACCTTCACCCGGGATCCCCAGGGCGGCCTCCGGCTCGCCTTCCGCCTGGGCGAACGGGAGGTTCCCGCCACCCGCCTGGAGGCGTGCCCGGGGCCCGGGCGTTGAGGCACCGGCTCGGGGGGATCAGAGCCGCTTGTGGGTGCCGTCGCACAGGGGCTTGGTGCCGCTGTGCTTGCAGGCGCAGAACCACTTGTCGCCCGTCGTGTCCGCCGTGTACGCCAGCGGCGTGAAGGCGCTGCCCTTGTGGGAACCATCGCAGAACGGCTGCTTCGCGCTGGCGCCGCACGCGCACCAGTGGTAGGTCTTGCCGGCCTCGACGGCCACCTTGATGGGGCTCTTCTGGGGGATGAGGGGGGTGTCGGACATGCCTGGCTCCTGGGAAAAGGAGGGTCATGGCGGGCGCTCGAATGAGCCGCTTGTCTTGACGATCCGGGCCCCATCATCCCACCATCCGTCTTTCCGGGGGGGGGCCAATCCACCGCCCGCCCCCCGAATCCCCCAGGAGTCCCCATGACCGCCAACAAGGAGCTCGTCCGACGCTTCAACCGCGAAATCATCCAGAACGGGAACCTGGAGGTCTTCCGCGACCTGGTCGCCCCGGACTTCGTGAACCGCACCGCCGCGCCGGGCGCGCCCAACGGCCCCGAAGGCTTCCTCGCCTTCTTCACCCAGGTCCTCCGGCGGGCCTTCACCGACCTCCAGGTCGAGATCCACGACCAGATCGAGGAGAACGGCAAAGTGGTCACCCGGAAGACCCTCGCCGGCACCCACACCGGCCCCTTCCTCGGCCACGCGCCCACCGGCAGGCGCATCACCATCCAGGTGACCGACATCGTGCGGATCGAGGGCGGCAAGTACGCCGAGCACTGGGGCAGCGCCGACCTCCACGGCGCCCTGGCCCAGATCACCTCGGCCTAGGGGCTGCCCAGGGAAGGGCCCCTCCGAGGGCGGATGGCTTCGGGCCCGCCTCGCGCCACCTTGGAGGGCCGCGCCCTCCCCGGCGACGAGGTGGAGGTCCGGGAAGGGCGGTTGTGGCTCAATGGCCGGGACGGGGGACCGTGCCCCTTTCCCCGGGTGGACGGACCCCCCCGAACGGGTCTTGGCCCCCTCGTCGTTCCGCCTGGGCATGTGTACTGCGTGGGCGACAACCGCGGGTGCAGCTACGACAGCCGGCACTGGGGCCCCCTTCCGGAGGAGGCCGTCCAGGGTCGCGTGCTCTACACCCTTTGGCCGGGCTCAGGAGGGCCGAGGGATCGGTGGCGGCGCCTCGGCCGGCGCCCTGGGCCGGCCTACCCCTTCCCGTTCCAGGCCGACAGCAGCTCGAATGACGCCCGGCGGTTCGGGCCGGCTATCGCGCGCCCGCAGCGCCTCTCCTTGCCCGGACGAGCGTGGGGCTAGCCTGCCTCCATGGCGTGGCATCAAGGATCTCCTGCCTGTCCGTTCCAGCAGGCCTCTTGTGGGGGGAGAAGGCGGCAGGGGGCCCCTCCCATGGCCGAGCACGGGCCGCTGGGCATGGGACGACGCCTTCCGGAATGGCAGAGGGGGGCAGGAGGAGGCATCCGCCCGTGGTGCTTGACCTGGCGAACCCAGGCACGCGCTGGCTTGGAGGTGGCCATGGCCGCTGATGCCCGGCGCTGGAGCATACGTGCCGAAAGATGGAAGGGGTCCTGCGCTCACGGAGGGGCGAGCCCCTGACCGACGGGGGCGTGGCGCGTTTCTGATGGACCCTGACGCAGCAGCTCATCGGGGGGAGGATCCATGTTCCCGCTCGACTGTCGACCCCCTGCTTCCGAGGTGGGAGACCGCCTTGGAGGCTTCCCCGTAGGCGCTGCCTCCTCGCCAGGACGGGAAGGGTGGGGGACCTTGGGAGATCCGAAGCCTAAGGGTGGAGGGCAGCCGCCACCGTTTCGCGAGTCCCACCCAGTTTCAGGATGGAGCGAATCAGCAGGTCGACGGTGACGGTTTTGTCGGCCCGTTCCATTTTGGCCACGCGGGACTGGCTGGACTGGAGCCGATTGGCGGCAGCAAGCTGGGTGAGGTGCTGCTCCATGCGGAGCCTCCGCAGGGTGGCGGCCAGCGCTACCTTCATGTCAATGAAGGCCTCGTCTTCGCTGGAAAGCTTGAGGAAGTCGGTGGGAGTACCGACGGCCCAGCCAGCAGCTTCCAACTTCGCTCGCCTTGCCTTGTCCATGTCGTTCTCCTACTTGATCGCCTTGAGATACCTCGCCAGCCTTGCTTTGCACTCGTCGGTCACAAGCTGAGGGGTGGCCCGGTCCTTCTTCTTGAAGACCTCCAAAATCACGATCGCATCGGGCTCAGTGCGATAGCTGATTCGCCAGATCTTGTCCCTGTCGGTGATCCGAAGCTCGTGACACCGGGTGCCAATGGAGGGCATGGGTCTGGAGTGGGGAAGCTCCAGAAGCACGCCTTGTTGGAGTTGCCGCAGCAAGATTCCCTTCGCGCCTCTCGGGAGAAGGGAGGGGTTGGGATCTCACCTTTGAGCCAGGCAGAACCTTGTCTTCTTGTCTGGACCCATCAGAATATGTCCGATCTGACATCGGGTCAAGACCTCCTTCCGAAACGAGAGGTCCCTTCATCTGCCCGGATTCCAGGGAAGCGGAAGGAGCGTCCTCGTCAATCACGATTCCTTCGTCCTGGAGGTTTCGAGAGCTTTTCAGCACGGACAGGGGATGACTCAGGCGGATTTGTCGGATAGACGGTCTGCCTTCTCCGCGAAGTGCATCGATGCGTCTGCATCGTGGCGCTTGATTGGAGGCCCCTTGAACCCATGCGATGATCGATCCATGGCCCAAATGGGCCCATCAGGAAACCCATGAGCGAATCGCCCGGAAAGATCCCCAAGAAGGTCAAGGAAAAGCGCGAACGTCCCCCGGACATGACCGAATCCATCAAGCACAGCAATATCATGTACGGCTGGACCGAAAGCGAGCGAAGGATGCTCCCGGGCCGGGTGGACTACGGCGCCTCCTACCTCAGGCACCCCAAGTTCCTCAGCCTGATGGAGGCCTTCAAGAAAGGCCAGTCCTTCACCTTCGACGTCACCAGCAACGGCGTGACCTGCCCGATCGCCACCGACGGCACGTACATCACCTTCAAGGGAAGGACCTTGTTCTACTCCCGCGCTTTCAGCAAGCAGGAGGACA
This sequence comes from Mesoterricola sediminis, assembly GCF_030295425.1. NCBI lineage: Bacteria > Pseudomonadati > Acidobacteriota > Holophagae > Holophagales > Holophagaceae > Mesoterricola > Mesoterricola sediminis. Next base: position 2,951,344 of record NZ_AP027081.1, on the reverse strand, counting down.
ACCTGTTCCTGGACCGGAAGGGCGTTGTCCAGTTCCAGACCCAGGAACCGGCGGTCCACCTGGTGTTCGCCGTCCTGCGCAGCCTGCCGGAACTGGGCGAAGCCCAGCTGAAATACCACAACCGGAAGTTCTACCATGGCATGGACACCCTGGATACGGATTCCTCCGAGCCGGGCGTCAATCTCCTCCTTGGAAACTACAAGCACATGAAGGCCAAGGATTTCCTGAAGAAGTGAGGGATCCCGCCCAGGAGCCGGAGTTCAGCCGCGGAAGACCTTGGCGAGGGAGGTCCCTCCCTTGAAGACCACGTGTACCCCCTGGTGTTCATGGATGCCCTGCGGGTGCGGATCCGCGACGAGGGAACCGTAAAGAACAAAGCCATCTACCTGGCCCTGGGGGTTCGCCGGGATGGCCGGAAAGAGGTCCGGGGGCTCTGGATCGAGCAGACGGAGGGTGCCAAGTTTTGGCTGCGGGGGGTGACCGAGCTGAAGAACCGCGGGGTGAAAAACATCCTGACCGTCGTGGACCAGTTCACCAAGGAATGCATCGCGCTCCACGCCAAGCCGCGCCTCCTGGGCTCGGACGTGGCGGAGGCACTGGACTTGGCCATCTGTGAGCGCGGCAAGCCCTTGTCCATTACGGTGGACAATGGCGCGGAGTTCGCAGGAAAAGTCATGGACGCCTGGTCCGATCTCCACAAGGTCAACCTGGCCTTCATCCGGCCTGGAAAGCCCACGGAAAACGCCTTCATCGAGAGCTTCAACGGCCGCCTGCGAGCCGAGTGCCTGAACGTGGAAATCTTTCGGAGCATGGGCGAAGTCCACGGGAAGCTTGCGGCCTGGCACCAGGATTACAACCTGCATCGCCCGCACAGTTCCATCGGCTACCTGACGCCCCTGGAATTCGCGGCGCGGAGCAGGCGGAGCCCTTCGCCCTCGCTGAGGATGAATCGGCCCGGGCTCGGCGGCGTCAAGGGAGAAAGCGCCCTTGACGCCGCCGTCCCCAGGCCGTTGTTGCTCCGCAATGAGGGCGAAGGGCCTTCCGGCGACGGGCTTTTATGTGAGGCTATACTGTGATTTCAACCCATGCTCCAGAGGCCGACCAGATCGGCGCCGGGCTTTCCAGAGGCCGAAAAGCTTACTTTACGGCTGGTTCCAAAATGGGGATGGGCTCACTTCGTTTGGTTTCCAATTTTGGGGAAGACCAGGCGCAGGGCCCCCCCCGGCGTCAAGGGCTGTTCCACATGGACAATGCTGGTGGGGGTTGGAACGGTATCATGGGTCACAAAGGAATGGAGCCATGGCCTTACCGTTCGACCCGAAGCCTGGAACCATCGTGATCTGTGATTTCAGGGGTTTCATCGCCCCGGAAATGGTGAAGCCGAGACCTGCGATCGTGGTCTCCCCAAAGTTCCGTCGGCGAGAAAAACTGTGCACGATAGTTCCCCTCAGCACGACTGATCCGCGCAAGGTGGAGCCCTACCATCATCTCCTCACCCTTGATCCGCCCCTCCCTTACCCGTTCGATTCCCCGACCTGCTGGGTGAAGGGCGACCTCCTTTACACGGTCTCGTATGAGCGCCTGGACCTTCCCCACAAACGAGAGCCGTATTCGAGGAGAACCTTTATCACGCGCATCATAGGAGAAGATGACCTAGAAAAAATCCGCATCTGTATTCAGCATGGGTTGGGCATCCTTTCTTGACCGACTTGACACCCGGATGTATCGTTAGGGTGTCTCCGCTCTGCTTCGGCATCGGGCTTAAGTCCCCCGAGAAGGGGGCCACTGCGACCGGGAGATACCAATTCCACGCAGTGCCAGAACACCGGGCCTCCTACCAGGGAGGCCCTTCTCATGCCTACCCGACCGGATGCAGGCACCATGCAGGACGCAACAAAAAGGCCCTTCATTGGTGAAGGGCCTAAGTGTTGTATTGATTGGTGGTCCCGGAGCGACTCGAACGCCCGACCCTCAGATTCGTAGTCTGATGCTCTATCCAGCTGAGCTACGGGACCGCGGTGGTCTTTCAGTCTACCAAATCGGTTCGGAAAATCCACTGAAAATCGCGGGCGGCGCCAAGGAGGGGATCGGGAGGGGCCGGGAAGGGGGGCTTCCCGGGCGGGTCCGGGGGGGCCTGAAACCCTTGGAACGCTTGTGGAATCCTGTTGCCCGGCCTGGAGTGCCAAGAGTAGACTGGAAACACCATCAAATCCGGATCAAAGCCAAGCCCCCTTTGGTATTTGCCTTGGTCCGGGCCGCTTGAAATCGCATCCCCCGCGCGGGGCCGGTTGGGCGACAATCGTCCTGTGCCCTTCGGCCGCCGCGGCGCCGGTCCAGATCTGCTGCCATTCTCCACGCCATTCCACCCGGTTGAAAAGGAAGTCCCATGAGCGAGCTGACACGTAAGGAAGTGGTCTTCATCCTGAAGTCAGGGAAGAGCTTCCAGCGCACGGACCTCAGCGGCCTCGACCTGCGGGGGTTCGACCTGTCGGGGGCCAACCTGGCCGAGGCGAACCTGGCCGGAACGGTGCTCAACCGGGCCCTGCTCCGGGGCGCGGACCTGGCCGGGGCGGACCTGCGGCTGGCGAACCTGGACGAGGCGGACCTCGAGGGCGCCAACCTGAGCCGGGCCCAGCTCAAGGGCGTGAACCTCGCGGGGGCCAACCTCGCGAAGGCCAACCTGAGCTACTTCGACATCTCGCAGTACGACGCCACGACGATCCCGAACATGCGCGGGACCGTGCTCACCGGCGCCGTGCTCTCCGGCGTGAACTTCAGCGGGGTCGACCTCAGCGGGAAGGACCTGCGCGGGGCCGACCTCAGCGGCGCGGATCTCCGCCAGACGGTGCTGGACGGCGCGAACCTCGAGGGCGCGAACCTCTCCCGCTCCACCCTGCTGGGCGCGAGCCTCAACGGCGCGAACCTGGTTGGCGCCGATCTCAGCGGCGCGGTGCTGGGCGGCGCGAGCCTCGTGCGGGCCAACGCCTCCGGGGCCAGCTTCGCCGACGCGGACCTCCACCTCGCCAACCTCAGCAGCGCCGACCTGGGCAAGGCCGACCTGAGCCGCGCGAACCTCAAGGGCGCCGTCCTCAGCGGCTCGAACCTCGCGGGCGCCGTGCTGCGCTTCCTGGACATCCTCGCCTACGACAAGGCCGACATCCCCGACCTGACGGGGGCCAACCTCAGCGGGGCGGACCTCAGCGGCACGAACCTGCGCGGCATCAACCTGAACCAGGGCATCCTCACCGGGGCCAACCTCGGCGCCGCCGTCCTCCGCCACGCCACGATGGAGGGCGCGGTCCTCCAGGGCGCGGACCTGCACGGGGCCGACCTCTCCGGCGCGAACCTGACAGGCGCCGTCCTCGCGGGCGCGAACCTCTCCCAGGCCCTCCTGGCCCAGGCCGTGCTCAGCGGCGCGGACGTCCACGGGGCGAACCTGAACGGCGCGGACCTCCGCGAGATCACCTTCACGGGCGCGAACCTCACCGCCGCCGACCTCACCGGCGCCTCCCTCAGCGGGGCGATGCTGGAGGGCGCGGTCCTGGCCGAGGCCCGGCTGGTGGACGCCAAGCTGCGCCGCGTGAACCTGGCCGAGCGCGACCTGCGCCGGGCCGACCTGTCCAAGGCGGACCTGGCCGCGGCCAACTTCGAGGGCGCCAACCTCTCCGGTGCCGTCCTGGTGGGCGCCAACCTGGAGGAGACCCAGCTGGGCGGGGCGAACCTGACCGGCGCGGACCTCCACGGGGACGACCTCCGCAGCGCGAACCTCTGCGGCGCCGACCTCACCCAGGCCAACCTGGGCACGACGGATCTGCAGGGCGTGATCCTCAGCGCCAACCTCACGCAGGCGAACCTCTCCTGGGCCAACCTGAAGGACGCCCAGCTCGACAAGGCCATCCTCAAGGGCGTGAACCTGAGCGGCGTGGACCTCAGCGGCTTCGACCTCCAGGGCATGGACCTCACGGCCGGCGTCCTGGACGGGGCCAAGCTCTCCAGCATCAACCTGCAGGGGGCCGTCCTCCGCGGGGCCCAGGCCGTCGGCGCCTCCTTTGGCGGCGCCAGCCTCGCCGACGCGGACCTGGGCGAGGGCGATTTCAGCGGCGCCAACTTCATGGGCGTCAACTTCGAGCGCGCGAACCTGGAAGGCGCCAAGCTGGCCTCCCTGCCCACCGAGGCCTGGGGCGAGTACCGCACCAACCTGAGCAACGCGAACCTCGCCGGGGCCAACCTCTCCGGCGCCGACCTCTACCAGGCCAACCTCAACGAGGCGAACCTCCACAACGCGAACCTCTCCGGCGCCTCCATGGTGTGGGCCGACCTCCGCGGCGTGGACCTGCGGAAGACCTCCCTGGTGGGCACCAACCTGAAGGGCGCGAACCTGGACGGGGCCAACCTGTGCGGGGCCGACCTGCGCGAGACGGTGCTCAAGGACGCCTACCTGGACCGGGCCAACCTCTCGGGCGCGAACCTGAGCGGCACGAACCTGGCCAACGCGGACCTGCGCTTCTGCAACCTCATCGACGCCTCCATGGACGGGGCCAACCTCAGCGGCGCCAACCTCAGCGGCGCCAACCTGGTCTGGACCAACCTGAGCGGCGCCAACCTGATGCGGGCCAACCTCAACCAGGCCAAGCTCAGCGGCGCCCACCTGGGCGGCGCGGACCTGCGGGAGACGGACCTCACCGAGGCCAACCTCCACGGGGCCAACCTCAGCGGCGCCAAGCGCTGACGGGGCGCGCCGCGGGGTTCCGCGGCGCCTCGTTCGTTGCCCGGTCCAGCGCGCGGCCTTCCGACCCGCCCGCTGAACCGGGCAGGTTCTGTAGGCGGCGCCGGGGCCTAGGCTCGGCTTCTTACCCGGCTGGTGCTAGCGGCCGAGCTTGGGCTCCAGGCCCTTGGCGAAGCCATGGTCCAGGGCACCGCTGGTGCCGTTGAGGGGCGGGAAGGGGCGGTCCAGCACGGGCTCCAGGTTGCGGCCGGGGCCAGGCGGGGGCAGCGGCAGGGGCGCGGGCGTGGCCGCCGCCGGGGCGGTGGCGGGCGCCGGCACGGGGGCCAGGGCGGGCGCGGCGGGAACGGGTTCGGGGGTGGCCTCGGACGCCCGGGCGACGCCCCGGCGGGTGCAATTGCCCTGGAGGGTGCCGCCCTCGTCCACGACGAGGGAGCCCAGCTCCACCTCGCCCTCGACGATGCCGGTGCCGTGGATCTCCAGGCACTCGTCGATGCGGAAGACCCCTTCCACGCGGCCGGTGACGATGAGGTGCTTGGCGACGATGGTGCCCTTCACCAGGCCGGTGGGGGCGATGGTGACCTCCCCCTCGCTGGTGATGGTGCCCTCGATGGTGCCCTCGATGCGCAGGCTGTTGGTCCCGGCGACCACCTCGCCCTTCCAGAGCGTGCCCTTGCCCAGCAGGGTGTGGACGGCCGTGGCGGGCTCAGGGCGCTTCTTGTTGCTGAACATCTGGGGGCTCCTCCTTCATCGCAGGCCCTTGAGCCATTCGCGCTGGAGGCGCATGTAGGGCTGGGGATTCACGGGTCTGCCGTTGAGCCGGACTTCGTAGTGGAGATGGACGCCCGTGGCCTTGCCCGTGCGACCCATGTACCCCAGGATATCGCCTCGGGAGACCTTCTGTCCCGTTTTCACCCGCAGGCGGCTCATGTGGGCGTAGAGGGTCTCGACGCGGTCCGTGTGGGCCAGGACGACGCCATTGCCGTAGCGGTCCATCCAGCCGGCCTCGACCACCTCGCCGTCGGCGGTGGCCTGGATGGGAGTGCCCTCGGCGTTGGTGATGTCGAAGCCCGAGTGATAACCGAGCAGGCTGTCGCCCTCCTCGTTGGCCCGGGAGAAGGGGCTGAGGCGGATGCCGAACCCCGAACTGAGGTAGCCAGCGGTCGGGGGGATGCTGGGGGTGTGGTTCCAGCGGTCGATGATGGGGTCCATGCGGGCCCGGAGCAGGTGGGCCTGAGCGGACGCCCGCTCAAGCTGGCCCCGGAGCTCGCTCACCTTCCGGCTGTCCGCGGGGGGCGGGGGGGTGCTGCCGGGGGAGGGGGGCAGGGCGGGGGCGGGGTTCTTGGGATCCAGGAGGCGCAGGAGGTCCGACATCTGCTGCCGGAGGGTCTGGAGCTCCCCGTCCAGGGCGTGGGCCTGGTTCAGGGTCTCCTTGAGCTGCTCCTTCTGCGCGTAGGTCTCGCGCTGGAGGCTGCTGAAGCTCATGAGCTTCTTGGTGGCCCAGAGGCCGTAGGCGCTCCCGGTCATGGCCACCACCCAGATGACCCCGACCGTGGCGAGAATGCGCATGAGGATGCGCCGCTCGAGGCTCCACCGGAAGGTCCGGTGGGCGAAGACGAACATGACCGTGAGGAACTGCTCCGCGTCGGGACGGCTCGTGCGCAGGCCTCGTCGGGCAAAAGTCTTCTTGGCCATAGACTTCCTACCCTACGCCGGGGTGGGCGGTCCTGTCGAGGCTGGAGTTCATGGCAAGGCCCTGGCCACGAGCCACTCCGCCGCGTGTCCCGCGAAGAACACGAGCCCCACGAGGCTGTTCAGGGTGAAGAAGGCGTGGTCGATGCGGGAGAGGTTCCCGCCCCGGACGACCCACTGCTCCCGCAGGAGGATGGCGGTCACCAGGGCCCAGCCCAGCCAGGGGAGGACGTGGGCCTCCACGGCCAGGTTGAAGCCAGCCCAGGCGATCACCGCCGCCAGGTGGAAGGCCCGGGAGAGGAGGAGGGACCTCGCCGTGCCCAGGCGGCTGGGGATGGAGTGCAGGCCCCGGGAGACGTCGTAGTCCTGGTCCTGGAGGGCGTAGAGGATGTCGAAGCCCGCCGTCCACGTGAGGACGCCCAGGGCCAGGTACCAGGCCGGGGCCTGGAGGAAGCCGTTGACGGCGATCCAGGCTCCCAGGGGCGCCCCCGCCAGGGAGAGGCCCAGGACGACGTGGCTGAGGGCGGTGAACCGCTTGCAGAAGGAGTAGCCCAGGATGATGACGAGGGCCAGGGGGGTCAGCTTCCAGGGCAGGGGCCCGAGGCGGCCCGCGGCCACGCAGAGGAGGAGGATGGAGACGCCCAGGAGGGCGTAGGCCCCGGCCCGGGTCACGCGGCCCGCGGGCAGGGCGCGGCTGGCGGTGCGGGGGTTGGCCCCGTCCAGGTCCTCGTCCGCGAGGCGGTTGAAGGTCATGGCCGCCGTCCGGGCCCCCACCATGGCCGCCAGGATCCACAGCACCTTCTCCAGGGGCGGGGCGCCCCGGTACGAGGCCAGGCCCCCCAGGAGGGCGAAGGGGAGGGCGAAGACGGTGTGCTCGAACTTGATCATGTCGAGCAGTTCTCTGAATTGTTTGAAAGTGCTCAAGTTGTGCACCTGCTTCTTTCAAGGGGGAACCGAGGGGCGAGCCGGGTGCCATCGCGGCGGCGACCTGGGCCCGGGCTTCGGCTGAGCCTTGGGGGCGAGGATCACTATATCGCAGGGGCGCCGGCGGCTTCGCGGGTCAGGGCCTGAATGGGACCGGGGAGGGCCTGGGGCCTCCGGGGGTATCCTGGCATCCTGGAGGGATCCCATCCCCTCCGGCAGGTTGACCCTTGAACCCTTCGCCTTCCTGGCCTTCCTTCGCACGGCATCCTGAGGTGAGTTTGCCATGGGCATCCTGAAGATCACCGCCCTCGTGGTCGCTTCCTTGACCGTCATATACGGGTTCCACCGCCTTTGCGATTGGGCGGAGGCCAAAGGCTGGATTTTCTATCGGAAGACCCGGGCTTCGGGGAACGCCCTGGGGGCCTCCGCCCTGCGGCTGCAGGCCCTTTTTGAATCCGACAAGGCCAGGCACGTCCTTCAGGCCAGGGAGCAGAAGCCTGCCAAGGACCTGGTGGCCGGAGGCCGCGACAGGTAGCCCGGCCCGGGTCCGGTGGGGGCGGGCACCTGGCGGGACCCGCCCCGGTTGTCGGTTCCGCGTCCCGCCTTTCCCGGGTCCCTGCGGCGCGCCAGGAAGCCGGGGCAAGGCGGGACGCCTCGGGGAGGCTACTTGTCCCGGAGGAGGTCCAGGGTGAGGGGCGCGGCGGGCAGGGCGGAGACGGTGCCGATGGCGGCGGCGGTGTAGATGCCGCCGTCGGCGAGGGTGGGGGTGCCCTGGAGGACGACGGTGGTGGTGCCGGTGACGGCGATCTGGACCTGGGTGGCGCCGGCGGGGACCAGGAGGTAGGGGCTGGCGGCCTTGAAGGGGACGTCGGTGAGCACCTTGGCGCCGCCGACCCACACGTCGACGTTGGGGGCGTCGGGGCTCAGGTGGATGGCCCGCAGCTTGGCCTTGCCGGCGGGGGGCGGGGTGAGGTCGTCGGCCACGGGCAGGAGCTGGAGGCCGGAGACCCGGTTCACCGCGAAGACGCTGTAGGCCTGGGTGGCCGACAGCGGCAGGGAGGCGCCGATGACCTGGGTGGCCGTGCCGGCCAGGTTCAGCTGGACGGCGGCGGTCCCGCTGGTGACGGGCAGGTAGGTGCTGGCCTGGGGGTAGGCGACGCCGTTGAGGGCGGTCTGGCCGTTCACGAGGACGTCCACGGCCGGCGCGTCGGGGGAGGCGTGGATGGCGCGGACCAGGGCGCGGTTGTCGGGGATCTCGGCGGCGGGATGGGCGGGGTCCCTGGACAGGGCCAGGAGGGTGACGGGGGCGGCGCCCAGGTCCTGCTGGACGGCGGCGAGCACCAGGTCGGATCCGGCGGTCAGGGTCACGGAGCCGCTGTCGTAGACGGGGGTCCTGGAACCCGCGGCGGTGATTCGGATCTGGTAGGCGGCCGCGGGCACCTCGAGGGCGGGGGAGTAGGCCTTGAAGGCGGCCCCGGCCACGGCGGGGGTGGCGGTGGCGAGGCTGGCGCCGGGGGCGGTGACGTAGACGTCCACGGCCGGGGCGGCGGGGGCGGCGTGGACCACGCGCACCTTGACGTTGCCCTGGCCGGGGGCCGCGCCGTCGTCGGGAACGATCAGGGCCTGGAGGGAGGCGAGCCTGCCCACGGCCAGGACGGTGTAGGCGTAGCCTCCCTTGAGGTCGGCGGAGGCCGTCAGGGCCGTGGTCCGGGTTCCCGCGGCGTTGAAGGTGAAGGTGGTGGTCCCGTCGGGGACCGGGACGAAGGCGGTGGCCGCCTTGAACCCGGCGCCCTTGGCGAGGCTGACGGAGCCCGCGTAGGCGTCCACGGCCGGGGCGTCGGGGCTGGCGTGGACCACCCGGACCTGGGCGTAGCGGACGGGGTTGTCGGTGCTGCTGCAGGCGAGGCCCAGCGCGAGCGCGCCGAAGGCGAGGCCTCCGAGGAAGGTCTTGGTCATGACGGTCTCCGGTTGGAAGGGGGCGCCAGTCTTCTGGGGCCACCTTCACCAACGCCGCCATTCCCGGCTCCGGATGGCCGGGTTGGCGATTTTTTCATTCCTTCCCGGAAGGTTCCTGAATCCGCCGGGGGGGATCCGGCGTTGGGGTTGGGGTGGAGGTGCACGTGGACCAGGTCGCCAGGACGCGGGAAGGGGTGGGCCCCGTCTACCCCCTCACCCCCGCCTCCCTCACGTTCGGGCTCATCCACCTGGCGGCCCTGGCCGTCCTCGTCCTCCCTTTCCGCCCGGCCCTGGCCTGGATGGCCCTGGGCCTCTACCTGGTCCGGATGTTCGGGGTGACGGCGGGCTACCACCGCTACTTCAGCCACCGGGCCTACCGCCTGGGGCGGGCCGCCCAGCTCCTCATGGCCTGCCTGGCCCAGGCCTCGGGCCAGAAGGGGGTCCTGTGGTGGGCCGCCCATCACCGGGACCACCACCGCCACGCCGATGGGCCCGGGGACGTGCACAGCCCGGTGCGGGACTCCTTCTGGTGGAGCCACGTGGGCTGGGTGCTCTCGGACCGCCACGACCATCCGGACCTCGCGAAGGTCGGCGACCTGGCGCGGTTCCCGGAACTGCGGTGGCTGGACCGGCACCATTGGGTGCCCGCCGTCGCGACGGCCCTGGCGGCCGCCGCCTGGGCCGGGGCGGCGGGGCTGGCCTGGTGGGCCCTCTCCACCGTGGCCCTCTACCACGCCACGTTCACCATCAACAGCCTGGCCCACGTGTGGGGCACCCGGCGCTTCGAGACGCCGGACCGCAGCCGCAACAACGCGGTGCTGGCCCTGCTGACCCTGGGCGAGGGCTGGCACAACAACCATCATGCCTTCCCCGCGGCCTGCTCCCCGAGCCTGCGGTGGTGGGAGGTGGATCCCACCCAGGCGGGGCTCCGGGTCCTGGCGGCCGTGGGGGTCGCCCGGGACCTGAAGGGAAGGGGGGCGCGCCCATGAGGATCGCGGTGATCGGGGCCGGCATTTCGGGCCTGGGGGCGGCCAGGGCGCTCACCCTGGGCGGTGCCGAGGTCCACGTGTTCGAAGGGGCGGAGCGCATCGGGGGCCACACCCACACGGCGCGCCTGGGGGACGGGACGGCGGTGGACACCGGCTTCATCGTCCACAACCGGGAGAACTACCCCCGGTTCGTCGCCCTGATGGAGGAGCTCGGCGTGCCCACCTGCGCGTCGGACATGAGCTTCGCCTACGCGGGCCCGGGGTTCTCCTGGTGCAGCCGGGGCCTCAACGGGCTCCTCGCGGAGCGGCGGAACGCCCTGGATCCCAGGTTCTGGGCCTTCTGGCGGGAGGTGGCCCGGTTCAACGCCTGGGGCAACGCCCTGGCCCGGGATCCCGCGGCCCGGGAGACGCCCCTGGGCGAGGCCCTGGACGCGGCGGGGTTCGGCGCGGACTTCCGCCGGGCCTACCTCTATCCCATGGCCGGGGCCGTGTGGTCCACGCCCCCCGCGGCCATGGAGGCCTTCCCGCTGCTGGCCCTGCTCCGGTTCTTCCGGAACCACGGGATGCTGGGGTTCACGACCCAGCACCGGTGGCGCACGATCCCCGGCGGCACGAGCCGCTACCTGGAACCCCTCGCGCGGCCCTTCTCGGACCGGATCCGCACCGGGGCCGCGGTGCGGGAGGTGAGGCGGACGGAAGCCGGCGCGGAGGTCCGGGTGGCGGGGGAGGGCGCCCTGGGCTTCGACGCGGTCCTGTTGGCCTGCCACGGGGACCAGGCCCTGGCGCTCCTGGCCGACGCCGATCCCCTGGAGCGGGAGGTGCTCGGCGCCTTCCGGCCCAATCCGAGCCCCACCTGGCTGCACACCGACGCCTCGGTGCTGCCCCGCCGCCGGCGGGGCTGGGCCAGCTGGAACTTCAAGGGGGAGCCGGGCAACCCCCTCCTCCTCACGTACCACATGAACCGCCTGCAGCCCCTGGGGGCGGCGCCGGACCTCTTCGTGACCCTCCACGGGGAGGGCCGGGTGGACCCGTCCAAGGTCCTGGCCCGGTACGACTATGCGCACCCGCGCTTCGATCTGGCGGCCCTCCGGGCCCAGGGGCGCTGGGCGGAGGTCAGCGGGAGGCGGCGCGTGCATTTCGCGGGGGCCTACTGGGCCAACGGGTTCCATGAGGATGGGCTGGTCAGCGGGCTCCGCGCGGCGGAGGCCATCCTGGCGGGGGGGCCACGGTGAGGGTGGCCGCGCCGCGGTCCGCCGGGGCGGCTTCGCCGCCGGAGGCCCCCTGGGCTAAAGTGGAGGGGCGAACCCGCGCCCCCATGACCCACCGTCCCGAACCCGCCGCCCATGCCGGCCCCTCCGACGAGCAGCTCCTGGCCCGCATCGCCGTCCAGGACGCGGAGGCGCTGGCCGAACTCTTCCACCGCTACGGCAGCCGGGTGCTGGCCTACGTGCGGGCCATGGCGCCGGGCGCCTTCCCCCACGAGGACGCGGTGCAGGAGATCTTCCTCGCCCTCTGGCAGAAGGCCGGGCTCTTCGCTCCCCAGGAGGACGGCGGGGCGGCCGGCTGGATCTTCACGGTGACCCGGCACAAGGTCTTCGACATCCAGCGGAGCCTGGGGCGCGTTAGGGAAACGGGAGGCCTCGACCTGGAGTTCCTGGGGGGCGCCCACGGGGAAGGGGATCCCACCCTCGCCCCCTCCATCCACAAGGCCCTCGCCATGCTTCCCGACGACCAGCTCACCCCCCTCCGCCTCGCCTATTTCGGGGACCTGTCCTACGACGAGACCGCCCGAATGCTCGGCCTCCCCGTCGGCACCGTCAAGACCCGCATCCGCGCGGGGCTCCGGGCCCTGCGGGGCCTGGTGCTGGGAAGGGAGAAACCATGAACCCCCGGCTCCACCCCCGCGAGGACCACTGGCTGGACTACGCCTCCGGCCACCTGGATCCGGCCTCCCGCACCCTCCTGGAGGCCCACCTGGCCTTCTGCGGGATCTGCCGGCGCGAGGCGGGCCAGGACCTGGCCCCCGGGGGCGCGCTCCTGGCCGCGATGCCGGAGGCGGAGCCCCCCGCCGAGCTCCTCCAGGGCATCCTCGCCCGGCTCAAGGCGCCGGAGGCCCCCCGCGTGGGCGGGGAGGCCCTGCCCCTGCCCCGGGCCCTCTGGAGCCTGCTGCCCTCCCTCGAGGGCGCGGCCTGGCACGGCGCCCTCACCCGCGGCTTCCGCTTCCTGGAGGCCGGCGGCGGGCTCTTCCTCATCCACATGGAGAAGGGGCGCCCCTTTCCCGAGCACGGCCACCGGGGCCTGGAGCGCGCGGTGATCCTGGCCGGGGGCCTGGAGGACGCGGGCCGGGTGCTGGAGGCGGGGGACTTCGACGAGGAGGACCCGTCCCGGGTCCACGCGCCGGTGGCCCTGCCGGACGAGGATTGCTGGCTGCTGGCCAGCCTGGAGGGCGGGATCCGCTTCACCGGCTGGCGGGGCCTCCTGCAGCGCGCCGCGGGGCGGTGAAATCCAGAAGGGCCCTGGCGGCGTTGGGGTAGGTGGAGGCCCCCTTGAAACCCCCGCCCCTGATCCTGCTGTCCACGTTCGCCGCCGCCCTGCTCGCCCTGGCGGCGTGCCGGACCCCCGCCCGCGTCCCCCTGCGCACCGTGCCGGCCGTGGACCTGCCGCGGTTCATGGGCGACTGGTACGTCATCGCCTGCATCCCCACCTTCCTGGAACGGGGCATCGCCAACGCCGTCGAGTCGTACCGCCTGGACCCGGACGGCACGGTGGCCACCACGTTCACGTACCGCAAGGGGGGCCCGGACGGGCCTCCCGGGCGCATGACGCCCCGGGGCTTCGTGCTGGACCCCGCCACCAACGCCGTCTGGGGCATGCGCTTCGTCTGGCCCGTCAAGGCCGACTACCGGATCATCCACGTGGACCCGGACTACGCGGTCACCGTCGTGGCCCGGGAGAAGCGCGACTACGCCTGGATCATGGCGCGCCGGCCGGCGATCCCGGAGCCGGTCTACGACCGCATGGTCCAGCTGCTCCGGGAGGCGGGCTACGACGTGACGAAGCTGCGGCGGATCCCCCAGCGGTGGGTCCCGTGAACGGGCTCTACGTGGGCACGGTGCGGCACCGGCGCTTCGCGCCGCGGCCCCACGCGTTCACCTACCCGGTGTTCATGGCCCTCCTGGACCTGGACGGCCTGGAGGCGGCCATGGGCGTCTCCCGGCTGCTGGGCTTCAACCGCTTCGCCTGGGCCGCCTACGATGACCGGGACCACGTCGGGGATCCCGCGCGGCCCCTGCGGGAGCGCCTGGCGGAAAGCGCGGCCTCCCAGGGCTTCGTCTTCCCCGGGGGGCGCGCGGCCATCCTCACCAACCTGCGGTTCCTGGGCTACTGCTTCAATCCGGTGAGCTACGTCTACGCCTGGGACGAGGACGGGCGCCTGGCCCTGGTGGGCGCGGAGGTGACGAGCACGCCCTGGAAGGAGCGCATCCTCTACTGGATGCGCCCCGGCGCCGCCGGCGCCGCCCACGCCTTCGACGTGGCCAAGGCCATGCACGTCTCGCCTTTCATGCCCATGGACCTGCGCTACCGCTGGGCCTTCACGGCCCCGGGGGAGCGCCTCCAGGTCCGGATGGGCCTGCGCCGGGGCGACGAGCTCCTCTTCGACGCGGACCTGCGCATGGACCGCCGGGACTGGACGGCCCGCGAGGTCCGCCGGGCCCTCCTCACCTTTCCGCTCCACACCTTCAAGGTCATCACGGCCATCCACTGGGAGGCACTGAAACTATGGCTCAAGCGCGTGCCGGTCTACACGAAGCCGAACATGCCCGCCCCGGCGTCCTCGCAGGGATCGCCCGTGGGCTGATGCTCCGCGCCCTGGAGAGGATGCGGGAGGGCTGCCTGGAGATGGCCCTGCCCGAGGGGACGCGGGTCTTCGGGGACCCGGGCGCGGGCCTTCGGGCCCGGGTCGACGTCCACGACCTCCGCACCTTCGAGGCCGCCCTGCTGCGCGGGGAGGTGGGCCTGGGCGAAGCCTACGTGGAGGGCTGGTGGAGCAGTCCGGATCCCGTGGCCGCGGTGCGCGTGGCGCTGCGGAACATGGCCCTGCTCGACGGCGGCGCCCTCTCCGCGGCCGGCAGGGCCGCCGCGCGGCTGCGCCACCTCGCCCGGGCCAACACCCGTGCCGGGGCGCGGCGCAACATCGCCGCCCACTATGACCTGGGCAACCCCTTCTACCGGCTCTGGCTGGACGCGTCCCTGGCGTACAGCTCGGCCTTCTTCCCCTCGGAGACGGCCACGCTGGAGGAGGCCCAGGAGGCCAAGTACCGCATGATCTGCGGCAAGCTGGACCTGGGGCCGGAGGACCGGCTCGTCGAGATCGGCACGGGGTGGGGCGGTTTCGCGCTCCACGCCGCCCGCGCCCACGGGTGCCGGATCACCACGACGACCATCAGCCGCGAGCAGTTCGACCTGGCCACGGAGCGGGTCCGGGAGGCGGGCCTCCAGGACCGGATCCAGGTCGTCATGGAGGACTACCGGGACCTGCGGGGCGCCTTCACCAAGGCCGTCTCCATCGAGATGTTCGAGGCCGTGGGGCTCGCCAACTACGACGCCTACTTCGGCGCCGTGGACCGCCTCCTGGAGCCCGGCGGGCGCTTCCTCATGCAGACCATCACCATGGAGGAGCGGCACTTCGAGGCCTACCGGCGGGGGGTGGACTTCATCCAGCAGCACGTGTTCCCCGGATCCCAGCTGGCCAGCCTCCTGGAAGTGCACCGGAGCCTGGCCCGGGCCACCCGGCTGGAGATGCGGGGGATGGAGGACCTGGGCCTCCACTACGCCCGCACCCTCCGGACCTGGCGGGAGCGCTTCCACGCGCGGGGGGCCGAGGTGGCCGCCCTGGGCTTCGACGCCCGGTTCCGCAGGCTGTGGGACTACTACCTGGCCAGCTGCGAGGGCGCCTTCCAGGAGCGGCACGTCAGCGTCGCGCAGCTGGTGATGGAGAAGGGCGGGGGGCGCCCGTGACCGGAGCCCTGGTTCCCGCCCTCCCCCTGGCCCTGGGACTCCCCTTCCTGGCGTGGCTGGTCTACCTGCGCACGGACCGGGCCGACTGGATCGACGTGGCCTGGGCCTTCAGCCTGGGGGGCCTCGCCGTCCTCTACGCCTGGACGGGGCAGGGGGACCCCTGGCGGCGGCTGGTCCTGGGCGCCGCGGGCGGCGCCTGGGGCTTCCGGCTGGGCCTGCACCTGGCGCTGCGGGTGGCCGGTTCGGCCCGGGAGGACGGGCGCTACGCGCACCTCCGCGCGCTGTGGGGACCCCGGCCCCACCTGCCCTTCCTGGGGTTCTTCCTGCTCCAGGGCGTCCTCAACCTGGTGCTCTCCCTCCCCTTCCTCCTGGGGGCCAGCGACCCGGCCCCGGGGATCCCGGGATGGACCTGGGCGGGCCTGGCCCTCGCCCTCGCGGGGGTGGCCGGGGAATGGACCGCCGACGCGCAGCTCAAGGCCTTCAAGGCCGCCGCCGGGCCCGGGCAGGTGTGCCGCCGGGGCCTCTGGGGCTGGAGCCGCCATCCCAACTACTTCTTCGAATGGCTGACCTGGGCCGGCTTCGCCGTGGCGGCGCAGGGGGCTCCCCTGGCCGTGGCGGCCTTCCTGGCCCCGGCCCTCATGTTCCTCCTGCTCACGCGGGTCACCGGCATCCCGCCCACCGAGGCCCAGGCCCTGCGTTCCCGGGGCGAGGCCTACCGGGCGTACCAGGCCGCCGTGAGCGCCTTCCTCCCCCTCCCTCCTTTCCGCGAGCCCCGCCCATGACGACCGCCACCCTGGCCCCGCCCACCCTTTCCTGGATCGACCGCCTCGTGGACAGCGGGGCGGTCCCCGACGCCCTGGTCCGCGGGGGCATCCGGCGGCTCCTGGCCCAGCGCCTGCGCGACGAACGCCAGGGCGGGGTGGAGGCCGCCTGGCAGCGGCAGCGGGCCCTGTGGGCCCGGCTGGACCTGGGCCCCGTGGCCGAACAGGTGGAGGCCGCCAACCTCCAGCACTACGAACTGCCCCCGGCCTTCTTCCAGCAGGTGCTGGGTCCCCGCCTGAAGTACAGCTGCGGCCTCTGGGAGCCGGGGTGCGCCGGACTGGCCGAGGCCGAGGAGGCCATGCTGGACCTGACCTGCCGGCGAGCGGACCTTGCCGACGGGCAGACCATCCTGGAACTGGGCTGCGGCTGGGGCAGCTTGAGCCTCTGGATGGCCGAACGCTATCCCCGGGCCCGCATCCTGGCCGTCTCCAATTCCCGGGACCAGGGCGCCTTCATCCGGGCCCAGGCCCAGGCCCGGGGCCTGGAGAACCTGGAGGTGCGGACCGCCGACATGAACGGGTTCGAGGCTCCCGCGGAGGCCTTCGACCGGGTGGTGAGCGTCGAGATGTTCGAGCACATGCGCAATCACCGGGAACTGATGCGCCGGATCGCGGGCTGGCTCGTCCCGGGGGGGCGGCTCTTCGTGCACATCTTCACGCACCGGGAGCTCACGTACCTCTTCGAGCCGCGGGACGCGGGGGACTGGATGAGCCGCGAATTCTTCTCCGGGGGGGTGATGCCCGCCGACGGCCTGCTGCTGCGCCACCAGGAGCACCTGCGCCTGGAGGAGCACTGGCGGGTGGACGGAGACCACTACCGCCGCACGGCGGAAGCCTGGCTGGCCAACCTCGACGACCGGTCCGCGGAGGTCCTGGACCTGTTCACCCGCGCCTATGGCCCGGGCGCCGCCGGGGCCCGGCTCCAGCGCTGGCGGGTCTTCTTCATGGCCTGCGCGGAGCTGTGGGGCTGGCCCGGCGGGGAATGGCTGGTGAGCCACTACCGGTTCCGGAGGCCCTGAATGCTGCTGCTGGCGCCCCCGGCCCTGGTGGCCCCGCCCCCCACCGTCGAGCACGTGGACCTGGCCCGCTACATGGGCGACTGGCACGAGATCGCGCGCCTGCCCAACCCGTTCCAGCGCGCCTGCGCGAAGACGACGGCCCGCTACATCCTGGGCGAGGACCTGCACTTCAAGGTCATCAACGGGTGCCTCACCCCCGCCGGGAAGTACCTGGAGGCCGAGGGGCGGGCCCGGGTGGTGGACAGGGCCACCGGGGCCCGCATCAAGGTCTCCTTCTTCTGGCCCTTCTACGGCGACTACTGGATCCTGGCCCTGGACGACGCGTACGCCTGGGCCCTGGTGGGCACCCCGGACCGCAAGTACCTGTGGGTGATCAGCCGCACCGAGCGCATGGACCCGGCCCTCCTCGACCGGATCCTGGCCCGGGCCACGGAGCTGGGCTACGACCTGACGCGGCTGATCCGAAGCTGAATGGGCCAGTGAGGGCCGCCGCTCAGAGCACGTCGCGCAGCACCAGGGTCACGGTCCAGGTCCGGTCCCCGCGCTGGACCTGGAGCTCGGTGCGGTGTCCGGGCTCGCTGTGCATGGCCAGGTCCCGGGTGCGCTTGGCGTCCCAGGCGGCGATGGGCTCGCCGTTGATGGCCAGGATCCGGTCCCCTTCCTGGAGGCCGGCGTCGGCGGCCGGCGAACCGGGGTAGACCTGTTCCACGAGGCCCGGGTCCGTGGTGCCGAGGCGCAGGCCGGTCAGGCTGAAGTGGTCGGGCCGGCCGTGGGCGGCGTTGGGCTCCAGGTGGATCACCTGGGCGCGGTAGTCGAAGGTGAGGTCGAAGCGGGAGAGGAAGCCCTGGCCCACGTTGCCCGCCGCCGTCTCGTCGGCGAAGGCGCCGGACCTGGTGGCCGCCAGCGCCACGATGGGGCGGGTCACGGTGGCCTCCCCCAGTTTCAGGCTCCGGGCGCGGATCACGTCCCCCCGCACTTCGCCTCCGGCGCCGCGGCCGGTGACGGTGGGGATGGCCTTGGCGGCCTTCCCCTTCAGGTCGTGGCGGCGCGCGAAGGGGCCGTAGACGTCCAGGGTGGCCCCTGAGCCGGTGTCGATGTCGAAGAGGCCGGGGATGCCGTCCAGTTCCCCCTTCACCCGGGGATGGTGCCCGTTGAAGGTGAAGGGGAGGCTCACCCCCTTGCCGGTGTAGCTCCAGCCTTCGGGCCGGATGAGGGTGAGCCGCTTCGGGCCGTACTCCACCCGCGCGACGAAGCGGCGCAGCAGCTCGTAGCCCATCACCCCGCTCACGTCCAGGCCCATGATCCGACCGATCTCCTCGAGGCTCGGGATGATCAGGAAGCGCTGGTCCTTCATCCAGGCCGCGCCCACCTGGACGCGCTCCACCTGGGTGAGGCCGAAGGACTCGGTGGCCTCGCCGACCCCGCGCCCCTCCACGCTGCCCTTGCTGTCCAGCCCCAGCGCCTTCGCGGCGGTGGGGGTCAGGATGTTCACGCCCCCCGTGTCCAGGAAGAACCGGAACGGACCCTTCCCGTTGAGGGTGGCCATGACGAAGAGGTGGTCCCCGAGGTATTCCAGGGGGACCTCGGTCCGGGACGCGCCGCCCTCCAGCCCCCAGTCCGTCAGGACCTTCACCGGCGGCGCGAAGGCCGCGGCCGGGAGGGGCCCGTTCACGGTGATGGCGGCGTACTGGACGCGGACGGTGGCGGCGGCGTCGGCCTTGGGCGTGACGACCCGGAAGGGGAGCTTCACCCCCGCCACCTCGCGGTAGTCCTGGAAGAAGGTGGTCTCGGTCTCGGCGTCGCCGGTCCTCACGATGCGGTCCGGAAGCCAGGTCTGCCCGTCGACCCAGAGTTCGAAGGGGCGCGTGGCGCCCTTGGGCTGGATGGCCAGCACATGGAACCGGCCCTCCCGCAGCCCCAGGTGCTGGAAGGTGGCCGGGCAGCGGGACGGGTACCAGCAGGCGCGCATCCGCCAGTAGTTCTCCACGCCGGGCGCCTCCAGGGGCTCCAGGCGCACGTCCCCCGTCCCGTCCTCGGTCCAGCCCGTCCTGCCGTCGTAGCCGCTGGCGCCCTGGGCGACCTTCAGGTCCCAGCGCGCCTGGTTCCGCCCGTCCGTGAGGCATTCCAGCTCTTCGAAGGTGCCCTTCATGCCGCCGCTTTCCAGGGTGCCCTGGCTGGCCACGTGGGTGACGCGGTCCCAGGCGGCGCCCCCGGAGGCCGCCTTGGCGCGGGCCAGCACCTCCTGGGCGGAGGGCAGGGTGGCCGGCGCGGCCAGGACGGGAAGGGCGGCGCCAAGGAGCAGGAGGCAAGGGGAATGCATGGGGGACACCTCAGATCGGGCTGGAGGGGGATCTTCGTATTATCACCACGGGGACCCGGAGCGGGGTGGGGGCCGCGGCAAGGAGGGGGGTCTCTCCGGGGCAAGTTGTGTATATACTGCGATTCGTCCCCACCGAACCCCTCCCCGCGGCGGAACCGATGAGCTCCTCCTCCCTCTGGCTCACCCTGGCCTGTTCGACGCTCCTGCTCCAGCTGGGCGTGCTGTGGTCGGTGCTGCGCCTGGCGCGGATCGCCCGCACCTGGTGGGTCTGGCCCGCCTTCTTCCTGGCCCTGGCGACGCTGCTCGCACGTCGGGTGACGGTCATTTACGGCCTGGTGGCCGGCGGGGCGCTGCCCCACGCCCCCGCGACGGAGTTGGCTGGCTTCCTCGTGTCCCTCCTGCAGCTGGCGGCCCTGTGGCGGTTGTATGACGACCTGCTGGAGGGGCGGCAGGCCGAGGCCCGGGCGGAGAAAGCGGAGCGGGCCGCGGCGGAGGCCGCGCGCCTGGAGACGGAGCGGCTCTTCCGGACCCTGTTCGAGCGCTCCGGAGATCATGTCCTGCTCCTGGAGGCGGGGACCGACGGGCTGCCCGTCATCGTCGACGCCAACGAGGCGGCCCTGGCCGCCCACGGGTACACGCGGGCGGAGATGCTGGGCATGCCCATCTCGGTCCTGGAGCCGGATGCGGCCCCGGGGATCCCCGCGGCCCGCGTCGCAGCGGTCCTGGGCGGCGGCGGCCTGCTGTTCGAGACGCGCCACCTCCGCCGCGACGGCTCCGTCCTCGACGTGGAGGTGCGCATCGTGGGGGTGCCCCTGCAGGGGCGGACCCTCATCCTCGCCGTGGAGCGGGACATCACCGAGCGGCGCCGGTTCGAGCGGGATCTCGCGGCCAGCGAGGCCCGCCTCCGGGAGGCGGCCCGCATGGCCCGCATCGGCTACTGGGAGGTGGACCACCGCACCGGGCGCCAGACCTGGTCCGAGGAGCTGTTCCGGATGTACGGCCTGGATCCCGAGGCGGGGGCGCCCTCCCTGGAGGCCCTCGCGGCCCGCCTCCATCCGGAGGACCGGGACCACGCGATCCGGAGCTACCGGGAGCACCTGGAGGGCCGGAGCCCGCGCCTGTGGCGGCCCTTCCGGGTGGTCCTGCCGGACGGCGCCGTGCGCCACGTGCACAGCCAGATCGCCACGGAGTACGCCCCGGACGGGACCCCGCTCCGTTCCTTCGGCACCGACCAGGACGTCACGGGCCAGGTCCAGCTCGCCCAGGACCGGGAGAAGGCCCTCTCCCTGCTGTCCACGACCTTCGAGAGCACCTCCGAGGGCCTGCTCGTCGTGGAGCAGGATGGGCGGGTCTCCACCTTCAACCGCCGGTTCCTGGAGATGTGGGATCTGGAGGCCGACGGGGTCCGGAGCCTGTCCGCCGCGGCGCTGGCGGACCTGGTGGTGCCCAAGGTGGCCGACCCCAAGGCCTTCCTCCGGCGGATCTCCGAACTCCAGGCCGCCCCGGAAGCCGTGTCCACCGACGAGGTCGAACTCCTGGACGGGCGGATCTACGAGCGGTATTCCTGCCCCCGGCGCGAGGCCGGGGAGGTCTCGGGCCGGCTCCTGAGCTTCCGGGACGTGACCGCACGCCGCAAGGCCGAGGAGGACCGCCTGGCCCTGGAGCGCCAGTTCCACCACCTCCAGCGGATGGAGAGCGTCGGGCGGCTCGCGGGCGGCATCTCCCACGACATGAACAACGTCCTGGCCGCCATCATGTCGGTCACCGAGGTGCTGGGCATGAAGGCCCCGGAGCACGCGGCCCAGCTGGACCTGGTGATGGAAGCCGCCCGCCGGGGACGGACCCTGATGCGCGGGCTCCTGGCCTTCGCCCGGAAGGAGATGGAGGAGGCCGACTACTTCGACCTCAACGACGTGGTGCGCCGGGAGGCGGAACTGCTCTCCAGCACGACCCTGCAGAAGGTGCGGCTCGAACTGGACCTGGCCCCGAAGCTGCCGCGCCTCATGGGGTCCTCCCCGGCCATCGCCACGGCGCTCATGAACCTCTGCGTGAACGCCGTGGACGCCATGCCCGGGGGCGGCACCCTCACCCTGCGCACGCGGGCCCTGGGCGCCCAGGGCGTGGAGCTGGAGGTGGAGGACACGGGCCAGGGCATGCCGCCCGAAGTCGCCTCCCGGGCGATGGAGCCGTTCTTCACGACGAAGCCTTCGGGGAAGGGCACCGGCCTCGGCCTGTCCATGGTCTACGGGACGGTGCAGGCCCATGGCGGCAGCTGCGAGATCCACAGCCGGCCCGGGCAGGGCACCCGGATCCGGGTCACCTTCCCCGTGGTGCCCGGTGAACCCCGGGGCGGGCAGGTCCCGGAGCCCCCGGCCGGGCATGCGCCACCCGCCGAGGCCTGCCGCATCCTCCTGGTGGACGACGACCCCCTGGTGCGCAGGACCATTCCGGAGATGCTGGCCCTGCAAGGCCACCGCGTCACCGCGGCCTCCGGCGGCGCGGAGGGGCTGGCCTTGGCGGAGGACGGCACCCGGTGGGACCTGATGGTCCTGGACCTCAACATGCCGGGCATGGACGGCCTGGAGACCCTGGCGCGCCTCCGGGAGGCGGCGCGGGGGCTGCCGGTGCTCCTGACCACCGGCTTCCTCGGGGAGCACACGGGGGAGCGCCTGGCGGCGCTGGGGCCCGTGTCCGTCCTGCTGAAGCCCTACACGGCCGCCGAGATCCGGAAGGCCGTCGCCGACCTCCTGGCCGGGGGCGGGACAGCCGCTGTCGCCCCCCCGGCGCCAGACTGAGGTCCGGAGGCGCCCATGGCATCCCGTCGCGGTTCAGGCATTCCCGGTCTCTCCTTCTCCTGGCGCAGGGCGCTGGGGATCTCCCAGGCCCAGGCCCGGCTCTCTCGGCAGCTCGGCGTCCCCCTGAGCCGTTCGGGCCGCCAGCGGAAGGCCGGCCGCAGCCTGGGCTGCTGCCTCCCCCTGGTCCTGGCCGCGGGGCTGGTCCGGGTCCTCTGGGGCTGAGGGGCCGGGGGACCGCCTCGAGCGGGTTCCGTTGGAGAGCTGCCTCGGAAAAAAAAAGGGCCCAAAAAGGTCATCTTGCTCAACCCGGCGGCCCAGCCTGGCATCCAAGCTGGAAGACAGGGCAGGCGGCCGAAAGGCCTCGCGGTCCTGTCCCGCCTTCTGGAGCCGCCGCCATGACCTTCCGCCGACCCTTCCGCCCCCTCGGGCTGGCCCGGACCCTGGGCCTCCTCCTGGCGACCCTGTTGACGGCCTGCGGGGGGGGCGGGGGCTCCAGTTCCGGCCCGGTGGCGCCCGCCATCACCTCCCAGCCCGCCGCCCTGACCGTCACGGAAGGGCAGGCGGCCTCCCTGACCGTGGGGGCCACGGGCACGGCCCCCCTGGCCTACCAGTGGAAGAAGGGCGGGACGAACGTCGGGTCCAACAGCGCCACCTTCAGCCTCGCCGCGGCCCAGGTGGCCGACGCCGGCAGCTACACGGTGACGGTGTCCAACGCCGCCGGCAGCGTCACGAGCCTGCCGGCGGCGCTGACGGTGAACGCCGCCGGGGCGGGCCCCGCGATCACGGCCCAGCCGGCCGACGCGGTGGTGACGACGGGGCAGGCGGCCGTCTTCAGCGCCGGGGCCTCGGGGACCCCCGCGCCCGCGCTCCAGTGGCAGACGTCGCTGGACGGCACGGTCTGGACGGACGTGGCCGGCGCCACCTCGGACACCTGCCGGTTCTCCGCCGTCACCCTGGCCGACCAGGGCCGCAGGGTCCGGCTCCGCGCCACCAACGCGGGCGGGACGGCCACCTCCGCCGCCGCCGTCCTGCAGGTGCTCCCGCTGGGCCAGGCCGTCACCGGCGCGGGCCTGGTGCAGGGGCAGGCCTTCACGGGCGGCTACGAATTCCTGGGCATCCCCTACGCCGCCCCGCCCGTGGGGGCCCTCCGCTGGAAGGCCCCGGCGGACCCGGCGCCCTGGGCGGGCCTCCTGGCCACCCAGGCCTTCAAGCCCCGGTGCCCGCAGCTCCAGTTCCCGCAGGGCTCCACCACCGGGACCCCCCTGGGCGACGAGGACTGCCTCTACCTGAACGTGTGGACCCCCGACGTCTCCACGCCCTCCCTGCCCGTGCTGGTGTTCCTCCATGGCGGGGCCCACCAGCAGGGCGGGCCCGACGAGGAGGCCCAGGGGGCCCAGCTCTACCTGGGGCGCCACCTCGCCGCCCGCGGCCCCGCGGTCGTCGTCACCCCCGAATTCCGGGTGGGGCCCCTGGGCTACCTGGTGCACCCGGGCCTGGAGGCCGAGTCCGCCACGGCCACGGCCGGCAACTACGGCGTCCTGGACCAGATCAAGGCCCTGGCCTGGGTCAAGGCCAACATCGCCCGCTTCGGCGGCGACCCCGCCCGGGTCCTGGTCTTCGGGCAGAGCGCGGGCGCGGTCGACGCGGGCAACCTCCTGCTGGCCCCCGCGGCGGCGGGCCTCTTCCAGCGGGTGGCCATGGAAAGCGGCATGCCCGTGCTGGGCGGCTACGCCGCGGCCCGGACCGCGGGCTCCGCCTGGGCGTCCTCCCTGAGCTCGGCGGCCACGGACGCCGGGAAGATCGCGGAGCTCCGCGCGCTGTCCTGGCAGACCCTGGTGGCCACCGAGACCAATCCCCTGGCCGGCGGCATCGTCAGCCAGGCCTGGCAGCCGGTGCAGGACGGCACGGTCTTCCCCCTGGGGGCGGACGCCGCCTTCGCCTCCGGCGCCTTCAACAAGGTGCCCGTGATCATCGGCTCCACCGCCGACGAGATGTCCCTGTCCGCCCCCGCGACGGTGACGCCGGCCCAGGTGGACGCGCTCATCACGGCCTACGTGCCCTCCGCCTACCGAGCCCAGGCCCGGACCCTCTACCCCGCCGGCACCACGAACGCCGAGGCCCGGAACGCCTATGTGCAGATCCTCACCGACGCCCAGTTCACCGCCGGGGTCCGGCGCGCGGCCCGGGCCATCGGGGCCTGGCCGGCCAGCCCCGTGTGGCGCTACTTCTTCTCCCACACCCAGGCCGGGAGCTACGCCTCCCTGGGGGCCTACCACGGCATCGATCTCTTCTACGTCTTCAACACCCTGGAGGACACCACGTACGCCAAGCTGGGCCTGTCCACCGCCGCCGACGCCGGCGTGGCCCAGGCCATGCTCGCCTACTGGACCGCCTTCGCGGCCCAGGGCGCGCCCCTGGCCTCGGGGCAGCCCGCCTGGCCCGCCCAGCAGGCCGGCCAGGATGCCTACCTGGCCATCGGCGACACCCTGGACGGGACCCAGGTGGGGGTGAGGACGGCCCAGTGCGATTTCTGGGACGCCCTCCGCTGAGCGCGCCTCGCCAGGCTCAGGCCTTGCGCAGGCGCATGCGCAGCTTGCCGACGATCCCCAGGGGGAACTTGTAGATGCCCACCACGAAAAGGATGCCGAGCCAGAGCAGCCACCGGTCGGGGTTGACCAGGTCCTTGACCACGGGGATCTTGGCGAAGGCCGTGCCGCCCAGCTTCAGGAGGTCCTGGAGGTAGTTCTGGGCCACGATGAAGAGGGTGGTGCCCACCACGGCCCCGTACAGGGTGCCCATGCCCCCGATCACGACCATGAGCAGGATGTCGATCATGATCTCGAAGGAGAGGGAGGTGTCCGGACCGTTGTAGCGCAGCCAGAGGGCCAGCATGCACCCCGCGAGGGTCGCGAAGGCGGCGCTGAGGACGTTGGACCAGGTGCGGTAGACCACGGTCCGGTAGCCCAGGGCCTCGGCCCGGAAGGCGTTCTCGCGGATGGCCTGGAGGACGCGTCCGAAGGGGGAGTTTACGATGCGCAGCATGAGCAGGAAGAGCACGACGGCGCACGCGAACAGGAGGTAGTAGCTGATGAGCCTGCCGTCGAGGCTCACGCCCAGGAAGGGCTGCTCCCGGAGCTGGAAGGCCGGGCTGAGGAGCTCGGGCACCCGGAAGGTCAGGCCGTCCTCGCCGCCGGTGATCTCCGACATCTGGCTGGCCAGGGTCTGGAAGGCCGTCGCCACGGCGAGGGTGATCATGGCGAAGAACATGGCCTTGACCCGGAGGCTGAAGAGGCCGATCAGGAGCGACAGCACCACGGAGACCGCCAGGGCCGCGGCCACGCCGATGCCGATGGAGCCCCAGGTGGCCGGCAGGTGGTTGAGGGCGATCGCCACCCCGTAGGCCCCGAGGCCGAAGAACATGGTGTGGGCGAAGCTCATGATGCCCGTGTAGCCCAGCAGCAGGTCGAAGCTGGCCACGAGGACGACGAAGACGCAGATCTTGGCGGCCACGTTGAGGCTCTTGGCCCCGGGGAAGATGAAGGGCGTCAGGGCCAGGCCGAGGAGGACCAGCACCAGCACGGCGGCGAGGACGCGGGAACGGGGCAGGTCGCCCGAGAGGAGGTTCTTGAGGATCATTGCTTACCCACCGAATAGAGTCCCTGGGGCCGCCAGAGCAGGACGATGACCATCAGGAGGATGTTGGAGAAGAGCGCGACCTTGGGCGCCAGGAAGCCCACGTAGTTGGCCACCAGGCCCACCAGCATGGATCCCAGGAAGCAGCCGCCCACGGAGCCCATGCCGCCGATGATGATCACGATGAAGAGGAGCACGTTCACGGCCCCGCCCATCTCCGCGACCACCGACTGCTGGTAGAGGCCCCACATGACGCCGCCAAGGCCCGCCAGGGCCGACCCCGCGACGAAGACGCCGATGAAGAGGCGCCGGATCCGGTAGCCCATGCTCTCGACCATCTCCCGGTCGTGCACGCCGGCGCGGATGAGGAGGCCCAGCTTGGTGCGGGTCATGACCCACATCATGGCCGCGAACACCGCCAGGCCGATGAGCACCGCCACGAGGCGGTACTTCTCGATGGCGGCCTCGCCCAGGAGGATGGAACCCCGCATGCCGCCCGGGAGCAGCAGGGGGATCGCCTGGGGGCCCCAGAGGACCTTGATGAGCTCCTGGCCCACGATCATGCCGCCCATGGTGATCATGATCTGCTTGAGGGGCTGGCCGTACACCGGACGGATGATGACCCGCTCGAAGACGAGGCCCACGACGCTCGCCACGGCCATGGCCGCGAGCATGGCCGGGAACACCGCGGCCAGGTTGAGCATGAGGCGCTCGGAGTTGGACCAGTCCGCCATGGAGCCGATGAGGGTGGTGGCCATGAAGGCGCCGAGGCTGATGAAGACGCCGTGCCCGAAATTGAGCACGTCCATGAGGCCGAAGACGAGGGTGAGGCCGGAAGAGAGGATGAAGAGGATCATGCCCATGGCCAGGCCGGCGAAGGTGAGCGTGAGCCAGGTGGAGAAGCTGATGAAGGGCAGCGCGAAGAGCGCGATGGCCGGGATCAGGATGAGCGGCACCAGGTCCTTCCGGACCTTCGGCAGCGCGTCCAGGCCCGGGGCCGGGGTGGTCGAAGCGGTCATCGAACGGTCCTCCGTCATTGGTGGGACGCCAGGGACAGGCCCAGGAGCCGGGTCTGGAGGGCCTCGTCCTCCGCGAGCTCGGCCATGGGGCCCGCATGGACGATGCGTCCGTCGTCCATCACCGCCACCTGGTCGCCCAGCTGGCGTGCGAAATTGAAATTCTGTTCCACGAGCAGGATCGTGGTGTCGGCGGCCTTCAGTTCGCGGAAGGCCTCGATCATGTTCAGGATGATGGCGGGGGCCAGGCCCTTGCTGGGCTCGTCCACGAGGAGGAGCTTCCGGGGCTCCACCACGGCGCGGGCGACGGCCAGCATCTGCTTCTGGCCGCCGCTGAGGAGACCGGCCGGGTGCTGCCAGAACCGCTTCATGGCCGGGAAGAGCCCGAAGACCCACTCCAGGCGGCGGACGTCGATCTGGTCCTCGCGCTTGGCGGCCCGGGCCGCCAGGAGCATGTTCTCCCGGACGGTGAGGTCGGGGAAGATGCCCATGTTCTCGGGCACGTACGCCAGGCCCTGGCGCGCGACGTCCGGCGTGGGCTGGCCCTGGATCTCCCGGCCCTCCAGGCGGATGGTGCCGCTGGAGGCCTTCCAGAGGCCCATGATGGTGCGGAGGGTGGTGGTCTTCCCGGCGCCGTTGCGGCCGAGGAGGACGGTGAGCTCCCCGTGGGCGACCTGGAGGTCGACCCCGTGGAGGATGTGGTAGGCCCCGATGTGCGTGTGGACGCCCTCGAGCTGGAGGAGGGGTTCGCTCATTTCTTCACCTCGACGCCCAGATAGGCCTCCTGCACGATGGGGGAGGCGATGACCTCCGCGGGCTCGCCGTCGGCCACCAGGGACCCGTTGTGCAGCACGATGATCCGGTCGCTCAGCTCCCGGACGACGTCCATCTTGTGCTCCACGAGGAGGATCGTCTTGTCCTTGCGGCACTTGAGTCCGCGGATCAGCTCCAGGATGACCGGCACCTCGTCCACGCTCATGCCCGCGGTGGGCTCGTCGAACATGAAGACGTCGGGCTCCAGGGCCATGAGGATGCCCACCTCGAGCTTCCGCTGGTCCCCGTGGGGGAGCGCGGCGGCGGGGATGTCCCGCTTGGAGGCGAGGGCCACGGCCTCGAGCACCTCCTCGGCGCGGGCGATCAGGTCCTTGTGCGAGCTCCAGACGCTCCACATGTTCAGCCCGACGTGGGCCCGGCTCTGCACCGCCAGCCGCACGTTCTCGAGGACCGTGAGGTAGGGGAAGAGGTTTGTCAGCTGGAAGGCGCGGCCGATGCCCTTCCGGCTCCGGGCGGGGGCCGAGGCATGGCTGATGTCCCTTCCGTGGAGGAGCACGCGGCCCGAGGTGGCCGGGAGCTGGCCGGAAATGAGGTTGAAGTAGGTGGTCTTGCCTGCTCCGTTGGGGCCCACGATGGCGGTGAGGGTCCCGGGCTGGAAGCCGCAGGACACGGCATTGACCGCCACGTGGCCGCCGAAGCGGATGGTCAGGTCTTGGGTCTCGAGGGCGAAGGTCATCGAAGCTCGCGAAGTCTTGGGGCGGCGCGCCGGCAGGGACGGGCCGCGCGCCCGAAAACCGGGCGCGCGGCCGGGAATGTCCCAACTTTAGCGCTTGTTGGTGATGGGAACGGGCATTTCCTCGGGCTTGATCTCGCGCACGAGCTCGGGAATGGCCCAGTCGACCTTGGGATCGACCTTGATCCTGAAGTGGAACATGGACTGCATGGCCTGGTGGTCCTCCTTGCGGAACCACATCCTGCCCTTCGGGGTGTCGAAGGACATGCCTTCCATGGTGCGAATGAGGTCCTCGGTCTTGGCGCTGCCGTTGGTCTTGGTCAGGGCCTCGACGATGGCCATGCCCGCGGCCATGCCGCCGGCGGTGAAGAAATCGGGAGGCATGTTGTTGAACCGCTTCTTGTGCTGCTCGACGAGCCACTTGTTGGCGGCGTTCTTGGGGATCTCATAGTAGTAGTAGCAGGAGCCCTCCATGCGGGGGAAGGCCTTGTAGGCCGCCAGCGCGGGCAGGATGTTGCCGCCCGTGGAGATCTCGATGCCGTAGCGCTCGGGCTTGAGGTCGGCGATCTTGAAGGGATTCCCCGCCCCGGCCCAGTTGATGAAGATGACCTTGCGGCCCTTCTTGTCCTTCAGCTTGTCGAAGATCCGCTGGGCGCCGGCGGTGAAGTCCGTCGTGCTGGCCGGGAGGTACTCCTCGTGGACGATGGTCGCCTTCTTGATGGCGCCCTTGAAGGCCTTCACGAAGTCCTTGCCGAAGGCGTAGTCCTGGGCGAGGGTCGCGATGTAGACGCCCTTCTGGTCCAGGGCGACGGCGTTGGAGATGGCGTCCTGGCTGGAGTTGCGGCCGGTCCGGAAGATGTAGCGGTTCCACTTGTCGCCGGTGATGGAGTCGGCGACGGCGGGCTCCACGATCAGGACCTTCTTGTATTCCTCGGCCACGGGCAGCATCGCCAGGGCGACGCCGGACGAGGTGGGGCCGACGGCCAGGTCGGCCTTGTCGTCGGCGAAGGCCGAGGCCAGCTGGGCCTTGCCCACGTCGGGCTTGCCCTGGCTGTCCTTCTCGATGACCACCAGCTTGCGGCCCTTGACCTGCATGGTGCCCTTGGTGGCGTATTCCAGGCCCATCAGCAGGCCGGCCTGGGTCTGCTTCGCGTAGGCCTCCAGCACGCCGGTCTTGTCGTAGACGTGCGCGATCTTGATGTCCTGGGCCATGGCGGCGGCGCCGAAGGCGACGACGAGCCCGAGGCCGGTCATGATCCTGCGGGTGATGCTCATGCATCCTCCTGTTTTTCTTTGATGGTGGAACAGAAGTGGGGCGCCCGGCAACCGGGCGCCCCGTCTGTCGCGATCAGAACCAGTAGTTCAGGTTGACGCCGAACTGGGTGAACGTCTCGCCCTTCATGACCGTGGACCCGCCGAAGGAGTAGCCCGCGAGGAAGGGGGCGTAGTAGCCGTTGGCGGCGTTCTTCAGCTGGGTGACCCAGACGCCCACGAAGGCGCGCTTGGTGAGGGCGTAGTCGTAGCCGTAGTTGATCTGGGTGGCGCCGCTGTCCTTGTACGAGGTGGTGTCGCCGGCCTTGCTGTAGGTCACGTAGACGCCGTGGTCGCCCCACAGGTAGGAGACCGGCACGGAGTAGGCGGTGCGCTTGGCGTCGTCCAGGGGGGTCCCGGTGGCGGAGCGGATGCCGTTGACGCAGGTGGTGTCGTCATAGACGACGCCGAACTTCAGGCCCTTCATGGGGACGTAGGAGATGCCGGCGCGCCAGGCCTTGAGCTCGCTGTTGATGGCGGTGGTGGCCACGCCGTTGAAGCGCTGGTCCATCCAGGACAGCAGGGCGGAGAAGCCGTAGCCGTTGTACCGGGCCCGGAAGTAGGTGGTGCTGCCCTGGGCGTACGAGGAGTTGTTGGCGGAGGCGGCGCCCGTGGGGACCACTTCGTTCTCGGAACCGGCGGCGTTCTTGGACCAGGCGATGGCGAAGTCGAGGAGGTCCTTGCCGGTGGGCTTGAAGATGGGCGACTCGTAGCGGATGGTGTTGCGGCTGCGGGTGTTGCCCAGGTGGTTCTTGGCGAAGTCGGGAATGTAGGTGCCGTTGTAGATCATGCCCGTGTTGTAGGTGGACAGGATGTTGAACGTGGCCAGGCCGTTGGCGTCCCAGATGCGCTGGCCTTCGCCGGGGGCCTCGAGGATGGGGGCCAGGTAGCCGACGGAGATGCCGTCGGTGTAGTAGAGGGTGGACTTGCCGACCTTGATGCTGCCGTAGGGGGAGACGATGCCGCCGTAGGTGTCGCCGTCGGCCCAGCCGCTGGCGTTGGCCACGGGCACCGTGGCGCCCAGGCCGCCGGTGGCGTTGTCGCCGGGGCGGGTGTCGGCGGTGAACCGGCTCTCGCAGCTGAACACCACGGCCCAGCCGTCGGCGATCTTGGAGGTGCTGGTGATGATCAGGCGGGACGTGTTGTCGTCCACGTGGGTCTCGGAGGGGATGTTGTTCCGGTTCGCCCACTGGGCGGCAGAGCTGTTGCCCTGGCTGATGGCGGAGTTCTTCACGCCCACCGCGAGCAGGCCGCTGACGGTGACGTTGGTGAAGGAACCCACCTGGAACGGCGTCTGGGCCGAAACGGTGAGCGCGGAAGCTGCGGCGACGAGCACGTATTGCAGTTTCATTGTGGCTCCTTGGGGGTTTGGGGGTGGGAGGGGCGGGACGGCGCCCGCGGCCCGGAGAGGGTTGGGGGTGGACTACTTGGCGATGCCCTTGGGGTAGCAGAGGCCGCCGGTGATTTCGAGCGTGGTCGCGTTGACGGCCTCGTTCCGGATGGCGAAGGCGATGCAGTCGGCGATCTCCTCGGGGGCCACGAGGCGGCCGAGGTGGACATCCTCCAGGATGGCCTTGAGGGCGTCCTGGTTCATGCCGGTCAGCATGGGGGTGGCGGTGTAGCCGGGGGCGATGGCGACGCAGCGGACGTTGCGGATGCCCCTCATGTGGAACTCGCCCACGATGATCTTGGGCATCAGGGCGTCGGCCACCTTGGCGGAGGAGTAGTTGAGCTGCCCGACCTGCCCCGCCTTGTTCACCGAGGAGATGGGCACGAGGATGCCCTCCCAGCCGCCGTTGACCATGGCCTCGGCGCAGTCGCGGAGGCAGAGGAAGGTGCCGGTCAGGTTGGTGTCGATGACGGCTTGCCACTTGGCCAGGTCCAGCTTCCGGGCGACCTTGCCGGTCTCCTTGTCGGGGGTCAGCATGAGGCCGTCGCGGATGATGCCGGCGCAGGAGACGGCGATGTTGAGCTGGCCGAAGGCCTCGATGGCGCCCTTGACGTAGCGGGCGGTGTCGGCCTCGGAGGTCACGTTGGCCTGGATGCCGATGGCCTCGGCCCCCATCTCCTTGAGCTCCTTGACGACGCGGTCGATGTTCTTCTGGACCATGTCGACGATGGCGATGCGGGCGCCTTCCTTGGCCAGGAACTTGGCCACCGCCTCGCCGATGCCGTTGCCGCCGCCGGTCACGATGGCCACTTTGCCTTTGATTTCCATGGGTCTACCTCTCGATTCGGGGGTGTCGGGCTAGAGCTGCCGGGGGCAGCGGACGGAGTCCTTGTTCCAGTAGATGAAGTTCGGATGGGTGACGTCGGGGCCCACGATGCGGAGGTCGCCGATCGTGTTGGGGTGCGAGACGTCGGGCCCGACGCACTTGATGCCCACGGGGAAGACCGTGCGCACCAGGGCCTGGGCCCGCTCGAGGGCTTCCGCCTCACCGGCGCCGGGGAAGAGCCCCGCGGCCGCGTAGGCCCCGGCCGCGCCCTCCCGGGTGCAGACCAGGTCCCACTTGCCGTCCCTGGCCTCGAGGCTGAAGGTCATGTCGTTGTAGGTGAAGGGGGTCATGGCAGTCCTTTCCGGCCGGGCCTAGAGCTTCTTCAGGACCGTGACGCAGTTGGTGACCGCGGAGCCGCCCACGTTGAAGGCCACGCCGATGTTCGCATTGCGGGCCTTGGCGCCGATGGGCTCGCCGATGAGCTGCTTGTAGATCAGGGCGTGCATGGAGGCCCCGGTGGCGCCCACGGGGTGTCCCTTGGACTTGAGGCCGCCCGAGAGGTTCACGCAGACCTTGTCTTCGCGCGTGAAACGGCCTTCCAGGTAGTCGTAGCCGGCGCGGCCGTCCTGGGAGAGCCCCAGGGCCTCGGTGGACAGGATCTGGTTGATGGTGAAGCAGTCGTGGACTTCGGCGATGTCGATGTCGGCGGCGGTGATCCCGGCCTCCTTGTAGGCCTTGGCGACGGCGTCCTTGCCGGCCATGAGGTCGTACATGTTGGGGCGGACGTTCTCGGGGAGGCGCTCCACGGAGTGGCCGATGCCGGCGATCTCCACGGCCCGGGTCCGGTCGGCCACGTTGGCGGTGCCCGTGATCACCAGGGCGGCGGCGCCGTCGGTGACCAGGCTGCAGTCGTGGAGGCGGAGCGGGGCGGCGATCATCATGTTCTTGCACTTGCCCTTGGCGTCGACCTCGCACAGCGCCGCGATCTCGTCGACGGTGGAGGGGCCGTTCTTCACGTGGGCCAGCGGGTTGTCGGCGCCGTTGCGGTAGCAGAGTGCCCCGGCGGTCCAGAGCATGCGCTCGAACTCCTGCATGGGGATCCCGTAGTGCTGCTGGTAGCCCTTGGCGTATTCCGCGAAAAGCATGGGGAAGGACCAGCCGCGGGAGCCCTCCGAGGGCCAGTGGGAGCAGCAGGCCAGGACGTGCGTCATCTGGGGGGTCGGCAGGAGGTTCATCTTCTCGACGCCGATCACGAGGACGTTGCGGGCCCGGCCGGCCTCGACGGCGTAGACGGCGTCGTAGAGGGCCACGGAGCTGGAGGCGCAGGCGCACTCGCAGCGGGTCATGGGCTTGAAGCGGAGGGCGGGGTCGATCTCCGCGGCGAGGGGGGCCACGTGCTCCTGGTTGATGAAGGAGCCCGGGGAGCAGGAACCCACGTAGATGGCGTCGATGTCCTTGGCCTCCAGGCCCGCGTCCCGGATGGCGCCGCGGCCGGCCTCGACCAGGAGATCGTAGTAGGTCCTGGTGTCGGTCATGAGGCCGGTGGCCTTGTCCTTCTTGACGAAGGCGCCGAATTCCGTGTTGTAGGCGCCGATGATGCTGGCTTTGCTCATGTTCTGTTTCCTCCGGTGGGGGTGGGGGAAGATGGGGGTGGAAGGGGGATTCAGGGCATGAAGAACGCGCAGGCGGCCTGGTTGTAGCCCACGCCGGAGCCGACCAGGACGACGCGGTCCCCGGACCGGATCTTCTGCTTCTCGATCGCGTCGTGGAGGGCCATGGGGATGCACGCCGAGCCGGTGTAGCCCCAGTCCTCCATGATGGTGTGGGTCTTCTCCATGGGCAGGCCGAGGTCCTTCATCACCAGCTCGATGGAGGCCTTGCGGACCTGGGTGAAGATGATGAAATCGATCTCCTCCAGGCTGAAGCCGCAGCTGGCGGCCAGCTTGCGGGTGAGCCGGGGCCAGCCCGCGTGGTTGATCTCGGGGGGGTAGCGCTCGAGCATCTTGACGGTGGTGCGGCCCGCCTGGACGGATTCCACGCTGGCCGGCTCGAAGGTGGCGCCCGAGTAGATGCCCCAGTGATGGTGGTAGGCGCCGCCGGCCTGGGCGGCCCCGCCGATGAAGCCCGGCTTGTCGTCGGCCACCAGGACCGCCGCGCCGGCGCCGTCGCCGTAGAAGAAGCCGGTGGGCTCCAGGTCGGCGGTGAGCTTGCTCATCATGTAGACGCCCACGACGAGGACCGTCTTGATGGCGGGGTTCGTGGCGATCCAGCCGGCGGCCGTGGCATAGGCCGTGGGGAAGGAGGCGCAGGCGCAGCCGATGTCGAAGGTCCCGGCGTTGACGGCGCCCAGCTTGTGCTGGAGGACGACGGACGTGGCGGGGGTGATGTAGTCGGGTGAATCAGTTCCCAGAATGATGAGATCCACATCCTCTGGCCGGAGGCCGGCCTTGGCCAGGGCCTGCTGGGCGGCGGGCAGGGCGATGTCCGAAGCCGCCCATTCGCGGGGGGCCAGCCAGCGGCAGGTGATGCCCGAACTGGCCTCCATCTTGTCCACGAACTCGGGGAGGTGGGCGAACTTCACCCGGAGATCGTCGTTGGTGACCTTGATCTCAGGCAGATAGCAGCCGGTTGAGAGAAGTTTGGCGTAGCGTTGCATGGGTGCTCCGAAGGGTTTTCGGCGCGCTGCCACAAGGTCTGGGGCCTCTGGACGCGCCTCGGGAAAGGACCTGGGAGGGGATTTCGAAAAACGAACAGTTGGTTTGCTTTAGACTGGAATTTGACCATGCCCCCCCCGAACTGTGTCAAGCAGAAAAATGAGGAACGATTCAGTATTTTTACATGCTGAAATCACGGTAGTTACAGTTGTGATTTCAGTCTCACCCACCCCGTTTCCAGCCCCGTCCGGGGCCTGCGTTCCACCTCAATCCATCCTGGGAGTTGCCATGCCCACCCTGCGCGTGAACGGCGTGAACCTCTACTACGAATGCCACGGCCCCGAGGACGGGGAACCGCTGGTGCTCAACAACGGTGTTTTCATGAATACCGCCTCCTGGGCCTGCCAGCTCCCGGCGCTCGCTCGCCGGTACCGCGTGCTGACCTACGACATGCGCGGCCAGGGCCAGAGCGAACATCCGGAAGGCCCCTACTCCCTGGAACAGCACGGCGAGGACCTGGACGCCCTCCTGACCGCGCTGGCCTTCGGGCCGGCCCACATGGTGGGGACCTCGTACGGCGGCGAACTGAACCTCGTCATGGGCATCCGTTACCCGCACCACTGCAAGTCGCTCTGCATCATCGCGTCCGTGAGCCACAGCGATCCGCTGCTGGCCGCGATGATCGAGCGCTGGGGCATCGCGGCGCGGCTCGGGGACGGGCCCGCCTTCTTCCGGCTCATCTACGCCGACACCTACTCCGAAGGGTTCCTGCAGCAGCGCCCCGAGCTCATCCCCATGGCCGAGGAGCGCTACGCGAGCCTCGACCTGCGGGCCGCCGATCTCCTCATCGACAGCTTCAGCCGCTTCAACGTGACCGCCGACCTGGGGAAGATCGCCCTGCCCACCTGCATCGTGAGCGCCGAGCTGGACATCCTCAAGCCCCGGAAATACGGCGAGCTCATGCACCAGGCCATCCCCGGCTCCGAGTTCCACGTCGTCCCCGGCGCCGGCCACGTGGTCGTCCTGGAGCGGGCCGCCGAGGTGAACACGATCATCCTCGGGTTCCTGGCGAAGCAGCGCTGACCCGGGGGTTTCGTCCGGGGGGTGGCAGATTGGAGGAGCGGAATCAGCTTGCCCATACGAGGTCTTTCGGCAACCTTCGCGAAAGGACGCGTGCCCGGCGTTCACGTTCTTCAGCCGAAGCTACCGAAACCTGGAATGGGGCGGAAACGGTCCCGCCGATCTGACCAGCCTGCACGCGCCAAGGCCGGGTGGGCCGATGGCGTCCCTGCCTTTGTCCAAGGCCTCCCCGTCCATCCCCGGCTGCTGAAATGGCAGGGATGGGACGGTGCACTCGGATTCCTGATGCGCCGCCCCATCCCAGCTTTTTTGCCGGGGATGGAGGAAATGCGCGGAAATGCCCCTGTTTCCCCGCCCTGAACTGGACCCGGCGGGACCTGGGTTTCTGGTGGCCACCCCTCGCAGCTTCCGCCCAGGAGCCTGGATCATCCGAGGGGAGCGGCCGCTGGATTTCCATCGGGGACAGGGCCCCCTGGGGGCCCCATGC
Organism: Mesoterricola sediminis; assembly: GCF_030295425.1. Classification (NCBI taxonomy): domain Bacteria; kingdom Pseudomonadati; phylum Acidobacteriota; class Holophagae; order Holophagales; family Holophagaceae; genus Mesoterricola; species Mesoterricola sediminis. Next base: position 2,915,182 of record NZ_AP027081.1, on the reverse strand, counting down.
CGGGCCTTGGGACTCCCGCAGGTGCTGCTCCCCTTGCCCCCAGCCCCATCCCCGTTGATCCCAGCCATCGGCGTTCATCCCTGTTGCGCAGGGCCAGTGACGGCATGGGTCGGCGCGCCCATGACCCGCATGCGCCGACCCCTCCGTGCCTCGGCCCTGCGTAACAGGGATGAACGCCGATGGTTGGGATGGAGGAGATGAAGCCGGTCATCACCGGCGGAAAGCGCTGGTTTTGGCACCACTTCTAAATCTGGATCCGGCATCTTGGGCTGAACCGCGAAGCTGACTCCGCGTGACTCGGCGTACGGGTTCCTTGCTTACCCTTGCCAGGACGAAGGATCGGAACAAGGAGGTGCCGGTGATTCGATATACCTGCACCAGCGGGCGCGGCCCTAGAGGTAGCCGAGCTTCTTGGCCTGCTCGGTCAGGTCGCCGCGGAAATCGGGATGGGCCACGGCGATGAGGGCCAGGGTGCGCTCGCGCACGGTGCGGCCCCTCAGGCGGGCCACACCGAACTCGGTGACGACATGGTCCACGTGGGAGCGGTGGAGGGTGACGGCGGAACCGGCCGGGAGGGTCGGGCAGATGGTGGAGACCGTGCCGCCCTTGGCGGTGGCGTAGCAGGCGATGATGCTCTTGCCGAGCCCGTCCGCGCCCGCCACGGCGCCCTGGGCGGTGTCGCTCTGGCCGCCGGTGCCCGAATACTGGTTGGGCCCGATGGATTCGCTGGCCACCTGGCCCGTGAAGTCCACGGAGATGCAGGTGTTGATGGAGACCATGCGGGAGTTCTGGGCCACCACCGCGGGGTCGTTGACCCAGCGGCCCCGCTGGAATTCCACGGAGACGTTGTCGTCGAGCCAGTCGTAGAGCTTGCGGGAGCCCATGGCGAACGTGGTGACGGACTTGCCCCGCTTGAGGGCCTTCCGTTCGTTGGTGATCACGCCCATTTCGTAGAGTTCCATCATGGAGTCCACGAACATCTCGGTGTGGACGCCCAGGTCCCGCTTGTCCTTGAGGGCGAGGGCGGCGGCGTTGGGAATGCCCCCGATGCCCAGCTGCAGGGTGGAGCCGTCCTCGACCAGCTCGGCGATGTGCCCGCCGATCAGGTGGTCCGTGGCGGAGGGCACGGGGGAGGGCAGGGCGGGCACCTCCTGGTCGTTCTCCACGAAGAAGTCCACCTGGGAGACGTGGATCTGGGTGTCGCCGAAGGTCCGGGGCAGGCGGGGATTCACCTCCAGCACCACGCACCGGGCGTGTTCGATGATGTCCTTCTCGTAGGTGATGCCCAGGGCGAGGGACACGAAGCCGTGCTTGTCGGGCGGGGTGCAGGTCCCGAAGAAGATGTCGGGACGCTTGGCGTGGATGCGGTCGGTGGCGGCCCGGTGGAGCATGTTGGGCACGTAGGTGACGAGGCCGGTGCCCCGCTTCAGGGACTCGCGGGAGCCCGGCGCGTGGAACCAGCTGGCCAGCTCGAAGTGGCCCTTCATCGCCGGGTCCATGTAGAACGTGTAGGGCTTCAGGGTGAGGCAGGAGAAGACGCGCACGTTCTCGACGCGGTCGGCGACGAGATGGAACTTCTCCATGCAGCCCTGGGGCTCGGAGGCGCACATGGCGACGATCACGTCGCTGTCCGTTCGGATGTTGGTGACGGCCTCCTCGGCCGCCACGAGCCTGCTTCGGTACAGGTCCTGGGGGGTGGGCATGGAAGGGCTCCTTCAGATGAGGTCGTCCGAGAATCCTCGGGAAAGGTAGGCTCCGATCGTCTCCACGAGGCTGCGCGCGCTGCCCAGGGAGTCGTCGAAGGCGGTCTGGATGCCGAAATAGTGGGCGAGGCCCATGAGGTACTGGATGGCGGTGTCCTCATCCACCTCGGGGGCCGCGAGGGTGGCGCGGTGCCGGTCCGCGCGCCGGTGGTAGCCCGCCCTGAAGCCGTCGTAGTACTCGGTCACGACGGCGGGCAGGACGAATTCCGCCTCGCGGACGATGTTGTAGCAGTTCCGGTCGATGGAGAGGTAGACGATCCAGAGCCAGAGCCCGCGGAGCTCCAGCTCCAGGGCGTTGAAGTCGTCGAGGCCCGTCTCGGCCAGGTTCTTCGAGATGAAGGCGCGGACGTCGTGGCTGACGAGGCGGATCAGCTCGGCGTAGAACGTCTCCTTGGACTCGAAATAGGTGTAGAAGGCGCCCACGGAAAGGTCCGCGCCCGCGGTGATCTCGTGGATGTTCGTCTCGAAGAAGCCCTTCTCCCCGAAGAGGCGGCGCCCGCTGCGCAGGAGGCGCTCCCGGGCGGTCTCCTCCAGGGGAACGGGAAGGGGCGTGGCGGTGCCGCCGAAGACCCGCGCCGGGTCGAAGCCCATGCGCCGGTAGAGGCCCCGGTTGAGGATGGCGCTGACGGAGGGGATGTCGACCTTCGCGCCCTGGAGGGCCTGGCCGACGGCGCAGAACCGGAGGCCGCCGAGGGCGAAGAGGTACTCCGCGAGGCCGACCTCCCGTCCCAGGGCCTCGCCGAGGCCGCGCTGGTAGATCGCGACGAGGCGCCGCTCGTAGTCATAGAACCGGTACTGCCCCTCGCGGAACACGGAGATGAGGTCCGGATGGTCCGCCGAGAACTGGATGATCGCGTCGGAGAAGGCGTGGAGCCGGTCCTCGGTCGAGGCCCCCTGGGCGCCCTCCACGGCCTCGCGGATCTGCTCCAGGACGCGGCCCAGGATGGCCTTGAAGAGGGTCTCCTTGCCGTCGTAGTAGCGGTAGAAGACGCCGTTGGACAATCCTGCCGCACGGCAGATCTCGGCCACCGACACGGTGCCGTACCATTTGCGCGCGAACAGGCTCACGGCCGCGGACACGAGGCGCTCCTCCGTCTTCGGATTTCCTCGGTTCTCCGTTGCCATGACTGGACTCCTTGGCCCACGGGCGCGGGCGGGGGGTGTGAGACCTGATTCGGTATTTGCAAAAGTGTAAAACCGGGGCCCAGAGCGGGCAAGGGATTCCTGGGCCGGGAGATCGCATAAATTTTAATTGCAGAAATCACAATATTAAACGCGTCAATCCTCGTTTTTTCCGCCGGATCGGCTTGACAGTCCGGCGCCGGAGGGGGTAGACAAAATGAGATCCGATTCACTTCTAACAGGGGGCGTTTATGCATGTGGGCATCATCGGCCACGGGACCTGGCTGCCTAACGGGCGCGTGACCGCCGCCGAGCTGGCGGCGGCCACGGGGGTCCCGGAGGCGGTCATCGCGGTCAAGTTCGGCGTCAAGGAGAAGCCGGTCGCCGGCCCCGGCGAGACGACCGCCTTCATGGGGCTCGCCGCCGCCCGGAAGGCCCTGGACCAGGCCGGGGTCGACCCCTCCAGCGTCGACCTGGTGATCTGGTGCGGCGCCCAGCACAAGGACTACCCCTGCTGGCTGGCGGGGCTCTACGTCGCGGACCAGCTCGGGGCGAAGAAGGCCTGGAGCTTCGACATGGAGGCCATGTGCGGCTCCATGATGGCCGCCCTGGACGTGGCCAAGAGCCTCATGCTCGCGCGCCAGGACCTGGACACCGTGCTCCTCGTCAGCGGCTACCGCAACAACGACCTCATCGACATCAGCGTGCCCGAGACCCGGTTCATGATGGACATCGGCTCCGGCGGCAGCGCCCTGGTGCTCAGGAAGAACGCCGGCCGCAACGCGGTGCTCGCCTCGGCCTTCCGCGGGGACGGCTCCCTCTCCGAGATGTGCGTGGTGCCAGCCCTGGGCTCCAAGGCCTGGCCCCCGGCGCCCGGCGACGAGGCCAGGGCCCATTTCGTGGTCCCCGACGAGGAGGCCTTCAAGGCCAAGCTCGGCGAAGTGACCATGCCCAACTTCTACGCGGTCATCCGCGAGTCCATGCGCCTCTCCGGTTTCGAGGGGGACGCCATCGACTACCTGGCCATCCTGCACTTCAAGCGCAGCGCCCATGACGCCGTGCTGGCCGAGCTCGGCCTGCGGCAGGACCAGACCACGTACCTCGACGACTACGGCCACGTGGGCCAGAACGACCAGGTGCTGAGCCTGGAGCTGGGCCTGCGCGACGGCAAGATCCAGGACGGCTCCCGCATCGTGTTCGTGGGCGCCGGACTCGGCTTCGTGTGGGCCTCCACGGTGATCCAGTGGGGCCCCTGGCAGGAAGCCTGACGAGAACCGCCGCCGGGACGGACGATGGCCCGAGGGGGGCCAAGGGCGATCCCGGCGGCGGCCACCCGGACCGCGCCCGAGGCAGGGGAACGCCAGGGCCGCGGCCTGGCCCGAAAGCCGGCCCCGGCCTCGGCGGCTCGGCGAGGGGCTTTCCGACAGGAGCTTCGGCGCGGATCCTCGTTGCGCCGACCGGCGCTTGAGCAAGCCCTCGCCGAGGTTGCCGAGGGCAAGCGGGAGGCCGGTTCGCCTCCAACCCCTGGGGAGGTCGTCCGAATGGCTGCTAGAGGGCCTGGCGGAAGGCCTCGAGGAAGCGGGCGGGGGATTCCTGGTGGGGGACGTGGCCGCAGCCTTCGATCCGGATGAGGCGGGCGCCGGGGAGGGCCTGCAGCATCCGGTCGGCGTAGGCCAGGTCCATCATCCGGTCGGACACGCCCCACACGAGGGTCACGGGGGTCTGGAAGGTGCGGAGCTTCGCCTCGTCCATGACCCAGGGCAGCATGGTGGCGGCGGTGGACGCGAACCGGGCCAGGGGGCTCGTGGGGGCGTCCCGCACCATCTCATCCAGGACGGCGTCGGGCACGGCGGGGCTGCCGGGATCCCGCAGGGCCGCGAAGGCTTCCCGGGCCTCCTCGCGGGTCCGGGGCAGGAGCCTGACGCTGCTGGTGCCGATGAGGGGGCCGCCGTTGATGGCGATGACGCGCTCGACCCAGTCGGGATGGCGGTCGGCGAGGACCATGGCCATCCAGGCCCCCAGGGAGTTGCCGGCGACCACGGCCTTCCGGCCCTTCAGCTCGGAGGCGAGGATGGCCTCCAGCCCGTGGTAGACGGCGGAGGTGTCGATGGGGCCTTCGGCGGGGGCGCTGTCCCCGTGCCCGGCCAGGTCGGGGAGGATCAGCGTGCGGCCTTCCAGGAGCTCCGGGGCCACCCGCGACCAGGTCCCGGCCTGGTCCCCGGCCCCGTGGAGCAGGACGAGGACGGGGCCCTCGCCGCCGACGAAGGCGCTCTGGGGGCCGGAGGGGGACGCCACCTGGATCTGCCGCAGGCCCTTGGAGACCAGGGACCGCCGGGCGGCACGGTTGTACAGCTTCAAGGGGTCTTTCATCACCTTGCGGCCGGCGGCGACGCCCACCGCGCAGACGGTCGCGGCCACGGCGGCGATCAGGATGGTCAGGGTGTTCATGGATTCCCCCCGGCGGCGGACCGGGAACGGAAGGGGCCCCGTCCGCGCCATGAAATAACGAGTGTTTGGTTTGTAGATTGGCGGGCGGGTTCCGGGGCGTCAAGTCCCGGCGTGGCCTGGGGCTTCACGGCCGGCGGGCGGCGTCCGCCAGCATGCCCTTGCGCAGGATCTCGGAGATCTCCGACACCGTTCGTTCCGTCCCCTGGCCGAACTGGTCCGGCACCCCGAAGAGGATTTCCACGGCGAAGTAGTGGAGGAAAACGCGGCTGGCCAGCATGAGGGCCGTGTTCGGCTGGATGCCGGGGGCCAGCTTGCCCTGGAGGGCGTCGTCCGGATAGCGGCGGTTGAGGAAGGCGTTGAAGCGGCTGGACATCTCCGCGTAGAACTTGCGGATGTGGGTGCCGTCGAACTCCACCACGTCGATATAGATGAGCGCGACGTAGGGCCGGAAGGTGCGGATGCTCTCCTCCGTGGCCCGGGCGAGGGCCTCCAGGTCGTCCGGGAAGGCTCCGGCGGCCAGGGCCTTGTTGAAGGGGAATTCAGGGCTTTCGATGGCCTCGAAGTATTGGCCCAGGAGCGTGGTGAAGAGGGTCTCCTTGTCGGGGAAGTGGTGATACACGTTCCCGGTGGAGAGGCCCGCCGCCTCGGCGATCTCGCGGATGCTCGTGCCCCGGTACCCCTGTTTGGAAAAAAGTCGAAGGGCCGCCTGGAGAATGGCGGCCTGGCTGCGTTCGGATTTCTCCCCCTGGGTGAGTTTCAAGGCAGGCTCCTGGTCCCAGGGTAGGTGGCCCTCCCGCCGGGGGTCAAGCTGGGCTACCGCCGGTAGACGCCGCAGCCGAATAAAAGTCCTTCATACCATTCGACATAGGAGGTCTTGGGGACCACCCGGCCGGTGACCGGATCCGGGTAGCGGTAGTCCACCCAGCCCCGCCCCTGGGTGCGGGCGACCCGGATCATCTCCTGGAGGTAGGCCTTCCCGTCCGAGTCCCGGAGGTCGATCCGGTTCTTCCCGACGAGGACGGCGGCGTTGAAGCCGATGGCCTTGCAGACCCCCTTCTCGTCGTAGACGAAGAGGTACATCTCCCCGCCGCTGCCCACGTTGAAGGTGCCGTTGGCCTCGTTGGTCTGGCGGAAGAGGGCCTCGAGCCCGTGGGTCCGGGCGTAGGCGATGGCCTTCCGCACGAGGGCCTGGGCCCGGGCGGGGGTGGCGGGCGGCTGGGCATATGCGACCAGACAAGCGAGCATGAGCGGGAACGGTACTGGGAGTCGCATGGATCGTGCCTCCAACAGTTAGCCGGTGACTCGGGCGGAAGGATGTCCCATGTTAGTCCGGCCCGCTGCCGTTGCAAGCCCGAATTCAGCCGCCGTAGAGGGCGTCGATGCGGTCCCGGAAGGCCTCGTCCACCGCCCGTCGCCGCACCTTCAGGGAGGGGGTGAGGAGGCCGCTGTCCGGGGTCAGCTCCGCGTCCAGGAGGGCGATCTTCTTGACCCGCTCATAGTTGGAAAAGCGGGCGTTGATGCGCTCGACCCTGCGCATGACCTTGGCCACGGCCTCGGGCCGGCCGGCCAGGTCCGCGTCGGAGGTGTAGGGGACCTTCCGGTAGTCCGCCCAGAGGCGCAGGTTGGCGAAATTGGGGACGATGAGGGCGCTGATGAAGTTCCGGCCCTCGCCGATCACGATGGCCTGCTCGATGTACTTGTCCGCCCGGAGGGCGTTCTCCAGGGGCTGGGGGGCCACGTTCTTGCCGCCGGAGGTGCAGATGATCTCCTTCTTCCGGTCGGTGATCCGGACCCGGCCGGCCGCGTCCATCTCCCCGATGTCGCCGGTGTGGAACCAGCCCTCGGCGTCGATGGCCTCCGCGGTGGCCTCCGGGTTGCGCCAGTAGCCCCCCATGATGGTGGGGCCCTGGACGAGGATCTCGCCATCCTCGCCGATGCGCAGGAAGGGGCGGCCCGCCCAGGTGTCCAGGATGGGCCGGCCGACGCTGCCGGGGCACATGTCGCCCTTGCGGGAGAGGGTCAGGAGCGGGCTCGTCTCCGTCATGCCGTAGCCTTCGAAGAGCGGGATGCCCGCGCCCCAGAAGAACTCCAGGATCCGGGGATGGATGGCGGCCCCGCCCACGGCGCACATGTTGATCCGTCCGCCGAGGCGGGCGCGCACCTTGCGGAAGACGAGGAGGTCGCAGACCGCCGCGGCCAGCCGCAGGGGGAGGGGCAGGGGCAGGTCCCGGTAGCGGTACTGGGCCATGCGGGCCCCGAGGGCGGTGATCCAGTGGAAGACGAGGCGCCGGGGCAGGCCCCCGGCGTTCACCTGCTCCCGGACCTTGGCGTAGAACTTCTCGAAGATGCGGGGCACGGCCAGGAGGATCTGGGGGCGGACCTCCTCCAGGTCCCGGGCCACGGTCTGCAGGCTCTCCGCGTAGTAGATGGAGACCCCCGCGTGGAACATGGTGTAGTGCCCGCCCATGCGCTCGAAGATGTGGGACATGGGCAGGATGGAGAGGCACCGCTGGCCGGGCACCACCTCCATGGCCTCCAGGCCGAGGCGGATGTTGGCGGTGAGGTTCCCGTGGGTGAGCATGACGCCCTTGGGGTCGCCGGTGGTCCCGGAGGTGTAGATGAGGGTCAGGAGGTCCTCGGGCCGGATCTGCGCGGCCCGCGCGCGGACCTCGGGGCGGCGGTCCTCCTGGGCCTGGCCCTCGGCGGCGAGGTCCGCCCAGGCGAGGACGGGGCGGGGGCAGCCGGCGGGGACGTCGCCGGCCATGAGCACGGCGGCCTCCAGGTCGGGCAGCCCGGGCCAGAGCTCGAGGACCTTGGCCAGTTGGTCCGGCGTCGAGCAGAAGATCCAGCGGGACCCGCTGTGGTGGAGGATGTGGGCGGTCTGGGGCAGGTTCAGGGTGGGGTAGACGGGCACCGTGACGATGCCCATGGCCGCGCAGGCGTAGTCGGCCACGGCCCATTCGGGCCGGTTCTCGGAAAGGACGGCCACCCGGTCCCCCCGGACCAGGCCCCGGGCGTCGAGGGCCAGGGCGAGGCGCTCCACCCGCGCCTGGATCTCCCGGTGGGAGAGGCAGGTCCAGACGCCGCCGGTCCGGTGCGCCAGGGCGTCGCTGTAATCCCGCTCCAGGGCCGTGTAGAACAGATCAGGGATCGTCTGGATCAATCGGGACTCCTCCTGTCATGGTATCACTCCGCGGGGTATCGTACCCTTCGAACAGGTCCCATGCCGACGCCCGCCCTTTCCGAAGCCCCCGCCGCGTTCCTCCTGGAGGAGCGGGCCCGGGGCGTCTCCCCGCACACGCTCCGCGCCCGGAAGGGCGACCTGGACAAGCTCGTGGCCCACGCCTGCGGCGAGGGCTGGGAGGGGTGGGAGGTGAAGCCTCGGGTCCTTCGGGCCTTCGCGCTGGAGCTCGGCGAGCGCGGCCTGGATCCCGCGAGCCAGGCCCGCATCCTCTCCACCACGCGCACCTTCTTCAAGTGGCTCTTCGAGACCCGGCGGATCGCGGCGGACCCGGCCGCGGGCCTCCGGAACCCCAAGCTGCCGCGGCGCCTTCCGGCCTTCCTGACGGAACCCGAGAGCGGGGCCCTGCTGGAGCTGGAGGAACCCCGGGATTTTCCGACCTCGCGCCTGCGCTGCATCCTTGAACTTCTCTACGCCTGCGGACTCCGGGTGTCGGAACTCACGGGCCTGGATCTCCAGGACATCCTGGCCGAGGCCCGGACCCTGCGGGTGCTGGGGAAGGGGTCCAAGGAGCGGCTCGTGCCCTACCACGAGACCGCGGGCCGCATGCTCGAGGCCTACCTCGTCCACCGCGGCGCCTTCCTCGCGGCCCGGGAGCTGCCGGCCACCCCGGCCCTGCTGATCAACCAGCGCGGGGGCCGGCTCACCCCCGCCAGCGTCCGGACCTTCCTGGCCAAGGCCATCGAGCGGGCCTCGGTCCGCGCCAAGGTCAGCCCCCACGCCCTCCGCCACAGCTTCGCCACGCACCTCCTCAACCACGGCATGGACCTCCGGGCCATCCAGGAGCTCCTGGGCCACGCCAGCCTCAGCACCACCCAGCGCTACACCCACCTCGACCTGGAGAGCCTCGCGCGGACCTACGAATCGGCCCATCCCAGGGCCCGGACCCGGTCCTAGCTCGTACGTGGCCCCTAGGGTATGATGCCCTTTCACCCGCTCAGGTGAGTTTGAAGGGACGTGTCGTGGAGTTGCTGGTCGATCGGATCTGTCAGGAACTTGCCCTGCCCAGGCCGGGCGTGGCCGCCGTGACGGCGCTCTTGAACGAGGGGAACACCGTCCCGTTCATTGCCCGTTACCGGAAGGAGGCCACCGGGTCCCTCGACGAGGTCGCGATCCGGGCCATCGAGGAGCGCCTCATCTATTTCAAGGAGCTCCTGGACCGCCGGGAGACGGTGATCAAGACCATCGACAAGCAGGGCAAGCTGACGCCCGAGCTCAGGGGCCGCATCGAGGCCGCCTGGTCCAAGACCGAACTGGAAGACCTCTACCTCCCCTACAAGCCCAAGAAGCGCACCAAGGCCACCGACGCCCGGGAGCGGGGCCTCGAGCCCCTGCTGGACGCCCTGCTGGCCGACACCTCGGGCGCCGATCCGCTCATGCTGGCCGCCGCCTATGTCAAGGAGGGCGCCGAGGGCCTGGAGACCCCCAGCCAGTGCGTGGAGGGGGCCGGCCACATCCTGGCCGAGCGCCTCGCCGAGGACGCCGACGTCCGCGCCTGGCTCCGCCAGGTCTTCCACGACACGGGCCTGCTCCACGCGGAGCTGCGCGAGGAACGGAAGGACGCCTCCGAGGCCCTCCGCTTCAAGCCCTACTGGCAGTTCCAGGAACCCCTCCGGAAGATGCCCGGCCACCGCATCCTCGCGGTCCGCCGCGGCGAGAAGGAGGAGATCCTCACCGTCAAGCTCACCGTGGACCGGGAGAAGCTGGTCACCGAGCTCGTGTCCCGGGTGAAGGTCGAGGCGGGCTCCGCCTACCGGAACCTCCTCCACGACGTGTGCGGCGACGCCTTCGATCGCCTCCTCGCTCCGACCCTCGAAACGGACGTGCGGGTGGAGGCCAAGAAGAAGGCCGACCTGGAGGCCATCAAGGTCTTCCAGACCAACCTGGACCACCTCCTGCTGGCGCCCCCCGCGGGCCAGCTCTGCACCCTGGGCGTGGACCCCGGCATCCGCACCGGCTGCAAGCTCGCGGTGATCAACCGCCTGGGCCAGTTCATGGAGACCGCCACCATCTATCCTCTGGAGCCCAAGCGGGACCTGGAGGGCAGCCGCGCCGTGCTCGAGCAGATCGCGGCCCGCCACCCCGTGGAGGCCATCGCCATCGGCAACGGCACCGGCGGGCGCGAGGCCGAGGCCTTCATCCGCGAGTGGCTGCGCGATTCCGGCCGGGACGCCGTCCTCTGCGTGAGCGTGAGCGAGGCGGGCGCCTCCGTCTACTCCGCCAGCGAGGTCGCCCGCGAGGAGTTCCCCGAGCAGGACGTCACCGTCCGCGGCGCCATCTCCATCGCGCGCCGCTTCCAGGACCCCCTGGCCGAGCTGGTCAAGGTCGAGCCCAAGAGCATCGGCGTCGGCCAGTACCAGCACGACGTGAACCAGACCGCCCTCAAGAAGGGCCTGGACGAGGTCGTCGAGTCCTGCGTGAACCGCGTGGGCGTCGACCTCAACTCCGCCAGCTACCGCCTCCTCTCCTACGTGGCGGGCATCGGCGAGTCCCTGGCCAAGAACATCGTGCAGCACCGCTTCGCCAACGGCGCCTTCCGGCACCGCGAGCAGCTCATGGACGTCCCCCGCTTCGGCGAGAAGGCCTTCCTGCAGGCCGCGGGCTTCCTGCGCATCCGGGACGGGGAGAACCCCCTGGACGCCTCCGCCGTCCACCCCGAGAGCTACCCGGTGGTGCAGCGCATCTGCCAGGTCACCGGGCGCACCGTGCCCGAGCTCGTGGGCAACGACGCCGTCCTGGACGGCCTCGATCCCGCCACCTTCACCGACGCCACCTTCGGCGTGGAGACCGTGCGGGACATCATCGCCGAGCTCAAGAAGCCCGGCCGCGACCCGCGCCAGCGCTTCGAGGCCGTCACCTTCCGCGAGGGCGTCCACAAGCCCAGCGACCTGGAGGTGGGCATGGAGCTCCAGGGCATCGTCACCAACGTGACGGACTTCGGCGCCTTCGTCGACGTGGGCGTCCACCAGGACGGCCTCGTGCACCTCTCCGAGATCTCCCACCAGTACGTGAAGAACCCCGCCGACGTCCTCAGCGTGGGCCAGGCGGTGCGGGTCAAGGTGCTGGCGGTGGACCTGCAGTCGAAGCGCATCGGCCTCTCCATCAAGGCCCTCCTGCCCGGCGCGCCCCGCCAGGCGGGTCCCCGTCCCGACCGGCCCGCCCGCGGTCCCCAGGGCCGTCCCGAGCGCGGCCCCCAGGGCGGTCCCAGGCCGGATCGCCGGCCCGAGGGACGCCGCGAAGGCCGTCCGGCCAACCCCGAGGGCGGCGCCCGCCCCCGGTCCGGCGCGCCCCGGCCGCCCGCAGGGAAGCCCGCCGGCCAGCCCCAGGGCAGCCCGAAGCCCCCCGCGCCCAAGCCGGCCCCCCAGAAGCAGGGCGGCGCCCCCGCCACCCTCTCGGACCTCATGGCCAAGTACAACCGGGGGCTCCGATGAAGGCCCTCCTCGCCGCCGGACTCCTGCTGGCGGCGGCCGTGGGCTGCGACCGCGCCGCCCGGGGCGAGCGGGTCCGGCCCTTCGCGCCGTGGGAGGCCGGGCGGACCCTGGTCTACCGGGATCCCGCCGACGCCTCCGGCAACCGCCTGCAGGTGCGGGTCGCCCGCACCGAGGACCGCCCGGACGGCCTGCGCGTCACCGAGACCTTCTCCACCCTCTCCGGCCAGGCCCAGTCGATGCTGCGCCTCAAGGACGGCGGCGCCTGGCTCGTCCTGGACGCCAGCGAGGCCCGGGTCCTTCCCGCCGGCTTCCCCGACAAGGTCACCGAATGGACGGACCGCGGCCTCGTGAACCGGGTCGTGGGCCGGGGCCGTCCCGACCTGCCCGGCGTCACCCTGCCGGATCCCGACGCCGTCGGCGTGTGGGTGGAATCCTCCCCCGTCCAGGGGGAGGGCTTCCGCCGCCGCACGCTCCTCCTGCCCGACCTGGGCGAGGTGCAGACGCTGACCTGGCGGAACGGGCGCTGGGAGACCACCAACATCCTGATATCCCAGGGATTCACCGACGAGCGCGAGGCCGTGAAATGAGCGACGAGAGCCAGGAACAGATCCTTCCGGCGGGCGTGGCCAAGGGCGCCGTCCGGGACAACGCGGAGGTCCTGCTCTTCGCGATGCTCCTGATCATGTTCTTCAAGACCTTCGTGGGCCAGCAGTTCACGATCCCGTCGGCCTCGATGCGGAACACGCTGATGATCGGCGACCACCTCCTGGTCAACAAGTTCATCTTCGCGGTGCCCCAGTGGTCCTGGGAGGAGAAGCTCTTCCCCATGCGCAGCCCGGAGCGGGGCGACATCATCGTCTTCCGCTACCCCCTCGAGCGCAACAACGACTACGTCAAGCGCCTCGTGGCCGTCGCCGGCGACACCGTCGAGGTCCGGGACAAGCGCCTCTACGTGAACGGCAAGCTGGTCACGGGCCCCTTCGAGCACCACGTCCTCGACCGCAAGGAAGGCCCCGTCATGGGCCCCTGGCCCCTGGAGCGCGATCCCGGCGTGCGGGACGACATGCCCCCCACCCAGCTCTGGCGCTACGCCGACCCCGAGGTGCTGGCCATGGACCAGCAGGGCCAGGAGCCGCTGCCCGGCGGCTACCGGGACACCTTCGGTCCCGTGAAGGTCCCCGCGGGCCACGTGTTCGCCATGGGCGACAACCGGGACAACAGCTCCGACAGCCGCTACTGGGGCTTCCTCCCCGCCGATCACCTGCGCGGCCGGCCCTTCCTCATCTGGTGGAGCTACCGCGAAGGCGGCAATGACGACACCAATTCCAACGTCCCCCAGGGGCCCACGGACGTCGTGATGAACTTCGTGGACGGCGCCCGCCACTTCCTCACCTGGACCCGCTGGGAGCGCACCGGGCACATTCCGCGCTAGCCACCGCCCCCGGGCGGTGCCACCCTGGCCCTGGACGGGGGACGCCATGCGCATCGCGGCCATCGACGTGGGATCCAACTCCATCCACCTCGTGGTGGTGGAGACGGACGCCCTCGGCAACCAGCGCGTGCTGGCCCGGGAGAAGCACATGGTGCGGCTCGGCCGGGGCCTGATGAAGACCGGGGCCATCGGCCCAGAGGCCTTCCAGGCCGGCCTGGAATCCCTGGCCCTCATGGCCGAGGTGGTGCGGGGCCTCCAGTGCGACACCCTCCTGGCCTGCGGGACCGCGGCCCTGCGGGAGGCGGCCAACGCCCAGACCTTCGTGCGGGAGGCGGCGCGCCTGGGCGTCCCCATCCGCGTGATCTCCGGCGAGGAGGAGGCCAGCCTCATCTACCTGGCCGTGAGCCGGGCCATCCCCTTCCCGGAGGTGCCCTCGGTCCTCATGGACGTGGGGGGCGGCTCCACCGAACTCACCTGGCTCGTGGCGGGCCGGCCCGAGGCCTCCGTCTCCATCCCCTGGGGCATCCAGCGCCTGGCGGACGCCGTGCCCACGGCCAATCCCCCCACCCCCGCCGACCTGGTCCGGGTCCGCAAGTTCCTGCGGAAGGTGGTGCGCAAGGCCCAGGCCGGCCTGCCCGAGGACCTGCCGAAGACCCCCGTCATCCTGGCCACCAGCGGCACCCTGCTGGACCTGGCCGCCGGATCGGGGGGACAGGACACCTTTGACCTGGACCGGCTCCTGGCCTTCAAGCGGCGCCTGTGGAAGACCTCCAGCCAGGCGCGGGTGGCGGAGCTGGGCGTGGACGCCAAGCGGGCCGAGGTGCTCCACGTGGGCGCTAGCTGGGTGGCCTGCCTCATGAAGTGGCTGGGGGCCACCCAGGTCCGATGCCTGCCCGTAGGCCTCCGGGAGGGCATGGTCTGGCAGGCCCTGGCGCGGGGCGGCATGGCCCTGCCGGTGCTGGGGGACCGCCGCCGGGCCTCGGTGGAGGCCCTCGCCGCCAAGCTGGACCCGGATCCGGGGCACAGCCGCCACGTGGCCTACCTCGCGGACCAGCTCTTCACGGACCTCATGCCCGAGTTCGAGCTGGGGGACCCGGAGCGGGAGCTGCTGGGCTACGCCGCCCGCCTCCACGACATCGGCCTTTCCCTGTCCGAGAAGGGCCACCACAAGCACGGCGCCTACCTGATCACCAACGCCAAGCTGGCGGGCTTCTGGCCCGCCGAGTGCGAGGCCATCGCCCAGGTGGTGCGGTACCACCGGGGCAAGGCCCCCCGCATGGCCCACGAGGCCTTCGCGGCCCTCAAGCCCTGGACCCGCCACGTGGTGGAGAAGCTGGCCGCCATCGTCCGCGTCGCCGACGCCCTGGACCGCACCCGCCGCCAATCCGTGCACCAGGTCCGCCTGGACCTGTCCGGGGACCCCGTGCGCCTCCACCTCACGGGCGCCGGCGACCTCAAGCCCGAACTGGAGAGCCTCAAGGACAAGGGCCGGCTCCTCTGGCGCTTGCTGGGCCGCGAGGTGGAAATCGTCCGCTAGCCCAATGTTCCGACCCACACGATCGATCACTCCCGATTACAGCGGATAACTCCACAGCCAGCACGACACTGGCCGATTGAGCGCGTAGAGGCGAGGGTCAGGGCGAGGAAGCAGGGGCAGCATCCCAGGCATCCCCGTTCATCCCCGTGCATCCCCGGCGAATGAAATCGCAGGGATGGGACGGCGCAATCGGGTAACGGATGCGCCGCCCCATCCCGGCTGTATTTCCAACGGGGATGAAGGGGATGCACGGCGATGCTTGGGATAAGTCCAGGGCCGCGGCCAGGTCCTTCCACCGCTCCCTGGGCAGGTCGAGGCTTCCAAGGTTCGTGATCAGGCGCTGCCGGGGTCCCGCTTCCGCCCGGTAGCTTTCAACCAGCTGATGATTGTTGAATGATGTGCCGACCTTGCCCTGGGAGGTCTGCACGGAACGAATGAACATGGCCCCAACGTAGGTCTCAAACCCTTATGAACAATGCCTCATTTCCATGTACCGTCCATCCAGCCGGCATGACTGCTTTTCGACTTTTCGGATTTCGGGGGCCACATCGACACGACTGCATCGTGATCTGGCTGAGGCTATGAGCGGAGGGTGACAAGCGTTCCGGATCCTCATTGATCCTATGAAACGCGGAGGCGCGGAGGATCTCGCAGAGGGTCGCGGAGGAAAGCGCTCCTGGAACCTGCCACCTCCCAATGACACGTCCCAACGGGAGGCGTGATGGGAAGGCATTGGGGAGAGGTCGACGGGGAGGATCATCCGCACAAGGAGATCACCCAGGCCATCATCGGGGAGGCCATCGAGATCCAGAAGGCTCTGGGGCACGGACTCCTGGAAGATCCCTACAAGGTCTGTCTGGCGCACTCCCTGAGACTGGCCGGCCATAAGGTGAAGCGGGAGGTTTTCCTGGATATCGAGTGGAGGGGGCTTGTGGGCTTGATCCTTTCTCCGCGAGCCTCAGCGAGATCCTCCGCGCCTCCGCGTTCCAATAGGATGCTGCGAATGCGCGGCGCCATCAGGCACTGCAGCACAGACTCACTATTCCAGCTCCTCCATGCTCCGGCACGGATGGGTATTAGCCATTACTATCCTAGATTACGAACACACCCTAGCCGAAGAGCCCCTGGGGGCCGGGCTGGAGGCCGAGGTAGCCGTAGGCGGCTTCGGTGGCCTTGCGGCCCTGCTGGGTGCGGTCGAGGAAGCCGATCTGCATGAGGTAGGGTTCGACGAGGTCCTCCAGGGCCCCGCCGTCGCTCTCGCCCAGGGCCGCGGCCAGCGTCCGCACGCCCACGGGGCCGCCGCGGAACTTCACGCAGAGGGCCTCCAGGTAGGCGCGGTCCAGGCCCTCCAGGCCCAGGTGATCGACCTCGTGGAGGGCCAGGCAGGCGTCCGCGGCCTCGGCGGTGATGGTGCCGTCCCCCTTCACCTCGGCGTAGTCCCGGCACCGGCGCAGGAGGCGGTTCACGATGCGGGGGGTGCCCCGGCTGCGCCGCGCGATGGCCTCGGCGCCCTCGGGGGCCATGTGCACGCCCAGGAGCTGGGCGCTGCGGGCGGCGATGACCGCCAGTTCCGCCCGGGTGTAGTAGTCGAGGCGGTGCACCATGCCGAACCGGTCGTGGAGGGGCTTGCTGATGAGCCCCGCCCGGGTCGTGGCGCCCACCAGGGTGAAGGGTCGCAGGTCCACCTTGAGGGTCTGGGCGGAGGGGCCCTGGCCGATGAGGATGTCCAGCTTGCGGTCCTCCATGGCCGAGTAGAGCATCTCCTCGATGGGGGCGGCGAGCCGGTGGATCTCGTCGATGAAGAGGAACTCCCCGTCCTCCAGGTTGGTGAGGATGGCGGCCAGGTCCCCCTTCTTCTCCAGGGCGGGGGCCTGGATCACCTTGCAGGGCACGCCCATCTCGTTGGCCAGCACGTGGGCCAGGGTCGTCTTGCCCAGGCCCGGGGGCCCGAAGAGCAGCACGTGGTCCAGGACCTCGCGGCGCCCCTTGGCGGCGCGAAGGGCGATCTCGAGGCGGGCCTTCACCTTCTCCTGCCCGATGTACTCGGGGAGGCGCTGGGGCCTCAGGCTGTATTCGAAGGGTTCCTCGGGGGCGGCGGGATCCAGGTCCGGATTGCGGTCGAATTCCATGCACCTAGTTTGACCCACGCCCCCCGGCCCCTGTCTAGTCCGGCCAGGGGCGATCCCTTATACTTCCTGACGGGGGGCAGGGTGCCAGAGCGGACTTCCATCGCCATCAAGGACCGGCACGGCTTCGAGCGGGCCGTCCCGGCGCTTCCCTCCATGGTCCTGGGCCGGCACAGCCAGTGCGACGTGATCCTCTCCGACAGCATGGTCAGCCGGAACCACGTGCGCATCTTCCGGGAGGAGGACCAGTGGTGGGTGGAGGATCTCAACTCCTCCCACGGCACCTACTTCCGGGACGAGCGCGTCTCCCGCATGCCCTGGGAGCCCGGCTGCACCCTCCGGGTGGCCGACGGCGCCTACTACCTCACCCTCCGCAGCGAATCCGCCTTCGCCTCGGAGGTGAACCTCCAGGCCATCCTCCGCACCGCGGGCCTGCTCACGGGCGAGGTGGAGCTGGACGACCTGCTGGAGCAGGCCCTGGACCGCCTCCTGGGCATTTCCGGGACCGACCGGGGGTTCATCATGCTGCCCGAGGGCGGGGAGCTGGTGGTCAAGGTCCAGCGCAACCTGGGCGTGAACATGGAGAAGGACATCCACCTCTCCATGAGCAGCGTCCACAAGGTCTTCGAGCAGGGCGAGGCGGTCTGGATCCGCAACGTGGCCGCCGACGAGTCCCTGATGGCCGCGAAGTCGGTGATCAACCTGCAGCTCAAGACCATCCTCTGCCTCCCCCTCCAGGTGCAGGGCGAGCGCATCGGCGTGGTCTACCTGGACAGCCGCCGCATCGCCACGGAGCCCGTGGACCGGCCCACCTTCGAGGCCATCGTCGCCCTTTGCGCCATCGCCATCGAGCGCACGCGCCTGGCCGAGGAGAGCCTGCGCAACCAGGTGCTGGCCACCGTGGGGCAGGTGGCCTCCTCCATCGTCCACGACCTGAAGAACGCCCTGTTCCTGGTGGCCGGCCACGCCCAGATGCTGGAGCTGACCCTCAAGGAACCCGACGGGAAGCACCACGTCGCCGAGATCCTGGCGGCCGTGGACCGGCTCCAGGGCCTCAGCGCCGACATCGTCGACTACGCCAAGGTCCGCGAGCCGCGCCGGGAGCGGGTGGACCTCGCGCCCTACCTGGCCGGCCTCCTGGAGCCCCTCCAGGCCCGGGTCCGGGACGCGGGGGCGAGGCTCGTGTGCCAGGGCGGATCCTGCGCCGCCCACCTGGACCGCCACCGCTTCGCGCGGGTCGTCGAGAACCTGGTCGCCAACTCCCTGGACGCCCTGGAGGGGGCGGAGGGCGGCGAGATCGTCGTCTCCTGGCACCGCCTGGAGGGCGGCATCCAGCTCGGCGTGGCCGACAACGGCAAGGGCATCCCCCGCAAGGTGCTCCGGCGGATCTTCGAGCCCTTCTTCAGCCACGGCAAGCGCAAGGGCACCGGCCTCGGCATGGCGACGGTCAAGAAGATCGTGGAGGAGCACGCCGGCACCGTGGAGGTGGCGAGCGAGGAGGGCTCCGGCACCGCCGTCACCCTCGTCATCCCCGACAGCGCCGCCTCGGTGCGCTCCGCGGGTGCCGCCCAGGATTCGACGGACGAATTCCGGGCCCTGGGGCCGTCATGAGGATCGGCCAGGGCTTCGACGTCCACCGCTTCGCGGATCCGGCCGAGGGCCGGCCCCTGGTGCTCATGGGCTGCGCCGTGCCCCACGACCGGGGCCTGGCGGGCCACAGCGACGCGGACGTCATGCTCCACGCCCTCATGGACGCCCTGCTGGGCGCCGCGGGCCTGGGGGACATCGGCCAGCACTTCCCGGACACGGATCCCGCCTACAAGGGCGCCGATTCCGCCCGCCTCCTGGAGCGGGTGATGGCGGACCTGGGGCAGCGGGGCTGGCGGGTCGTGAACGCGGACGTGTGCCTGATCGGCGAACGGCCGAAGCTGGCCCCCCATCGGGAGGCCATGCGCCGGCGGATCGCGCCGATCCTCGGGCTGGCGCCCGAGGATCTGAATGTGAAGGCCACCACCACGGAGAAGCTGGGCTTCACGGGGCGGGGCGAGGGCCTGGCCGCCCAGGCCGTGGTGCTCATCGACCGAGGCTGATCTCGATCTTGCGGGGCTTGACCTCGGGCACCTTGGAGAGCACCAGGGTGAGGACGCCGTCCTTCAGGTCGGCCCGCACATTGCCGGCGTCCACGCCCTCGGGCAGGTTGAAGGTGCGGGAGAAGGACCCGAAGGACCGTTCGAGCATGAAGGTGTGCTCCCCTTCGGTCCTGGCCTGCGCGTCGCGCTTCCCGGTGAGGGTGAGGCGGTTGCCGGTGAGGTTGATCTCCAGGTCCTCGCGCTTGATCCCGGGCATGTCGGCCTCGAAGACGTAGGCGTCGGGGGTCTCCTTGATGTCGAAGGAGGGGGTGAAGGCGGTCTGGAGGTCCATGTTGAAGTCCAGGTCGCGGAAGGGATCCCACCGCAGGAAGTTGCGCATGAGGCCAAAGGGTTCCAGCGCAGGGGCGACGGCGGTGGGGACGGTGCGGGCATCGCGGCGGATGAGGTTCATGGCAAGCTCCTTTCGGGATGGAAACCGAGGACTCCGGCCGGGCCCTGGACCGAAGCTCCGGTTGACGAAGAAAATATGAGTGTACGCAGCTAACGTGTCAAGCCCCCGGGATCGGATTTTGCCGCAGGGGCCTCCCGCGCACCCGGAGCTGGATTTCCCGGCCCAGGCGCGGCCGCCTGGGGTACATTTGGAAACATCTATGGACTTCCCGGCGAAATCCACGCCCCAGGGGCTCTCGACCGCGTGGAGGGCCCTCGCGCTCCTGGCCGCTCTGGCGGCGGGGTGCGCGCTCCAGGGACAGGTGCAGACCTTCCGGGCCTTCGACGACCGGGACGGGCTGCCCCAGAGCCAGGTGACGGCCCTGCTGGAGGACCGGGACGGCTTCATCTGGGCCGGGACCTCCGAGGGGGTGGCGCGCCTGGGCGCCGCGGGCCTGCAGGCCATCGGCTCCAAGCAGGGGCTCCGGGCCCTGGATGTCATGGCGCTCTTCCAGGACCGGGAGGGCGGCATCTGGGTGGCGGGGCAGGAGGGCGGGGCGGACCGCATCCAGGGCGGCCGGGTCACCCACTACGGCGAGGCGCAGGGCCTGGCCGTGAGTCCCGTCTACGCCATCGCCCAGGACCACGCCGGCACGGTGTACGCCGGGACCCGCCTGGGCGTGTACCGCCTCGTGGGGGGGCGCTTCGAGCCGCTGCCCCTGCCGGGGGACTGGAACCGGCTGCCCATCTTCGCCCTGGCCGAGGAGCCCCGGGGGGGCCTCTGGCTGGCCTCCATCAAGGACCGCCTCGGGCGCTGGGACGGGACGTCGGTGATCCCGGCCAGGCTGCCCACGCCCATGAAGACCCGCTTCCGGCAACTGGCCTGGGACGCCCGGGGCACGCTCTGGGCGCTCAGCTCCGACCTGCTCCTCCGCCGGGAGGGCCCCGGGCGCTGGGTCCGGGATCCCCTGCCGGGCCTGGGCGGCCGGAGCCGCCTGCGCCGCTTCCAGGTGACACGGGAGGGGGAGCTCCTCCTGGCCCTGGACACCGACGGGCTGTACCAGCGGGACGCCGCGGGCCGGGTGCGGGTGCGCACCTATCTGGACGGGCTGCCCAGGGAGGGGGTGGCCTCGGTCCTCCGGGACAGCCGCGGCGACCTGTGGCTGGGGACGGACGGCGCGGGCCTCCTGGCCGAGGCGGTGCCGGGCCTGCTGCGCGTGGACAAGGATCCCCGCACGGGCATCGGCCTGGGCCTCGGCACCGTGCTCACGTTCCAGGAGGACGGGGCCGGGCGGATGTACCTCGGCAGCACCTCCGGCCTGCACCTCCTGGAGCCGGGCCGCGGGATCGTGCGGAGCTGGGACCAGACCCGGGGCCTGCCCAGCAACGAGGTCTGGAGCCTGGCGCCCCGGACCGGGGGCGGGATCTGGGTGGCCACCCTCAAGGGCCTCGTCGCCCTGGACGGGGACCGCGTCCTCAAGGGCCCCCGCGAACTGGACCATGTCTTCGTCAGCGGCCTCGTCCACCAGGGGGGCCGCCTCTGGGTCTGCACCTTCGAGCAGGGCCTGGTCGCCATCGACGGGACGGGCCGCGTGGTAGGCCGCTACCCGGCCCCGGCCGAGGTGGGGGAACCCGCCATCCTCATGGCGCTGCCCTACAAGGGGGGCCTCCTGACGGCCACCCGAGCCGGTTGCTACCTTTTCAAGGACGGCGTCTTCACGCCCGCCCTGCGCGCCACGCCCGTCGGCACCCGCTCCATCGCGTCCCTGTACCTGGGCCCGGGCGGCGAGCTGTGGGTGGGCACGGGCAGCGACGGGGTCTTCGGCTTCCCCCAGGGGGAGGGAGGGCCCTGCGAGATCTGGAACGAGGCCAACGCCCGCATCCACGGCCGGGCGTCATGGATCGCCGGGCTGCCTGGAGGCGCCCTCGTGGTGGGCCACGCGCGGGGCATCGCCGTCCTCAAGCCCGGCGCGACCGGGCGCACCCCGGTCCAGCTCACCCGGAACCTGGGACTCCTGAGCAACGAGACCTCGGATTCGGCGGTGTACCTGGACCGCCAGGGCCGCCTCTGGGCGGGCATGGCCGGGGGCGTCTGCATCCTGGACTCCCGGGCGGACTTCCCCGACCCGGGCCTGCCCCGGCCGCACGTCGTGGAGGCCACGGCCGGCGAGACCCACGTCGGCCATCCCGAGTCCATCGTCCTGCCCCCGCGGTCCGGCACCCTCTCGCTGCGGTTCGACTGCCCCCTCCCCCTGGCCCCGGAGCGGCCCGCTTTCCAGGTCTGGCTGGACGGGGCCTGGCGCGCCGTGGACGACGGCACGCCGGTCTTCCAGATCGCGCACCTCGGGCCCGGCACCCTGAACCTGAAGGTGCGGGCCGGGGACGGGCTGGGCTGGGCCGAGTCGGAGCGCGTGGACATCCGGGTGCGGCCGGCCTGGTACCAGACGATCTACGCCTACCTCCTGTTCGCCCTGGGCGGCGTCCTGGCGGTGCTCCTGGCCATCCAGGGGGCTGTCCGCACCGTCCGGCGCCGGGCCAAGCTCCTGGAGGCGAAGGTGGCTGAGCGCACGGAGGAGCTCACCCTGCGCAACCGGTCCCTGGAGCGGCTCCATCACCAGCTGAAGCGCAGCCTGGAGGGGCGCGTCCAGCTCATGAACACCATCACCCACGACCTGCGCTCGCCCCTCACCACCATCCTGCTGTCCCTGGACCGGCTGGAGACCACGGAGGACCTGGGCCCCGCCGGGAAGACGTCCCTCAAGGTGGTCGGTCGCGAGGTCCAGCGGGTGGAGCACCTGCTCAAGCAGTTCCTCGACAGCGCCCGGAACGAGAGCCTCACGGACGGCCTCCACTTCCGGGTCTGCCATCCCGGGGAGATCCTGGAGGGCCTCGCCGAGACGCTGAAGCTCAAGGCCGAGGCCCGCGACCTCACGGCGCGCATCGACATGGCGCCCGCGGAAGGGGCCTGGGTGCTGGCCGACGCCGAGGCCATGCAGCAGGTGGTCTTCAACCTCATCGAGAACGCCCTCAAGTTCACCCCCGCGCCCGGCGAGATCGGCATCCGCAGCCGCCGGGAGCCCGCGCACTGGATGCTGGAGGTCTGGGACACGGGCCGGGGCATCGACCCCGCCCAGGCCGCCGACCTGTTCAAGCCCTTCGCCCAGGCCGCCGCGGCGGACGCGGGCATGGGGTGGGGCCTGGGCCTGTCCATCTGCAGGGCCCTGGTGGAGGCCCATGACGGTACCATTGACGTGGAGAGCGAGCCTGGACGCGGCTCGGTCTTCCGGGTCCGCCTGCCCCTGGTGTCGGCCCGCTGATCGCGCCCTGGAGTCCCCGCATGACCGCAAGACGAAGCCTCTTCCTCCTCCTCCTCGCCGCCGGGGCCCTGCGGGCCGGTTCCATCGAAGGGCGGCTGATCCCCTTCCGTCAGGCCGAAGTCTCGGCCCAGGTGTCCAGCTACCTGACGGAAGTCCTCGTGAAGGAGGGCGACGAGGTCAAGGCCGGGCAGGTGCTGGCGCAGCTGTTCGGGAAGATGGAGGAGATCGAGGTGCGGCGCGCCAATGCCCTCCTCGAGCGCAAGGAATACGAGGCCAAGGGCGCCACCAGCCTCTTCCGGGACCGGGTCATCCCCGAGAGCCAGGCGCGCGAATCCAGGATCGAGCTGGAACTGGCCCGCCTCAGCCTGGAGACGGCCCAGGAGAACCTCCGCCAGCGCACCATCGTCTCGCCCATCGACGGCGTCGTCCAGGCGC
Organism: Mesoterricola sediminis; assembly: GCF_030295425.1. NCBI lineage: Bacteria > Pseudomonadati > Acidobacteriota > Holophagae > Holophagales > Holophagaceae > Mesoterricola > Mesoterricola sediminis. The sequence continues at coordinate 2,891,811 of NZ_AP027081.1, read as the reverse complement.
GGCTGCGGGAGGCGGGGGAGGCCGTGAGCACGGCGCAGGCCCTCTTCCGCATCGTCGACCTGGCCAAGGTCTACGTCCTCTTCAACGTCAAGGCCGAGCAGCTGCCCCGGGTGGCCCCCGGCCAGAAGGTGAGCCTGCGCCTGCCCCAGGTGGACGGCGCCCCCGCCCTCACCGGCGAGGTGGTGTTCGTGGACCCCAAGGCGGATTCCGACGGCTGCTTCAAGGTGAAGGCCCTGGTGGCCGAGCCGGGCCCCAAGGTCCGGGCTGGCCTCAAGGTGCAGGTGGAGCTTCCGTCCTGAGCCAGGCCCGCGCCTCGGCCTCCAGGGCCGCGGCCGTGTTGAGGCCGGGGTCCTCCAGGACCCGCTCCATCAGCTGGGCCTGAAGGCGGCCGAGCCACGGTCCGCCCTTGCGCCCCGCCAGCGCCATCAGGGCGCGGCCGTCCAGGGCCAGGTCCTTGACGGCCAGGGGCGGCTGGCCCTCGGCCAGGGCCTCCAGGCGGTCCAGGACCGCCCGGTGCTCCGGAAGCCAGGAGGCGGGGTCGAAGCCCTTGCCGGCCTGGTCCGCCCACCGGAAGGTCGCCCAGCGCGCCAGGGGAAGCCTATCGTCGGCCAGGCGCTTGAGGAAGCGCCGGCAGGCCGCGTCCCCCCAGGCCGGGGCGGGGTGGACCCCGTGGTGGCGCACGAGGGCCGCCACATCGTCCAGGAGCGCGTTGGAGGCGCGGAGGCGGGTGAGGATCTCCCGGGCCGCCGCCTCCGAGACGGCCTCGTGGCCGTGGAAGTGGGCGGCCCCGTCGGCGTCCACGAACCGCTTGGAGGGCTTGCCCACGTCGTGGAGGAGGGCCGCCCAGCGGAGGCCCGGGTCCGCCGGCGCCGCGGCCACCACGGCCAGGGTGTGCTCCCACACGGGGTAGCGGTGATGGCGGTTCTGGTCGCAGCCGATCATGGGGACGCACTCGGGCAGGAAGAGCCCCAGCAGGCCCGTCTCCGCCAGCGCCGCGAGGCCGCGCCCGGGTTCGGGTCCGCAGAGCAGCTTGGTGAGTTCGGCCAGCACCCGCTCCACGGACACCTTGGCGGCCACCGCCAGGCGCGGGGGGACGGCGGCCAGGGTGGCGGCCTCGATGGTGAAGCCCAGCTGGGCGGCGAATCGGCAGGCGCGGAGGGGGCGGAGGCCATCCTCCTGGAATCGGGCGAGCGGGTCCCCCACGGCCCGGATGAGGCCGGCGGCCAGGTCGGCCTGGCCCCCGTGGGGATCCACCAGGGCCTCCCGCCACCCGGGGGTGCCCAGGGCCTCCACGGGCAGGGCCATGGCGTTGATGGTGAAGTCCCGGCGGGCCAGGTCCTCCTCCAGGGTGACACCCAGGCGGACAGCGTCCGGCCGGCGGCCGTCCGTGTAGCCTTCGTCCCCCCGGAAGGTGGTGATCTCGAAGGGCCGGCCGCCCACCATGACCGTCACCGTGCCGTGCTGGAGGCCCGTGGGGATGGCGCGCAGCCCGGCCTCCCGGGCCCGGTCCAGGACGGCCCCGGGCAGGAGGGCCGTGGCCAGGTCCCAGTCGGGGCTGGGCCGCCCCAGCAGCAGGTCCCGCACCCCGCCCCCCACGAGGGCGAGGCCGGACCCCGGTCCCAGGGCGGCGCGGAGGGTGGCGACGGCGTCCAGCATCAGTGGGGCAGGTGGCGGGGCGCCTCGCCGACCTTGGCCTTGAGGGCCGAGCGGCGCTCGTCGATGATGCGCTCGGCGATGCGGTCCACCTGGAGCATGAGCCAGGCCGAGGTCGGACTGTTCTCCGTGAAGTCGGCGGGGCCGAAGTGGTCGATGCGCCCGTCCCGGCGGAGGCGGTCCACCTGCTTGAGGCTGAGGGGGTTCCGGGGGTCGTAGACCGCGTACCCCGTGCCCTGGTTCTGGCGCATGACGGAGAAGGCGGGGACGTCGGAGGGGCCGTCGGCCACGTAGATCATGTTGCGGAAGGGCACGCGGCGGTCCTCGGCGCGCATGGTCGCGTTCACCTCGATGGAGGCGTTCACGTTGCTGCCCTTGTTGATCTCGAAGAGGGCCCGCGTCTTGCTGGTGTTGTCGTAGGCCACGGCGATCTGGGAGATGCCCTCCACCTCCGGCAGCAGGGCCTCGTAGCGGGGCAGGTCCAGGTCCAGGGTGGCGTCGGGGTCGAAGCCCGGCGGGGCGGGGGACTCCAGGAACTCCGAGGCCCAGATCCCCTTCACGAAGGGGCGGATGGCGCTCCCCGCGATCATCTCCTTGAGGCCGGTGGAGACCACGTAGTGCTCCAGCTTCAGTTCGAAGCGGCGCGCCTCGGGATCCTCCTCCAGGTGGGCCTGGATGCGCTCGAAGAAGTCCGGCAGCCCCGGATGGAAGACGATCTCCCGGCCCAGTTCGCGCAGGCGGGCGTTCGTCAGCCCGGGCATGCGGCCGTGGTGCACGTAGGTGAGCAGGTGGTTCAGGTAGGCCGTGTCCGGGTGGAGGGTGACCCCCAGCCGCGCGAAGAACCCCGGCAGGGCGTTGACCTCCCGCCAGAAGGTGGGCTCGTCGATGCCGAAGGCCCGGAAGATCGGCTCCTGCATGTAGCCGGGGATCAGGGTCTTGTCGAAGTCCCACACGATGGCGATGACGTTCTGGGGGTGGAGCGGCGTGGACATGGGACCATCCTAGCGCGGGAAGGCCCGCCGCACCTCCACCGCCCGGGCCAACCCCGGTACCATGGGCGCATGGAACGGCTCTACTTCGACGCCAACGCCTCGGCCCCGCCCCTCCCGGAGGCCGCGGCCGCCGCGGCCCGGGCCGCCTCGGAGCTGTGGGCCAACCCCACCAGCACCCACCGGGAGGGACAGCGGGCCCGCCTCGAACTGGAGGAGGCCAGGCGCGCGGTGGCCGCGGGGCTGGGGGTCCCGGCCGCCCAGATCGTCTTCTGCGCCAGCGCCACGGAGGCCCTCCACCTCCTGATCCGGGGCCTGCGGGACGCCCTGGGCGCCCAGCCCGCCGCCGTCTTCCCCGGCGAGCACAGCGCCTGCCTGAACCCCTTCGCGGACTGGGAGGACGTGCGCTGGCTGCCCTGCGACGTGGCCGGGTGCGCGACCGTCGTCCAGATGGCCGCGAACAACGAGACCGGCCTCCGCTACGCCATGCCGGCCTGCCCCGGCGCGGTGCGGATCATGGACGCGGCCCAGGCCTGGGGCAAGGTGCCCCTGGACCTGGAGGCCTGCGACGCCGCCGTGCTCTCCGCCCACAAGATGGGCGGCCTCCGGGGGGCCGCGGTCCTGTGGATGCGCCCGGGCCTGCCCTGGAAGGCCGTGATGGAGGGCCCCCAGGAGCGGCGCCGGCGGGGCGGGACCGAGGACGTGCCCGCGATCCTGGCCTTGGCCGAGGCGGCCCGGGCCGTGCCGGCCCGCGTCGAGGCCAACGCCGCCCTGGCCCCCCTGCGGGACGCCCTGGAGGCCGAAGTCCTGGCCTGGTCCCCCGACTACGAGGCCATCGGGCGGGGCCGGGCCCGCCTCCCCAACACCTCCGCGCTGCTGCTGCGGGGCCACGCCGGCGAGGCCGTCCAGATCGCCCTGGACCTGGCCGGGTTCGCCGTCTCCACCGGGTCCGCCTGCCACAGCGGCGCCGTCAAGCCCAGCCACGCGGTCACCAGCCTGGGCTACACGGAGGCGGAGGCCCGCAGCGTGATCCGGGTCTCCCTGCTGCCCGGCGCCACCGCCGCCCAGGTGGAGGCCCTGGCGGCGGCCCTGCGGCGGATCCTCCGGCGCTGAGGCGCGGCCGGGGCTTCCGGGGCGTTGGTAGTAAGCTTGGGTCATGGAACGTTTCGAACTCGTCCGACTCCGGCCCGGCAAGGAAGGGCTTCTCTCCAAGCGGCACCCCTGGGTCTTCTCGGGCGCCCTGGCCGCGCCGCCCGCGGGGCACCTGGTCCGGCTCGCCGACGCCAGCGGGAACGTCCTGGCGGTGGGCACCGGCTCCCCCACCAACCCCCTGGCCGTGCGGATCTTCCGGTTCGGGGACCAGCCCCTGGACGCGGACTTCTTCCGGGAACGCCTCACCTCCGCGCTGGCCGCCCGGGACCTGCTGGGCCTGGACGGCCCGGAGGCGGGCTGCCGCTGGGTCTTCGGGGAAGGGGACGGCCTGCCGGGTCTCGTCGTGGACCGGTACGCCCAGGCCCTCGTCCTCCAGGTGGGCACCGCGGGCCTGGAGGCCCTGCGGGATCTGTGGTGGCCCATCCTCGCCGACCTCGCCCGCGCCCGGGGCATCACCGTCTTCGTGGAGCGCAGCCAGGCCGGGCGCAAGGAGGAGGGGCTGGCGCCCGTGAACCGCCTGCTCAAGGGGTCCCTGGCCGGCCCCGTCACCGTGCGGGAGGGCGATGCCCGTCTGTCCGTTGACCTCCTCAAGGGCCAGAAGACCGGCTTCTTCCTCGACCAGCGCGAGCACCGCCTCTTCCTGGGCCGCATCTCCCAGGGCTGCCGCGTCCTGAACGCCTTCGGCTACACGGGCGGCTTCTCCATCCACGCCGGGCTCGGCGGGGCCGCGGAGGTGGCCACCCTGGACATCTCCGGGCCCGCCCTGGACCAGGCGGAGCGGGACTGGGCCGCCCAGGGCCTGGACCCCGCCCGCCACGTGCGCATGGAGGGGGACGCCTTCGAGCTGATGCGGGGCCTGGAGCCCGCCACCTACGACCGGGTCATCGTGGATCCCCCCGCCTTCGCCAAGCAGCGCAAGGACGTGGACAAGGCCTTCAAGGCCTACAAGGATGTGTTCCGCCTGGGCGCCCGGGCCACGGCGCCGGGGGGCGTCCTGGGCTGCTTCTCCTGTTCCCAGCACCTGGACCGGGCGCGGTTCCAGGAGGCGGTGTGGACCGCCCTCCTGGAGGCGGGCCGGGAGGCCCAGGTCCTCGCCCACCTGGGCCAGCCCATGGACCACCCCTACGCCCTCAACCACCCGGAAGGCTTCTACCTGAAGGGCCTCTGGCTCCGCCTCGTCTGAAGGACCCCGCCATGAAACGCCTGATCCTGGCCTTCGCCTCGGCCTGTCTCCTGGCCGCGGCCCCGCCCCTGACCCCCGCGTGGATCCTCGGTCCCGAAGGCCGGGCCGCCTTCGAGCTGCCCCGCGCCCAGTGGCTGGCGGACGGCGGGCTGCTGCTGCAGGCGCCCCGGGCCGGGGACGCGCCCCGGGCCTGGCTCCGCCTGGATCCGGGCACGGGCGAACGCAAGCCCGTCCTGGAGCCCAGCCGCCTTCTGGACGCCCTCCAGGCGGCCACGGCGGCCCCGGTCCGCCCGGCGTCCCTCCCCTGGCCCCTGGCCCTGGACGCGGCGGGGCGCCGGGCCCTGGTCAAGTCCGGCGGGCGCTTCGTCGTGGTGGACCTGGCCGCGGGCACGGCCCGGGCCCTCCCCCGGGCCGACGCCGCGGCGCTCTCCCCCGACGGGGCCCGCGCCGCCTACGCCGCGGACGGCAACCTGCACGTGCTGGACCTGGCCTCGGGCGCGGACCGGGCCCTGACGGTCGACGGCGGCGGGACCGTCCTCAACGGCACCTTCTCCTGGGTGTACGGGGAGGAGCTCTTCGGCCGCACCGACGCCGCCTTCTGGTGGTCCCCCGATTCGCGGAGGGTGGCCTTCCTCCGCTTCGACGACGCGCCCGTGCCCGTGCACAGCTTCACGGATTTCCGCCCCTGGCAGGCGCGGACCCTCACCCAGCGCTATCCCCAGCCCGGCCAGCCCAACCCCCTGGTCCGCGTCGGCATCGCCGCCGTGGACGGGCCCGTGGTCTGGGCCGCCCTCCCCAGGGACGGCTGGGAGTACGTGGGGCGGCTGACCTGGACCCCCGCGGGCGACGCCCTGGCAGTGCAGGTCCTGGACCGGCCCCAGCGGAACCTGCAGCTCCTCCTGGCGGACCCCGCCACCGGGGCGGCCCAGCCGGTGCTGCGCGAGCGCGCCGACACCTGGCTGTACGTGTACGAACCCATCTTCATCCGGGGCGGCCGGGAGTTCCTGTGGCCTTCGGACCGCAGCGGTTTCCACCACCTCTACCGGTACGACCGGGAGGGCCGGCTCCTCAACGCCGTGACCCGGGGCGACTGGAGCCTCTGCCCCTGGGGCGGCGCCGCGGGCCTGGCCAGCGCCGTCGCCGCCGTGGACGAGCGGGAGGGGTGGGCCTACGTCACCTGCCGCGCCGCGGGCATCCTGCAGACCCAGCTCTACCGCGCCCGCCTCGACGGCACGGCCTTCGAGCGCGTCTCCCGGGAGGCGGGGACCCACGCCGTCACCTTCTCCCCGGACCGGCGCTGGTACGTGGACGCCCATTCCTCGGCGGCCGTGCCGCCCTCCCTGAGCCTGCGCCGGGTGGACGGCGGCGCGCCGCGCATCCTGGCCGCGCCCGCGGACCCCCTCGGCCTGGCCACCCCCGAACTGGCCACCTATCCCGCGCCCGGGGGGCTCGCGCTGCCCATCACCCTCCTCAAGCCGCGGTCCTTCGATCCGCACAAGCGCTACCCCGTGATCTTCTCCGTGTACGGCGGCCCCAGCGCGCCCCAGGCCGCGGACGCCTGGGGGCGGAACCTGCTCCTGGACAACCTGCTGACCGACGCCGGCTACATCGTCGCCGTGCCCGAGAACCGGAGCTCGGCGGCCCTGGGCATGAAGTACGAGGGCGCCATCGCGGGCCGCCTCCTGGGCCCCGTCGAGACCGCGGACCTGGAGGCCGCCGTGGCCTGGGTGACGGCCCAGCCCTGGGCGGATCCCGCGCGCCTGGGCGTCTGGGGCTGGAGCGGCGGCGGCACCAGCACCCTGGCCGCCCTCACCCGCACCCGGGCCTTCAAGGCCGGCGCCGCCGTCGCCCCCGTGACCGATTGGCGCTACTACGACACCCTCTACACCGAGAAAGTGATGGGCCTGCCCGCGGACAACCCCGAGGGCTACCGCGCCACCAGCCTCGTGGACGCCGCCCGGAACCTCCACGGCCGCCTCCTCCTCGTGCACGGCACCCACGACGACAACGTCCACCCCCAGAACGCCCAGGCCTTCGCCGACGCCCTCATCGGGCGCGGCCTCCTCTTCGAGCAGATGGTCTACCCCATGCGCGACCACGGCATGGGCGACGTGCCGGCCCTGGTCCACGTCTATGCGACCCTGCTGGACTTCTGGAAGCGGAACCTGTAGCGCCGGGACGGGAGGGTGGCCAAGGTGGGCCGGGCCCGGAAGGCCCTGGCGGCCTGCACTAGGGTGTGTTCGTAATCTAGGATAGTAATGGCTAATACCCATCCGTGCCGGAGCATGGAGGAGCTGGAATAGTGAGTCTGTGCTGCAGTGCCTGATGGCGCCGCGCATTCGCAGCATCCTATTGGAACGCGGAGGCGCGGAGGATCTCGCTGAGGCTCGCGGAGAAAGGATCAAGCCCACAAGCCCCCTCCACTCGATATCCAGGAAAACCTCCCGCTTCACCTTATGGCCGGCCAGTCTCAGGGAGTGCGCCAGACAGACCTTGTAGGGATCTTCCAGGAGTCCGTGCCCCAGAGCCTTCTGGATCTCGATGGCCTCCCCGATGATGGCCTGGGTGATCTCCTTGTGCGGATGATCCTCCCCGTCGACCTCTCCCCAATGCCTTCCCATCACGCCTCCCGTTGGGACGTGTCATTGGGAGGTGGCAGGTTCCAGGAGCGCTTTCCTCCGCGACCCTCTGCGAGATCCTCCGCGCCTCCGCGTTTCATAGGATCAATGAGGATCCGGAACGCTTGTCACCCTCCGCTCATAGCCTCAGCCAGATCACGATGCAGGCCAAAGCCACCTGGGCTGAGAAACTTCGCGCCGTTTTGTCGAACCTGGTGGCCAGCGCCCTGAACTGTTTGAGCTTGGCGAACCCATGCTCGATGGCATGGCGGGCCTTGTATAGGTGTGAGTCCCAGGCCGCCGGATTCTTGCGCCGGGGATGAGGTGGGATGACGGCTGTCGCACCCATGGCCTCGATCGCCTTCCTTACCGGGTTCCCATCGTAGGCCCGATCTCCGGACACGTACTCTGCCTGCCAACCGCACAGCAATCCTTCAGCAGACCGGCTTTCATGGGCTTGCCCCGGAGTGACTGCCCCGGAGTGACCAGGAAATCCAAAGGATTACCGTGGGCATCGCAGATCAAATGGATCTTGGTCGAGCATCCACCCCGAGATCGTCCGAGCGCCTGGTTCCAGAGCCCCCCCTTTTGCCTGCTGAATATTGATGAGCGCGAAGGATGGTGCCATCCAGCATGACCCACTCCAGGTCGGCTTCCTTGCGCAGGAACTCCAGGATCCTTTGCCACACGCCGCGCTTGGTCCAGGCCTCAAATCGCGTGTACACGCTTGTCCAAGGTCCAAATTCCTCCGGCAGGTCCCTCCACGGCGCCCCAGTCCTGTGCCTCCACAGGATCGCCTCCACCATGGGACGGTTGGGGTGACGGGATCGCCCCATCCCTCCACGCTCTGGCGGAAGGAGCGGTTCAAGCTTTGCCCACATGGCATCGGTCAGGAAACGTCTCGGCATCGTTACCCCAGGAAAATTCGTGGTGTACGAGCCTTTACGTATGAGTACAAGTTAACTATTTATCTAATCTATAGATTCCGAACACAGCCTAGGTGATCGGAGGGAGGCGCGCGTCCAGGAGGTGGCTGGTCTTGACGTTCTTCATGGCCTTCAGGAGGGAGAACTTCAGGTCCGGGATGCTCTCCTTCAGGGTGGCCACGAGGGCCTTGATCTGGGCGCGGCGGCTTTCGAGGACGGAGGCGCCGCAGAGGGGGCAGCCGCAGGGCACGAAGGGGTAGCCCTTGAGCCAGGCGAAGCGGCGCAGGTCCTCCTCCTCGCAGGTGCCCAGGGGCCGGATGACCGTGTTGGCCCCGTCGTCGCTGACCAGCTTCAGGGGCATGGTGGAGATGCGGCCCTCGAAGAACTGGTTGATGAGCAGGGTCTCGATGAGGTCGTCCAGGTGGTGGCCCAGGGCGATCTTGGTGAAGCCGTTCTCCTTGGCGTGGGAGTAGAGCACGCCGCGGCGCAGGCGCGAGCAGATGGCGCAGGGGGTCGTGTTGGGCCTGCGGCGCACCAGGGTGTCGATGGGGGCGCCGAGGATGCGGTGGGGCACCCCCATGCGTTCGCAGACCTCGGCGATGCGGTCGGGGTCGTAGCCGGGGAAGCCGGGGTCGATGGTGGCCCCGTGCACCTCGAAGCGGATGGGGGCCCGGCGGCGCAGGGATTCGAGGACGTCCAGGAGGGCCCAGGAGTCCTTGCCCCCGGAGAGCCCCACGAGGATGCGGTCCCCGTCCTGGATCAGGCCGAACTCATGGACGGCCATGCCGACCCGGCGCCGGATCCGCTCCTCGAGCTTCGGCAGGGTCCGCAGGTCCTCCTCGGTGGGGGGCAGGGCGAGGCTGGGGAGGGCGCAGGGGTTGCTCAAGCGGCCTCAGCCCAGCATGGCGGCGCAGCGGGGGCGCCTGCCGGAATCGAGCTGCTCCTGCACGCCCTTGGTGTACTCGGGGCAGGTGCAGTCCGGGCAGGTGTTGCTGCTGCTCTCCACGCAGAGGTCCGCGAGGGAGATGGTGTCCATGAAGTTGGTGATGTGGTTGCTGAGCTGCTTCCAGAGCAGCTCGTTCATCTTGGCGTCCGCGCGGAGGGCGGTCTTCGCGGTGACCGGATCCTCCTTGGCGGCCGCGTAGAAGCTGGAGTCCGTCAGGCGGAGCACGTCGCCCACCGTGACCTGGTTGCAGGGCCGCGTGATGACGTAGCCGCCCTTGGGACCGCGCACGCTGGCGACGATGCCGGCCTTCTTCAGCCGGTTGAAGATCTGTTCGAGGAACGGCAGACTCAGGTTCTGCCGCTGGGCGATGAGATGGAGGGGCACGGGCTGTCCGTGGCTGTGGTGGGCCAGGTCGAACAGCGCCTGCATGGAGTACCTGCCGCGGGCTGAGATCTTCAAGGGGCCTTCCTGTCGAACGGCTCAATATACTGTTCTTGATTGTTTTGGTCAAGTTAGGGGTCTCAACCCGGCTTTTGTCACCAAGAAGGAAAAACTCAAGAACGGTTAAACCCTTCCCGGCCCCGGCGCACTCATGGATCAGATGCCATTTGACAAGCGCGGAGGTCGCGATGCCCAGGGGTGAATCCAAGTACGTGGGGACCATCCGGGGAAACCTTGCCCTCTCGCCTGGGGCGGGACTGGCGCTGGGGCCCGAGGATGCCTGTCGAGCAATCAAGCGAACGGTCAGCGCTTTCACCGAGGCCTGGTACTGGGGCGACGAAGCCGCCCTGCGCGCCACCCTCCACCCCGATCACCTGAACCGGCTCCTGACCCTCGGGGACGACAAGCGCCCGCTTGGCGTCCAGGCCGCCCTGGGCGCGGGCATCGCGCCCGAGCGCCGCACGGCCTCCATCCGGGTCCTCGACCTTCGTCCCGCCTCCGCCAGCGCGGTGGCCGAGCTCCACGGCTGGGTGGTGCACCTCCACCTGGCCAAGGCCAGCGGCGCCTGGCGCGTCGTGAACGCCCTGTGGGAGACCCGCCCCGTCCAGGGCGCGTGACGGGGAAGGGCTCAGGCCCCCGTGGCCCGCTCCCGGCCGCTCCTGCACCATTCGCTCCAGGAGCCGACGTAGAGGGCCGCGCCGCCCAGCCCCGCCGCCTCCAGGGCCAGCAGGGTGTGGCAGGCGGTGACCCCGCTGCCGCAGTGCACGACGAGCCGCTGGCGGGGCGTGTCCCCCAGGAAGGCCTGGTACAGCTCGCGCAGCTCCCGGGCGGGCTTCATGCGGCCGTCGGGGCCGAGGTTCCGCTGCCAGGGCAGGTTGAGGGCGCCGGGGATGTGCCCGGCGACGGGATCGAGGGGCTCCGTCTCCCCCCGGTAGCGCTCCGGGGCCCGCACGTCCAGGATCTTCCAGTCGGGGTCCAGGCGGAGGCGGTCCACGAGGTCGATGTCGGCGCGGGGCAGGAGCCAGCGGTCCTCGGGATAGTCGGGGGCCGGCGGCGGCTGCACGCCCGGGGCGGGCAGGCCCGCCTCCAGCGCCGCCGCCATGCCGCCGTCGAGGACGGAGACGTCCTCGTGGCCGAAGGCCCGGAGCATCCACCAGAGCCGGGCCGCGCCGGCCCCGCCGGAGGCGCCGTCGTAGGCCACCACCCAGGTGCCGGGGACGATGCCCCAGGCCCCCAGTTGGCGGGCCCAGGCCGCGGGGTCGGGCAGGGGGTGGCGGCCGCCCCGCGCGGGGTCGGCGCCGGGCTCCAGGCCCGCGCCCAAGAACCGGTCCAGGTCCGCGTGGATGGCGCCCGGGAGGTGGCCGGCGGCGAAGGTGCCCGCGCCGGCGCGGCAGTCCATGAGGACGAAGGGGGCCGTCAGGTCCTGGGGGGCGACGAGGGCGGGTCGGGACATGGCTTCGCTCCTGCGGGGGTTCCCCCGGGGCGTGCACCTGGGGGACAATCATGATCGCACCTTCCAGCCCACTGCCGGACCCCGGACGAGTCGAGCCCATGACAGAACCGCACCAGCGCACGTTCGCCAACGCCTCCGCGATGCTAGGCGCTCTCTTCGTCCTCTTCGCCTGCGGCGCGGCCATCCTGCTCCTCCGGCCCGCGCCGAGCCCGGTGCTGCTGGGCGCGTGCCTCGCCGCCATGACCGCCACCGGGGTCCTGGGCATCCGCTTCGCCATGGTCCGCGCCCGGGAGGCCGACCTGGCCCTCGGCGAGGGCGAGCGCTACCTGGAGCGCATCGCCGAACTGGGCCGGGACCTGCACGCCATCGTCGACCCCGGCGAGGGGAGCTTCCTCTACGTGGGGCCCGCCTGCGAGGACCTCCTGGGCTTCCGGGCCGACTCGTTCATGGAAGGCGGGCTCGCCGCCTTCCACGCCCTCGTCCACCCCGAGGACCTGCCGGTCTTCGCTGGGCAGCTGGACCTGCTCGCGACGCCGCCCCCCGCGGGCGAGGAGGAGCCGGTGGTGGAGAGCCAGTTCCGCATCCGCAACCACCACGGCGCCTGGCAGTGGGTCCGGGCCCGGCGCACGGCCTTCGTGCGGTACCCGGACGGACGTCCCGCCGAGGTCCTGATGGTGGTGCAGGACGTCACCCGGCAGCGGTCCTTCGAGGCGGCCCTGGCCGAGGCCCACAAGACCGAAGGCCTCGGGGCCCTGGTGCGGGGCACGGTCCACGACCTCAACAACACCCTGATGGGCATCCAGGGCTTCACCGAGATCGCCCTGGAGGGGCACCAGCCCGCGGACGTGCTCAAGAACTCCCTGGAGAGCGTCCAGGCCGGGATCCAGCGGGCCTCCGGGCTCTGCCGCCAGATCCTCGCCTACTCCGGCCAGGGCCGGATCCAGATCTCGGCCCACCAGCTCAACGACGCCGTGCGCGAGAGCCTGGGCACCCTGGAGACCTTCGTGCCGGAGGGCGCCCACCTCGTCCTCGACCTGCAGAGCGACCTGCCCCCGGCCAGCGTGGACCTGACCCAGGCGCGGCACGCGCTGCTGATCCTCGCCTACAACGCCTCCCAGGCCCTGGGCATCCGGGGCGGGGAGATCACGATCCGCACGCTCCTGCGCCACCTCTCCGGGCAGGAGCCGGAGGCCCAGGGGCTCCGGGGCGACTTCGTGTGCCTCGAGGTCCGCGACACCGGGCCCGGCACCGCGCCGGACGTCGTGGCCGACCTCTTCGATCCGCTCTTCACGACCCTCCACCCGGGCCGGGGCCTGGGCCTCTCCACGGTCAAGGGGATCCTCGCCGAGCACCAGGGCGCCGTCCACATGAAGGCGGAGCCCGGCGTCGGCGACGCGGCGGCCCTCTTCTTCCCCGTGGCGGAAAAGGCGCCCAGAATCGACGAGGGGGACGAAGGCACGCCCCTGGCGGGGCTCTCGGGGGTGCTCCTCCTGGTGGACGACGAGCCCACGATCCGGGAGATCCTCCATCAGGGCTTCGAGAACGCGGGCTTCAAGGTCATCGAGGCCGCCGACGGCGTGGAGGGCTTCGCCGCCTTCGTGCGGCACCGCTCCAGCATCAGCGCCGTCCTCCTGGACCTCACCATGCCCCGCATGGGGGGGGACGAGGTCTTCGAGGAGATCCACAAGCTGGCCCCCGAGGTCCCGGTGGTCCTCATGAGCGGCTACAACCGGGACGAGGCCACCGCCGCCCTGGCGGGCCGCGGCCTGGCCGGCTTCCTCAGCAAGCCTTGCAGCATCAAGGAGGCGCTGGCCGCCGTGGTGCGGGCCATGGGCCCCGCCGCCGGGGCCTGATCCGTGGACGGCGCGGCCCTGGAACGGCGGCTCATCGGCCTCTGCCGGCGGCGCTGGTGGCTCCATCGCTGGCTGGATCCCCTTTACGCCCGCGCGGCCCGCAAGGGCGACCTGGCCCTGGTGCGGGAGGACGCGGACCGGCTCGGGGACGCGGCCGATGTCGCCCGGCTCCAGGGCCGGGCCGACGCGGAGGACCTGGCGGAGCGGGCCATGGCCCGCTGGCAGCAACTGGCGGACGGGGGGGACCCCGAGGCCGCCTTCCGCCTTGCGGAGGCCCACCGCACGGGCTTCGGCCGGCCGCGCAACCACTGGAAGGCCCTGGACCACTACCGGCTCGCCCTGGACCGGGGGCATCCGGAGGCCGCGGGGCGCCTCCAGGCCCTGGAAGCCGGTGAGCCCATCGTGGATGGGGCGTCGGAGGCGAAGGCCCGCCAGGCGCTTCTCCGGGCCGTGTACGGGGAGGCGGCGGGCGCCCGCCGGGCCCGGGCGGCGGCGGCCTCGTACCGGGAACTCCGGCGGGAGGGCGTGGGCTTCCGGATGGCCGCGTCCCTGCTGATCGGGGCCGGGGCCCTCTTCGCTTACGTGGCCCTGGACCTCTTCTTCTTCGGCCTGGGCGCCTGGCGACCGGATCCTGCCCGGGTCGCCTGGGGTGTCGTGGGACGCATCCATCCGCCCCGGGGCACCGGTCCCGGCCGGGCCATCCCGGGCTGGCTGCGCCCGGACGTGCGGAGCGTCGCCTTTTCGGTGGAGGACCACATCCACGAGCGCTCGGGCCGCTTTTCCCTGGGGGACTTCCGGGGCCGGGTGGTCTACCTGCTCGTGGTGGACGGCCGCCATCCGGCGGTGCGGGAGTGCCGGCCCTTCATGGCCCACCTGGCCCAGGGGGAGGACCCGGCCGTGGCCGGGTTCGTCCTCATGATCCCCTCCGGCCTGCCGATGGAGGACCTGGGCAGCTACACCCAGGGGTTCCAATGGGCCTTCGATTTCGCGCCGGCCATCGCCGAGGGGCCCAAGGGGGCCCGGCCCCTGGGGACGCTCAGCCGCTTCCCCATGAACTTCGTCATCGACCGGCAGGGCCGGATCCGGCAGCGCTGGCTGGGCTGGAGCGAGGACCTCACCCGGCGGGCCATCCAGGAGGCCCTGGCGGAATGAGCGCGGCCCTCTGGCACCTCTACCTGCTCCGGTGCGGCCGGTGCATCTACACGGGCATCACCACCGACGTGGCCGCACGCACGGCAGCCCATGCGGCTGGCCGTGGCGCCAAGTTCACCCGGGGCCGCGCGGACCAGGCCCTCCTCTTCCAGGCCCCCGTCGGCACCCGCGGCGAGGCCCTGCGCCTGGAGCGCGCCGTCAAGCGGCTCTCCCACGCGGCCAAGGAGGATCTGGCGGCGGGACGGCTCAGCCTGGAGACCCTGCGGACCGCGCCATGACGCGCAGGACGGCCGCCACCACCTCGGCGGCCTCGGCTTCGGGCGTCAGGCGGGGGTGGTCCCCCGGCACGGCGTCCCCCACGCCGATGAAGGGGAGGCCGGCGGCGTCCGCGGCCTGGCGATCGTGGGGCCGGTCCCCCAGGTAGAGGTGGGGTCCCGGGCAGCCCCGCATGGCCTGGCGCAGCAGGCCGGCGCGGTCCAGGGTGGGGAGGCTGCCCAGACGGCGGGCGCGCGGGTCGATGCCCAGCCGTTCGGCCTTGAAGGCGAGGACTCGGGGCGCATTGCCGGAGACCACCCAGATCGGGTGGCCGGCGTCCGCCAGGGCCGTCACCGCCGCCAGGAGTCCGGGGAAGGCCACGGGGGCGGGCTGGGCGGGGGTGAAGGCGGCCTCGAAGGCGCCCAGACAAGCGGCCTCGTAGTGGGCGTAGGCCGCCTCATCCATGGGGGCCCCGAACCGGTTGGCGTGCAACTGGCCGATGATCTCCCAGTCCGTGGACCCGGTGCAGGCCCGCAGCTCCGGCTCCGTGGGGACGCCGCCCCACAAGCGGCCGAGGGCCTGGCGGAGGAGGACGTAGCCCCCACCGAAGTGGCCGAGGGTTCCGTCGAGGTCGAAGCAGATGGGCATCGGACCATTGTGGGGCAAAAAGGGGTGGAGGGGCGGGGGGGCGGAGGCTAACCTGGAGGCATGCGGTTCTTTCAGTTGATCCTGGCTGCGGCATTCCTGTCCCTTCCCGTGACCGCCGCCGGATCGGTTCCCACCACCCTGGACTACCGGGTCAAAGTGCGCCTGCGCGACGCCGCCGCGCCCCTGGAGGGGACCCTCAAGGTGGCGACCCTCCCGCCGATCCAGACCCGCAACCGCGTCAAGAAACCCCGCTTCGTGGCCTGGCGGGTGACCCTGCAGCCGGAAGGCCGCTTCCCGGCCCCGGTGGCCGCGCGCCTGGCGCGCCTCCTCTACCTGGAGGGCCCGGGCCCCGGCCTCGTGCCGCGGGAGGGGGGCATCCGCGTCGGGAGCCGCTTCTGCCGCTTCTGGCAGGCCCAGACCCCCGCCTCGGTGGGGGCCTTCGTGTATCTGGCGGAGATCGGCCCCGATCTGCTCGCCCTGTCCTATCTGAGCGCCAGTCTGCCCGATGGGGAGATCGCCTCCGTGGAACTGCACCTGGACCGGGCGGCCTGCGCCCCGGGCGCGCTTCCCGCGGAGGAGGGCCGCGCGCTGCTGACCTCGCTCAAGCAGTGGGGGGCCCTCCTGGAGGAGTCCCCCATGCAGGAGGAGCGGATCAACTGACCGGCCCTGTTGGGCTATTCTGGATTCACGGGGGGATCATGGCATTTCGCGACGAATGTGGCGTGTTCGGGATCTGGCCGATGCCGGAAGCCTCCCGCCAGGCCTACCTCGGCCTGTACGCCCTCCAGCACCGGGGCCAGGAAGCCGCCGGGATCTGCAGCCGGGACAACGGCCGCCTCCACCTCCACAAGGCCCAGGGCTACGTGGCCGACGTCTTCTCCGAGGCGACCCTGGACCGCCTTCCCGGCGACGCCGCCATCGGGCACACCCGCTACTCCACCACGGGCGGCAACGTGGCCTCCGCGGCCCACCCCTTCGTCGTGGAGGGCCGCTTCGGACAGATCGCCCTCTGCCACAACGGCAACCTCACCAACACCGAGATCCTCCGGCACCGGCTCATCGAGGCCGGGCAGGTCTTCAGCAGCCCCTCCGATTCAGAGGTGATCCTCGCCCTCATCAACCGCGCCCAGGCCCCCAGCCTCGAGGACGCGGTGGTGGAGGCCCTGCGCCAGGTGGAGGGGGCCTTCTCGGTCCTGATCCTCACCGAGGACGCCCTCATGGCCGCGCGGGACCCCCACGGCTTCCGGCCCCTGGCCATGGGCCGGCTCGGGGAGGCCACCACGTTCTCCAGCGAGACCTGCGCCTTCGACCTGCTCGGCGCGGACTACGTCCGCGAAGTGGAGCCCGGCGAACTCGTGGTGGTGGACCGCCAGGGCACCCGCAGCCGCTTCCCCCTGGCGCGGGTCCAGGCCCGGCCCTGCGTCTTCGAGCACGTCTACTTCGCCCGGCCCGACTCGCTCGTCTACGGCCTTTCGGTCATGGCCACCCGCCGCGACATGGGGCGGCTCCTGGCGCGGCGCCACCCGGTGGCCGCCGACCTCGTGGTGCCCGTGCCCGACTCCGGGGTGTCCGCGGCGCTGGGCTATTCCGAGGAGTCCGGGATCCCCTTCGACTTCGGCCTCATCCGCAACCACTACGTGGGCCGCACCTTCATCGAGCCCCGGCAGAGCATCCGCAGCTTCGGCGTGAAGGTGAAGCTCAACCCCGTGCGCGAGCTCCTGCGCGGCAAGCGGGTGGTGCTCGTGGACGACAGCGTCGTGCGCGGCACGACGAGCCGGAAGATCGTCTCCATGGTGCGGGCCGCGGGCGCGGCGGAAGTGCACATGCGCATCTCCAGCCCCCCGACCACCCACCCCTGCTTCTACGGCATCGACACCCCGGACCGGGAGCACCTCCTGGCGGCCCGCATGGACGTGGAGGGCATCCGGACCTTCATCGGCGCCGATTCCGTGGGCTACCTGACCCTGGACGACCTGCAGGCCTCGGTGAAGGACGCCGGCGGCGAATCCTTCTGCTATGCCTGCTTCACGGGCGAGTACCCCGTGACGCCCCGGAGCAAGGGCACCTGCGGATGACGGGAACGGCCGCCGGCCCCGGCGGGAAGCTCCCCGCCCAGTTCGAGGATGGCCTCCGCCTGCTGGCGGCGGCCCTGGCCCTGCGCGAGGACGCCCGGAGCACCGGGGCCGCCGTCACCGCCGCCTGCGCCGCCCTCCAGTGCTTCCTGAAGATCCTGGAGACCGCCGCCGAACGGCGCCTGCCGGACCCCGGCGGGGAGATCGCGCGGCTCCGGGACCAGTGCGCCGCCCTCCTCACCCTCCGCCAGGATCCGGCCTCCGCCCTGGCGCACGCCCTGGAAGCCGCGCGCCTCGCCCGGGACGCGGCCTCCCGCCTCCTGGTGCTCCTGGAGGCCGACCATGGCTGAGGCCCCGGGTCCCATCGCCATCCTGGGTCCCACCGCCTCCGGCAAGTCCGCCCTGGCCGTGGCGGTCGCGGCCCGGACCGGGGGCGCGGTCGTGAACGGGGATCCCTTCCAGGCCTACGCGGGCCTGGCCATCGGCACCGGCCAGCCCACGGAGGCCGAGCGGCACGGCGTGCCCCACCGGGGCTACGGGTGCCTGGACCTGGCCACCGAGGTGAACCCCGCCGGCTTCGGCGCCCAGGTGCGCGCGTGGCTGGAGGAAGGCCCCGCCCCCGTCCTCGTGACCGGCTCCGGCCTCTACCTGCGGGGGATCTGGAACCAGCTGACGGACCTGCCCGAAGTGCCTCCGGCCCTCACCCTGCGGGTGCGGGCCTGGGCCGAGGCCCTGGGGGGCCCCGTCCTCCACCGGTACCTGGCCGCGGTGGACCCGGCCCGGGCCGCCGACCTCCACCCCAACGACCGGTCCCGCATCCAGCGGGCCCTGGCCCTGCACCTGGCCACCGGACAACGCCCGTCCAGGCTTCTGTCCGGCGTCATCCAGGGCGTGCCTCCCGGCTGGCGGGCGATCCTCGTCCTGCCGGGCCGCGAACGCCAGCGTGCCCGCGTGGCAGCTCGAGTCCGGGCCATGGTCCGGGCCGGGTGGCGCCGGGAGGCCGAGGCCGTCCGGGAGGCGGGCCAGGAAGCGGACCTGCGCCGCCTGAAGCCCCTGGGCTACCTCGACTGGCTGGATGCCCCCAGGGGCGCCGAGGCCCGCATCATCCAGGCCACCCAGGCCTACGCCAAGCGCCAGGGCACCTGGTTCCGGAACCAGTGGCCGGAGCTTCCCGTGTGGGACCCCGACGCCGAGCCGGTGGAGGTGGCGATGGCCCGGCTGGGCGTCGCCTGACCCCGCTTCCGACCCCCTCGATCGGTCCCGACCGATTCCGGCGGCCTCCAGGCGCGGGCTGGGCTCCGAGGGGGCAGGCCCCGCGCCCGGCCCCCGGTCAAAGCCGTTCGTGGGCCTGTTCGCGCAGGTTCGCGATCCGGGCGCGCACCTCGGCCATGAGCTCCTCCCGGTTGTCGTAGGCCGCCGGATCCACCGGCGCGCCCACGGCGATGACGTAGGTGCAGGGCCGAACCAGGAGGCTACCGGGCGGGAGCATGGTGTAGGCCCCGCCGATGCCCAGGGGGACGATGGGGGTGCCGGCGTCCTGGGCCAGGGCGAAGCCGCCCTTCTTGAAGGGCAGCAGGTCCCCGGTGCGGGTGCGGGTGCCCTCCGGGAAGATGACGACGCTCTTGCCGCCCCGGATCTGGCGCGCGGCCTCGGCGATGCTGGCCACGGCCTTCTCCCGGTTGCTGCGGTCGATGAAGATGGTGCCGCCCATGGCCGCCGCCCAGCCCACGGGCACCATCCACTTGAGTTCCTTCTTGGAGATGTAGACGGCCGGGATGGGCAGGGCGCCCATGAGGACGGGGGGGTCCAGGATGCTCTCGTGGTTGGCCATGAAGACCACGGGCTGGCGCTGCTCCCGGATCTCTTCGGGAAGGGCCTCCCAGCCCAGCACCACGTTGTGCATGCCGAAGAACCCGAAGACCGAGCGGCTCCACAGGGGCGCGAAGGTCCAGAAGCTGCGCTTGGGCCCCAGGAAGGCCGCGCCCAGGATGATCGCCACCGCGGCGAGGGGGAGCGTGACCAGGCCCCACGCCGTCACCACGACCCGCCAGGGCCAGCTGCTCTTCCATCCTCGCACGGGTCGCTCCTGTGCCATTCTTGCCCGAAAACCGGCTTTTTGCTACCGGGGCAGGGAGCGGGGGAAGAGGATGTGGTTCTCCAGGAACAGGTGGAGGTGCAGGTCCTCCTCCAGGTTCCGGAGGGCGAGGCAGATGAGGCGGTAGTCCCGGCCGGCCTCCGCGGGGATGGCGTAGTCCCCGGTGAGCATGCGGATGGTGTGGAAGAGCTCCTCGGCCACCTCGTGCTCGGCGGTGATGGTGCGGGCCTGTTCCGTGGGGGTGCTCAGGGAGAGGGGCGGCTCGGCGCCGTGCTCGATGGCGCGGATGGCGGGGAAGAGGTTGCGCTCCTCCATCTGGAAGTGGGCGACCAGGTCCCGGGTGAGGGCCGCGATGTGGACCTTCACCTTGATGAGCGTCACCTGCCCGGGGCCGGGCACGGCCAGGGCGCGGTCCACGAGCTTCTGGATGCGGACCAGTTCGTCCCGCGTGAAGGCGTGGTGGTGGGTGACGATGTGTTCGATCAGCTCGGTCAGGGGCGCGTGGGTCCAGTCCCGGCGGGGCTGGGGCGGGTGGGCCGCCAGGTCCCGGGCGGTGGCCTCGGGGTCCAGCCCAAGGGGGGCGCAGGCCTCGGCGAGGGTGAGGGATCCATCCTGGAGCGGGTCGAGACCCAGGCGGATGAGATGGCGAAGGGCCGCCGGGGAGGCGGAGGCCAGGGTATCGAGGGTCGGGGTGGGGTCGAGGGGCATGCCAGGGATCCGGGTCAAGGGCAGGTTTCCAGGATGGACGGTCGGCGTCCGGGATTCAATGGCCGACCCTCAGGGGACCGGATCGGGGCCGTGGCCCCCGAAGGGGTTGCAGCGCAGGATCCGCCAGGTGGTGAGGGCGCCGCCCTTGAGGGTGCCGTACTTCCGCACGCACTCCAGGCCGTACTGGCTGCAGGTGGGCGTGAAGCGGCACTGGGTGGGCAGGAGGGGGCTCAGGGTGCGCTGGTAGGCGCGGATCGCCCCCCGGGCCGCCCAGGCCGTGGGCTGCCAGGGCACCGGCAGGAGGGCCTCCAGGAGGAGGAACCCGCCGAGGGCGAGGAGGGGGTGGGACAGGGCCGCGTCGATCACCCGGCGGCTCCCGCTCACGGCACCTGCTCGGCCTTGAACTTGCGGGCCTCCTCCAGGAAGGCGGGGACGAGGTCGACCTCCTTCACCTTCCGGATGAGCACGCCCTTGCGGTAGATCAGGCCCTCGCCGGCGCCGCCCGCCACGCCCAGGTCGGCGTCCCGGGCCTCGCCGGGGCCGTTGACCACGCAGCCCATGACGGCGTAGGTGACGTCCTCGTGGTTGATCTGCCGGAGCCCCTCCTCGATCTCGTGGGCCACGCGGTTGAGGTCGATCTGGACCCGGCCGCAGGAGGGGCAGCTGACCATGTGGAAGCCGCCGCTGCGCAGCTCCAGGGCGCGCAGGAGCTCATGGCCGATGCGCACCTCCTCGGTGCCTTCGCCGGTGAGGGAGACGCGGATCGTGTCGCCCAGGCCCTCCGCCAGGAGGATGCCGAGCCCGGCGCTGCTGCGGATGGTGGCCCCCCAGGGGGTCCCGGCCTCGGTGATGCCCAGGTGGAAGGGGTAGTCCACCTGCTTCGCCAGGAGCCGGTAGGCCTGCACGGTGCGGACGACGTCGCTGGCCTTGAGGGAGATCTTGGTGGCGTAGAAGCCTTCCTTCTCCAGCATCTCCAGGTGGCGCAAGGCGCTTTCCACCATGGCCTCGGGGGTGGCGCCGGCGAACTTCTCCACCAGGTCCTTCTCCAGGCTGCCGGCGTTGACGCCGATGCGGATGGGGATGCCCTTCTCGCCGGCCTTGTCCACCACGGCCCGGACCCGGTCCTGGCCGCCGATGTTGCCCGGGTTGATGCGCAGGCAGGCGGCACCGCCGTCGGCCGCCACGAGGGCGAGGCGATAGTCGAAGTGGATGTCGGCCACCACGGGGATGGGGCTGCGGGCCGTGATCTCGTGGAAGACCTCGCCGGCCTTCTTGGTGGGAACCGAAACGCGGACGATCTCGCAGCCGGCGGCGGCGTACTCGTAGATCTGGTTGACGGTGGCCTCCACGTCCCGGGTGTCGGTCTTCGTCATGCTCTGGACGGAAATGGGGGCGTCGCCGCCCACCGGGACACCGCCCACGTGGATCTGGCGGGTGCGGCGGCGGGGCGAAAGGGGCTGCAGGGGGAAGTCGGGCATGGGGTCCTCGGCCAGCGGGGCTGGACCTCCAGTCTAGGACATGTTCGTCCGGAACTAACCTCTGAAGGGGGGCCTGCTGGACAGGTCCAGGTCCAGGATGCGGCCCGAGGCGTACGGCTTGGTGATGTACGTATGCAGGTTCTGGATCTTCCGCAGCACCTGGGAGGTCTCCTCCAGGCAGGCCCGGAGGTCCTCCAGGTCCTGGACGGACGGCGCGGTCCGGGCGTGGATGAGGCGGTCCAGCTGGATCTGGGCGGCGGACAGGGGCTGGGCCAGCTCGTGGGCGGCGCCGCCGGCCACCTCGAGCAGGGCGCGGTTCCGCTCGCCCGCAAGGGCGGCCTCCCGCTGTCGGGACAGGCGCACCAGCATGCGCAGCTTCACCAGGAGCTCGGACAGCACGTAGGGCTTGGTGAGGTAATCGATGCCGCCCGATTCGATGCCCGACTTCACCCAGTCCTCGCCGATGCGCACGGCGCTGATGAAGATGAGCGGGGTCGCCGCGTTCAGCGGTCCCTGGCGGATGCGCCGGCAGGTCTCGATGCCGTCCATGCCCGGCAGGCTCACGTCCATGAGGATGCCTTCGAAGACTTCCCGGGCGCAGGCCTCCAGGGCCTCGGCGCCGCTCTGGGCGAGGGTCGTCTGGAAGGGCTGGCCCCGGAGCTCCCGGGCGTGCACCTTCAGGTTTTCCGCCAGGTCGTCCACGATGAGGATGCGGCCGGGGCGTTCGGGGCTGGGGGTGTACAAATCAACCATGGGGCTCCCGGGAAAGGGTAATCCCCCGGGAGCCCCAGATGGTCAAGAATCTTTACTACCGGACGAGGTTGAGCACTTCCTGGAGCAGCGTGTTGGCCGTGGTGACGACGCGGCTGTTGGCCTGGTAGCCGTTCTGGTTCACGATCATGCGGGTCAGCTCGGTGGCCACGTCCACGTTGGACAGTTCCAGGTTGGAGCCGAGGACGCCGCCCCGGCCGCCCTGGTTGGCCGCGCCCACCGCGGCGGTGCCGCTGGCGACGGTGGCGATCCAGTTGTTGCCGCCCACCTTGGAGAGGCCGTTCTCGTTGAGGAAGGTGCTCACCGCCACCTGGCCCATGGGGATGGTCTGGCCGTTGGTGTAGTTGCCGATGATGACGCCGTTCTGGTCGACGGTGAGGCTGTCCACGGTGCCGGCGCCGTAGCCGTCCTGGCTGGTGGCGGACGTGGTGGAGGCGGAGGCGTAGCTGGTGAAGTAGGCGGTGAAGCCGCTCCCCGTGGTGTTGGGGGTGGCCAGTTCCCACTTGACGCTGGCGTCGGCGGCGCCGTTGGCGAAGCCGGTGAAGGAGATGCTGGGGTTGTTGTTGCCCGTGATGGTGGTGGGGGTGTCGGTGGCCAAGCCTCCGGCGGGGATGTAGCCCGTGAGGGCGCCCGTGTTGTCGAACTGGAGGTAGGCGGGGATGCCGGCCACGGCCGCGCCGTCCACGGTGGCGGGGCCCGTCACGGCCCACTGGCCCGCGGTGCCGGTGGGCTGGAAGCTGAGGGTGACGCTGTGGGTGGCGCCCAGGGAGTCGTAGATCTGGACCGTGGACGTGAAGACCGACGTGGTGGCCGCGGCGGAGTTCAGGTTGGCGATGATCTCCACGTTGCGGGTGGCGACGCCGCCGGAGGTCCCGGCCATGTTGAGCTGGATGGGCGTCGGCAGGCCGCCGGGGTTGACGACGCCGTTGGTGGCGTTCCAGCCCATGACCTTGTTGCCCTGGGAGTCGACCAGGAACCCGCTCTTGTCGATGGTGAAGTTGCCGTTGCGGGTGTAGACGGCGCTGCCCTGCTTGTTCTGCAGGGTGAAGAAGCCGTTGCCCTGCATGGCCATGTCCGTGACGTTGCCGGTCTGCTGGAAGGAGCCCTGGGAGAAGTTGGTGGCCACCGACCCGAGGGAGGCGCCGAGGCCCACCTGCATGGGATTGCCGTTGCCCTGGGTCCCCTGGTTGGCGATGGCCGCCGCGAAGAGGTCCTGGAACTCGGAGCTGGCGCCCTTGAACCCGGCCGTGTTGAGGTTGGCCAGGTTGTTGCCGATCACACTGAGCGCGGAGGCGTTGGTGGAAAGGCCGGAGAGGCTCGCGTAGAAGGAAGAATAGAGGCCCATGGCGCGCTCCTGTCAGTTGGAGATCCGGGTGATGTTGGAAAGGGAGTACTGGCTGCCGCCGGCGGTGACCTTCACCTCGTTGTCGACGAAGGAGACGGCCGTGACGGTCGCGGTGGTCGTGGTGGAGGCGCTGATGCTGGTGCCCGCGCCGTTCTTGGCGGTGACGCTCACCGTGTAGGTGCCGTCCGCGAGCTGGTTGCCGTAGGCGTCCTGGCCGTTCCAGGCCAGGGTCGTGTCTCCGGCGGAAAGGGTCACGGGGCCGAGGGTGGCCACCGTGCTGCCCTTGGCGTTCTTGATGGTGAGGACGGCGTCGCCGGCGCTCGCCATGTTGATGCCGATCTGGGCGGAGCCGCCGGAGAGGGCCACCTTGCTGGAGGTGAGCTGGATCTTCTTGCCGATCAGGTCCGCGCTCTGGGCCTGGTAGAGGGCCGCGTTCTGGGTCTGGATGCTGCCGAGCAGGGTGTTGGTGTTCTGCTGGGCCTCCAGGCTCGAGAAGGTGGCCATCTGCTGCACCATCTGGGCGGGGTCCTGGGTGTTGGTCGGATCCTGGTGCTGCAGCTGGGCCACCAGCAGTTTGAGGAAGGCGTCCTTGCCCAGCGTGTTGCTGGCGGTGGTGGACGAGCCCGAGGACGTGGTCGACGAGGTCGTTGGAACGCTGGCGGTCTGCATGGTCAGGTCCTCCGGGGGATTCAAAGCAGGAGTCGTGCCGTCAGGCGACAATCTCGATCCGGTGCGGGTTTGCGGGCGAAGGGGCCGCGGCGATGGGCGCTTCCTGCCCAATTTCGGCGGTCTGGACCCGGGGCGCGGCCGGCGCGGGGGCGGGAGCGGGGGCGGCCTGCTCGCCCTGGCGGCCCTGGTGCAGGTCGAAGCTGCCCAGGGAGAGCCCCTGGTCCCGGAGCGAGGCTTCCAGGGCCGAGCGATGCTCCTGCAGGAGGGGCAGGCTGCTGGGCTCGGTGGCCCAGACGCGGGCGTGGACCTCGGTGCCCTCCACCTTGATCTGGATGCGCACGGCGCCCAGGGATTCGGGGTGGAGCTGCAGGTCGGCGGAGGGGGTCTGGGCCTTGAGGAGCCAGCGCACGCTCCCCTCCAGTTGGGCCGCCACGGGGTTGCGCAGGAAGGCCGCCGTGTCGGAGGCGGCGGCGTGGGCCGCCGGGGCCGGGACCGCCGGCGGGGCGGAAGCCGGCGTGGCCGGGCTCCCGGAGGCCAGGCCGGGCGCGTTGGCGAGGGCCTCATGGGCGGCGGGGGCCGCCGGGGCGGGCAGGGTGGGGGCGGTGGCGGCGCTGGCCGCGGCCGGGGTGGGGCCCGGCGTCTCGCCATCCTGGGAAAGGATTGCCGGGGTTTCCACCGTGGGCTTGGGCCGGTTCAGGAGTTCACTGAGGGCGGGCTTCGACGGGGCGCCGGTCGCGGCCCCCGCGGTGGCCCCCGTGCCTTTGACGGCCTGGAGGCGGAGGCCCGGGAGCTCCGCCTCCAGCGCGGCCTGGGCCTTGGCGGCGGTCAGGGCCGCGGGAACGTCCGCGGACGGCTCGGTGCGGGGCTGGGCCTCCGCGGCCACGCGGGCCTCCGGCGCCTCGGGGACCGCGGTCCGGGGCAGGTCCGTGCGGAGCCCGCCGTGGGCCGGCTCCGGGGCCGGCGTGTCCTCGGCCGCCCCGGGGGCGGGGGGCTGCGCGTCCACCTCGGTCTTCTGGGCGGGGGCCGGATGGGAGTCAACCGGGCGTGCGGACCCCGGCGTGGCGGCGGGCGCTCCCGCTCCGGCGGACGGGGCCTGGGGCGGAGCCGCCTGGGCCGGCGGCGCGCCGGGCTCGGCGGGGGTCTCCGGCGCGGCCGGGGCCTCGGCCCGGGGCGGCAGGGCCGGCCCCCCCGCGATCGGAGCGGGTTCGGAGGGTGGAGCGGCGGCCGGCGTACCGGCGGCAGGCGTACCGGCGGTCGCCGGGGCCGGGGCATCCGGCGCCCCCGCGGCCGGGCTCGCGCTGGTCGGCGCGCCCGGCGTGGGCGCCGGGCTCCCCGGAAGGGCGGCCAGGGCCGCGTCCCCGGTGGGAGGCGTGGGGGCCGCCGACGGGGCGGAGGCGGCGCTTGCCTGGACACCCGTGACGCTGTCCGCCGGTGGGGCGGGGGTTCCGGCGTCGGCCGGGGCGGGCGGGGTCGCGGCCGCCTGGGCGGCCAGGGCCGCGGCCAGGGGGTTGGGCTGGAGGGTTTCCAGGGGGGCCTGGGGTTCCCGGGGGCTGGGATCGATCCCCGATTCCGGGTCCGAGGACGTGGGCCCAGGCGGGGTCGCCTGGGCAGGATCCGCATCGGTCCGGGCCGGCTGGGAGGGGGCCGGCTGAGGTGCGGCCGGCTGGGAGGGGGCCGGCTGAGATACGGACGACCGAGCAGTGGCCGCCGGGGCCTTGGCCTGGGAGGCGTTGGCTGCCGGCTGGGCGGGGGCCTGGGTCCCGGCGTTGGGGGCGCTGGCGCTGGCCAGGGCCCCCATGATGCCGGAGAAGCCGGGCGTGGCCTGGGAGGAGGCGGCTTCGCGGCCCGGCAAGGCCGGGGGCGCTTCGACCGCGCTGCTGATGGCTGGAAGCATGGAACCTCCACCCGGCTCTCGACCGGGTGGCCATCCTCCGCACAGGTTGTGCCGGTTCAACCCGGCAGAATGGGCCGGGTGAAGGGCCCCAGACACAAGCCCCGGTCCCCGCGGGGGGCCGCGGGGACCGGGGCGGTTCGGGGCCGCGGCGGGCGCCGCCCCCGTCGGATCAGGCCAGGCCGGACCCGGGTTCGCCTTCGGGAGTGCCCTCGCCAGGCGCGGCCTTGCGGCTGCGGGAGGCCTCGCCGCCCTTGCGGCCGATCTCCTCCATGTGGGTGCGGTCCTGGCTGACCGCCTCACCGCCCTTCCGGCCGATCTCCGCCATGTGGGTGCGGTCGCGGCTGACGGTGGTCCCGCCCTTGCGGCCGATCTCCTCCATGTGGGTGCGATCCTGACTGACCGCCTCGCCGCCCTTCCGGCCAATGGAGGCCATGTGGGCCCGGTCCTGGCTGACGGCTTCGCCGCCCTTCCGACCGATGGCGGCCATGTGCTCCCGGTTCCGGCTGACGGACTGCCCGCCCTTCCGGCCGATCTCGGCCATGTGCTCGCGGTTGCGACTGACGGACTGACCGCCCTTACGACCGATTTCGGCCATGTGTTCGCGTCCGACGGCCTCACCGCCCAGGGGGGGGGTGGTGTTCATCTGGATATTTTCATCGTTGTTGGCTGCCATGGTGACCTCCACTTCTTCATTTTTCTGGGACCGACCGGGAAAAGGTTTCCGGGGGACTCGTATTAATTGTTTAAAAAAAGAACTAAAAAGGCCCTGCTGATGAAATTATAGGTCGTTCAGTCCAATCCGCCTCCTTGAATGATAGTCCGCTTGGTTTCTCAGGCCTTGGGCCGGGTGATGCCCACCTTTTCGGAAAGCACGGCGGCCAGTTTGGCGTCCTTGGCCGGGTTGTCCTGGCTGGCCAACTGGTCCAGGATCTTGGCCGCCTTCTTCGCCTGCATGCCTGCCAGAAGGCTCACGGCCACCTCCTGGTTGAGGGCGGCCAGCTCCTTCAGGGCCGGGGCGGCGGAGATGGGGTTCATCTGCTCGTAGGTCCGGATGAGCTGGCTGTCGATGGGGGGCCGGGTCCGCAGGGCCTCCAGCTTGGCCATGCCCTCGGCCAGGGTCTTCTCGCGGTTCTGGAGGTCGGCCCGGTCCCGCTCCAGGGTGCCCTGGAGGGTGGCGAGGCGCTCCTCCATCTGGCGGAGCTCGGTCTCCTTCTGGAGGACGGCCTTCTCCCGGACCTGGACCTTGTCGGCCAGGTCGCCGACCTTGATGCCCTCCGCGGGGGTGGGGGTCTGGGCGGACAGCCAGATCACGCCCGCCGAAAGGGCGAGAGGCGCGGTGACCCAGGCGATGTTCTTCATGTTCATGTCAGCCTCACTGGTTGGATGCTCCTGGCGGCCGGATGTGATGCCTCAGGACAGCAATTTCATCCATCTCCTTCGCTTCCTCGCGGAGGACCTCCAGGGCGTGCTGGGCCTGGCGGCGCTCCTTGAGGCGCTGGAGGATCAGGTGATCCTGGTGCGCCTTGACGAGCTGGGCGCGGGCCTCCCGCACCCGTTCGTCTGCTTGACGGACGGCCTCCACGGCCTCCTGGATGCGGCGTTCCACCACCACCAGCCAGCGCTCGATGTCCCGGAGGCGCTCCAGGTCGATCGTCTGGTTGGTTCCCATGCGGCGGCCTTCGATGGCCTGCCGTTGGGTCTGCCGGAGTTCGCCCACCCGGAGCTGGGCCTGGTCCCGGGCGGTGACCGCCCGGGCCATCGCTCGTTTGGCCTCTTCCTCCAGGCTGCGCCGGACCCTGAGCAGGGCTTCCAGGCGGAAACGGAAGCGGGCGGCCACCCTACACCTTGCCCGCCGGCTTCAGGAAGGGCGCCAGGTCGATGCCGAAGATCTGGCCCATGGCCAGGAGGGTCGCGGCCTGGTCGGACCCCTCCGCCACCGCCTGGCGGAGGAAGGCCTGGATGGCGGGCTGGAACTGGATGGCCTGGTCGATGGAGGGGCTGGACCCCTTGGTGTAGGCGCCGATCTGGATGAGGTCCTCGGCGTCGTCGTACGTGGCCATCAGGTCCCGCATCTTGGCGCTGAGCTGCTTCTGCTCGGGGGAGGCCAGGGCGGAGAAGAGCCGGCTGATGCTGGGGAGGACGTCCACGGCGGGGAAGTGGTTCTTGGCGGCCAGGCGCCGGGAGAGGACCACGTGCCCGTCCAGGATGCCCCGGACGGCGTCGGCGATGGGCTCGTTCATGTCGTCGCCCTCCACCAGGACGGTGAAGATGCCGGTGATGGACCCCATGCCCTCGAAGGCGCCGGCCCGCTCCATGAGCCGGGGCAGGAGGGCGAAGACGGAGGGGGTGTAGCCGCGGGAGCTGGGGGGCTCGCCGGCGGACAGGCCCACCTCCCGCTGGGCCATGGCGAAGCGGGTGACGCTGTCCATCATCATGAGGACGTCCTTGCCCTGGCGCATGAAGTGCTCGGCGATGGCCATGGCGGACAGGGCGCAGCGCAGGCGGAGCAGGGGGGTCTGGTCGCTGGTCGCCACCACCACGACGCTCCGGGCCAGGCCCTCGGGGCCCAGGTCGTTGTCGATGAACTCCTTCAGCTCGCGGCCCCGCTCCCCCACCAGGGCGATGACGTTCACCTGGGCCGAGGTGTTCCGGGCGATCATGCCCATGAGGGTGGACTTGCCCACGCCGGACCCGGCGAAGATCCCGATGCGCTGGCCCTTGCCCAGGGTCAGGAGGCCGTCGATGCTCCGGACGCCGGTGGAGAGGACCTCGTTGATGCGCCGCCGCCGCATGGGGTTGGGGGGCTGGCCGTGGATGGGCACCCGGTCCTGCACCTCGATGGGGGGACCGCCGTCCAGGGGGCGCCCCAGGGGATCGATCACACGACCTAGCAAGCTGGCGGACACCGGCAGCTCGGGCTGGTGGCCCAGGGCCTCCACGAGGAGGCCGGGGCGGATGCCCTCCAGATTCTCCACGGGCATCAGGAGGACGCTGCGCTCCTGGAAGCCCACGACTTCGGCGGTGACCTGGCGGCCGTCGGGCATGTGGATGGCCATCTGCTCGCCCACGGAGCCCTCGGGGCCCCGGGATTCCACGATGAGGCCCACCACCTTGGAGACCCGGCCCAGGACATCGCCGGGGGGGAGCTTGGCCACGTCCCGGGCCAGGGCGGACAGGTCCATCAGTAGCCCTCCTGCTCCCGGATCCGCTGGATCAGCTCCAGGAGGTGGCCGCGGCGCCGCTCCACCGTCGCGTCCAGGACGCCGGAGGCGCTTTCCACCCGCAGGCTGCCGCGGGTCAGGCCCTCGTCCTCGCGCAGGGTGACGCCGGCGGGGGCGGCGGCGGAGCCGCCGATCTCCTCCAGGTCCCGGGGGTGGATGAGGACGGTGATGCCCGGGCGGCCCTCCGGATCGTCGGGGCTGGCGGGGAAGGGGTGGGCCTCCAGGACCCGCTCCAGGAGCGGTCGAAGGGTCTGGATGCCCTGCTGGATCTCGCGGCCCGCCAGGTATTCGCCGAAGGCCAGGGCCAGGCCCAGCAGTTCGTCCTGGGCCGCCTTGCCGTGCAGGGACAGGGAGGCGGACAGTTCCCCCAGGGCCTTGTCCAGGCGCTGGATCTGGGCCCGGTACTGGCTCTCCCCGAACGCGCGGCCCTCGGTCTCGCCGGCGGCGAAGCCCTGTTCGTAGGCCTTCCGGGCCACGTCCTGGGCGTCCCGCTCGGCCTGCTGGAGCTTCTCGTAGATGATCTGGTCCACGGAGGCCAGGCGCCGGGCGTCCTCCTCGGGCGTGGTGAACGTGGCGCTCAGGGGGGTGTCGTCGCCGGCCTCGTCCTCGTCCTCCAGGGGCGGGGGGGCCTGGGCCGCGAAGTACGGGAAGGCCTCGATGGCCTCCAGGTCCACCCTGCGGGCCGGGATGAACCGCTCAACTGACATAGTCGTCCCCGCCGCCGCCGCCGATGCTGATGACGCCCTCTTCCTCGAGCTGGCGAACGATCTCGACGATCTCGTGCTGCGCCTTCTCCACGTCCTTGAGCTTCACGGGCCCCATGAACTCCATTTCCTCCTTCATGAGTTCCACGGCCCGGCTGGACATGTTGCGGAAGAACTGGTTGCGCAGCTCCTCGCTGGTGCCCTTGAGGGCGGTGGTGAGGCTCTTCTTGTCCACCCGCTTGAGGATCTCGGCGATGCCCAGGTCGTCGATGAGGAGGATGTCGTCGAAGACGAACATGAGGTCCCGGATGCTGGCGGCCAGCTGGGGGTTCTCGTTCTCGATCTTCTCCAGCACCACCCGGCCCGTGGTCCGGTCCATGCGGTTGAAGAGCTCCGCCACGGCCCGGACGCCGCCGTAGGCCTCGGTGGCGAAGGAGCCCAGGGCCTCCAGCTTCTGCTCCAGGATGAGGGAGATGCGGCGCACCACCTCGGGGCTGATCTCCTGGAGGTTGGCCATGCGCATGGCCACGTCGGCCCGGAGGGTCTCGGGGAGGCTGGCGATGAGGTCGCCGGCCTGGCTTGCGTTCAGGTGGGCCAGGATCAGGGCGATGGTCTGGGGGTGCTCGTTCTGGATGAACTTGGAGAGCTGCTGGGGGTTGGCCCGCTCGATGCTGGAGAACCCGGCCGAGGACTCCAGGGCCTTGGTGAGGCGGTCGATGATCTTGCGGGCGGCCTCGGGGCCCACCGACTTGATGAGGAGCTTCTTGGCGTACTCGATGCCGCCCTGGGCGATGTAGGTCTTCGCCAGGGTCATGGTGTGGAACTCTTCCAGCACCTCGTCGGCCGTCTCGGGCTGCACGTGCTTGGTGAGGGCGATCTCCTTGGAGATGTTCTGGATCTCGTCCTCTTCCAGGAACTTGAAGATCTGGGCGGCGGTCTCGTCGCCGAGGGCGACCATGAGGACGGCGGCTTTCTGGGTGCCGGAAAGCTTGGTCATGCTATCTCCCGTCCTCGATCATCCAGCTCCGCACCAGGCTGGCGATGGTCTCGGCGTCGCCCAGGGTGCTCTCCTGGATGCGCTTCTTGATGAGGCTGCGCCGCTGGGCCTCGGGGGCCGAGGAGGCGCCCTCGGCGTTGAGTTCGGCCTCGATCTCGGCTTCCAGCTCGGCCATGGACTTGACGGGGGTGAACTTGCGGGGAGCCGCGGCCCCGCCTTCGCCCGCTTCACCACCGCCCACGCGGACGCGCAGGGGGGCGGGACGGTTCAGGGCGGCGGAAATGCGCTTGAGCATGGGCAGGATGATGAGGAAGAAAACAGTCAGTCCCAGGATGGAATATAGGACGAACGGCAGCGCCTGCTTGCCCTGGTCGATCCAGAACTGCTTCTTGGCCTCCGCCTCCTCCCGGGGGTTCGTGGTGGGCGCGAAGGGCATGTTCTCCACGGTGATCTTGTCGCCCCGCTTGGGATCCACCCCCACGGCCGCGGCCACCTGGTCGCCGATCTTCTTCAGCTCCTCGGCGGTGCGGGGGGCGGTCTTCTCTACGGGGTTGCCCTTGGGGTCCTTCTCCCACTTGCTGGCGTCGTCCACGATGACGGCCAGGCTCAGGCGGCGCACGTTCCCGGGGGCCTGCTCCACGGACTTGAGGGTCTTGGAGATCTCGTACTGGGTGGTGGTCTCTTCCTTCTTCTTGGTGTCGGTGCCGGGCTGGCCGGGGGTGCCCTGGTTGATGGGGGGCACGTTGGAGGGGGTCCCGGGCACGCCGGCGACGCCGTCGCGCTTGTTCTCCTCCTCCTTGAGGGTCTTGACGCTCCGCTCCACCTGGCCGGCGGGGTCGAAGATCTCGGAATTGGTCTTCACCTTGTCGAAGTCCAGGTCCACCCGGGCGGTCACCCGCACCTTGCCGATGCCCACGACGGGCTCGAGGAGCTCGGTGACCTGGCGGACGAGGTGCTCCTCCTCCTCCCGCTGGGCCTTCTTCTGGGTGTCCGAGGCCCCCACCATGGGATCCCGGCCCGTCCGGCTGAGGATCCGGCTGAACTGGTCGATGACCACCACCTGCTCGGGCTTGAGGCCCTCCACGCTGGCGGCCACCAAGTTGACGATGGCCTGGGTGTTCTCGTCGGGCAGGGCCCGGCCCCCCTTCAGCTTCAGGAGGACGGAGGCCTTGGCCTCCTCCTTCTCGGTGGCGAAGGGGCTGTCGTTCTGGGGGGTGATGTGCACGGTGGCGCCGGCCACCTGCTGCAGGGACTTGATGGTGTCCGCCAGGGTCCCCTCCAGGGCCCGGCGGTAGAGGATCTTCTGGGTGAAGTCCGTGGTGGTCAGGCCCGGGTTCTCCAGCTTGTCGAACCCGATGCCCTCGCCCTGGGGCAGGCCGTCGCCGGCGAACTTGAGGCGGAGGTCGCCCACTCGCTTCGCCGGCACACTGACCGTCCGCTGGTCCTGGCTCAGCTCGTACTTGATGTTCTGCTTCTTCAGCTCCTCCACGATGCGGTTGGCGTCCGTGGGGGGCAGGTTGCTGAAGAGGACCCCCATGGTCTCCTGGCTGGCGAAGATGCCGAGGCCGGCCAGCACGAGGAGGGCGGTCAAGCAAATGGCAGCCACCATCCCCTTCTGGGTGGCGGTCATGTTCTCGAGGGCCTGGGTGAATTGCTGGGTGACGCTGGGTTCGTCGGCCATGGGGTCCTTTCGATGGCCGGAACGCTAGGCGTCACATTTGCATTCGCATCACTTCCTGGTAAGCCGAGACCAGCTTGGAGCGAACGGCCATCATCATCTGGAAGCTGACATCGGCTTTCTGGACCGCCAGAATCGCCGTGTGCATGTCAGTGGAATTCCCACTAATCAAGTTCCGTGCCTCCTGGGTGGAGGCGTCCTGGGCCGCGTTCACTTCCTGGAGGGCCTGCTTCAGGATGTCGGCGAACTGGGAGCCTTCCTGCCCGTCCTGGCCCGGAACCTGGGACTTCGTCCCGGCCTGGGCGAGGGCGTCGAGGGAGGGGAGCTGGCTGGACGAGATGGGGTTCATGGGGAACCTTGACCTTGGACGGATTCAGGATGGGTGCTTTCGGGCCCGAAGGCCAGTCAGTTTTCCGTCACCGGATCCGGGGACCGGACCACGGGCGGCCGAAGCCGGCGGAAATCGCCCACTAGGTAACCCGAAGCAAATCCTGGGCCGAAAGTGTCATGGTCCGGACGGCCCGGATGACGGCCACGTTGGCGTCGAAGCCCCGGCTCGCCTCGGTGAGGTTCACCATTTCCTCCACCGGATTGATGTTGGGGTACTGGACGGTGCCGCTGGCGTCGGCGTCCGGATGGCCCGGATCGTACTTGGTGATGAAGGGTTCGTTCGAGGCCTGGATGGAGGCAACTTTGACCCCCATGAAGGCGGCGCCGTCGGCCGAGGTGCCCAGGTCGGCCACCTGGAAGACGGCGTCCTTGCGGCGGAAGGGGCCCCCCTGGGGGGTGCGGGTGGTCTCGGCGTTGGCGATGTTGGAGGCCGCCAGCTGGGCCCGGAGACGCTGGGCGGCCATGCCGGAGGCGGCGATCTGGTTGATGGCGTCGAAGGTGCTCATTACTTGGCGGCGTCGCGGATGGCGCCCAGGACGAGCCGGAGCTCGGTCTGGGCCAGGTTGGAGGTGAACTGGTAGATCTGCTGGGTCTTGGCCAGGGCCGCGGTCTCGCGGTCCAGGTGGACGTCGTTGCCGTCGTTGCGCTCGTCGGTGATGTCCAGGGGATGGGTGGCCGGGGGGGTGTCGACAGGGCCCGCCACTTCGGCGGCCTGGCCAGGACTGGGACGGAACTGCCTATCCAGCTTGTCCATCTCCGCCTTGAAGGCGGTCTCGAAGTCGAAGTCCCGGGTGCGGTAGCCCGGGGTGTCGATGTTGGCCAGGTTCGAGGCGATGAGGCCCATGCGCTGGGAGGCCAGGGTCATGCCCCGGGCGCTCAGCTGGATCATGGGGTTGTTGGAGACGAGGTCGAACATGGGGTCCTCGGGTGTCCGGAACGGAACCGGTCCCGGGAGGGAAGCAGGGTTCGTGCCGCATCCAGGCCTGTTCCCGCCGGCGCTCCGCCTTGTATACTCGGGGAAACAGCGAGGACATCGCATGAACATCACCCACAGAGACCATCAGGGCATCACGATCATCTATCCCGAGGGGAAGATCACCCTCGGCGACGGGGACCAGGAGCTGGGCGAGGCCGTGCGCACCGCCCTCGAGCGCGGCAGCCGCAAGGTCATCCTCAACCTGAGCAAGGTCAGCTACCTGGATTCCTCGGGCGTGGGCGAGCTGGTGGGGTGCTACACCTCCATCAAGAACAAGGGCGGGGACCTGCGCATCTGTGGCATGAACGCGCGCATCTTCAACCTGATCACCATGACCAGCCTTCATTCCGTCTTCGACGTCAAGGAGACCGAAGAGGAAGCCCTGGCCGGTTTCTGATCCCAGCGGCCGATGCGGATGTCCCGGCCGGCCTTGGTGCTCCTGGCCGTCCCCTTCGTGGGGACCGGCCTGGCTGGGGCGGCGGGTGAACGCATCGAATGGATAGGCGGCAGTGCGGACGATCGAGCTTTCGCCCGCGCTGCCGCCGGCCTCGTACCCGGCAGTGACCGCCTCCCGGACGGGGCCGACCTGGCCACGGTCCTCGCCGCGATCCGGGCCACGGACCGGTTCCGGAGCGTGACCGCCGAGGGGGGCCGCATCCGCCTGGAGCCCTGGCCCCCCCTGGCCGCCCTGGTCTGGCGGGGCGATGCCCCCGCCGGCCTGCGGAAGGGCCTGACCGGCCTGCCCCGCAAGGGGGAGCGGGTCGGGGACGCGCGCCTGGAGGCGCTGCGGGCCCAGGTCCAGGAGCGTCTCCAGGCGATGGGGTGGCCCCAGGCCCAGGTCGCCGCGCGCCACGAGGACGGCGGGGCCCGGGCCGTGCTGGAGGTGGCCGCGGGGGCGCCCCAGGTGGTCCGGAATGTGGAACTCGCGGGCCGGCTCGGGCCCTTCACCCGGGAGGCGCTCGTCGCGGCCGCCCAGGTCGCCCCGGGCCGGACGCTCTGGTGCCGGGAGGTGGAGATCGAGGTCCACCGGCGGCTCCGGAAGGCGATGGTCAAGCGCCGGCGCTTCGAGGCCAAGGTCGAGCTGGCGTGGGATCCCCAGGGAACCCTGCGGATCCAGGTGGACGCGGGCCCCGAGGTGCGGCTCGCCTCCAAGGGGTCCGGCCTGGGCTGGACGACCTCCATCAAGGACATGGTCCCCCTGGCCCGGGCCGAGCGCTACGGACCCGAGCTCCTGGACGAGGGGGAGCGGCGCATCGTGCGCCTCCTGCGCGCCTCGGGCCACCTGGACCCCCAGGTCTCCTACGTGCGGGAGGTGGTCAAAACCGGCCCCGAGGGCCCGGAGGAGGTGCTGGTCACCTACACGATCGTGCCCGGCCCCAAGGCCCGGATCGCGTCGATCGCCTTCGAGGGCAACCGCGCGGTGCCCGAGGCCGACCTCCGCAAGGCCGTCGAGCTGGGCGGGCTCTTCCGGCCCAAGGCGCGGCCCGAGACCCTGGACGCCCTGGAACGCCGGGTGGAGGCCCTCTACGAGGGCCGCGGGTACGTGGACATCCGGGTGCGGCGGCACATCGATCTCAAGGGGGACCAGGCCCACGTGACGCTCCGCGTCCGCGAGGGCCAGCAGCGCCTGATCTCCGCCCTGCGGCTGGAACTGCCGGAGGACGGGCTCGGCGATCCGTGGGGGCTCGCGGAGTGCCTGCCCCTGATGTTCTCCGACAAGGTGGTCCTCGAGGGCGGCGGCGAGATCCGGCGCTACCGGAGCGACCGCCCCGCCATGGCCGGGATCGAGGGCACCCTGAGCCGGGTGCCGGACCCGGGGGGCCAGGTCTTCGAACTGCGGCCCTCCAGGCCGCTGCCCCTGCTCAAGGCCGACGTGTTCCGCGTCTACACCGCCATCCGCCAGCAGCACCTCGTGGCCCTGGGCGTGGTGCGCCCCGTGGTGCGCACCGAGACCGCCGCGGCGCCGGACGGCACGTCGGTGGTGAAGTTCATCGTGCCGCCCCAGGCCCGGGAGACGGTGCGCCGCATCGTGGTCCAGGGGGCGGACCGCACCCGCTCCGACGCCGTCCTGCGCGAACTGGACTTCCACCCCGGCGACCCCCTCGACCAGGAGCGCCTGATCGGGGCCCAGGGCCGCCTGGGCGCCCTCGGCGCCTTCTCCCGGGTGGACGCCTCCAGCCTCGCCGAGCCCCAGGAAGGGCAGCCGGCGCCGGCGGGACCCCCGGTCCCGTGGAAGCCGGGGGACCTCCTCATCCGCGGCGAGGAGCGGTCGCCCTGGGTCATCACCAATGCCTTCGGCTATGACAGCAGCCAGGGCTACTACCTGGGCCAGGGCATCCAGCGGCTGAACGTGGGCGGCATGGGCCGGACCCTGGACCTGAACATCCGCGCGGGCGACGGCACCATCAACAACCCCACCCTCCGGGACATCTTCCGCACGGGCAAGTACACCCGGAGCCTGGATTCGTACACCCTCGGCTATACGGACCCCTGGTTCGCGCCGGGGGCCCTCACGGGCATCCTCCCCGACCGCACGGCCTTCCGGGCCGAGGGCGCCTACATCCAGGAGCAGCGCTACATCTACAACGTGCACCGGCGGCGGGTGCTCTCCAGCCTCCGGTGGAACGTGTCGCCCCGGGTGAGCGTGGAGGCCGGCTACCGGTTCGAGCGGGTGGAGGTGGCGGCCAACGTCCAGGGCATCGATCCGGGCATCCTGGCGACGATCGCCCGCAACCCGGCCCACGCCATCATTTCAAGCCCCTACCTCCAGCTGGTCCGGGATACCCGGGACAACGCCTTCGATCCCACCAGCGGCGCGTTCTCCCTCGCCCGTTTCGAGGCGGCGGGGCAGGTCTTCGGGACCAGCCCCAACGCCAGCTTCCTCAAGCTCGACGTGCGCAACCAGTGGAACTGGGCCCTGGGCTACAAGGCCTCGGCCGGGGTGGTGAGCCTGGGCCTCCGCCTGGGCGTCGCCCGCCCCACGGCCAGCACCTCCCAGGACCTGCCCCTCGCCGAACGCTTCTTCGGCGGCGGCTCGGGCACCCAGCGCGGGGTCCAGACCGACTACCTCGGTCCCGTGGGGCACGTGCCCCTCCTCAACGCGGACGGCAGCACCCCGGTCAACCCCACGCTGCAGGCCATCCCCCTGGGCGGGCAGGGGCTCGTGGTGGCCAACCTGGAATACCGCTTCCCCCTGATCGGGCAGACGGTGTGGGCGGAGGTGTTCGTGGACAGCGCCCAGGTGTACGAGCGCCTGACCCGCTCCGAAGTGGACGCGGACGGCGGCGGCAAGCGCATCACCAACTTCCCCCCCCTGCGCACCTCCCTGGGCATCGGCCTCATCTTCAAGATCGGCGTGCCCATCAAGGTGGAGTACGCCCAGGATCTGAACCGGCTCCTGAAGCGCTACCCGAGCGCGGCCGACCAGCAGGCCGCGGAGGAAACCCAGCTGCGGAACGTCCTGATCTCGGCCGGCTTCCAGTTCTGAGTCAGGCCCCCTGGGCCTGGGCGCGGAGGCGCTTCAGGAGGGCCAGGCCGGGATCGAGCTGGGCCGCGCCGGCGAGGACGGCGCGGGCTTCCGCCTTCAGGGCCGCGGCCCTGCCTGGGCGGGCCTCCGCCTCCTGCAGGAGGCCGGCGGCGTAGCTCAGCTCCGTCTCCCAGCCGTGGCGGCTGTTGAGGTCCCGGGCCCGGCGGAGGTCCAGGAGGGCCTGGGCGAGGACGGGGCCGGGATCCTGGCGCTGGGCGGTCCTCCAGCGGGCCTCGACGAGGCCCAGGAGCCCGGCCTGGAGGGGGTTGTCGTAGAAGCCCCGGTCCAGGGCCTCGGCCTTGCGGCAGGCCCGGAGGCCCTCATGGAGGCTCGCCAGGGGGCTCCGTCCCCGCTGGAGGTCCCACTGGGCCTGGACCCGGCAGGCGAAGGCGAAGGTCCCGTACACCAGGGCCGGGTTCCGGTTCTCTGCGATGCCCCGGCGGGCGAGGTCCAGGGCCCGGGCCAGGGCGGGGCCGGGGTCGCGCCTGGACTGGAGGTCCCATTCCGCCTTGCGGGCGTTGTAGTAGGCGATGTTGTTGAGCAGGGACACATCCTTGGGGTTGATGGCCAGGGCGCGGTCGAAGCTCTCGAGGGCCCGGGTGAACCACGGGCCGGGATCCTGGGCGTGGTCCAGGAGATACTCGGCCTGGGCCCCGGCCAGGCCTCCCATCCAATCGTGGTTGCTGGCCAGGCCGGGCTGGAGCACGACGAGGCGCTGGCCCAGGGCCAGGCCCTCCTCCACCGTCGGCCGGGGGTCCCGGCCCTTGCGCCGGGCGTCGTCGGCGGCGACGAAGCACAGGAGGATGTGGCCGCGGAGGGCGGTGGTGTTGCCGGGCTCCAGCTCCGCGGCTCGGCGGAAGATGGCGGCGCCTTCCTGGATCCAGGGGGTGGGGTCGCCGCCGTGGTAGCGGACGTACTCGGCGTTGGCCCGGAGCAGGCTCGCCATGGCGATGAGGGGGCCGGGGCCGGCGTCGCCCTCCGCGGCCCGCTTGGCGGCGACGAGGGCCCGGCCGTTGGCCACCAGGGGGGACTGCCCCTTGTGCCGCAGCTCCTCGCCCCAGAGGCTCCAGGCCTGGGAGATGGCCAGCTGGATGCCGGAGGCGGCGGGGTCGCAGGCCAGGGCGTCGTCCAGATGGCCGAGAGCCTCGGTGAGGGCGCGGTCGTCCACGCCGGTGCTGTGCCGGCTGGCCAGGCGCATGTTGAGGAGGCAGCGGCGGACATCGGCGAGGAAGACGTCGGGATGGCTCCGGGCGATGTCCATGGCCTGGTGGTAGGCGCGCCGCGCGCGTTCGGAGGCCGCCTCCGCCCCGGTCGTGTCCCCGTGCTGGAAGGCGGTCTCCGCCTCCGCCTGGGCGGCGTCGCCCTGGAGCTGGAAGGCTTCGAAGGAGGTGGGGTCCGCCGCGAGGGCGCTCCGGGCGAAGGCCGCGGCGTCGGCGGGGCGGCCCTCGTAGTAGGCCAGGAGGCCCTTGAGGTAAGGTTCGTCGCCGGCCAGCCGGATGAATTCCAGGGCCGGATCCCGGTACAGCCGCACCAGATCCGCCTCCATGGCCTTCCGGGCGTCCCCCACGGGCTCCCGCGCGGCCTCCGCCAGGCCGCGCCGGTAGAGTTCGCCGAGGGTGAGGCCGAGGGCCTCGGCGACCCGGGGGCCCCGGGCCCCCAGGTTCCAGGCCTGGAGCAGGCGTTCGCGCGCTTCCCGGTACTCCCCGAGGGCCAGGTGCCCGCGGCCCAGGGCGTAGGCGCCGGGGGCGTCGGCCAGCCCCTTCTGGGCCGCCATCTGGACGCGGATGGTGTCCATGGCCCGGCGCACCCGGGCCAGGTCCCGGCTGAGGTCGTGGCGGGGCAGCAGGTGGGCCATGCGCAGGGTGAACTCCAGGTCCTTGACCTGCTCGCCGAACTGGCGGGCGAGGTCGGCCTGGGCCCGGGCGCGCCACTGGAGCCGCAGGCTCCAGCCCACGGTGCCCAGGCCCAGGAGGAGGGCCACGCTGGCCGCGAGGGAGAGGGCCCAGTGCTTGCGGACCCGCTTGGTCATGACGTAGGCCAGGGACGGGGAACGGGCGAGGATGGGCTCCCCCTGGTGGAAGCGGCGCAGGTCCTCCGCCAGGAGCCGGGCGCTGGCGTAGCGCCGGTCGGGCTCCTTCTCCAGGCACTTGTGGACGATGACCGCCAGGTCCAGGGGCAGGTCCGGCACCAGCTTCCGGAGGGACGGCACCTCCCCGTCGGCCAGGGCCGCGAGGGTCTGGGCCGCGTCGCCGCCCTGGATCGGGGGCCGGTTGGCCAGGAGGAAGTAGAAGGTGGCGCCCAGGGCGTAGACATCAGCCCGGGCGTCCACCCGGCCCGTGACCCCCATGGCCTGTTCGGGGGCCATGTACGAGGGGGTGCCCATCACTTTGCCGTCCAGGGTGAGGGCGGCGCCCTCCTCCTCCTTGGCCAGGCCGAAGTCGGTCAGGTAGGGGCGCCAGCCGCCGTCCACCCGCTCCAGCATGATGTTCGAGGGTTTGATGTCCCGGTGGATGAGCCCGGCGTGGTGGGCGGCGTCCAGGGCCTCCGCGGCCAGGGTGATGATGCGCACCTTCTCGGGGAGGCTGAGGTCCTTGCCCAGCACGGCGAGGTTGTCCCCCTCGATGTACTGCATGGCGATGAAGGGCAGTTCCTCGATGTGGCCGACCTCGTAGACCTTGCAGATGTTGGGATGGTCCACCCGCGCCTGGGCCCGGGCCTCCTGCTGGAAGCGGGGCAGGTGGGCGGGGTCGCGGCCCGCCACCAGTTTGAGGGCCACGATGCGCCGCAGGGCCGGGTCGTAGGCCTGGTAGACGAGGCCCATGCCGCCCCGGCCGCGGAGGGGGCCGAGGATGAAGCGCCCGATCTGCTTCCCCGGCTTGCCCTGGCTCTCGGAGATCCAGGGGGGCAGGGGCCCGCTGCGCTCGCCGGCGGGCGCCGGGCCCAGGTGGGTCGGCGCGTCGTCCCCGAAGAGGGGGGGTGGGAAGTTGGCCAGGGTCCGGGCCACGGTTTCCTCCGCCCATCCGGCGGGAAGCTGTGGATCGGAGTCGCTCATCAAGGGTTCCAGGGGGGGGTGGGATCCTTCCATCCTATCCAAGGCCCGGGCGCCTGCCCACGCCTGTGTCAGGCGGGGCCGGCCTCAGG
The DNA here is from genome assembly GCF_030295425.1 of Mesoterricola sediminis. NCBI lineage: Bacteria > Pseudomonadati > Acidobacteriota > Holophagae > Holophagales > Holophagaceae > Mesoterricola > Mesoterricola sediminis. The sequence continues at coordinate 2,850,877 of NZ_AP027081.1, read as the reverse complement.
GCCCCTGGAAGAGCCAGGCCACGGCCTTCCGGACCTGGTCGCCGTCCAACTGGACGATCAGGGACAGGAAGAGACGGCGCTCCTGGAGGGTCTCGAACCCATAGGCGTACGAGGTCAGGCCGCCCAGGGGGGCGTCCGCGTTCAGGCGGGAGGCGAAGCGGGTGCTGCGGCTCTCCCGGTAGGCCGCGTCCACGGTCACGGGACCGCGCTTGACGCCGAACCCGACGGTCCAGCCGAGCACCACGCGCTGGGCGCCGGTCCGGGTGTCCACCATGGGCTGGGGCTCCCGGAACCAGCCCACCCGCAGGGGCAGCACGGTCCGCTCGCCCAGGAAGGTGACCCACTCCGCGCCGGTGTGGAAGGTGGTGACCGTGGGGGTCCGGGTGTCCACGGCCAGGTCGAAGTAGTTGCGGCCGTCGTAGTCGGTGCCCTGGTTGGCGAAGGTGGCCTGGGACCAGGGGGTGCGGCTCCAGTCCGCGGTGAGGAGGAGGGTGGGCAGCGGGTGGAGGCCCACGCCCCAGCCCAGGGTCTCGGGCCAGCGCAGCTCGTAGGGGGTCCGGGCGCCGTGGGTGGTGGTGATGAGGCCGGTGGCGGGGTCGGGCTGGGTGAGGTAGTTCTCGAAGGTGTAGGTGGCGGTGAAGGGGGAGCGGTAGACGAGGCCCAGGTTCACGTACTGGGAACGCCAGATGAGGCCGGCGTTGACGTTCCAGCCCCGGAACTGGTTGCGCTGGGCGAGGACGGAGTCGAAGACGGCCGCGCCGGAGGCCGCCTTCTCCGAGGCGGAGCTGAAATCCCAGCGGCCCCGCCAGAAGTTCACCGAGGCGCCCGCGAGGATGCGGGGGCTGAGCTCCAGGCCCAGTCCCGCCGAGTACATGTCGATGCCCCCGGCCTGGAAGATGGCCTGGGTGACGGTCTGGGGCGCGCCCCCGCCGGGGGGCTGCGCGGCGTAGGCCCGTTCCGCGCCGAAATCGAAGTCGAGGATGCGCTGGTAGCTGAACTGCACGGCCGTGTTCAGGCCGTGGCGCTTCCAGGGGATGGCGATGGACACGAAGGAGGGCCGGGTGTGGCTGTCCCCCCGGGAGGCGTCCTCCCGCGTGGTGGGATCCGTTCCTGCGGGATCGGCGAAGCCGGTGAGCCGGAGGCTGCGGCGGTAGCTCTGCCCCGCCAGGGAGACCTCGGGCAGCAGGAGCTGGCCGAGCCCGGCGGGGTTGAAGGACATGGCCGTGGCGTCGTCGGCGACGGCGATGAAGGCGCCTCCCGTTCCCGCCGCCCGGGCTCCGGCGCCGCCGATGGTGAAGGCCGTCCGCGACTGTTCCGCGATGACCGAGTAGACGCTCTGGGCCCCCAGGCCGCCTCCCGCCAGGAGGAGCGTGGCCAGCGTGCGGATCCGGGGACGGGAAGCCATGGCTCCATTGAACGGGAACCCCGCGGCGGGGCGCAAGCGGCAAGTGCGGCGAACCGGTCCCCCCGGGAGGCTCACGGGTCCAGGGGCGACCGCTTGCCGTCGGCGGTGCCGCGCCAGCGGCGGCCGTCGATCTGGAGCCAGAGCTCGCCGGGCTTGCCATCCTTGAGGCCGGCGTCGATGACGTGGACCTTGCCGCCGTGGAAGGCCGTGATGCGGTCGAGGGTGGTGTGCCCGACCACGACCCGCGCGGCCCCGTAGGCGGCCAGGACCGCGTCCACCTCGGCCGCCGTCGCGTCCTTGGCGGACCCGCCGGGCACGAGGCCGCGGTACCACTGGGGGCCGTAGCGCCCGGTGACGGGGCCGGGGCCCTCCTTCAGCTCCTTCCGGAACTGGGCGTTAACGGCTTCGACGCCGGGATAGGCGGCGGCGAAGGCCGCCGACGGGCCCCCGTGGGTGAAGAGGGTGTCCCCGATGCGGATCATCGCCGGCAGGGACCGGAACCAGCGCCCGAACTCGGTGTCGGGGCCGGTCAGGTAGGGGATGGAGAGGGGCAGGGCCTTGTACTTGGGGACCACGTACCGCAGGTCCCCCCGCATGTCCATGAACTCGTGGTTGCCGATCAGGACGTGGACGGCGCCCCCGGCGGCCCGGGCCTGCTGGGCGAGGCTGCGCAGCAGCCAGAGCGCCTCGGTGACCTGGTCCCCGTAGTCCACGGTGTCCCCGGCCACCACGAGGTGGCCCGCGCCGAAGGCCCAGGCGCCCCGGGCGTCCAGGATCCCCTGGGCCTTCAGCAGCGCCACGAGCGCGTCGCGCTTGCCGTGGATGTCGCTCACGGCGGCCAGGGCGCGCACCGCCGGGAACACCGCCGCCTCGGGGGCGGGGGGCGCGGGGTCCAGGCGCAGGGGGGGCAGGCCGTCCACGGCCAGGAGCCCGGAGGGGGGCAGGTCCGCCACGTCCACCTTCCCTTGGCGCCACCGGAGGACGCGGGCCTGGGCCCCTTCCCAGATGACGTGGGGGCCGTCCTCCACGGAGGCCGAGGCCGCGGGGAGGAGGACCGGGGGCGCCGCCGGCGCCAGGGGCGCCAGGAGGGCGGCGAGGACGAGGGCCAGGAGGGATGGGCGCATGGTCAAGGATCGCAGGAAGCCCAGAAGGCCGCCACGTCCGCCAGGATGGACCGGGACACCAGGGCCCGGGGGTTCCCTGGGATCCAGCCCTCCGGGAAGCCGCAGGTGAAGGTGGGATCCAGGAACCGGCCGTCGAGGAAGATGAGGAGGCCCGCGTCCGTGGGGGTGCGGATCACCCGGCCCGCGGCCTGGACCGCCCGGGCCGTGGCCGGGTACGCGTAGGCGTACTCCCGGCCCCGCCCGTACCGGGCCTGGAAGTGGCGCTTGATGGCCTCCCGCTCCAGGTCGAAGGGGGGCAGGGGCGGACCCACGATCACGCACCCGATGAGGGCCTCCCCGGGCAGGTCGATGCCCTCGGCGAGGGAGCCCCCCTGGACGGCGAGGACCACCACGCCCCGTTCCCCCCGCAGGGCCTCCAGGAGCCCCGCCACCTGGGCCGCGGCGGCCCGCCGGGGCTGGGCCCGCACCCGGAAGTCCGGCAGGTCCAGGTGGGGCAGGGTGCGCTCCAGGAGATCGAAGCTGGGGAAGAAGACGGCGTAGTTGCCCCGGCGCAGGGGCAGCACCCGGGACAGGAAGCCGGCGATGCGGGGCGCCTCCTGCTCCCGGCGGCGCCAGAGGGTGCTGATCTGGGGCACGACGAGGAGCTTCCGGCGGGCGGGAGGGAAGGGCGAGGGCACCTCCGCCTCCCGGGGGGCGGCGGCGTCCAGGCCGCAGAGGCGGCGGTGGTATTCGAAGGGCTTGAGGGTGGCCGAGAAGAGCACCGCGGACGCCAGCCCCGCCATGCGCTCCGCCAGGTGCTCCGAGGCCTCGGCGCAGGTGATCTGGAGGCGACCCGGGGGGATCCAGGTGAGGATGTGCTCGGGGCCCAGCTGGCGGAGGACGCCGCAGAACTCGGACCACCCGCGCTGGAGCTCCGCCAGGGGGTGGGAGGGGCGCAGGTCCTGGCCCCGGGCGGCGGCCTCGGCCACGAGCCGGACGAGGCGGGTCTCCTCGGCGAGGAAGGGGCCCGGCTCCACCATCACCTCCCGGTGGGGGCCGTCGAAGCCCTGGAGGAGGGCGGCGCAGCGCCGGGCCTGCCGCGTGAACCTGCCGCGCAGCCCCCGCTCCCAGCCCGGGGTCCGCCGCTTGCGCAGCTCCTCCAGCCAGGCCAGGTCCAGGCCGGGGCTGAACCAGTCCGCGGCCCGGGCCGGGAGGTTATGGGCCTCGTCCACGAGGACGACGGTGCGCCGCGCCTCCTCCGGCGTCCCGAAGAACCGTGCCAGGGTGGCTCCGGGCGCGAAGGCGTAGTTGTAGTCCCCGATGACGACGTCGGCGTTCCGGGCCGCGTCCAGGGCCAGCTCGAAGGGGCAGAGGACGTGGCGGTCCGCGGCCTCGGCGAGGCTGGGCGGATCGGCGCACCCCAGGGCGGCCAGCTCCTCCAGGACCCCGCAGGTCCGCAGGCGGTCGTAGTAGGCCTCCGCCCGGGGGCAGACCTCGGGCCGGCAGTCCACCTCCGGCTGGGGGCAGACCTTCTCCTTGGCCCGCAGGGTGACGGAGCGCACCGGGTGGCCCTGGGCGCGGATCCGCCGCACGCAGTCCTCGGCCACCTCGAACTGGCTGTTGCGGGGCGTGGCGTAGAAGACCCGCAGATCGTCCCGCAGGGCCTTCTCCAGGGCCGGGTAGAGGACGGCGGCGGTCTTGCCCAGGCCGGTGGGCGCCTGGAGGAGGAGGCGTCCGCCCGCTTCCAGGGTGGTCCGAACCTCGTCCAGGAGGGCGGCCTGCCCGGGGCGGGGGTCCGCGAAGGGAAAGGTCAGCGCCGCGGCCAGCTGCCGCCGTTCCGCCCGCCGGGCTTCGGCCCGGAGCCAGGCCGCGTGCAGGGCCCGCACCCGGGCCTCCACCCAGGCGCCGAAGGTCTCCGGGTCGAAGGCCACGGGGAGCACGGTCTCGGCGCCCTCCAGCAGGTCCACCACGCGGATCCGGCAGGCGGGGGCGAGGCCCGTCCCCCGGCCCTGGATCCAGGCGTAGAGCCGAGCCTGCTGGGCGAAGGGATGGTCCGGTTCCTCCGCCAGGGCCTGGAGGAGGAGGGCGGGCCGGAGCGTGGTCTTGATCTCCTCCACCACGGGGGGGTCCAGGGCCAGGAGCAGGTCCATGCGCCCCCGCACCCGCACCTGGAAACCGTCGGCCTCCAGCTCCGCCAGGACGGGCACCTCGGATCGGCTGCCCGGGTGCTCCCGCTCCAGCCGGCGCTGCACCCGCGCGTGGGCCCGGACGCCCAGGGCCATGGGCTCCTCCTCCAGCACCAGGGCCCGCCGGACATCGATGCTGCCGGTGGGTTCCAGGTCGGCGACGAAATCGCGCACGGAGAGGGAGAGGTCCATCCCCTCCATCCTCCCACGGCTATCCCACGGTCTCCCCATGGAACCGGATGCCGCCCCGGCCGGCGCGCTTCACCTGGTAGAGGGCGCCGTCGGCGGCCCGCAGGAGGGCGTCGCTGTCGGTGCCGTCCGCGGGATGGCAGGCGATGCCGATGCTGATGCCCACCCGGCATTCGGCATCGCCGTGGGGGAAGGGGGCGGCGAGGGCGGCGCGGATCTGCTCCGCCACCCGGAGGGCGTCCTCGGGGCTGTGGATGTCCTCCAGGAGCACGGTGAACTCGTCCCCGCCCATGCGGGCCACGGTGTCGGAGGCGCGCACGGCCTCCTGGAGGCGCCGGGCCACGGCCCCGAGGAGGGCGTCGCCGGCGGCGTGGCCGCAGGTGTCGTTGACGTCCTTGAAGCCGTCCAGGTCCATGTAGAGCAGGGCGAAGGCGGTCTCCCGCCGGTGGGCCCGGGCCAGGGCCTGGGCCAGGCGGTCCATGAACAGGGCGCGGTTCGGCAGGTCCGTGAGCGCGTCGTAGTGGGCCAGGCGGGTCAGCTGGTCCTGCAGGCGCTTGAGCTCGGTGATGTCCTCCTTGACGCCCACGTAGTGGGTGATGCGGCCGTCCTCGTCCCGGATGGGGGAGATGGAGCCGAGCTCCCACACGAACTCGCCCGCCTTGGTGCGGTTGTGGAAGAGGCCGCGCCACTCCTCCCCGGCCCGGATCACGTTCCACAGGTCCCGGTAGAAGCTCTCCGTGTTGTAGCCGCCCTTGAGGACGGAGGGCTTGCGGCCGATGATCTCGTCCGGGGTCCACCCCATGAGGCGGGTGAACTTGGGGTTCACGTACTGGATCACCCCATCGGGATCCGTGATGATGACGGACACGGGACTCTGCTCCACGGCCCGCGTGAGGATGCGGAGGGCGTCGAGCGTGTCAGCTGGCAAGCCGGGTCCGTCGGGGTTGAGTCGGGCGGGCGAGGCGTCGGGGTCCATGGTTGATCCCTAGGTTGACTGAGAGCTTAAGGCAAAAGGTGACCAGATTGATCCAATTTAGTTAAAAATTTACAAGTCCTTTAGGCGGACCTCTCCGAACCCGCGCGATTCGTGGAATAAGCCTTTTCTGATAGGGTGATGGCAACAACCTCACAGGGAGCGCATGCTGATCTGGGCCGTGGGTGGAGGCAAGGGGGGGACGGGCAAGAGCCTGGTCACCAGCGGTCTCGGCCTCAAGCTCGCCGAGCGCGGCCAACGGGTGATCCTGGTGGACGCCGATTTCGGCGGCGCCAACCAGCACACCTACTGCGGCCTCCGCCACCCCGCGGCCAACCTGGGGCGGTTCTTCGACTACAAGGCCTCCCTCGACGAGATCATCCAGGAGACGCGCGTGCCCGGGCTGCGGCTGGTCCCGGGCAACCTGAACTCCGCCAACACCGACGGCCTCAACTCGGCCCAGAAGCAGAAGTTCTTCCGCCACCTCAGGGCCCTGGACGCGGACCACGTGATCCTGGACCTGGGCGCGGGCACCCAGTACGACACGCTGGACAGCTACCTCCTGGCCCAGGTGAAGGTGGCGGTGATCACCCCCGAACCGCTCGCCCTGGAGAACTTCTACCTCTTCGTGAAGAACCTGCAGTTCCGGCAGCTGAGCGGCGTCCTCGCCCACCTCAAGCTCCGGGACCGGGCGCGGGAGGTGTGGAAGGCCCGGGCCGCCCACGGCATCGCCACCGTCCAGGACCTGGCGGCCTTCGTGGGCGCCGAGCATCCCGAGTTCGCGGACCTCTACGCCCAGGCCCGGGGCAACCTGCGCATCCACCTGGTGCTCAACGAGGTCCGGGAGTTCAAGCAGGTGGAGATGGCCTCCGCGGCCCGCAGCGCCGTGCAGAAGTTCTTCGGGATCCCCGTGGACTTCGCCGGGTTCGTCCACCACGACAAGGAGCTCTGGCACCTGTTCGGCCAGGGGGCCAGCCCCGTCCTCAAGGGGGCCTCCTTCGCCATGAACCACGATATGGAATCGGTCCTGGAGGGGATCCTCAAGGCCCGGTCGCAAAGGAGCGGCGAGGCATGACCCGGCTGGGCGAGGCGAAGTGCAGGGAGATCCTGGAGGTGGACGCCTCCGCGGGCCTGGAGGAGATCCGGAGGGCCCACGCCTTCCTCCGCGCCCTCTACGGCGGGGGGGACAGCCCCTTCCCGATGCCGTCCATGGACGAGTTCAGCCCCGAGGCCCGGGCCCGCGTCCTGGAGGAGGTCGAGGCGGCCTTCCAGGAGCTCTGCAGCCTCGTGGAACCGGCGCCCCCGCCGCCTCCCGCCGCCCGGCCCCGGGCCCCCGAGCCCCGGGGGATCCTGGACGGTCCGGCGCTGCGGGCCCTGCGCGAATCCCAGGGCCTCACCCTGGAGCACCTGGCCCAGGAGACCAGCATCCGCATCCCCTTCCTGGCGGCCCTGGAGGCGGAGCGCTTCCAGGACCTGCCCGGCGCCGCCGTCATCGTGCGGGGCTACCTCACGGCCTACCTCGCGGCCCTGGGCGTGGACGCCGAGGCCACGGTGGCCGACTACGCGCGGCGGTGCCAGGCCGCCCAGGGGCGCCGGCCTTGACGCAGGGCGGGGCGAACCTGAGGCAGCGCCTGGCCCCGTGGGCCCTGGGCGCGGTGGCCCTGGCCCTGATGGGGGCGGCCATCCTGGACATGATGCCCGCCCGTCCTGCCCCAGCCTTCCTGCGGCTGGACATGCCCCGGGGCTCCCTGGAATCGGCGTTCTTCGGGCCGGATGGCCGGACCGTCTATGTGTCCGTGCGGGTGGGCGGCAAGGAGCCCGAATCCTTCGCCCTGGCCCCGGACGGGGACGGCTACCGGGGCCTGGGCCCGGGCCCGAGCCGCGTGGTGGGGGTCTCGCCCGAAGGCCAGCCGGCCTTCCTTCGGAACCTGCGCCGGAGCCCGGAAGGCCTCTTGGCTGGGCAGCTGGCGGATCGTGCCGGCCGACCCCTGGCCGAGGGGGACGGGGTGCTGGATGCCGCCTGGTGGGCGCCGGGCTGGGCCCGGCTCCGCCTCGCCGGCGGCCGGCTCCGCCTGGAGCATCCCTCCGGCCGGGTGCTGGTCGAGGCCGACGCGGCCCAGACGACCCTCACCTGCCTCCGGGTGGACCCGACCGGCCGCCAAATCGCCTTCATCGCCACGTCGCCGGAGCGGACGGCGGTGCACATGGTGCGGGAGGACGGCCGGGACCGGGAGCTCCTCATCCGCCCCGCGGGGGCCCCGGGTCCCCAGCCCACCGGCCTGGCCTGGGGACCCGACGGCAGGCTCTGGATCTCCGAATGGGAGGGGGACCAGACCTCCCTGTGGGCCGTCGCCGGCTGGGGCGGGCGCAAGCTGATCTGGCGGGGCGACGGCCTGCGCCAGCTCCTGGACGTGGCGCCGGACGGGCGCTTCCTCCTGGCCAACCAGCGGATCCGGCGCCGCGTCATCCTGGTCCGGGGCGGGACCTCCCGGGAGTTCTCCCTGTTCGAGGGGACCCAGGCCGCCGGGCTCAGCTCGGACGGCCGCACCCTCCTCCTCCTTGAATCCCCCGTGCTGGGCGGAGGCCTGGCCCAGGACCGGGGCTACCTGTGGCGGGAGGGGGAGGAGGCGCCCGCCCAGCTGGGCCAGGGCCGGCCCGTCGCCCTTTGGCCGGCCGGCGACCGCTACCAGTGCGTGCTGGCCCACCTGCGGCCCGAGGTGCGGGAGCCGCGCCTGGGGGACGCCCTCCGGGATGCGGACCTGGAGGCGGGCCACCTCCTGGCCTCGGATCCGCGGGGCCAGCGCACCCTCTGCATCCTGCCCACCGCCCAAGGGCGCGGCCAGGTCCTGTCCCTGCCCGAGGGCTTCCAGGCCCTGGGCCCCGTTCACCCGGCGGGCGAGGCCCTCCTCCTGGCGGCGCAGGGCCCGGCCGGCAAGGCCTGGTACCGATGGGTGCCGGAGGCGGGGGCGCCCGTCGCCCTGGGGCCCTTCCTGGACGGCACCGGTGCGGTCGCCCGGGTTTCGCCCGACGGCCAGCACCTCGCGGTCCCCGCGGCCGGCGGCGGCTGGCGCCTGCTGGCGGCGGCGCCCAGCGCCATCGCCCGTCCGGTGCGGGGCCTGCGGGAGGGCGAGCGTGTCGTCGGCTGGACGGCGGACAGCCGGGGCCTGCTCGTGGCCTCCCCCGCCTGGGCCCTGCCCCTGACCCTGGCGCGCCTGGACCCGGACACCGGCGCCCGGACCCCCGGCAGCGCCACCCGCCTGCCGGACGTCTCCGGCCACCAGGCCATCCCCACCGTCTGGGCCACCCCCGGCGGCGGCGCCCTCGCCCTCACCTGCGAACGCCGCATCTCCGAGCTGTTCCGCGTTGAAGGCGTGGGCCGCTAGCCATCCTGTATTGGCCCCGCATTCATTGCGGGGCCAATACAGGATGGCTAGCGGGGTTCGAGGCGGAGCGTGATCGTGGTCGCGGCCGTGAGGTCGACGGAGGTGGTGCCGGCAAGATCGATGGCGGCGACCCCGCGGAGGGCGACGTTCGCGGAGGCCTGGAGGTCGGCGGCGGTGACGCGGAAGCCCGGGAGGACGCGGAGGTCCACGGCCACGAAGGGGCCCTCCCAGGCCTTCCGCCGGAGGTTGACCAGGGCGAGGTCCAGCTGGCCCCGCGCGCGCTGGAACCGCGCCGAGGCCAGGATGGGCCGGCCCTGGGGGGCGATCAGGGCGTCCTCGAACACCCGGTCCGTCTCGGGGTTGGCGGCCACCAGGACGCCAGGGGGGAGCTGGAGGTCCAGGGCCAGGCCCGTCACGGGAGTCGGCGGCGGAACGGCCCAGGTGGCGTTGAGCCACAGCCGGTAAGGGCCCGGCGGGAGCGGCGGGGCCGGCGCGGCGGGACCCGCCGCCACCGCCGCCGCCAGGATCCAGGGGAGGAGGGGCGGCCCTACCATAGGCCCAGGGCGAAGGTGAGGGCCATGGCGGCGTCGTCGACGCCGAGCTGGTGATCGCCCCACAGGGGCCCCTCGCCCAGGGGGGCCAGATCGTAGTCGAAGACCTCGTCGGGGGTGGCTTCAGCCAGCCCCGTGATGCAGTCCAGGATGCGCTTCACGTCCGCCATCCCGTAGGCGGTGGAGACGGGGGCGGCGGCCCGGATGATCTGCCGGTGGGCGCGCAGGGGCACGCCGTCCGGGCCCGGGGCCTCCAGGGTCGCGGTGTAGAGGCCGACCCCCTCGAAGCTCATGGTGCCATTCACCTGCGTCCGGTCCGGGGCGGCCTCGAGGGCCTGGTGGAGGCCCGGCGCCCGCAGGGTCACGGCGAGGCCCGGGGCGGGCGCGGCCGTGGCGGCCACCAGGTCCAGGGCCTCCAGGCTCGTGACCCGGTCCTCCCGCGGGGTGGGGAAGGCCAGGAGCGGGCCGGGACGGAGGAAGACCGTGCGGTGGGCCCAGCCGGCCTCGTCCCCATCCCCGATGCGGAAGTCGAGGCTGTTCGCCCCCGGGGCCAGGCGGAGCCGCAGGGTGAAGCGCTTGTCCTCCAGGGGCACCGCGAAGGGGACCCCCTGGTTGAGGGTGCAGGTGAGGAGCAGGGAATCGGAGGGGGTGCCGGGGGCGTGGACGTCGCCGGCCAGGGTCAGGTCCGCGTCCGGGGTGCCTGCCCCGTCCCCGAGGTCCTCCAGGAAGAGGCGCGGGGCGCGCGCCCGGACCGTCACCGTGCGGGTGGCGCGGGTCTCCTGGCCCGCCCGGTCCCGGGCCACCACGGTGATGGGGTTGGCCCCCTCCCGGCCGAGGAGGGCCCAGGCGAAGGTGCCGTCGGGGTCCACGGGGACCTTGGCGCCGTTCACCCAGACGCTGGGCTGGCCAAGCGGGCTGGCCGCGCGTCCCCGGAGGGTGATCACGGGGGCCGCCTGGACCGCGCCGTCCGGGAGCATCCACAGGTCCAGGCGCGGGGGGGGCTGGGCGGGGCGGACGCGCAGGCTCAGGGGGGCCGAGGCCGCGGGGGCCTGGGTCGCCGTGCCGGGGTAGAGGGCGGTCAGCACGTGGAGGCCCTCGGCCAGCCGGGGCAGGGTGAACACCGCGGGGCCGGAGCCGGCGGGGCGGATGGCGACCACGCGGCCCCCGTCCAGCAGGGTGAGGGGGGGGCGCCGGGTCCCCTCCGGCTCCCGGGAGGCCAGGGTGGCGACCACCTCCACGGGCTGGCCCCAGAGGACGTCCGAGGCGTCCGCCGCCAGCTGGAGCTGGGTGGGCGCCGGCTCCCGGGCCCCGAGGAGGGTGGCGGCCAGCAGGAGGGGCCAAGCGAGGCGGAGGGGGCCAAGTCCCCATCCTGCCGCTTTTCCGACCGCTTCAAGCACCGCCTCGCCACCCTGGAGTCAACGCTCCCAAGTTAGGCGGGACGGCCGAACTGTCAAAAATTATTTATAATTCGATGGGTCCCGGTACGCGAACGGGGCCGGCTGAGCCGGCCCCGTGGCGGGAAGCGTTCGACCAGGCTCAGTCCTTGGCCTTGCCCTCTTCCAGGTCGGTGGTGATGGTGCGGGTTTCAACCTGGGCACCCTTGGCCTTCACCTCGATCTCCACCCGGCGGTTGCGGGCCTGGCCTTCGGCCGTCTTGTTGTCCGCGATGGGCTCGTCGGGGCCCACACCGGCGGTGGTGACGTTGGCGGCGGGGATGCCGGAGGCCACGAGCACCTTGGCGACCGCGTCGGCCCGGCGCTTGCTGAGGGCCTTGTTGAAGGCGGCCTTGCCCACGGAGGAGGTGTGGCCGGTGACGTGGAGGGTGTACTCGCCCTTGAACTCCTTGAGCTTCCCGGCGACCTTCCGGATGGCGTCCACGCCCTTGGCGGGGAGGACGTTGCTGCCGTTGGCGAAGTGGAGGACCGCGTTGTCCAGGGTGATCTTCACGGGCGCGGGGGCCGGGGGCGGCGGGGGAGGAGGCGGCGGCACGGGCTTGGCGACCACCGGCGGCGGCGGCGGCGGAGGCGGGGGCACGGGCTTCTCGACGACGGGCGGCGGAGGCGGAGGCAGGGGCGCAGGGGCGGGCGCGGGCGCCGCCACGGGGGCGGTCTTGACGCCCCAGCGGTAGCCCAGGCCGACCAGCGCCTGGAACTCGGAGCGCTTGGTGGAGCTCGCCAGCTTGACGCCGCGGCCTTCCAGGGTCGCCATGAAGTTGGCGGGCAGCAGGTACTGCAGGCCGACGCCGGCGGCGCCGGTGAAGGTGTTCACGCTCTTGGTGTCCTCGGACCAGGGCACCGTGGTGCGGGTGAGGCCGGCGCCGAGGCGCAGGAAGGGACGGACCTTCTCGGAGGAGGTGTCCCAGCAGTACAGGCCCGACAGGAAGCCCTGGTATTCGCGGCCGCTGAAGTAGGTCAGGGTGTTCTCGGCGGCCATGGTCGCCTTGAGGGCGGAGGCCTCGATGCCCCAGCGGTTGGTGATCCACCAGCCGAGAGAACCGCCGTAACCGGGGCCGTCCTTGACGGGGGAGTAGGAGGGGACGATATAGGCCGCCTGGGCGGAGACCCACTTGGCACCTTCCTGGGCCTGGGCCCCCGTGGCCGCGGCCACGAGCAGCAGTACGCACGGGTTGAATTTCAAGGAGACCTCCTCGGAAAAAGCGGATGGATGGCCTTTAGACTAAAACCAACCTATCCAGTGTCAATTATTTTCACTTCCCTGGTCTATGCTCGAAGACGGGAGGACGCCATGCTCACACGGGACGAGGCGCTGTCGCTCATGCACGAATGGACGCCGTCGGAGCGGCTCCGCATCCACGCCCTGGGGGTGGCGCGGGTGATGGAGGACCTCGCCCGGCGCCTGGGCCAGGACCCGGAGGTCTACGGCGTGGCGGGCCTCCTGCACGACGCCGACTACGACCGCTGGCCGGAGGAGCACCCGGCCCGGATCGTGGCGTGGCTGGAGGCCCGGGGGGAGGCGGAACTCGCCCGGGCCATCGCCGCCCACGCCACAGTGCGCACCGGCGTCCGGGCCGAATCCCTCCTGGAGCGGGCCCTGGTGGCCTCGGACGAGGTGACCGGCTTCGTCACGGCCTGCGCCCTGGTCCGCCCCCAGCGCACCGAAGGCCTCGAGCCCCGGAGCATCCGCAAGAAGATGAAGACCCCCGCCTTCGCCGCCGGCGTGGACCGGGAGGAGCTGATCGAAGGCTTCCGGCGCCTCGCCGAGCTCATCGGCGGCACCGAGGACGAGCACTTCCAGCGCGTGGTGGACGTGCTCCACGCCCACCGCGCCGAACTGGGCCTGGCCTGAGGCTCAGAGCTCCCCGTACTTGCGCGCGTTGCCCCGGGCCTTGTCGGCGGGGTAGCGCGCGGCGTTGAGGACCATCTTGGCCCGGGCGGCCTCCACCAGATCGAAATCCAGCCGGTCCGCGAGGCGCGTGAGGTACAGGAGCACGTCGGCGGCCTCCTGGCGCACCCGCTCCAAGTGGGCGGGCGCCAGGTCCCGGCTTTCGGCCTCCGTGAGCCACTGGAACTCGGCGGCCAGCTCCCCGGCCTCGCCCGTGAGGGCCATGGCCAGGTTCTTGGGGCTGTGGTAGACCTCCCAGTCCCGCTCGGCGGCGAAGGCCCGGAGGGCGAGGGTCAGGTCGGCGAGGGAATCGGCCATGACCCATTATGGCAGGGGCGGGATCAGCGGCGGAGGCCCACCTGGTCGAGGATCCAGGCCAGCTCGAAGGCGCGGTCCTTCAGGGCGTCGTAGCGGCCCGAGGCGCCGCCGTGGCCGGCGGGCTCCATCTTGATCTTCAGGAGCAGGGGGTTGGCGTCCGTCTTGAGGGTGCGCATCCGGGCCACGTACTTGGCGGGCTCCCAGTACATCACCTGGCTGTCGTTGAAGCTCGTGGTGACGAGGATGGAGGGGTAGGCCTTGCGGGCCAGGTTGTCGTAGGGGCTGTAGGCGCGCATGTAGTCGAAGGCGGCCTTCTCGTTGGGGTTGCCCCACTCCAGGTACTCGCCGACGGTGAGCGGCAGGGTGGCGTCCATCATGGTGTTCATGACGTCCACGAAGGGCACGGCGCTGTGCACGGCCTTGAAGAGCTCAGGCCGCAGGTTGGTGACGGCACCCGTGAGGAGGCCGCCGGCGCTGCCGCCCTCGATGACGAGCCGGGAGCTCGACGTCCACTTCTCGCGCACGAGGTACTCGGCCGAATCGATGAAGTCGTTGAAGGTGTTCATCTTCTTCATCAGCATTCCGTCCCGGTGCCAGCCCTCCCCCAGTTCGTTCCCGCCGCGGATGTGGGCGACGCAGAAGACCATCCCCCGGTCCAGGAGGCTCAGCCGCTGGCTCTGGAAGGAGGCCGGCATGCCGTACCCGTACGATCCGTAGCCGTAGAGGAGCAGCGGCGCCGAGCCGTCCCGGGGCGTGCCCTTCCGGTAGACGATGGAGAGGGGGACGCGGACCCCGTCCCGGGCGGTGGCCCAGAGGCGTTCGGTGGCGTACTTGGAGGGGTCGTAGCCGCCCAGGACCTCGGTGGCCTTCAGGAGGGTGCGGTTCCCGGTGGCCATGTCCACGTCGTAGACGGCGGGGGGGGTCACCATGGACTGGTAGCTGATCCGGTAGGTCCGCGACCCGAAATCGGGGGTTCCCGCGGGCCCGGCCGCGTAGACCTGCTCGGGGAAGGCGATCTCGCGCCAGGCGCCCTTCGCGGGGTCGAAGACCCGGAACCGGTCGAGGCCGGCGGTCTTCTCCTGGGCGACGACGAAGTCGCGGTAGCAGTCGATGTCCTCGAGCAGCACGTCCTCGCGGCCCGGCAGGACCTCCTTCCACGCCCGGGGGCCGGGGTTGGCGGCGGGGGCGGTGACGAGGCGGAAGTTGACGGCGCCCCGGTTGGTGCGGATCCAGAAGGCGCCGGCCCGGTGGTCCACGGCGTACTTGTGGCCCTTCTCCCGGGGCGCCACCGCACGGAAGGCGCCCTTGGGCCGATCGGCCCGGAGGCAGCGGGTCTCCCAGGTGTCCGTGCTTCGCGTCTCCATGAGCAGGAAGGCGCCGTCCCGGGTGCGGCCGATGCCGGTGGTGAACAGTTCGTCCGGCTCGTGGCGCACGAGGGTGGGCCGCTTGGCCCCGGGATCCAGGCGCCAGACACGGTCCGACCGCTTGGTGACCGCATCCTCCGTCGCGAAGAACAGGTGCCGGCCGTCGGCGGCCCAGGCGACACTGGTCACCCGCTCCGCCACCCGGGGGCCGACCGCGCCGGTGCGCAGGTCCTTCACGTAGAGCTCGTACTGCCGGTAGCCCGTGGTGTCGAGGGCGTAGGCCAGGCGGTGCCCGTCGTCGCTCACGGCCGTGGCGCCCAGGCCCAGGAACTTGCGGCCCTGGGCCAGGGCGTTGAGGTCCAGGATCACCTGCTCGGGGGCGGCGGGGTCGTAGGCGCCGTCCGCGCCGGCCCGGCGGCGGCAGCGGATGGGGTACTGCTTCCCCTCTTCCGTGCGCTGGTAGTAGTACCAGCCCCGGTTGACCTGGGGCACGGACAGGTCGGTCTGCTTGATCCGGCCCAGCATCTCGGCGTAGAGGGCGTCGGCGAAGGGCTGGAGCTCGCGGGTGACGGCGGCCGTGTAGGCGTTCTCCGCCTCCAGGTAGGCCACCACCTGGGGGTTCGCCTTCTCCCGGAGCCAGAACCAGGGATCGTGGACCTGCTCCCCGTGCCACACGGACACGTGGTCGATCTGCGGGGCGACGGGCGGGGTGGGGGTCTGGGCCATGAGGCAACCGTAGGCGAAGGTGGCCGCGAAGGCCAGCAGGTTACGGGAGGGGCGGGATCGCAGCACGACAGACCCTTTCAAAGGCAGGAATGCCCCATTCTCCCCCCAGGAGAGGGCGGTCGTCCACGGGGACGAAGCCTCCCCGGCGGGGTGGTGCCCGGGATCCGGGTTTCATGGTTTCCTGGGGGGGAGGAACCCATGAACGCCCTGTCCGGTCCCCCCCTCCACAGCCACGCCTTCGATACCGGCAACGCCGCGGGCGAGCGAGGCACCCGCCTCGTCCTGGGCATCACCCTGGCCACCATGGTGGTGGAGATCGCGGCGGGGTGGTGGTTCAACTCCATGGCCCTCCTCGCCGACGGCTGGCACATGAGCTCCCACGCGGTGGCCATCGGGGTCAGCGCCCTGGCGTACCGGGTCGCCCGGCGTCAGGCGGGCAGCGGGCGGTACGCCTTCGGCACCTGGAAGATCGAGATCCTCGGCGGGTTCGCCAGCGCCCTCTTCCTCCTGGTGGTGGCCGCCCTCATGGTGGGGGGCAGCCTCGAGCGCCTCTTCGATCCGCGCCCCATCGCCTACCGGGAGGCCATCGCCGTCGCCATCCTGGGCCTCCTCGTCAACCTGGCCTGCGCCTTCATCCTCGGCCAGTCCCACGGCGGCCACGACCACGGCCACGACCACGGGCATGGCCACGCGGACCTCAACCTGCGCTCCGCCTACCTGCACGTCCTCGCCGACGCCGCCACCTCCGTCCTGGCGATTCTCGCCCTCGCCGGGGGCCTCGTCTTCGGCTGGCGCTGGCTGGACCCCGCCATGGGCTTCGCCGGGGCGGTCCTGGTGGCGGTCTGGGCCCGGGGCCTCCTGCGCGACACCTCCCGGGTGCTCCTGGACGCCGAGAACGACGCCCCGGTGGCCGGCGAGATCCGGGAGGTGGTGGCCGCCCATCCGGCGTGGGGGCCCGCCGTCCAGGTCGCGGACCTGCACGTGTGGCAGGTGGGCAAGGGCCGTTTCGCCTGCATCCTGGCCCTGTCCGGCACCGACCCCGGCCTCGCGCCCGAGGCCGTCCACGCCGCCCTGGCCATCCATGAGGAGATCGTGCACCTCACGGTGGAGCTGAGGGAGGTCCGCTAGGCGGTCTCCCCGCATCCGTCCGGCCGACGCGGGCCTTCGGGGACAGGGCCCGGGTTCAGCGCCGGGGGACGGTGCCGGTCAGGCCATCGAGCCAAGCCATGTCCTCGGCCGAAAGCTGGAAGTCCACCTCCAGATTCTGGCGGATGCGGGCCGGCGTCACCGACTTGGGCAGGACGATGAGGCCCTTCTGGAGGGCGTGGCGGAGGCAGAGCTGGGGGAGGGTCACGCCCAGGCGCTGGGCCAGGCTGGCGAGGTCGGGGTTCGCGAGGAGGCGCCCGGTGGCCAGGGGGGAGTAGGCCTCCACGGCGATGGCCCGCGCCTGGCAGAAGGCCACCAGGGAGGGCTGGGTGTCGCCGATGAAGAACCGGATCTGGTTCACCATCGGCGCCACGTCGCACACCTCCAGGAGGCCGCCCAATTCGGCCTCGTTGAAGTTGGAGACTCCGATGGCGCGGACGCGGCCGTCGGCGTAGAGCCGCTCGAACACCTTCCAGATGGCCTTGTTCTGGGCCATGCAGTCCAGCCCGATGCGGCTCCAGGGCCAGGGGGCGTGGATGAGGTAGAGGTCCAGCTGGTCGAGGCCCAGGGCCGCCATCGTCGCGTCGAAGGCCGCCAGGACCCGGCCGGAATCCTTCTCCTCCGCCGGGAGCTTGCTGGTCACGAAGACCTCCTCCCTGCGCAGGCCGCTGGCGCGGAGGGCCCGGCCCACGCTGGCCTCGTTCCCATAGGCCCGCGCCGTGTCGATGTGGCGGTACCCGCTGGCGAGGGCGCAGGTCACGGCGTCGAAGGCGGCGGGGCCCTCGGGGATCTGCCAGGTCCCGAAGCCGAGGGCGGGCACGGCGACGCCGTTGGAGAGGAGGATGGGGGGCGGGGTGGTCATGGGGCCTCCGGCAGGGCTCCAGCTTGGGGCAGGGCCGGGTCCCGTTTCAAGCGCCCGCGCCGTACCGCCGCCGAAGACCCCCGGCCACCTCGTCCAGGCACGCCCGGAAACGGGCCAGGGCCTCCGCGGGATCCTCCCCCCGGTCCAGGGTCTGCTGCAGGCCGCGGGAGGCCTCCGCGAGGGCGCGGGCCCCGATGCTGCCCGAGGAGGCGATCATGGTGTGGGCCAGGAGGCGGGCCTGCTCCCGGTTCCCCGCCGCCAGGGCGACCCCGATCTCCTCCGCGGCCCCGCACCGGAGGTCCAGGAAGAGGCGCAACATGCGATCGAACAGGTCCAGGTTGCCCGCGAGGCAGGCCAGCCCCGCCTCCGCGTCGATGCCGGGGAGGGCCGGGACGGCCGCCGGTTCCGGGCCCACCCAGCGCGCCAGGCGCGCGTACAGGTCCGCGGGGTCGATGGGCTTGGTGATGTAGTCGTTCATGCCCAGCTGCTCGCACCGGGCCCGTTCCTGGGCCATGGCGTGGGCGGTCATGGCCAGGATGGGCAGGCCCGCCAGGGCGGGGTCGGCCCGCACCCGGCGGGTGGCCTCGTACCCGTCCATGACGGGCATCTGCAGGTCCATGAGCACGGCCTGGAAGCGCCGCTGGCGCAGCAGCTCCAGGGCCTGGGCCCCGTCGTCGGCGAGGGTGACCTGGACGCCCTTCAGGGCGAGGAGTTCGCTGGCCACCTGGCGGTTGAAGGCGTTGTCCTCCACCAGGAGCACCTGGGCCCCCGCCAGCCGCGCGTCCACCTCCGGCTCCGGGGCGGCCTTCGCGGGCTCCGGGGCGCGGGCCCCCCGGCCCCGGTGGACGGCCACGATGGCGTCGAAGAGGCTCGAGGGGGTGACGGGCTTGGGCAGGAGGCCGTCCAGGCCCTCCTCCTGCACCCGGCGCCGCATGGTCTCGTCGCAGAAGGCGGTGACCATGATGACCTTGGGCCGGTGGGGCAGGCCCGGCTCGGCGAGGATCCGGCGGGCCGCCTCGAAGCCGTCCACCTCCGGCATGTTCCAGTCCATGAGGACCAGGTCGAAGGGGCGGGCCGGGCCCGCCTCCCGCAGCCGCGCCAGGGCCTCCCCGGCGGAGGCGGCGGTGGTGCAGAGGTACCCGAGGCTGTGGGCCAGGCCCTCCAGGATGGCCCGGGCGTTGGCGCTGTCGTCGACCACCAGGACGTTCAGGCCGGCGAGGTCCGGCATCTGGACCACCCGGTGCTCCGGCCGCAGGTCGCCGACAGGGAAGGGCAGGGTGAACGCGAAGACGCTGCCCCGGCCCGGTTCGCTCGTGACCTGGATGGTGCCCCCCATGAGCGCCACGAGGCGGTGGCTGATGGCCAGGCCCAGGCCCGTGCCCCCGAAGCGCCGCGTGCTGGAGGCGTCCACCTGGGTGAAGGGCCGGAACAGCTTCGCCGCCTCCTCCGGGGTCATGCCGATGCCCGTGTCCCGCACCGTGAATCGGAGCGCCACGCCCTCGCCGCCGCCGGCCTCCGCCCGCGCCACGGCGACCACCACCTCGCCGGCGTCCGTGAACTTGACCGCGTTGCTGCAGAGGTTCAGGAGCACCTGGGCCAGCCGCAGGGGGTCCCCCACCAGGGAGGGCGGCACGTCCGGGGCCACGTCCAGCATCAGGTCCAGGTGCTTCTCCATGGCCCGGACCCCGGCGACCTGGATCACCCGGTCCAGCACCTCCTCGAGCAGGAAGGGCCGGGCCTCCAGGTCGATGCGCCCCGCCTCGATCTTGGAGAAGTCGAGGACATCGTTGAGGATGCCCAGCAGGGATTCCGCCGCGCGCTTCACCTTGTCCAGGTACTGGCGCTGGGTGTCCGTGAGCTCCGTCAGCAGGGCCAGGTGGGTCAGGCCGATCACCGCGTTCATGGGGGTGCGGATCTCGTGGCTCATGTTGGCCAGGAAGGTGCTCTTGGCGCGGCTCGCCGCCTCCGCGGCGTCCCGGGCCAGCTCCAGGTCCCGGGTGCGCTGGGCCACCTCCCGCTCCAGGTGGGCCTCGCTGCGGGCGAGGCGCTCGAAGATGTCCTTGATGAGCCAGACCGCCAGCACCATGGCCAGGGAGATCGCGAGCCCCAGCACGTCGTCCAGCGCCACGGGCCGGCCCGGCCCCGCGAGGAGGCCCCCCAGCAGGACGATCCGCCGCAGGGCCTGGAGCACCATGGCCACCGAGAAGAGGATCCACGCCGCCATGCGCCCCGTGGTCCGGACGAGGCGCAGGGCCAGGCCCGCGGCCGTGATCTGGAGCACCGCCGACACCGCGAGGAGGAGGATGGATGCCATGGGGCCTCCGGAATCCTGATCTGAAGCGTTGAATCCGCTCTGGATAATAGCGGAATGTCCGCGGATGGGCGAACCCGGTCCAGGCCGGCTAGAACCGCGCCCCCGCGTACAGGGCCACCTCGGACCGGGGCCTCAGGGAACCCGCGGGGTGGGCCGCGTCGGAGGTGGTGAGGAGGGCCAGCCCCGCCTCCACGCCCACGATCGGCCGGATCCAGCCGGCGCGCGCGGGGAGGTAGAGCCCCCCCCGGATCCAGGGCACCGCGGTGGTGGCGGTCTCGGCGGCGTTGGCGGCGCTGGCGGGCAGGTCCACGCGCTGGAAGCGCAGGTCCAGGCCGACCCCCGCCCGGACCCGGCCCGGCGTCCGGTACGAGACGCCGAGGGCATGGTAGCCGCACCGGTAGTTCAGGGGCCCGGAATCGATCCGGGGCAGGCCCGGGGCGGTGGTCGGCTGCACGGAGAACCGCGCCGTGGCGGTGGTGGTGGGCTGGAAGGCGCAGGCGACCTGGAGCTCCCCGCCGTCCGTGTCCAGGATGGTCCAGGCGAGCCGGGCGGACACCACCGTCGTGCCCGCCACCGAGCCCGAGGGCGCGTAGCCCGGCATCCCGTCCGAGGCGGACAGGGAGCCGAAGGTCTGCCGGCCGACCGTCATGCCGTACTCCCACCCCTGGGCGGACAGGGCACTGGCGAGGGTGAGGAAGCACAGGCATCGCAAGGGGAACACGGGAGCCTCGGGGGATGGGGGAGCGCCCTGATTCCACCACGGAACCCGGGGGCGGGGAAGGGGGACGGCCTGGACGCGACGGCAGGTTCCAAGGGGTCCACGCCCTGGCTGCCCAAGGCCTCCTCGGCATCACGGCCCCAGGTCTTTCAGGACCCCGCCCCCTGGGGGGGCATGTTTGCGCCGGGCCGCCCAGGGGTGCCGCGTTCCCGGAACCGCCCTACCATGGATGCGGGAACCCCTCCCGCGCCCCTGCCCATGACCTGGATGCCCGACGCCCCCCTGACGCCCGAACCCGGCGCGGAGCCCCGGCGGGAGCCCCTCGCGGGCCTGGTGGAGCGCGTCACCTTCCACAACCCGGACACGGGCTTCTCCGTGCTGCGGGTCCTGGTGCGGGGGCGCCGGGAGCCCGTGACCGTCATCGGCACCGTGGCCGCGATCCAGGCCGGGGAGCAGATCCAGGCCAGCGGCACCTGGGAGAACCACCGGGACCACGGGCCCCAGTTCAAGGCCGCCTTCCTGAAGGCCACCCTGCCCACGACCCTGGCCGGGATCGAGACCTACCTGGGCAGCGGCCTGATCCCCGGCATCGGCCCGGTCTACGCGGAGAAGCTGGTGAAGGCCTTCGGGGAGCAGGTCTTCGACCTGATCGAGTCGGACCCGGGGCGGCTCAAGGAGATCCCGGGCATCGGCCCGGTGCGGGCCCGGCGCATCATCGCGGGCTGGGCGGAACAGAAGGCCGTCCGCGAGATCATGCTGTTCCTCCAGTCCCACGGCGTCAGCACCGCCCGGGCCGTGCGCATCTACAAGACCTACGGGGCGGACGCCATTCCGCTGGTGACCGAGAACCCCTACCGCCTGGCCAAGGACATCCGCGGGATCGGCTTCAAGAGCGCCGACCAGATCGCGCGCCAGCTGGGCATCGCGCCCGATTCCATGCTCCGGGCCCGGGCGGGGGTCACCTACGCCCTCCTGGAGGCCCTCCACGACGGCCACTGCGCCCTCCCCGAGGACGACCTGTTGGGTCTGGCGGCGCGCCTCCTGGAACTCCCCCGGGAACCCCTGGCGGAGGCGCTGGCCGAGGAAGTCGCCGAGGGGAACGTCATCCGGGACACCCTCGGCGGGCGCTGGTGCGCCTTCCTGCCGCACCTGTGGCGGTCCGAGCGGATCCTCGCAGGCCGGATCCGGGCCCTGGGCACGGGGGCTCCCCCCTGGCCGGCCATCGATCCGGCGAAGGCCCTGCCCTGGGTGGAGGGCACCCTGGGCGTCACCCTCGCCGCCAGCCAGCGGGCCGCCGTCAAGCAGACGCTGGCCTCCAAGGTCATGGTCATCACGGGCGGCCCCGGTGTCGGCAAGACCACCCTGGTGAACGCGATCCTCCGGATCCTCGGCGCCAAGGGCGTCGAGGTGGCCCTGGCCGCGCCCACGGGCAGGGCCGCCAAGCGCCTCTCCGAGAGCACGAACCTGCCCGCCAAGACCCTGCACCGCCTCCTGGAATTCGATCCGGCCGGCGGCGGCTTCAAGCGCGGCCCCGATCACCCGCTCCCCGCGGACCTGGTGGTGGTGGACGAGATGTCCATGGTGGACGTGCCGATGATGGCCTCCCTCCTCCAGGCCGTGCCGGACCGGGCGGCGGTGCTGCTCGTGGGGGACATGGACCAGCTGCCGTCGGTGGGGCCGGGCCAGGTCCTGGCCGATCTCATCGGTTCGGGGACCCTCCCCGTGACCCGCCTCACGGAGATCTTCCGCCAGGCGGCGGAGAGCCGGATCATCGTGAACGCCCACCGCATCAACCGGGGCCAGATGCCCGAAGGGGACGTGCCCCGGGACCGGCCGACGGACTTCTACCTCGTCGAAGCCGACGCGCCCGAGACCGCCGTGGCCCGGATCCTCGAGATCGTGCGCCACCGGATTCCCGCGCGGTTCGGCCTGGATCCCGTCCGGGATGTCCAGGTGCTCTGCCCCATGAACCGCGGCGCGGTGGGGGCCCGGGCCCTCAACGTCGCCCTGCAGGAAGCCCTCAACCCCGGGGGGCCCGGGCAGCCCGCGGTGGAGCGGTTCGGAAACACGTACCGGGTGGGCGACAAGGTCATGCAGATCGTCAACGACTACGACAAGGAGACCTTCAACGGCGACATCGGCCGGGTCGCGGCCGTGGACCTGGACGCCGGCGAGGCCGCCATCAGCTTCGACGGCAGGCTCGTGCCCTACGCCTTCGGCGAACTGGACGAGATCATGCTCGCCTACGCCGCGAGCATCCACAAAAGCCAGGGCTCCGAGTTCCCCGCCGTCGTCATCCCCGTGATGACCCAGCACTACGCCATGCTGGCCCGGAACCTCCTCTACACCGGCGTCACCCGCGGTCGGAAGCTCGTGGTCCTGGTGGGCCAGAAAAAGGCCGTGGCCATCGCCGTCCAGGGCGTGAAGGCCCAGGGCCGCTGGTCCAAGCTCCGGGAGTGGCTGATCGCCGGGGACGCCCCCCACCCGGGCGCCTGACTCCGGGCGCTTCTCCCCTCCGGGCGGGTTTGATAGGCTGGTCCTTCCAGCCGAACAACACACGATCCAGGACGACGGGGACTGCCCTCCTGGCGCATCCGGGATCGTCAAACCCATGGAGAACACATGGCCCTCGTGGATTGCCCGTCCTGCGGACAGGACTTCCTGGATACCTGCAATGGCTGCCCGTACTGCGGCCACGGCAAAGCGGGTCCGGACCCAGCGCCCGCGAGCCCGTCCGCGTCCAGCGGCCAATGTTTCTGCCCCCGCTGCAAGACCACCGCGAAGCCCCGGCTGATCGAGCCGGACAAGCGCAATCCCATGGCCACAGCCACGGTCATCTCCTTCGTCCTGGCCGGCGTGTCCCTCCTGGTCAGCTACGGCAGCGGGAATTCCTCCAACCTGGGGGCGGGCCTCCTGGGCATGGCAGGCGGCTGCTGGCTGGCGGGCCTGTTCATCCCCCTTGGCATCATCTGTTCGGTCTTCGCCGTCTCCCGGTCAGCCAGCAACGCGAAGCTCAAGGCCGTCCTCGTCTGTCCCGCCTGCCAGAACCCCGGGATCGTTCCCGCGGACACGCCCCTCGCCCAGCACCACGCCAAGGACGGGGAACCGGCCGGCCCCGCCTCCGGGGACCCGGGCGCCCCCGCCCCGCGCCCTGGCATGAAGGTCTGTCCCTATTGCGCCGAGGACATCAAAGCGGCCGCGATCCTCTGCCGCTATTGCGGCAAGGAACTCCCCGCCACCGAGGCGGCTCCGGAATAGGAAGCGCCGACAAAACACCGTGTACCTCGGCCAAGGGGAAATCCCGGACGCTAACTTGCGGAAACCTTTGTACACAACCAATCCGGATCACGGTGGACGAAGTTCAACGGGCCTCCCGGATGGCGTCTTCCACGAAATGGCGATGGAAGGCCGTCGCATACGCCGCTGCCATTGCCTGCAGGCGAAGCGGGTCCAGGCGCCCTGAGCGGAGCGCATCGACCAGCCTGGGCCTGAGTTCCTCCAGGGACAGCCCGACGGAATCCCTGGATTCGAGGAGATCAACGGCGAACCATTCTTTGGGCGGACGTTCCGGAAAGCGGACCCTCCGGAACCGAACGCGCTGGTTGCCCAGCATGAATTCGCCGGACCGCTTGGTGTTGTAGACCAGGGAATGGGACCACAGGGCCATCGAACCCAGTCCAAGGGTGTTCCACGCCGATGGGCCGGTCTCGACGAATGGAGAGCCTTCCAGGAACGCGGCCACCAGCGTGGGCAGGTCCGGTGGGACGAAGCCGAAGCGGCCACGCTTGGGGACCGCAAAAAGTCCGTGGGACAGCTTCAGGAGGTGGCCGTCCCGAACCAGACGTTGAGCCAGCCGCACGGGATTGGCCGACCATGCGGACAGCTGTTTTGTGCGCAGCACTTGACCCGGGTGCAAGGTGGGGGTGGCAGGACGAGACACCGTATTAATTCTCCCGTAAATATAATACGGTTGCGAAGAACCTCGCGCAAGGACCGCACTTTTCCTCTGCAGGATCAACAGATGCAGTCATGGAATCTGGCAATCCGCCATTTAGAAGGCTGTCCAGGATCATCCCGCCTGGGGCGTGCGCAAGGTTTGGGCGCTGCTGCGCTCGGAGGGCCTCCAGGCCTCCCAGAAGCGGATCTACGCCCTCATGCGCGGCCTGGGCCTGCTGCTCCCTGTGAGCGGCGGAGAACGCCTCCCCGGCCCCCGCGGGCATGGGGTGGTCCCGGACAGCAATCGCCGGTGGGCCACCGATCTGGCCTCCGTCTGGACCAAGCAGGACGGGGTCGTCGCCGTCGCCCCGGTGGTGGACTCGGGGTGTTCCAAGGTCCGGCGCGGACCATTCCGGTTCACTGCCGTCGTCTTCAGCAGGAAATGGTACGACCGCAACACCTCCCTGAGGCCCGCTTCGGGAAACTCCTCACGGAGCCAACCAAGCAGATCATCGGCATGTCCCCCTTTCCGGGCGAACCGGTGCCCGACGAGTTTGTCGGAAAGGGGGATACGGAAGGTCTTGGGCGGTGGCACAAGTGCGGCTGGCTCCGGGTTGGCCCGGTTGTAGAATGCCTCCGACAGCCACACCGCGATGGACGATCCGAACGGTTCCGTGTCCCGGGACTCCACGGCCTCGATGATGCCCATTACCACCAAGTCGCCAGGTTCCGTCTGCTTATCCTTGGGCGTGAACCGTTCCAGGAGTTCTACGACTTCGCCATGCGTATGGCTGTTGTAGCGGCACAACTCCTCCATGAGGTCGAAGTTATCGGCCATGAATCCGAGAAGGGATTTCGGGCTTGGTGACATCGCCTCCTCAAGGCGTAGTTGGTCAGGATCTCTTGGTCTTGAAGGGAAAGGCAAACCCAGGGTGCTGGCTATGCGGAAGCCTTACGTGGTCGAGGATTGGCCAGGAAGGGCGAGAAGGGAACATGGAAGATGAACCAATAAGTATACAATGGACCTGGAAACCCGACGTTCAACGAACCGACTCCCCTTCAGGTGACAAGGATGCCTCCATGGCCTCCGCAAAATTTTCCGCAGGTTCCTATCCTCGCAATGTTCCTGTCCCTATCCGGTGCACCTGGGGCATGCCAGTCGGCGCCTGTCCGCCAAGAGGCGCCAACCGGTCAACTCGCCGGGACTCTGCTCGAATTACGAAAAGTCCATCAACCCAATGAATTCAAACTTCCAGAGGTTGCGGTCGCCCTTCTGGTAACCCTTCGCGACCAGGTTCGATACACCCTTGAGGCCTGCATGGTGGCGGCGCCGGCAGATGAATCCGTGGCGCACCTTGCCGCGCGGCTTCAAGGCGCCATGGGAGGCACCCAGAAGCCCGGAAGTGAGGACCGCCTCGGGGATATTCCCCACGTTCTGGTTAAACGCCCTGAAGGGCACCCAGGCATCTTGCTGGTGACGGTCGATTATCCGACCCTTTGCGGGCGCACAACGTCGCTTTTCCTGTTCCGGTTCGACCATGGGACCTGGCGCTTATCCTGGGCCCGTGAACCTGGAAATCATCCTGAAAAAGATCCCGGCCAGGAAGACCTGGAAGTCGTCCTTTCCGAGCCGATGCCGAATGGCTCCTTCTATCTTGCCACCTGCCACAATCCGCCATGGTGCACCTCCTGCTGGAGCGTCCTCAGGATGACCATCGTCCATTTCGATGCGGCCGGGCGGTTCAAGGAGACGGCCTTGGCGAGGGAGATGGGGTTTTACCGCTGCGACGAAAAGAACGTCCCGCATCTCGAATCCTCGAAGTCCGGCTTCATTCTCCGATACGAGGCCATGAGCAGTGATCCCGGGTTATGGGGACGCCAGGTCCGGATTCGATTTGCGACGAGCGCCTCCGGGATTCGGATGGAGCCGATGCCCGGCTTGCGTCCCGACGAAACCGTCGACTTGTGGAAGGACCTGGATGCCGGCAGTGCCATCCAATGGTCTGAGGGTTCGGCTTGGCCAAGTCTCAAGCCATTCCATGCCCGTATCCACAAACTCGCCACTGGCACCTTCCTGTATACCAGGCAGGAGAAGGGGGCCTCCAACCGGGTCCTTGTTGCCTTCGAGCCCGATGGGGTGGAAGGGGAGATGGATGGGAAGCAGGTCTGGTATTTCACCCTCACGGAGAGGGGCGGCATCTACCGGGTTGCGAGCATTTCCGAAGAACTTCCAGCAGGTTTCGGTGAAGAGGAGCCCCCGAGGAGGGGGAAGGACGACGAGGAGGAGGGTTGAAGCATGCAGATGTCCGGGACCCTGGAACGATGAGCGAAAGGAAAGGCACCATGGGAATGCTCGTGAGCGGATTTGTGGGCAAGGGGTTGAGACTCCTTGCATGGATCCTTCTGTCCTCACTTCCTTTGGCGGCGGGGAGCTTCAACCCATTTGAAGGGCCAAAGCCCCTCATCGTCATGCTTGTCTCGGACCCCTGGATCTGGGTGGTGGGGTCCGACACGCCGAAGTTCGTCCTATACGAAGACGGTCAGGTCATCCAGTTGGTGAAGGAATCGGAGAGGAAGGCGACGTACTACTGGAAACAAATGTCGCAACAGGAGCTGTCTCAGTTCCTGGGTAAGGTCAAGGCTTGTGGACCATTCCCGAAGAAGGCCGACCGGATTGTGCTGACGGAAGCCACGGACATGCCTGAGACCAGCCTCTTCGTGGATCTTGAGGGTGCCCGTTACGTCAGATCTGTGTACGGGCTCTCCTGGGGCGGTGGGGGCGATGTCCCGGGCCGGAACCGCGCCGTGAAGATCCCGAAAGAGGTTGGGGCTCTGGCGAGCCTGCTGACGCAAGCGAAAATCCCCGGGATGCAGATTTGGGTGCCGCGTTACGTCGAGGCCATGATCTGGCCCTATGAATATGCTCCGGAAGCATCCATTTACTGGCCGAAGGAGTGGCCTGGCCTGTCCTCAGAGAAGGCAATCAAGCGCCAGAGCTCATATTCCATCTTCCTTCCAGGGGCAGAACTTCAACGGATTTCCGCCTTCCTGGGCAATCGGAAGGAGAAGGGCGCCGTGGTGATAGATGGACGGAAGTGGGCCGTTTCGGTGCGGAACGTATTTCCCTGTGAGCCAGTTTGGAGATCGGCCTTCAACGGCGGTGAATAGGCAGGCTCTACGGGCTCAATCGTCGCTTCGTCCCAGGGCCGCGACGACCACCCTCACCCCCTTTACGACCATGGCCATCCGACGGTAATCAAGCCGTGCGGGGGTGTCTCCGGCTTCATGGTACTCGTGGTTACGGTTGAAGGCCGTGTCCGTCACCATTACGGCCGGGAAGCCTTCCTTCCAGTAATTGAGATGATCCGAAAAGTCGATGCCGGGAATGGCTTTGGGGGATTGATGGACTGGACCGGCAGGGGCGTGGCGGCCCGCATGGCCCCCTTGACCAGTCGAGTCAAGCCGAAGCCGCCAAGGTTGCCCACCACTGCGATGAAATCCCCCTGGGAGGGATAGAACAGTTTCAGGAGGCCGATGGGATAGCCCTGGCTTCGGGGCGCGTCCGAGAAATACCCGATCATCTCCAGGGCGACCATCGCCTTTACCTCCCTGCCCGCGTCCCTGAGGCCTTTGGCGTGGTGGGCGCTGCCCATGTGCTCCGTGCGGAAGAAGGGTGGTTCCTCCAGCGTGAAGGCGACCAGGTCGATGGCCTGGTGCTGGCCTTCTTTCCCCATGAGGCTGGCCAGTTCAAGGAGCCCTGCGACGCCGCTGCCGTTGTCGTCGGCTCCCGGCTTGGCCCCGCAGGTGTCGTAATGAGCCCCACCACGATCAAGGGGCCCTCATCGGGTCCGAAGTGCGCGATGACGTTCCGGTAGCTACGACCCATCGTCGGCACCTGCAAGAAGCCCAGGAAGGATCCCTCCGACCTGGAGCGGCTCGAGCGGGAATCCATGGCCTGCCCGGTCTGCGGCGGGGCCATGCGCCGGACGCCCCTGCCGGCCGCTATTCGCGCACCTCCCGAGGACGAACCATGCTGACCGTCCCCACAACATCCATAATCTCGGTTCACCGCCCGCCTCCACAAGGTGGGGCGCCCGGGGTCTGCCTGCGCCGGGTCGCTGCCTCGTCGCTGGGCCCGAGAACCTGGGGGTCAGCGGCCCTGACCTCGACCGACGCGCCCATCGGGTCCCATCCCGGCGGCCGACCAGCTCCGAAATCCCCATAGCCCGGTCGCGCCGGCCCCCTGCCGCTACGGGCGTGTCCAAGAACGTAAGATCGGACTGCGCGCGAGCGCCCCGTCACACCTGTACGCTCGTGTCCCGCGAGCCCGATTTACTAACTATCTGGCCATCGTTTTCCGCTCCTATGTTGTTCCCGCAAAAACAAACATACGGGGAACGGTGGCCAACTGTATGCCTACCCGGCTCTTACACCACTCTCTGGGACTCTATCCACCGGGATCCAGAAGGATTTAGGAAAAGAAGGTGGCCACCCTGCCGTGGTGCCAACGTGCCTTGCAGCCGTCCACGTTCTGGCCAGTTTCCTGTACCGGCGACCCGGATGGCCGGCCATGGAACCTTGTACCCACCTTGAATCACGTTCAAGGACGCCGGGCAACGTGCATCCGTGGCACGCGGCTCAAGGTCCTTTCCAACACATGTCAGCTCTCCTACCACAGGTGCCGCCATGCGAAAACTTTCCCTCGAAACCGAAGTCATCATGCCACTGAGTGGCCAGGTGGTCAGCGAGACCGACGCAGTGGCCGGCGGCACCACACCAGCGACCCCGACCATCGTTCGTTGGTCTCAGATCAACTGCGTTTATACCCCCCAGAATCTGGATAACTGGAGGCGGAGAATCCAGAACCATACGCAGGGTTGCCCGCCGCCACCTCCCTATTCTTCTGCCACGAACTGTACCCGAAATAGGGTCTGTTGAGTCCCAAAGCCCATTTTTGCGATCCCCGGCGAATCGTTCTGTGGTGGTGATGCGTACCAGACAACCGACAGAGGCATTGATTGGAAGCATCTCGTAGACCCGCCACCACACGCTGGGCCCTCCCGAAAAGGGTTTTCCTTTTTCGGCCAAGTGACGGCTATGCGTGGTCCGTGCTAAAGGCCATCCTTGCCATGGAAACGCCTGGCTGGATGCTGGTCATGGCTGTCGCATGGGCGCAATCTAAAGGGCTCGTCCACCTCGCCGGGGAGACGTGCCCGACATTCACGTGGCCCCTATGGCTTGTGGTGCTTCTGGGCCCCGTTCTGGAAACCTTCATGGTCGTCGGGCTGGCCTCCTTGCTGGCCCCCCAGATCACCAACATCGTGGTTCTCTCCGGGATATCCGCGCTGGTGTGGGGGGCCCTCCATTTCAACGGGTTCCACTTGGGATTCCTGAACCCGTACTGGGCCTTCTTCATCATGACGGCGGCCTTCCTCTCCTGGCGCCCCCGGTCCTTCTGGCTGGGCTGGGCCGCCGCGGCGATTCCCCATCTGGTCCATGACGTGTTGTGGCACGTCGTTGCCCATCTCGGATCGACTTGAGTTGGCGAGGCGGCGGGCTTCCTCGGTGATGGAGGCAGGGAATCCGCGGAGTTCCAGGAGCCGGATGGCGTTGCGCGTGTAGACGGGCCCGGGGCGCAGTTTGAAGTCGAACCCGAAGGTCCCTTCCACGACCTGTTCGGAGAAGTGGTAGAGATCGAAGCGGCCTGCGAGGGCATCGCCCAATTCCAAGTCATGCGTGGTGACCAGCACCAGGTGCTGCTGCTGGAGGTGCCAAAGAACCGCGGTGGCAGCCGCGAGGCGCTCAAGGGTGTTTGTTCCCCGGAAGATCTCGTCGATGAGCAGGACTTTCGGTGGACTGCCCGGCTCGACCTCCACGAACTCCCGCAAGCGGTCCACCTCCGCCAGATAATAGCTCTGGCCTGCTTCGAGGTGATCGCTGCGCCAAATGGAGGATTGCACCTGGAGTCGGGAAAGGCGTGCGCGCCGGGCCAGGCAGAAGTGCAGGGTCTGTCCGAGCAGGATGTTGATGCCGATGGTCTTGATGAAGGTGGTCTTGCCGGCCATGTTCGAGCCGGTGATGAGGCAGGATCGGTTTCGGAGGGCCAGGTCATTGGGCACGGGCCGGGAGAGCAGGGGGTGGTAGGCACCCGCGATCTCCACTTCTCGGTCCGGCGTGAACACGGGTTCGACATGGCCTTCTGGAATCCCATCCAGGTAGCGGACCAAGCCCATGGCGGCATCAAGGGACCCGAGGGCTTCCAGGAGAGCCAGCAGTTCCTCACGGTCCCGGCGCAGGGCTGGAACGGCCCGGAGGAAGCAGATGATGTCCAACAGGAAAATAGTTAGTAAATCGGGCTCGCAGGAACACGAGCGTACGCCTTGACCGGCGCGCTGACGCGCAGCCCGATCTTACGTTCTTGGACAGGCCCGTAGCGGCAGGGGGCCGGCGCAACCGGGCTATGGGGATTTCGAAATGGGTCGGAGCCCGGGAGGGGACCCGATGGCTCCCTGGATCGTTCCGTGGGGCTCAGATTCGCCCTTCGGGATCACCGTTCCCGGCGGGATGCTGAGGTGCAGGCAGACCCCGGTCCAGCCACCCCAACCGGGCAGGCCGGGAGTTGATGTCATGGGCGTTGTGGGGACGGTCAGCATGGATCGTCCTCGGGCGGTGCGCGGATGGTGGCGGGCAGGGGTGTCCGACGGAGGGCCCCGCCGCAGACCGGGCAGGTCTGGGATTCGCGTTCCACCCGTTCCAGGTCGGATGGATCCTTCCGGGGCTTCTTGCAGGTCCCGACGATGGCCCTGGCCTTCTCCAGAAGGCCGCCAGCCTGGAGGGAGCCGTAGAGGCCGGCATGACGGATCTTGTGGAAGCCCGGGGGGAGGACGTGCTGGACCAGGCGCTCGAGGAACTCCACGGGGTGGACCGTTGCAGTGTTGCCGTTCTTGGTGGCGAACGTCACCCGGTCCTCGGTGACGTCCAGGAGCCGGGAGTTGGCGATGCCGACCCGGTGGGTGTACCGGGCCAGGTAGCCGGCCACATGGCTGGAGTGCCCGAACGGCTTCTTGGCGTGGACGCCCCAGTCCAGATCGCTGACCGTGGCCATCCGACTGGCGTAGAGTTCCTTCGGGACCTCAGGGAAGGCGCCCTTCGCCTGGAGCCGGCCCAGGGCGTTGAGCATCTTGGCCCGGAACACCTCACCCATCATGGCCACCGGGAACAGGTAATTCTTCCCGCTGGGGATGAAGCCTCCGCCGTCGAGGGCGAGGCCCCCGGCGGTGACCAGCACATGGAGGTGGGGGTGGAAGGTCAACTCCCGGGTCCAGGTGTGCAGCACCAGCAGCAGGCCGGGAATGGCCTTCAGTCGGCTCCGGAACAGCTTCAGGAGGGTCTTCGTCGCTGCCCGGAACAGGGCGCCGTAGAACTTGGCCGGATACTGCCGGGCCAGGAACCGCAGTTCCGCCGGGAGGGTGAACACCAGGTGGAAGTGGGGCACGTCCAGGAGGCGCTGGGTCTCCTTGTCGAGCCAGCGTTCCTGGGCCAGGGCCTGGCACTTGGGGCAGTGCCGGTCCCGGCAGGAGTTGTAGGCGATCCGCTCGAAGTCACCGTGCTCGCAGACCTCCTTGTGCCCGCCCAGGGCCGCGGTGCGGCATTGGCCGATGGCCGTGAGGACGCGGCGCTGCTGCCGGTTCAAGGCAACCCGGCTTTCCAGGGCGTCGCGGTGGAGGCGGACGATGTCGGCGATGTCGAAACGGGGTCGGGTGAACCCCACCGCCCTACTCCGGCAGGTCCTCCAGAGGGCTTCGCACGGCGGCGATCTGGCCTGGCGCCACCTGGGTGTAGATCTGGGTGGAGGTGATGCTGGCGTGGCCCAGGACCACCTGGATCTTGCGCAGGTCCTCGCCGCTCTCCAGCAGGTGGGTCGCGAACGCGTGGCGCAGAAGGTGGGGGTTCACGAACTTGCCGATGCCGGAGACGGCCGCTGCGCAAAGGAGGGCGCGCCGGGCGGTGTCCGCGCAGAGGGGCCCTCCCGACTTGGAGGCGAACAGCCAAGGCTTCGGGGGCTGCATGTGCTTGTAGTAGGTCCGCAGCGCCCGGTAGAGCTTGGCCCCCATGGGCACCATCCGGTCCTTGCCGCCCTTTCCATCGCGGACGTGGATCACCTGCTGCATGGCGTCGATGTCCCGGGTCTCGAGCCGGCAGGCCTCGTTGATCCGCAGGCCGGTGGCGTAGACCAGAGTGAAGAAGGTGCGGTATTTCGTGGTGGTGAACCCGTCCAGCAGCCGCGCAACCTCAGCCTGGCTCAAGGTGGAAGGCAGGTGGGCCTTGGCCTTGGGGACGGTGATCCAGGCCACCTTCTCGGGCTGGCCCAGGGTCCGGGCATAGAGGAACTTCAAGGCTGAGTAGTGGAGGGCCAGCCGGGAGGCTCCGATGGCCTGCTGCCGGAGGACGTCCACCCACCGCCGCACCGATTCCTGGCTGGCGTCGCATGGGTCGTGGCCAAGGAATTCCTCGAAACGCCTCACCGATGCGACGTACTGCTGGATCGTCTTATGGGCGCGGTTCGCCATTTGAAGGTCCCCGGCGAACCGGGACAGAGATAAACTGACCGCCATTGCAGTCCTCCATGAATGTGGGGCTGGTGCTGTAACACCGCCACATCCATGGGGACTGCAAGCTGTAGATCCCGCAAGCCTTATTGGACGATCAGGCTGGACGGACGCTGATCACCCCTGCCGCGAAGCGGCTTCGTCCAAGCATGTTCAGGTAGCCGAAGATCGCCGCGGCCAGTTCTGACAATTGGCTGCGGTCCACGGAAAGCGTGCTCAGGCGCGCCTGCACCCGTGCCATGGCCGGGCGGCACTGACGCAGGCGGTCGATTTCCGGAAGGGGAGGTGCTTCCCGTAGGGCCGCGAGGGTGTCGCCCACCTCGATCAGGGCGTGGATCCTAGAGAAGGCCGGATAGTACGGGGCCAGCTTCGGCCCGAGGATGGTGTTGATGAGGATATTCACGCAAAGAAAGGCCAGTCCCGGAAGGAAAAGCCAGGGAGCCAGGAAACATCCCAGGAAGCAGGGCAGGGGGACCAGGGCGCAGAGAATGTAGAGCCATGGACGCGGGAGCTGGTCCGGCAGCCCGACGATCAGGAACGGGGCCAGGAAGGCGCCGCCGGATTCCCCGAGGGGCTTCAGGATTGCCCTGGCCCGGTCCATCCATGCCCTGTGGTTCCGGAGGGTTTGGTAGTTCCGGGACCGGGCCTCCAGAATCCGGTCCTCGGGTTCAAGAACCCTCATCCACCGGTAGAGGATCTGGCTTCCGGCCCAGCTCGCGGTGCGGTCCATCTTGCCGAAGACATCATCCATGGCCAGGTCTTGCCAGGTTGCCTCATCCACGGTTCCGGGCGGGTCTCCTAAAGCCTGGTGATAGAGCCGCACCAAGTCCAGGTCGTGTTCAGGCGGGGCATCGGCGGGCGTGTTCGTCATGGGATCTCCGGAGGCTACCATGCCTGGAATCGGACCTTCCCCTGAACATGCCTCGACCCGGCGTGCGGCTTCACAGGTCCACAACCCTGAAGACGTTGCCTTCCTTCCTTGCGTGGCGGTGAGTGAGGTCATGGCTGGCCATGATCACGGTTTTGGCTTTAAACAGGGCGCCTTGAAGGAGGGCGGCCTTGGCCATCGGGTCGAGGTTGGCCAGGGGCTCGTCCAGGAGCAGGACGGGCCTGGGCGTTGCGATGGCCGCGGTCAGCGCGATCAATTGGCGTTGGCCTCCGGAGAAGTTGTCCCCTCCAGGGCTCACCAGGGTCTCCCAGGCCATGGGCAGGGTCGCCACCAGGCGGGCCAACCCAGTTTCCAGGGCGGCCGCTTCCAGCTCCTCGCGCCCGGCACCCCCGGACAGCAGCCTCAGGTTTTCCCGCAGGGAGCCATTGAAGAGCTGGACGGACTGCGGAAGGTAGGCCACCAGGCCCCGGGCCCGCCTCGGCGGCAGGCCCCCGAGCACGACTAGGCCCCGCTCGGGGAGACAGAGCCCGGCCAGGATCTTGAGGAGGGTCGATTTGCCGCATCCGGACAGGCCGCTCAGGAGCACCTTCTCCCCGGGGGGCACCACCAGATCCAGCCCCTTGAAGACCCAGGGCCGCTCCGGCCTGTAGCGGAAGGCCAGGTCCTGGACGTCGATCCCTGCGGGTTGGCGGGCGCTTGCGGTCAGGACCGGCGGCACGGGTTCGGCTGGCGTCTCCAGGATGGTTCGGACTTCTGCGAGCTGCGGTTTGAGTGTGCACCATTGGAGCAGGGTGTCCCCGAGGCCGGAGATCGCCTGCTGGAGGGAGGCCGCCAGCATCAGGAAGGCCAGCAGTTCCCCGAGGCGCAGGTTTCCCTGCAGAACCTGTAGGCCTCCCCAGAGGGTCAAGCCCTGGACGCCGAGAATCTGGATGAAGGCCACACTGGCCCCTGCGGAAGCCGCGGCGCGCCGGGTGCCGAGGTTAAGGCTCCAGCGCCGGGAGGCCATCCGGGCCCAGTTCTCCCCTACGTGTCGTTCTGCGCCGGAGGCCTTGAGGGACGTGATGCCACGGAGGATCTCGATCAGGAATCCACGCTCGCGAACCTGGGCTTCCACCACCTGCGCCTCCAGGTTCACGACCCGGAACCCGGCCAGGAGGGTGAGGCCCAGGCAGAGCAGGGCCAGTCCAGCGAAAAGTCCGGTGGCGCCTGGCAGGATGCTCACCATCATCCCCAGGCAGGCCAGGGTGGTGAATCCTTCGCCAACCGCCTCCAGGAAGTGGCCGGTCAGCAGGGTCTGCGCGGCCTGAAGTCCAGCGATGCCCTGCAGGAGCTGGCCCTGGCTTCGGCCGCGGATCCAGGCGCAGGGAAGGCGCAGGAGCCGGCACAACAGCCCCTGCTCCAGGACCAAGCCGAGGCGTGCGCCGAGAAAACGCTCGTACCGGCCATGAAGCCAAAGGATCCAAGCCTGGTAGACGCCGGTGAAGGCACTGGCCCAGAGGACCAGTTGGAAGGTGGACTTTGCCCCCGAAGGGAAGACCCGGTCCACCAGGATCCGCGTGAACTGGGGAACCAGGAGTGCGACGGCCTGGACCGCCACCATCGCGGCCAGGATCTCCAGCACCCTCCGTTTCTGGGCCAGGAGGGTCCGGATGAGGGTCCGGACCAGACTTCCCTCCGCCAGACCCGCCGCCAGATCGAGGTAGGCCGCTTTCGGCAGGGCGCGGATTTCCATGGTCTCTTCTGAAGCGGAGCCTTGAACATGGATCCGGCCGTGTCGCGTGGGCAGGATCAGCAGGTAGGTGCCGTTGGCCAGGGCGGCCAAGGTGGGCAGTTCCAGGCATGGAACATCCTGGGGCTCCAGATCCACCCAGCGACCCTGGAGTCCGTGGCGCTCCAGTTCGGTGGCCAGGCCCTCGCGGTCCAGGGCCATGGCTGGCGGTCCGGGCTCCAGCCCCCGGGCCGCCAGCAGCCGGCGCAGGGCTTCCTGGGCCCGGATTCCCTCCAGCCGTTCCGGTTCAGGGGTTCGGGCCACGTTCGCATTCCACCATGGTCCGGAAAAGCCCGGGACATTCCGCCAGCTCACGGTACCGGCCGCGCTGGACCACCCGGCCCCGTTCCAGGACCAGGATCAGATCTGCATCCGCCAGGGTCGCCAGACGATGCGCGATGACGATTCGGGTGCACCCTAGTCCGGCGAGATTCCGGTGAACGGCCGCCTCGGTTTCTGGGTCCAAGGCGCTGGTGGCCTCGTCGAGGAGGAGGATGGCCGGTCGTGGTGCCAGGGCCCTGGCCAGGGCCAGGCGCTGGCGCTGACCTCCGGAGAGCGTGAGGCCGTTCTCGCCGATTACCGTGTCGTACCCCTGGGGCAGTGCGGAGAGGACCTCATGGACGCGGGCTGACCGTGCTGCCTCGATGAGGCGCTCGCGGGGAAGATCCGGTGCCTGCAGGGCCAGGTTCGCCCATACGGTGTCGTTGAGCAGGAAGGTGTCCTGGTGGACCACGCCCAGATTCCGGCGCAGGTGGGGCAGGTCCAGGGTGCGCAGATCGAGGCCGTCGAATCGGATGCTGCCTTCATCGGGAACGTGCATCCCCAGCAAGAGCCGCGCGAGGGTGGATTTGCCGGCTCCGGTGGGTCCGGCCAGGGCGACCATGGATCCGGCCTTCACCTGCAGGTCTACTCCAGCCAACGCGGGCTCTGGGCACCCCGGGAAGTGGTAGCTGACGCCGGCAAGGTCGATGGCGCCGGTCAGCTTGCCGGGATCCCGGTCCCCCCCCGGCTCGGGGCGGGCTTCCATGACATCGTCCAGGCGCGCCAGATGGCTCCCCAGACCTTGAAGTTGGCCCCAGGCCTCCAGCAGGGCTGACAGTGGCACCAGGAGGAGGGTCTGGAGGGTCAGGAAGGCGGAAAAAGTGCCGAGGGTCATGGAATGGTTCAGGACCTCCCAACCGGCGGCCAGGAGCACCAGGGTGGCGCCGAGGTGGCCAAGGCAGGCATCCACGGCGCCCAGGTTCGCTTCCAGGCCCTGGCGCTCCAGCGCGGCGTTGAGGCTCGGGATCCGCGCGTCGGCCCAGCGTTGGACGAACACCCTTCCGGCGCCAGCGACCTGGATGGTTTCCAGGGTGGAGAGGGATTCCACCAGGACGGAACTGGCATTGCCGGCGGCGGCAAGTTCGGCCGCCATCAGGCGCGCTTTCCGTTCCCGGATCGCCCACCGGCAGGCCACCTGGGTCAGGCTCAAGAGAATAACCAGGGCGCCCAGCCTTGCGTGAAAGGCGACCATCAGGGTGGCATACCCTGCAAGGAGGAACGCATCGAGCAGCGCCGCCACGCTGCGCTCGGTGAAGAGGTTCTGGACCTCCCCTTGGCTGTCCAGGCGGTGTACCAGGTCGCCGTTTCCGCGCTGCAGGAAGAACGCGATGGGCAGGGCCAGCAGGTGTCCCATGAAGCTCCGGGCCAGGGCCAGGTTGGTGGTCGCCTGCAGGTTCTGGAGCACCCGGATGCGGCTGTAGCTGAGGAGGGCTTGGGCGGAGGCCGCTCCGGCCAGGGCGGCGGCGAGACCCCACAACCAGCCTTCCCGCCGGGGCAGGAGCACTTGGTCCACCAGCACCTTCTGGCCCAGCGGAAGCACCAGACCAAGGGCCTGGAGCCACAGGCTGCCCAGGAGCACCAGCCCGAGGGACGGCAGGTGCTCGCGGATCATGGCGAAGTAGCGATCCCTCGACGGCAGGCGCTTCCTCCGGGGCCGGAAGGCGGGTCCGGGGCTGAAGGTCATCGCCACACCGGTATAGCTTTCGCGGAACCGCCCATGGTCCAGGCTGCGGCGCCCCTGGGCCGGGTCCATCAGGACAACCTTGCGCCCCGTGATCCGCTCCAGGACCAGGAAGTGGCGGAATTCCCAGTGAAGGATCAGGGGCATGGGCAGACCGGCCAGTTCCTCCACCTCCGCGTGGTAGGCGTCGGCCTCCAGGCCGTATCCCACCGCGGCGCGGAGGATGCCCGCGGCGGTGGCGCCGTCGCGGCCTTCGACGCTCTCCAGAATCGGCATAGGCCTGCTCTCCAAAACCAGGCCATCGGCGGCTGAGACCTGAGCATCCCTGCTCTCCAGAATCGGCCACCTCTCCTTGTTCCCCCTGGTCCCGAGCGTGGAGGCCGGACAGGCTTGAGCACCCCCTTTCCAAGGAGGCCCGGCATGCTCAAGGCTCGGCCCTGCCTTATTTGCAGGAAATGGTTCCACCCAGACCGGATGGTTGGGGAGCGGCAGCGCGTCTGCGGGGCCCCCTCCTGCCAGAAGGAGCGGCACCGGCGGGCCTGCGCCCGGTTCCATGACCGGGACCCGGACTACGACCGCCACACCCGGTTCACCGCCAAGTTGGTGCAGGTGGGGGCCGGGGGAAAGGGGACGGTGCCTGCGGAGGCCATCGACTGGCGCTACGCCCGGAAGGTGGTCGGGCTGGAAATCAGCGCCCTGGTCGAGGAGAGCGGCAAAGTCCTCCTGCGCCAGGCGCGAGACGCAGTTCTCGTGCAACTCAAATGAAATCACGAGGTATCGACAAACATGATATTTCCCGGCCGCGAGACGCAGCTTCCGCCCAACCTCCTATGGAATCAATAAAATAAAGACATACTTCCCCCCCTCCACCTGCGAGACGACCTCGAAAGGCTCCCCCGGGGTTTCCTACCCTGTTGGCCGTCCTTTCGGGTGGCGCCATGGACCTCGAATTCCACCAGATCGATCTCCGCTACGAGCATCTGCGTCGCCGTGATCCCCAGGGCGAGCGTCAACTGCTGGCCTCCCTGGCCGCGGATGGCCAGAAGGTGCCGGTGGTGGTGCTGGCCCTGGGGCAGGACCGTTACGCCCTCCTGGACGGCTACAAGCGTTTCCGGGCCCTGCGCCGCCTGAAGCGGGACACGCTGGAGGCCGCCCTCTGGTACCTGGGCGAGGTCGATGCCCTGCTGCTGGAGCGGATGATGCGGACCTCTGAGCCGGACAGCGCCCTGGAGGAGGCATGGTTCCTGTGCGAGCTGCGGGACCGGTTCCAGATGCCGCCCGAGGAACTGGCCAGGCGTTTCGGGCGCACCCCGAGCTGGGTATCCCGGCGGCTGGCCCTGGTGGAGGAACTGCCCGGCGAGGTGCAGGAGCACGTGCTATTCGGCCGGCTTTCCGCCCACACCGCCATGAAGGTCCTGGTCCCGTTGGCGCGCGCCAACCGCCGGGACTGCCTGAACCTGTGCACGGCCCTGCTGAAGGCCCCGTTCACCACCCGGGAGGCCGTGGCCCTCAAGGCCGCCTGGCAGCAAAGCCGGGCCGAGGCCCGTGAACGCCTCCTGGCCGATCCCGTGCTGTTCCTCCGCTCCCAGCGGGCCCTGGCGGCCCCGGAGGGCCTGGCCAACCCGTTCCATCTCTGGCTGGAGGACCTGGGCACCCTGGCGGCGGTGGCCCGCAGGGCCAAGCAGCACCTGGGCCGCGGGGCGCTGGTCCTGCACCACTCCGCGTCGGAGGTCCAGGAGGCCAGCGCCGCCCTGCGCCAGGCCGCCGGCGACTGCCAGGCCCTGTTCCAGCGCAGCGAGCGAGAGCTGCCCCATGCTTGACGAGTCGAAACGGACCGCCATCCTGGTGCTCCGCGAGCAGGGGCACACGATCCGGGGCATCGCCCGGGCCGTGAGGGCCTCGCGGGACACCGTGGGCCGGGTGCTGGCGGCAGGGGCCCCGACGATCCCCGAAAACCAGCGGCCGGAGAAGGCCGAGCCGCACCGGGAGGAGATCCTGGAACTGTTCCCGGCCTGCAAGGGCAACCTGATCCGGGTCCACGAGATCCTGCGCGAACGCGGCGCCGACCTGTCCTACCAGGCGCTGACGGGGTTCTGCCGCCGCCACGGCATCGGCCACCCGGGACCCCAGCCCTCCGGGGAATACCATTTCCAACCCGGCGAGGAGATGCAGCACGACACCAGTCCGCACCGGGTGCGGATCGGGGAGCGGATGCTCCTCATCCAGGACGCAAGCCTGGTGCTCTGCCATTCCCGGATGCTGTTCCACCAGTACTACCCGACCTTCAACCGCTTCTGGTGCAAGGTGTTCCTCACGGAAGCCCTGCAGTTCTTTGGTGGGGCCTGCGCCCGCTGCATGATCGACAACACCCACGTGGTGGTGTCCCAGGGCACGGGGGCGTCCATGATCCCCGCGCCGGAGATGGCGGCATTCGCCGAGCGGTTCGGATTCGAGTTCCGCGCCCATGCGCTGGGCCATGCCAACCGCAGCGCCCGGGTGGAGCGGCCATTCGATTACATCGAGAACAACTTCCTGGCCGGCCGCGAATTCCGGGACTGGGACGATCTCAACCGGCAGGCCCGGGACTGGTGCGAGAAGGTCAACGCCACCCGCAAGCGCAGCCTCCAGGCCAGCCCGAGGGAGCTGTTCCTGGAGGAGCGGACCCAGCTCAGGCCGCTGCCCATCTGGGTCCCCACCGTCTACCAGCTCCACCAGAGGATCGGGGACATCCAGGGCTTCGTCAGCATCGGAGGCAACCGCTACTCCATCCCCTATGCGCTGATCGGCCACCAGCTCGAAGTGCGGGAGACCCGCGACCAGATCGAGGTCTTTGTTGGTCCAAGGCAGGTGGCTACCCACCGCAAGGTGCTGGACGCCTCCGGCCAGCGGGTGATCGATCCCGCCCACCGGGCCCCTCGCGGCCAGGGCCGGAGCAAACGAACCACCAGCCCTGAGGAGGTGGACCTGCTGCTGGCAGAGCCGGCCCTGGCCGGGTACGTCGCCGCCTTCCGGGTCCGGCATCCGGGCCGGATGCTGCGCATGCTGAGGCGGCTGCAGGCCATGGTCCGGGACTACCCCCGCGCCCCGCTGCTGGCCGCCATCGGGACCGCCCTGGAATACGGCCTGTTCGACCTGGAGCGGCTGGACCGGATGGTGCTTCGGCACATCGCCCGGGAGTACTTCGTACTCGGAGACACCGCCGGCGACCCCACCCCTGATCCCAAGGAGGACGACCATGAAGGATGACTTGGAGCAACTGCTCAGAAACCTGCATCTGGGGCGGATGGCCGAGATCCTGGACCAGGAGTTGGCGGAGGCCGCCAAGGAGGAGCCCTCCTACGAGGAGTTCCTGGCGCGGCTGCTGCGGGCGCAATGGCATCACCAGCAGGAATCGGCGATGGCCTACCGGATCCGGCAGGCCAGGCTTCCGGAGAACTGGACCCTGGAGAGCTTCCCCTACAAGCAGCAGCCCTCCGTCAACCAGCGCCAGATCCGGTCCTTCGGTGAACTGGACTTCATCGCCAAGGCCGAGAACATCGTGTTCATCGGCCCGACCGGGGTGGGCAAGACGGGGCTGGCGTCCGGGATCCTCCTCAAGGCCCTGCAGAACGGGCACCGCGGCCTGTTCATCCGCGCCCAGGACCTGTTCGACGAGATGTACGCCTCCCTGGCGGACAGGTCCTCCCGCAAGCTCCTGACACGCCTGTCCCGGATCCAGGTCCTCCTGATCGACGAACTGGGCTACCTGAACATCAAGCCGGAGCAGACCAACATCTTTTTCAAGCTCATGGAGGAGCGTTACAACCGCTACCCCACGATCATCACCACCAACCTGGACTTCCCTGAGTGGCAGAACTTCCTGGGCAACCCGGGACTGGTGGAAGCCCTGCTGAGCCGGCTGCGGCACCGGTGCAAGACGGTGCGCATCAACGGCGTGTCCCTGCGTGACCCACAGGGCTGAGCCCTGAGCCCCCAGACCCCGGGCCAGGACAGCACTCGGCGCTCCGGCCTACGGCCTCCGCCCCGAGTGCTGCCCTGGCCCGGAGTTTCGCTGATGGCTGCCATCCGCCCAGGATTCCGATCCTGTTTCAGGTGTGGACTGCTTCTGGAGAGCAGAAGCGGCCTGGTTTTGGTTAGCATCCAAGTCGCGGCCCACATTGCATGCCTGGCGCACCTCCGGCAACGGCGCGTGATGGCCCAGGCGGCCCAGGATCATGGCGAGGCAGGCGGCCCCGCATTCCGCGTTCTCCATCTGGGGGATGAAGGG
Organism: Mesoterricola sediminis; assembly: GCF_030295425.1. NCBI lineage: Bacteria > Pseudomonadati > Acidobacteriota > Holophagae > Holophagales > Holophagaceae > Mesoterricola > Mesoterricola sediminis. The sequence goes on along the minus strand of NZ_AP027081.1, from coordinate 2,808,826 downwards.
GACCCGTGCGCGCCGGCTCAACGCAGCCACCGGCGGAGCGGGTCAAGGACCAGGGCCGCGAGACGCTGGCGGCGCAGGGTGAACCGGGCCTCGAGCAGCATGCCCGATCGGAGGTTCCATTGATTCCCCTGACCCGGGTCGAGCTGGATTTCCACCCGGAAGCTGGGACTGGCCACCGGTCCTTCGGGAACGCCGAAGGCTTCCTGGATTTCCGCCGGGCCCGCCAGATCCGTGCCCACCCGCACCACCTGTCCCTTGAGGGTCCCGAATTCGGCGTGGGGATACTGCGCCAGTTCCAGGGTCACCGGATCGGTTTCGCGCACGAAGGCCCTGTCCTTTTCCCGGAGGAAGGCGATGACCCTGAGGGGCGTGCCGAGGGGGATCACCTTGGCTGTCACGGCACCTGGGCTGACCAGATCCCCCGCCCGCAGGACCAGGCCGTCCACGATCCCGTCCACCGGGCTGGCAATGAGCGTCTGCCCCAGGCGGTGTTCCAGGGATACGCGCCGTGCCTGGGCCAGGGCAACCCCGGTCTTCTGCTGCCACACCTGCTGCCGCCGCTGGGTCTCCAGCATGGCCAGCTCCTGGCGGGCCCGGCTCAGCTCGCTCTCGCCGGAAGCGACATCCCGTTGGGCGGCATCGAACCGGTTTTCATGATCCAGCATTTCCATCCGGCTGATGAGGCCCTGCCTGTGCAATTCCCTTTGGGCGGAGAGCTGATCGGCGGCGCGGTCACGGGTGCGGAGGAAACTCGCTGTCTCCCGCTCAAGATGCTCGACCCGGACCTGGGCCATGGCCCTCTGTTGCGCGAACAGGGACGCCTGGTTGTCGGCGACCTCTGCCTGTTCGCGAACGTGCGCAGCCAGGGTCAGGTCCGCTTCCTGGATGGCGCCCTTGAGCTGGGGGGCCTCCAGCCGCAGGATGGGATCCCCCGCCTTGACCGGGTCGCCGGTCCTGGCCAGCACCTGGGAGATCACCCCTTCCGCCTGGGCCGAGAGGAGGCGCACACCGCCCTGCGGCCGCAGGATGCCCGGGCCTTTCTCGATGACATCGACCTTCCCCAGGAAGGCGAAGGCAAGCGCGGCCGCCAGCAGGCAGGCGAGAGTCACCGTGACGGTCCAACTCCAGAGGGGGCTCACCCGCAGAATTTCCCGGCCGTTCCGGTCGCGAAGATAGGCCTCCAGCGCTTCCTGGCGGAACAGGGGGGCACCGGCGGGGGCGGGCATGGCTAGGGTGCCTTCCGGTCCCGGCCCAGCCAGGATTCGTACCAGCGGACCAGGAAATCATGGATCACTGCCTCCTGGGGCCGCTGGGCCGAAGCCAGGAGCCGGTTGATGGACATGTGCAGGAGGCTGGCCAGTACGGCCTCGAAGGAGCCCTCCAGGCCGCCTGAAGCCTCCAGGGCCCGCATGGCCTCAAGTTCCACCCTCAACCGGGAATTCCGGGCTTCCAGGATGGCCAGGGCGGGGCCGCCGGGCTCGAGTTCCGGGCCGGCCAGGATCCGGGACAGCGCCGGCCGCTCCCGCCGGAACGCCGCACCCAGGCGCTGGCGGCGTTCCGGGCGGTGGAGGCCGAATTCCACGCGGAAGTCCTCCCTGCGCGCCCGGGCCTGGGCCAGCCGTTCCTGCAGGGTGAATCCTGCGGCCTCGTAGTAGCCGTCAACGCTGACCATGGCAAGCCTCCAGCGGTCGGCGCCGGGGCTGCCGGCGCCGGACCCGAGCCATTCCAGGACTGCATCGCTGTCCAGTTGGAAGACCCGTTCCGCCCGCTCCAGGTTGTCCGTGCCGCCATAGCGGCCGGTTTCTGGAACATAGGCATCCAACTGGAACCCCCAGGCGGAGCCTTCGGCGAGCCAGGGTTGCGCAGCGAGCTTGAGGCTGGGAAGGAGGTGCCCCCACAGGATCCCTGGATCACCGTGGAAGCGCAGGCGCAGGTGAGGCTCAGGATCCGAGTAGCGAAGGAAGAACCAGCGGTCCGCCATGCCTGACCGCATCACATCCCGGATCCATCCACCCAGGGCGCCGGCCAGGAGTCTGTCCGCGGTGTGCCGGCCCATGTAGAGCCTGGCGTACAGCCACTCGGAACCTGGGGCATGAAGGACGGGGTTTCGGCCGAGCCGAGGCGGAGGCTCGGGTAGCGGAACCTGTCCGTGCTCCCCCAGGAAGGTCAGGATGAGTTGATGCCGGTAGGCGCCATCGGGGCCACGCGCCGGCAGGAGGTCTGCGGAGGGGAAATCCTCCAGCAGCACGGCCCCCTTCCGGACTCGGAGCAGGGACCACAAGGCCTCGACGCTCAGGGGGTTGTCCAGGTCCACCGGCAGTTCCTGGTCGCTGTCCGCCAGTACCAGACGCCGGGGGAGCCTCCGCCCCTGCCGGAGTTCCTGGAATGCTAGGAACCGGCCCTGGGCGTCATAAGCGCGCCGGATGGGGTCAAGATCCGCCGTCTCCAGGCGCCATTGGGCGCGGGCAAACACCATCCGCCCGCAGGTGAGCCGGGGCAGGCAGGGCTCGGTTTCGAGCCGTCCCCAGGAGAAGCCCAGGAAGTTCTGGACGCCCTGGTCCTGAAGAAGCCCTAGGAATCGGTAGATCTCGTTGCCGCGGTCCTGGTAGGCGGCGGCGCTGGCAAGGCGCGGCAGCACCTCCCGGTCGTGCTTGCGGGACCATAGGACCAGGCGTTCACCCCGCAGCCCCACATGAAGGTCCTCCAGGGGAAGCCACCGGTCCGGCTCCGCTCCCGAACGTCCCAGGCAAGGGATCTCGTAGTCCCGCAGGACGGGCCGCGCCAGAACGTTGCCCATCCGGCCTTCCCCCAGGTGCGCGATCTCGGCGAAGAGGGCCCCCGGTCGGAGCCCCTCCTCCCGTTTCAAATGGCTGCGGACCTTGGAGGCCAGATCGGGATCCCCGTGGCAGAAACGCCCCAGCATCCTGGCCGCGGAGGGTCCCCCTCCAGCATGGACCAGGATCCACCCGTCGCCGGAATCCAAGGCCTCGACGGATCGGCCAGCCAACTCCACCATGAGCGAAAAGGAATCCGGCAGGGGCACCGCCGGTTCACGGTTAAGGGCCTTCATGTCCGCTTCCTGCAAATCCAGGCATGGCGGGATGGAACTTTCCAGGGCCTGGATCCGTTTCAGCAGGTGGGCCTCCAGGGCTGTAAAGGCCGATTCCCCGGACTCCTCCGCGGCTTCCAAGGATTTCCCTTCGAGCCCCTCCAGCAGGGGGACCCCCAACGCCACGTCACCGCCGGTTCCGTCGAGACCGATGCCGGATTCAGGATCCAGCGCCTCCAGCAGGGGCGGCCAATGGTCCTCATAGCGCCGGGTGAAGGCCGCCTTGAAGGGGCCGAGGGGATCGAAGGGCCTTCGGAAGCCGAAACGCCTCAAACAGGTCACCGCGGCCATGATCTCCGCCTGCAGGCTGTGCCCCAGGGCGAAGGAGTCGGGCGGGTGGAAAAGGTCCACCTGCCAAGGCCTTGAGCCGAAAGGCCCCGAGTCTGCATGTGGCAGGGCGGACCTCAAGGCCCGGTAGGCCTCCGGGGGTTGGCCCAACCCGCGGGAATCCAAGTCCTCCAGCAAGCGGGCTACATGGGACAGGGACGTGGCCATGGCCTGGGAAGATGGCGTCCGGTCAAGTTGGGCCGCCAATCCTTTCAAAGGCTCCTTCCCCGTCGCCGGGGGCTGTAGGTCTGACACCAGGATCTGGCGGTCAATCACGGCATGAAGGTACCCATGGATCTCCTCTTGGGCCAGCTCACCATCCCAAAGGAGGTCCGTCAATCCCGTCAGGCCGATTCCGTCCCGGGCTGCTTCCAGCAAGGCGCGGAGGGGGTCGTCCATCCTGGCGCCCATCAGTTCGAACCGGCGTCCGCCGGCCTCGATCCAACTGCGAACCCAGCGGATTTGCCCGCCCGCGGTATAAAGACTGGAGTTGGGCCGGAAGGAGAGGGCTCCGCGGAGACCGCGATCCTGTTCCAACACGGCCACGAACTGGTCAACGTAGCCCATGTCCAGCCGGGAATGGCGATTCCAGGATACCCGGGGGGCGATGCTCAGGCGGGTCTCGGGACCCAGGTGGCCGGTTCCGTGGGCGGCGAACAGGCCGAAAGGGGTGGGGCGGTTGCACATCCGGGCCAAGTAACGGACCAAGGCCCGTTCCGTTCGGCGGCCTCCTTCGCTGTCTGGGGTTTCGGCCCATCGGGGCAGGCTGTCCACCAGGTCCGGTGATGCCACGAAAAGGGCTTCCCTGACTTCGGGACGTGCCGCCCAGAGGCGGAGGCGACTGCGCAGAAGTTCCATGTCGAAGGCATAGGCCTGACGGAATCCATCCGGGCCAGCCTGGGCCGGAGCGGCGCGCAGGCCCTCACTCCACGTTTCCCAGTCCCGGTAGGGGAGCAAGGGAATCCGGAAGGCGAAGAAGTCGTCCAGGTGGAATGCGGGTTTTTTATCTTCCATCTCATTCGAACGCGCATGGGGTTGAAGAATCCCATCCAGGGACTCAGGCGGCCCCCTTGGAGAATGGGTGATCGCTGAAGGCCAAAGGTTGCAGTGCCGTTTTGCCCGTGAATGGGGGGGTGGAGCTGGCCAACTGGCGGAACCTTGGCCCCTGGCCCGGCACCTTCGGGCATGGATGGATCCTGGCGCCCCCTTCTGGCAGGTCCACGCCTGAAGCAGGCGAGAGCGGCCGTCGATGAGATCCTGGACAGCTTGCCGGCACCGCAGGAATCGGGGTGGGGAGCCACCCTTGCCGGCGGGCATGCCGGGTTTGCGTTGGCCTTCGCCTACGCGGCAAGGGGCAACCATGGGAAGCAGGGCCCTGCCTGGAAATCCAGAGCCTTGGCGCATCTCGAAACCAGTGTGGCGCTGCTTCCCGAGCTGCGGGAGCGCCCCGGCCTTTACGCCGGCTACAGCGGAGTCGCCTGGACAGTGGATCACCTGCAGAAAATGGGGATTCTGGATGAGCCGGAGGATCTGAACGAAGCTGTTGATTCGGCCTTGGTGCAGCTCCTGGAGAAGAATGCATGGCGGGTGCCGTGTGAACTCATCGACGGATTGGCGGGAATCGGCCTTTATGCCTTGGACCGGCCCGGCGGAGCTGGCTCCCAAAAGGTGGTCCGCCTGGTGCTTGAACGGCTCTTGGCGTCCGAGCACCGGGTGCTTCATGGGGGGGCGGGGCATGAGGCCCCTATCGACGGCTGGACCGGATCGCGCCCGCAAGAGCCGGACGGCCGAATCGACCTGGGGGTCGCCCACGGAATCCCGGGAATCCTCGGGTTCCTGGCTAGTGCCTACGGCCAGGGGCACGCGCCGGCATTGCCGTTGCTCGAGCGCACTTTGACCTGGCTGCTCTCCTGCCGGATGTCACATCCTGACGGTTTTGTATTCGGCCGCTGGGTAAACCCAGGGAATTCTTTGGCCATGGACGGCTGTCGGCTTTCATGGTGCTACGGCGATCTCGGGATTGCAGCCGTGATGCTGGGTGTCGCCAAGAGTTCCGGAAAGGAACGGTGGCGCCAGGTGGCGATTCATTTGGGGTCGGCTTGCGCCGAACGACGGGAACCATGGGCCGGAATCCATGATGCGGCCCTGTGCCATGGTGCCGCGGGGGATGCGCATCTGTTCTCGCGGCTGTACCAGGAGACCGGTATGGCCCGGTTTCGCGACAGGGCCTTGGAGGGATATGACATGGCGCTGGGCATGCGCAGAGCCGGAACCGAGGCCGGAGGGTTTCTTGCCTACATTCCCGCAACGGAAGGCAGCGAGGTGGAATGGAACCCTGACCCGGGCTGGCTGAACGGTTCAGCGGGGATAGCGCTGAGCTTCCTGGCCGGGATGGATGCGGGGGATCCCGGATGGGATCGACCCATGCTTGTCACGGGAGGAGATGTCATGCGTCAGAAGTAATGCGCACTCGGGTCATTCTGGAGGCGCGGTCTATTCGTCCACGCCTGTCACCCAACCCTGCTGAAGGGCCAAGGGCATGCCCTTTTGGACCGCAGCCAATCCTACCTTTTTCAGCCATGGCCGCACCTCGTTACCCGGCAACACCGAGAAGGTGATGAAGGGGAACGCGAGCTGGGGATTCCTGTTCCTGCCAAGGCGGTCGGCATGCCACTCCGCCACCCCCATGTCCTTTCTCACCCATTCGATCACGGCAAGATACTGCGTGGATGGTTCACCTTCCGTGGGGCCGAAGGTGTCTTCCAGGGTTGGTCCGGGATGGTCGCTTCGTCGTGGCATGGTTTCACCCTCGGAAAGGTAGTACGTTCAAGGTCTGACCTTGGAGGCGGGGCAGCCATGGGGATTGAATGCCGGCGCCGTGAATTCCGGGAGCGCCAGCCGATCCTGCTCCAGGTGCCCGCCCCGGCGGTCTTGCCGCGGAAGGCCTACACCATCGAGGAGGCCGCTGAAGTTCTGGATGGTGGGCGGAACACAATCATGCGGCTCATCGAGGAGAAGCGGCTCCGTACCGTGCGTTGCGGCAAGCGCGTGATCATCCCAGTCGTGGCGGTGGACGATTTCCTCGCGGCCCCGAACCCGGAAGACACGGGATAGACGGCGGCCTTCAAGGTCACGCGGGGGGCCGATCTTCACCCGGTTGGGGCGCCGTTTGGGTCCTTCCTGGTCCTTCCTGATCCCGGATGGTTTGCCTGCAACTTCGGGGATGTTTCGGGGAAGGTGTCTATTACGGGGATGTGAACGCGAAAGAGGCCGCTCGTAAGCGGCCTCTTTTCTTTACTGGTTGGCGCGAGTGGAATCGAACCACCGACCCCTACCGTGTCAAGGCGCGACAAGGGGGTTTTTCTCAATTCGGCGAACCCAGGTGAACTCGGGTTTTCTCGGAAAATATAGGATTCTGTTCATCCGGTGCCGGGCAGGGGTCGGGGTGTTCGGGAGGAGTTTTGGGCCTATTGTGGGCCCAGGATGAGACGCCGTCTCAATTGATTCCTTGATCACCAAAGTCTTTGTTCATGCGGTACAGCTGGCTTCGAAACACTCTGTGATAAGGGTGAGCTTATGCAAATGGGGGTTGGGTTAGGCACGCCTTCGCTTGGATCAGGACCAGGCATCGGTTCTTTGCTCGGGTGACAGCATTGTAGAGAAGCCGACGTTTCTGGTCATCACTGCCGCCTGTAGCAGCAGGCCAAAGGACGATCACATTGTCGAACTCCCGGTTTTTCGCACCGTGGACAGTCATGCCCTTCCAGCCTTCCCCATCACCTTTGTGGGCCCTCCGCCGTTGAGCAAATCCTTGCCTGATCGCTTGTTCTATCTCACTTCTCGTAAAGGTAACCTTGCCCCGAGCCCTTTTTTGTATGTCCAACCAGTCTGCAAGATCTCTTGCTACCCGGAAGTCACCCGCATTGTCGAGTATGGAAACTAAGGTGGGTATGTCGTTCACATCTTGTAGAGCGATTTTGCTGAGATAACTTTCGGCGGCTTTCGTCTCCGATTCCTCCCATTTGATTGAATATGGACCTGATCCCCTCTTCGTCCTGTTCGCTGCGGCCCAACTCACGGTTCCAAGTGAAAACGGGCACAAAGAGGGTGTAATAACTGCGACGCGCTTACCACCGCCGAACCAGCATAAATTTTGAATTAGCCACGTTCCGGCAAGCGGCAATTTGGGAGTCAATTGGACTTTGAATGCGGTCCCTGAGGTGGGCGGCTCTCCTCTGCGAATGGCAGCGGCAGCATCGAGAAGTTCTGTAACTCTTGTTCGTCGGGGTTGAATGAGTTCCTGAGCTGAACAAACCTGGGCCAACCATGTGCAGGCAGGGTTGGGGCGTAATTCTTCATTCAGGCATTGGAACTCGTCGGCGGCTGCGAAAACCTCCTGCCTCGCTGACAAACCTTCGACAACACGAAGGCGGTTGGCAGTCAGGTCCTGTGCCTCATCTACCAGGAGGATGGGATAAGTGGCTGCCACCCACCCACGAACCTCGTCAACCTGTAGCAAGCCGCCTGCGGCGTCACACACCCCCTCGTACTGATCCGGCTCAAGTCTGGTGAACCCTAGGGCGGCTGCGAGAGACGACCACCTTCGAACCAATTGCCATGCGAAGCTGTCAATAGTGGAGCAATTCGTCCGTCCCCTGGCGGCAGGCTGCTGTGCCAGCCGTTCTTCCAGCCGGCGCCGGGAGCCATGCATAAACGTCAGGGCCAGAACTTTCTGTCCCTCTCTGAGGGGGTTGGCCTCCAGATGGCAAGACAGAGCCTTCATCAGCTGATAGGTCTTGCCACAGCCGGCACCACCCGTGAACGCATGAACTGTCACGGCTGGAAGACCCACACGCCTTCAGGGCCAGGGAGAAAGCGCTGCGTCGTAGGGGACCCAGCACATGCGCAAGCCAGCCCACTGAATAGCTCGGCAGCGCGTTTTCGGCAAGATTCGTTATTCGCAATGGCCTCGGCAACATGTTCGTATGCCACGATGTCCATTTTGTGTCCTTTTAAGTAGGCCACGACATCACTGCTGGACCTGATAGATGCCTGAGGGATCTCAGCAAGCATCGCGATCGCGGCGTCCTCGCCTGCTTTCAGAACCCATCCAACAATGTCTTCGATCATTGCCCCATCATTCCAACGGATGATCGCTGCGGGGGGCGCTGGGGTGTCTTTCAGATGTTCCACATAACGCAGTCCTTCCCTGTCGCCATCGACAAGGCAGGACGCATTTCTATGTAATCTGGCCATCAGGCGGTGGGTTTCAACTACCTTTGCATCTTCGGTTGGAACAACTCCCACCTCGATTCCATAGGGGCGACTTAAGGTTTCCACCCAACCTGAAGTCGTCATCAATGGTTTCCAGATGCACCTAAGTAGATGGAAATCTGCCTTCCCTTCAGGTACAAGCAACGATGGCTGCATTAACGCACCGAGAACATCTATTCGGCTGTGTTGTAAAAGTCTTCTCTGCCAGTTTGGTGCCACTTCCGGTAGAGGTTCCTTGAGGAATGGCTCAGTGGATAGAACACCGGCGTGCTTTCTTAGAATCAATACGGAAGTTGGGTCAGCCATGCTTGCAACGAGTGGCGAGTGAGTTGTCACGAATGTCTGGGTTGAAAGCGCTTGCACGCGCCGCACCAAGTGCTGCTGGGCCGAAGGGGGGAGGTGAATTTCTGGCTCTTCAAGGGCCATTAAGAATTCGCCACCTCCCGCTGCGCGTGCCCGACCCAATTCAAGGAGTAGGAGCAATCCTTGCATTGAAACAAGTCCACTTCCTTGTCTAGCGGCGGGGATGCTATTCCCGTCTTCCCCTTTAAAATGAGCTGTTACGGCTTCCATTACAGAGCGGCTGTCCGTCGCAGTAACTCGAAGCTGCACTTGGGGCGCATTTGGGAAGGAAATGGCTAGTTCCTTGTTTAAGCTCTGAACTAGCGGTTCAATGCCTGGGTCAGCATCAATTGGTTGCTCCGGTGAACGAAGGCGGTCTCGCTCAGCCAGGAGGGAGGCGGCTGGTTGCGCAGCGGCTGCTGCCACAGTCCGCTTGAACAATTCGTTGCCCCAGGAGAAAACTTTGTCCCACGTGCGACTTGCTCGCACAAGGTAAAAGCTCAATTCCTGAATAAGCTTGCCGGGTATTATTGCCGGGGCGTCTTCCGAAAAAGGGTCAATAGGTTGGTCGTGGTCATAGAAATATCGAAGTGTTTCTACTGCCAAGGATTCTTGATCAAACCTGGCTTGCACTGCGAGTTGGCAACACAGTTTCCATGCTTGGTTTTCCCTCCGGGGATGAACCGTGCCAGAGGCTCCATCAAGCCATTTGACTACCGCTCTACCTTCCCGAAACCACTGGCTGCTTTCTTCCGGATCGTCATTGGGAAAATCCGTAAGGGTGGCGATGATCTTGATTCGATCGGCTGCTTGAGGGCATGACCCGAAAAAATCATGCTCAGTGAGCTCCCGAACCAGTCGGTCCCTTCCCAGAAGAAGGGCGAGGGCTTCGATCAATGTTGTTTTGCCTGTGTTGTTGTCCCCGATGAGAATCGAGTGTTTTCCGAATTGAACAACGCCCGTGTTTACGCCGCGGAAGTTCTCAATCTTCAGGGTAGCTATTCTCATGGCTTTTATCCAACGAATGGACTCGATGCCCTTACCATATATCCCTTAGAGGATTTTTTAAATGGTAGATGTTTAATTCCTGGTCTCCTGAATCCATCCCTATTGTTCCTTGACCGGGTCATTCCACTCTGGGTCTTGGAGATCGGCTTTGGCCTTGAAGTGGTTAAGCACTCGCTCCAAGCGGCGCACAAGGTCATCATATGTGACTACATCTACAATGTTCTTATTCTGGCGGCGGAAGATCTCGAAATCAGCCATCTGCTGATTTGTAAGGTCATTATCGCGTCCCATGATGACTAGGCCGCAAGGATTGACAATTCGGATTTTGAGTCCGACGGGAAGGTGCTCCTTGAAACGTTCTGTTAATTTGTCTTCCCCTTGGTTGCCCCATCGGTTTAGGTGGAAAAGGTATTTTTCGACCTGTGTAACCGCTCCTGATAGTTCGTGGTGAGGGACGTGGTTATTTCGATACGTTCCTTCGGTTACGATCTTGGCCTTGAATGGTTTCTTGATTTCAACTACGTCAATATTTCCGTTAGCATCGACCAGCATGATGTCGACCTGACGATTGCCTCCGGTTAGGGTATCCTTGATAATTACTGATGTAAAACATGCAACATATTTCGGATTTAATAGTTGTAAAATTCCTAAAATTTCCTTCTGCCAGTGGCGCTCGGTATAGCCAACATCCTTTTTGAGCATTGATCTGAGCTTTTTGAGTAAGTATTCGTATTTTAGTGCCTCTACTTTCCGGAATGGCTGGATGGGGTCCTTGGGGTCAGAAGTAATGCGTTTTGCTACGTAATTATGAAGAAGGGCATTTGCATCAATTTTGGCATCAGAAAATTCACGAAACACTATGGATAAGCGTGACTTGATATAATATTTTAATTCGTAGGCAGTTGGGAATTGCGCAATTAGTTTTTCGTATTCATTGATTGGAATTGCGTCGCTTGCATCGCCCCCGATTACAATACGACTGGGTTTTAAATCTGCGAGTAACTTCAGTACGGAGACTTTTTCCTCTGCGGTGAACCACTTCCAGGTTGGATTTGATCCTCTAGCTATAAGCACGGGGACTTTGATCTGGATGATTGCTGGATTGAAAACGAAATATTTCCCCTCGGCCTGAGCTACTACAAAACTAATCTCCGAATCGTCGTAATCTACATCATTCAGATTGTTTGGTTCTGTTTTCTCCAAAAGATCCGCTTTGGTAAGGTGAAATGTGCCCTTTATGTCGAGCGCGTCGCCCCTTGCAAATCGCTCATGAATCCATGAGGCGCCATCCCGTGGGCTATAGATGAGGCACAGTTTTGTGCCGAGGGCGATGAATTGGACAGCTGAGCTCGTCACGAATTTCTTTCTACCCAATGGAATGGCAATTATCTTAGCGCGCATCCTGAAATTTGGTCAGGGTGTATGAGTTGTTTTGTTCTCGGCGTCATGTGGTGGTGCTACGGTCGCCGCGAGGAAGTTTGGGGTCTTATCAGGCCTGGAGGGTGAATGGCGAGGACCAAGCGAAGTACGGACTTGGACACCCGCAATAAGAGGCTTGAACTGGCTTTAGGGCGCCGCTGGATGGATACGCTGGGGCCAGGCGCTTACTTATCCTATGAGCGGCCCCCTTCTGGGGGCAGCGGTTCATGGATTGCCCGATGGTGCGACCTGGAAGCCACTCCACGGGTATACAAGCAGGCCCGGGTGGGAACCGCCGACGATTTCATGGACGCCGACGGAATCAAGATCCTCACCTTCACCCAGGCCTCCAAGGCTGCCCAGGCGAAATTCACCGAATGGTCCCGTGCCGCGGTCCTGGTTGCCGGTGGGGAGGTTCCCCATGAAGGCCCCTACACCGTGGCTGATGTCTGGCGGGATTACCTGGCCGATGCCAGAGTGCGGGGCGTTCACGGTGTCCGGATCATGGACCAGATCGCCCAAGCCCACATCCTGCCCGAGCTGGGCGCCATGGACGTGACAGCCCTGACACCGCGGCGGGTGCAGCGGTGGCATCAGGAATTGGCGCAGCAGCCCCGTCGGCGGACGGGCCGGGCCCGGCGGGAAGGGGAGGAGGTGATCTTTCAGGAGAAACCGGCCACCGACGATGAGCGCCGCGCCCGCAGGGATACCGCCAACCGGATCCTCACCAACCTGAAAGCCGCCCTGAACTTCGCCCAGCGCCACGGCCATGGCCGGGGCGTGAATTGGTCTGAAGTGAAGCCCTTCCGAAACGTCAGCCAGGCTCGGGTTCGCTTCCTGTCCGTGGAGGAGCAGCAGCGGCTGGTCAACGCCTGTCCTCCCGAGTTCCGGGCCTTGGTCCAGGGGGCGCTGTTCACGGGCGCCCGGTACGGCGAACTCACCAAGTTACAGGTCCGGGACTTCAACGCCCAGGCCGGCACCTTGTTCATCCAGTTCGGCAAGGCCAAGGGCGGCGGCTATAAGCCGCGCCATGTGGCCTTGACCGAAGAAGGGCAGCGTTGGTTCGTTTCGCACTCGACTGGCCGTCGGGGCGACGAGCTGATGTTCCGTCGGGGTTCCGTGGCACGGTCCGGCCGCAAGGAGGCCTTGTCCGGTTTTGACGGGTGGGCGGCCTATGACGAGGTCCACGCCATGGAGTTGGCCTGCGAGGCCGGCCAGGTGGACAAGGTGACCTTCCATGAGCTGCGGCACACCTATGCATCTGGCCTAGTTAATCGGGGGGTGCCCCTGGCTTTCGTGGCCGAGCAGCTGGGCCATTCGGACATTCGGATGGTGCAGAAGCACTATGGCCACCTGGCGCCCAGCGCCAAGGCGGAGGCCATCCGGTCCTTGGCGCCCGTGCTCGGGATTGGTGGGCTGGGGGTGGTTCAGCCCCTTGAGATCGCCAAGCCGGTTTCGGGCTGAGGGGTGAAAGGGCAGCTTGTGAAGGGTGCGGCGGATTCGCCTCCCGAATCGGTTTCGTCGGTGTGGCTTGGCTTGCGGAAGACTGGTTCCATCTTGACTTCTCTTCGTTTGGGGCCTAGATTTACCGTGTTTCCGGTAGTTTCACCGGATATCAGGTTTGGCATTCCAGATGTAGGGGGTAAGCAAAATGAATAACGTGCTTACAGCCGCCACGGCAACCCCGTCAAGGAGTCTGATTGGCAAGAAGCTCCGCGACCTCCGGAAGGGGCGGAGTTTGTCTCAGGGGGAGCTGGGCCGGATCCTGGGCCTCTCCCAAAGTGCCATTTCTGAGATCGAACTCGGGCAGAGTTCCCTGTCCGCGGAGCAGTTCATTCATGTGCTCAAGTTCTTCAACGTGCCGGCCAGCCATTTCGACCCCACCCCTGGAGACACCGGGGGAGCCATCCAGAAGGCCTTGGCCGCCCATGGTGCGAACCACCTGGCGGAGGATCCCAACCTCCTTCCCAGCGAAAACCTGGCCCGGGTGGATTCCATCATTCGGGAGGCCCTTGTTTCCGGGGAGAATCCTCGGGCCCTGACGGCTCTCGCCCCGGTCGTCATCCGCAATATCGGCCAGATAAACCTGGCCAAGCTGTTCGTCCAGTTCAAGGACTACCACTTGGAGAACCGGTACGGGTGGTTGCTCGACAATATCCTCTCAGCCATCGACCTGGCCCTCGGGGCGGCGCCTTCCCGGAAGCAGGCCCTGGCGCTCACAAAGGCTGCCACGGTTCTTCGAAGCCACAGGGACCGGGTCTTCGGCGGGGGGCGTTCCCAGGAGGCCCCCTTCGAGGACTACCTGGGGCTGCCCTTTGCGAGTCCCAAGACGAAGCAGGAGGTCCTCCGGAAACGCTCCGCGATTTCGGAGGCCTGGAACATTCTCACCACGATCCAGGTCACGGATTTCGCCGCGGCCATCCAGGAAAGCCATGTCCCCGACGCCCATTGAACGATTTCTCCAGGCCATCGATGAACAATGGCCTGAGACCGAGCCCCGGATCCCCTTCCGGGTGCTGGGTTCGACCGCCCTTATGCTCCAGACGGCCTACATCCGAGGCACGAAGGACAGCGATGTCCTCGGCGTCGATCCGATCATCGGGAAGGTGGCGCAGGATCTGCTCGCCTTGGCGGGGAAGGACACGGCCCTGCATCGGAAGCATCACGTATACCTTGACGTGGTCGGCTCCGGGGTCCCATTCCTGCCTCATCCGCCCAAATGGAACCAGGTCAGGGAACTGAATGCGAGGCTGCGGTCATTCGAGGTCCTGGCGCTGGACATCCCGGATGTGGTCGTCAGCAAGCTGAAACGCTTCCACGACAATGACAAGGCGGACATCAAGGCCATGACGGATCGGAACTTGGTGGATCACGCCTATTTGGTGGAACGGTTCCTGTCGGCGGCTGACGTCTTCTCCATGGATGCCCGCGCGCAGCACCTCACCCGCTACGCGGAGAACCTTAATTGGGTCGAGCGGGAGTGCCTGGGGGTCGCGGAGACGGAGTACGAACTGCCTCCTTGGGCGGACGCTTAGCCTCGGCGGGGAAGAGGAAGACGTACGGACCCAGCTTGGCCTGGGCGAGTTGACGGATTCGGTCCCGGGCGCGAGGTGACAGGGGCACGGTGTGCTCCTTGTGGGCCTTCATCCGCTCAGCGGGGACGGTCCACAGGGCCTTCTCGAGGTCGAACTCCTCCCACCTGGCCTTGATCACCTCGTTGGTGCGGGCGGCGGTCAGGATCAGGAATTCCAGGGCCAGGGCCGCCACCCCGTTCTGCCTGCGGAGGGCGGCGACGAAATCCCCAATCTCCGTGTAGGGAAGGGCAGGGTGATGCTCCTGGGCCTGGACCTTGCCAGGCCTCGGCAGGATATGGTCCAGATTCCCCCTCCACCTGGCGGGATTGTCCCCGGACCGATAGCCGCTGACGGTGGCCCAGGCCAGGACGGATTCGATGCGCTGGAGGACGCGGCTGGCGGTTTCGTTCTTGGTGGTCCAGATGGGGTCCAGGACCTTCCGGATAAGGGGGAGGTCGATGGCCGACACGGGCAGCTTGCCGAGGACGGGGGAGGCGTAGGTGGCCAGGGTGCTGGTCCACTGGTGGGCATGCTTGGCGTTCCGCCAGCCGGCCTTCATATCGGCGATGCAGCGCTCAGCGGCCTCATCGAAGGTGAGGACGGTGGCGGCGGCGATCTTCTGCTCGGTGCGCTTCTGCTGCCGCTGAAGGAGCGGGTCGTGGCCGTCAATCAGCATCCTTCGCAACTCGGCAGCCTTCTCCCGGGCATCAGCCAGGGACACGTCGAGGTAGCTTCCGAGGCCGTGTTCCACCTTCCGGCCCGTGGCGCGGTCGCGGTAGCGGAAGCACCAGCACTTGGTGACGTTGTCCGTGGGCCTTTCCCTGGTGCCCCTCGGGCGGACCGAGCCCCGCAGGTGGATCCTGAGGTAGAGGCAGCCGCCATCCAGGTGGTAGCCCGGCGTTGTCGCCTCTGCTACCTTCCTCGCACTAAGTCTGTTTCGTACGGTGTTCATCTGTAGACCCGCAATATAGCTCAATCCACAGTCGTTTCCATCCACCCTTGGGAGTGCGATTCCTGGATCTCCGGAGAGTTTTCGTGACCCTTCGGGCCGGCCCGAAAGCAAGTGGTGGCGAGGCTTTCGAGACACCCGGATCCTTCGGGATCCGCCCCCCCGGCAGACCCACTCTCCGACCAACCCTGGCGGGTTAATACGTATTGGCCTCCAAGGCGGGGGCCTGCATGCCGAGGGCGGCTCGGAGAAGCCGACCTATGGCGTTGGGTCGGCCTTTTGGCCTGCGTACCGGGAATCACCTTGGTGGATCCACGGCGTTCCCTGTGGATTCGCGCCGGTCCGCGGAAGGCGTTTTGGGCCTATTGTGGGCCTGGGCGAATCTTGAGACGGCCTTGTGCCGGAATAAAACAAGAGGCACCCAATGGGTGCCTCGTTCGTTTTGGTTGGCGCGAGTGGAATCGAACCACCGACCCCTACCGTGTCAAGGTAGTGCTCTAACCCCTGAGCTACGCGCCAATGTGTCGGCGAAGGTTCATTATACCTTGTCGGTTCCGGAAGTCGAGGGGTCTTTCTCGGGGGCGGCGTGGCGCTGGGCGCGGGTGTGGAAGGTGTCGCGGTACACCTTGCGTTCGCCTTCAGGCACAGCGGCGGGTTCGGGGGGGAGGCCCCAGCGGGAGCGGCGGATGCGGAGGATGAGGGCGAGGGCCAGGAGGAGGAGGACTTCGGGGTATTCGGCCAGGAGGCGGCCGGGGGTGAGGCGGAACTGGGCGGGGCGGATGCCGGTGGCGTAGAAGTTGTCCAGCACCCAGAAGGTGTCGTGGCGGTGGAGCTCCAGGGCCTCCCGGCGGGGCAGGCTGATGGTCTCGGCCTCGCCGCCGATGAGGACGCTCACCTCGCGCTGGAAGGCATCGTTGGAGTCCTTGTCCACTTCGACCACTTCCACCTGGTAGACGTCGGGCCAGTGCCAGGCGCCCTGGGGCGCGAAGATGATCAGGGCGGCCTGGACGAGGAGGATCCAGGCGTGGATGGCGGCCACGGTCCAGAGAGCCGCCAGGGCGAGGGTGCGCCTCGTGATGACCAGGTCGTTCATGCCTCCATCCTACGGTGGTAGCGAGGTGTCGGGGGGGCGAGCTCGATATGCACGTTGTAATACAGCGAAGTGCACAATTGGAAGGGTGAATGGCATCTTTGCAAGCCCATGAAGCGGCCGTCCCGGCGCACTGTATGCTCGATGCAAGAGAAGCGAATGACCCAGCAAGATTCCCGCAGTCTGAAGATCGCCATAGCCGATGATGAGTCCCTCTCGCTGCTGAGGTTGGGACGATGTCTGGAAAAATCAGGCTGTACGGTGGTCGGGAAGTTCGCGGATGGGGCCACCCTGGTGGACTGGCTCCAGGGCCATGATCAGCCGGACGCGCTCTTCATCGATGTGAAGATGCCCGGCGCCAGCGGGCTCGATATCCTCGCCGAATACTCCACGCGGCTCCCCATCGTGCTGGTCACCAGCGGTGCGGAGTTCGCCGTGCCCGCCTTCGATTTCGAGGCCACGGACTTCCTGCTCAAGCCCTTTTCCCAGGAACGCATCGAGAAGGCCCTTGAGCGCGTGCGCAAGCAGCTGGGGGTGGCCCAGGCGGCGAGCCTCGCGCAGCCGGCGCCCCGGATCCCGGTGCTCGCGGGCACGGGCACCCTCCTCCTGGAGGTGGCCAAGATCAGCCACTTCAAGCTGGAGCGAGCGGCCGTCTGGGCCTGCACGGCCTCCGGGGAGTTCCAGACCCGGTGGCGGTCCCTGAACCAGGTGCTGGAGGCCCTGCCCGGCGTCCGGCTCATCCGCCTGAATCGCACGGTGGTGGCCCGTCCCGAGGGCGTGCGGGGCCTCCGGGTGCTTCGCTACGGGAAGCGCATGATCCTCCTGGCGGACGGCCGGGAGTACATCGCGACCCGCATGGGCACCCGCGAGCTGAACCGCATCCTGGGTCTCCAGTGATGCTCAACCGTTGAAATGTTCACTTCAGGTCCCGGAATGTGCCCTTCGCTGCGCGAATCGGGCGCTCTTCGCCGGGGGGTGAAGCTTTCGTGGTTTTGAATGGTGAATTCCCGACAATTTTCATGTTCAAGCATTCTTTTGCGGGGAGGCTCCAGGCCCGTTCGCGGAGGGTGCGGGTGATCGGAGGAAATCCGTCTATGATCCAGACCTTTCCAGCCGAGGGGCCACACGCCAGGGCCGGGCGACACCGCGGGGAACGGGGCCTTGCCCTCATCGAACTGCTCGTCGTGATGGCCATCATCTCCATCCTTTGCCTGGTCTACGCCTTCTCGGTCATGGACCGCACGGCGCCGGCCGTGAAGGGCACGCTCAACGGCATCTACGGGGCCCTGGTGGAGGCCCGGACCCTGGCCCGCGGCAGCGGCCAGGCCGTGACGGTGGCGCCCACGGGGACGGGTTCGGCGGCGGCCTTCGCCTACCAGACCGCGGCCACGGGCGGGCCCGCCGTCGTATCCAGTTCCGTCACCCTCACGTTCGGCGCGAGCCAGGGGCGCTGGTCCCTGGCCTCGGAGCCCAGCCTGGCCCAGCGCGCCATGGTGGACATGACCGGCGCGACCTCGGGCGCGTCCACGGCCATCACCAGCCTGCAGGGGAAGCTCAGCACGCTGGCGGTGGACGGCGGCACGGTCTTCACGGCCGGGATGTGGACCAACAGCCTGGCCGATCCCTCCCGCACCTGGACGATCAACGCCAACGGCTCCCTCGACGCGGAGGGCTACATCGCCGTGGTGGCGGCCCGGGGCGGGGCCCCGGACCCGGAGGGCCCCGTGGGGGTGCTGCTGGTCACCCAGACCGGCTCCATCCTGCGGTACTACCGGTCGAGCCCGACCGCGACCTGGATGCGGCTGTGAGGGCCCGGGGCGCGGCGCCGGCGGGGCAGGGGGGCTTCACCCTGGTGGAGTTCCTGCTGGCGGCCTTCATCCTCTCCATCGGACTTCTCGGCCTCGCGGCCCTCCAGGCCGCCTCCACCGCGGCTTCCACCGGCGGCAGGGGCCGGGTGACGGCCTCGTACGTGGCCGACCAGGTGCTGCAGCAGGTCCAGAGCGAGGGCCAGCACAGCTACTTCGCCAAGATGAACGGGCTGACCCCGGCCTACACGGCGCTCTACACCAAGGATCCTGGCACCTCCAAGGACCCGGCGCCGGTGGGCGGATTCAATGTGGACGGCGTGCAGGTCACGACGTCCACGGGGGCCGCCGTGGCGAACCTGGCCAAGCTGGTCCCCGATCCCCAGAAGCGCGTGCCGGTCTACGCCGCGTCCTGGGCCCGGCTGGCCTACCAGGGCACCGCCCCCGTGTCCGCCATGCACTCCCAGGAGTTCGTGGTGAACGTCACCTGGACCGACGGCGCGGTGAACCGCGTCATGAGCATGAGCCGCTATGTGCGCTACTAGACGGACCCACCTGGGCTTCTCCCTCGTCGAACTCATGGTCGCCGTGGCCTTCACGGCGATCCTCATGGCGGGCCTGGCCCGGGTCTTCCGGGGCTCGGCGTCCAACTACGCCGCCGTGAACGAGACCATCGGCATCCAGCGCAGCAACCGCTGGGCCCTCGAGCAGATCTCGGACGACTTCTCCCAGGCGGGCATGATCTTCCCCGACCGGGCCCTCCCCACCTACATCATGAGCGGCAGCGAACCCCTCTTCTCGCTGGCCCTCGACCAGGCCCTCACGGTGAAGCGGATCAGCGACACGGATCCCACGACCACCCAGGACGAGACGGTGACCTCGGACGTCATCGAGTTCTTCCAGGACATCCCCCTGCGGGTCCGGGCCGAGTTCGCCACGAACACGGACGGCGAGGACATCGCCTACACGGGCGTGCCCACCTCGCCCCCGACGAGCGTCACCCTCAACCTGCTGGCGGGGAACATCACCGACCTCCAGGCCAACGACGTCATGGTGATCCTGGACAGCGGCGAGAAGGGCTACTGGGAACATCCGCTCATCGCCGGAGGCACCAACCCCATCGCGTTCCAGACGGACCAGAACGTCGTGAACCGCTTCGCCATGGGAAATGGCACCGTCGGCCTCAAGAAGCCCCACTTCGCCAAGGTGCCGGTCATGTTCATGCGCCCCGCCCAGCTGGTGCGCTTCTCCGTCCAGGCGGTGGGCCTGGACCCGGCCAATTCGGGGGTCCGGCTCCCGTGCCTGGTCCGGCAGCAGGCCGATTATCCCCTGACGGGCACGGTGGACTGGACGAAGGTCCCGGGCCGCATCGTGGCCGAGAACGTGGACGGCTTCCGCCTGGACCTGTCCTTCGACGGCGGGCGCACCTGGACGCGGCCCACGACGGGCACGGTGGACTGGGCGACGATGCAGGCCAATGCCAACAGCCAGCTGAACTCGGCAGGCCTCCAGGGCCTGAAGTCCATCACCGATCCCCTCCACCCGGACTGGTTCCGCTCCATCAACTGCCTGATCCGCATCGACCTGACCTCGCGGACCCCCCTGCGCCGGAGCGAATACGCCACCACGCCGGGCACGCGGGCCTACCGCACCCGAACCCAGACCATCCTCGTTTCTCCAAGGAATTTCGCGTATGGCTCCTGAACCTTTCCGTTCCGCCTCCCGGGACCGGGAGCGGGGCGCCGTGACCATCCTGGCCACCCTCGCCCTGCTGATCCTGGTCACGATCCTCACCTTCGCCCTGGGCCGCAACGCCCTGACGGAGGTGGCCAGCTCGGGGACCGTATGGCAGTCCGCGCGGGCCTCCGAGGCCGCCGAGGCCGGCCTGGACTGGTACCTGCTCTGGACCAACCCCGAGAACGCCGCCGCCGCGACGGACCGGGACCGCCAGCGGCTGGTGGAGGCCTTCCGCCAGCTCAACACCCTGGGGGCCTGGCAGTCCAGTCCCTACCTGCTCAACCCCGGCTGGGTGGACTCGGCCGGCGTGGCCTGGGACCGGGCGATCCTGGTGGGTTCCACCGAGGGCTCCTCGGCGTCCGACATGGTCCTCACCCGGTCGGGGACGGGCTTCCTCCAGACGGGGCTCGCCACCGTCCAGAGCTTCGACGTCACCGTGCGCTACCTGGGGAAGTCCGATGTGGCCGAGGTCTCGGCCGCCCAGGGCGGCACGGGCTCCACCGCAGGGGGGGCCACACAGCAGACGGGCCTGGCCTCCTCGCTCTACCAGGTGCAGGGCATCGGCAAGGCCAGCGTTCCCACGGGGCTGAACACCTACGTTCGCTTCAGCGCCACCCGTGAAATGTTCGTCACCGTCGCCCCCTGATGCAGGAGATCCACGCCATGAAGTGCTTCCGCGCGATTTCCACCCTCCTGCTGGCCCTGGCCCCGGTCGTGGCCACGGCCCAGCTCGACACGCGCCTCCAGACCTGCAAGACCGACGTGCTCGATGTGTACACGGGCGGCACCTCCGCCGCCGCCAAGCCGGAGATCATCACCCTCATCGACAACTCCGGATCCATGAACGGCGTCTACTGGAGCAAGCTCTACTACGCCGACGCGGACCGGACCTCCACCCAGGGCTCCACGGGGCAGAGCATCCACAACAACGTCTGGGGCCTGCCCGCGGGCGATTTCCAGAACCGGGTGGTGCCCGTGGTGTACTCCAGCGGCTCCGGGTCCAGCATCTCCGTGTGGGTGAACCTCCACGAGGGCAAGGCCATCGACCCGTCGCCCGGCAACGTGGTATCCGGCCTGAAGAACGGCATCCTCATCAAGCCCAACGGGGACCCCGTCGTCTATTCGGACGTGAACAGCACGGACGTGAAGCTCTGGGTCCAGCGGGCCAGCCACGTGCGCTTCTCCTTCGCCTCGAGCTCTTCCGCCGTGAACTACTCGTACGTGAAGTCGGACGGGACCACGGGCACCTATGCGGTCGGGAACCTGAACATCAAGCCGCGGCCCTATTCGGGCGGCGCCGGCGGCAACTACACCTCCTACTCCGCCACGGACATCAAGCGGTCCGACAAGATCCGCGTCGTGGACCTGCCGCTGCCCTGGGCGCTCTTCGACGCCGTGCCCTACTACGAGGGCCAGAACCGGTCCCTGAGCCCGGCGCCCCAGTGGCCCACGGGCGGCAACGGCAACTATGCCGACGCGGTGGCCAAGAAGCACCCCCAGCACACGTACATCTTCGACAAGGTGCCGGATTCCAACGGGAACCAGACCAGCAAGGCCCAGTGGTACGAGGTGGACGGCATCTGGTCCCAGGGCTTCGACGGCAACGACGGCATCCTCCAGCCCTGGACGGGCGCGACGAGCGCCAAGGGCAAGATCGGCTGCTTCAACTACGGGGCCGACTACCTCATGTGGATCGCCTTCGGCCAGGACGTGCGGAACGCCACGGACGACGGCATCACCGCCTACACCGGGACCAACGCTGGCAGCTACGCGGTCAAGGACGTGCGCGAGGGCGGCGCCGCCTGGAACAACCAGCTCCCGGGCATGACGCGCTTCATGGCCATCAAGCGCTGCCTGATCCAGACCTGGGTGGACAACCAGCTGGATGTGGAGTGGGCCCTCCGGTTCTTCTACGGGGATCCGGATTCCAGCAGCGGCACCACCGCGCCGACCCAGTACGATTCCAACAATACGAACGGGAACCCGGGCGACCGTGAGCTCCTCAAGCTCACCCAGCCCACCAGCGCCAACAACCCGGACGAGCGGCTCCGCTACGTCATCACCATGCGGGCCTCGGGCAGCACGCCCCTCACCAACGGCGTGATGAACGCCTATGCCCAGTTCGCCAACACCAACACGGGCAACAGTGTCTTCCCCAAGGACGTGCCCTCCTGCACCCAGAGCTACCTGATCATCCTCTCGGACGGCGGGCCGACGGACGCGGGCGGGGATTCGGATCCCTACGCCACGGGCGTCGCCAACGGCAACAAGGCCGTCGCCACCAATCCCAGCTACATCAAGGGGGCGCGCGCCTACAACAACTTCTACACCCTCGCCGGCATCGCCGCCCACTACCCCACCTCGAGCTCGATCTCGGGGATGCCCACCGATAACTACAGCGCGAACGTCAAGGTGCCCTGGGTGATCACCTCCCGGCCCAGCGGGATCACGCGGCGCATCAGCACCATGACCATCGGGGTGAGCCTGGAGGGCAACCTGAACGACACGTACGGGGCCAAGAAGGCCATGTACGCGGCGGCCCTGTACGGGTGGGAAAAGCGGACCACGCCGTGGGACATCAACAACAATCCGCCGCCGTCCTACAACCCCCTGGACCCGAATGCGGCCGACAAGCAGAAGAACCCCTTCTACTTCGATGGCAAGGACCCGGACGGCCTGTCCGATGCCCTCTCCCTCGCCTTCGGCATGGCCCGCAGCGCCACCAACACCATGGGCTCCCCGGTGGCCCCCCTCGTCGGCCTCAATGTGGGCCGGCAGACCTACGTGGGAACCTTCATCACCAACCAGAGCTCCGTCTGGACCGGGGACCTCCTGATGACCGGCCTTTCGGTCCTGGGGAACCAGATCAACATCCTCGACAAGAACGGCGCGGTCCTGGCGGCGACGAGCGGTCTCAACGCGGGCAACGCCGCGTGGTCCGCGGCCGACGCGCTCGCCACCCGGGGCTGGAACAACCGCAAGATCTACACCCTCTCGCCCTCCTCCGCGACCACCTTCACGAACACCCTGGTGGCCTGGAACGAGAGCCTCACGTCGAGCATCACGAACGCCATGCTGGGGGTCTCCTCGGATACCGAGCGGCGCAGCCTGATCCGCTTCATGATGGGGGCCAGCCTCGCGGCCCAGGCGGACACCTCCGCCAACAGCTCCATCACCGGGGTCCGGGCCGACATCATGGGGGACATCATCAACAGCACCCCCGTCATCCTGGAATTCCCCACCTCCGCCATCCCCTCGGGCAGTTCCCTGGCGACTTTCCATTCCGATTTCAAGAGTCACCTGACGGACATCCACTTCCGCCTGATCATCGTCGGCGACAACCAGGGCCTCCTGCACGGGTTCGGCGAGGTGAGCGGCATCCCCAAGGCCACCGAGACGGTGGGGGGGCGGCCCCTCGTCCAGGGCGTGGTGGAAGGGGCCGTGGACGAACTCTGGGCCTTCCTGCCCCCCGATTTCCTGGGCGGCCTCCAGGCCTGGCGGAACGGGACCACCCACCGCTTCCTGATGGACGGCTCGCCGACGGTCTATTTCAACGAGGCCGGGACCCGCAACGGCATGGTGGACGGCAATGACGTCGTCCGCATCCTCGTGGGCCTGCGCAAGGGCGGGCGCAGCCTCTACTGCCTCACCTTCACCAACAATGATCCGACCCAGCTCCAGGTCGCCTGGAAGATCCGGCCCGACGAAATCGCGCCGACGGACACCACGTCCCCCAACCAGACCCTCAAGACCCTCGGCTTCAGCTCCAGCACCCCGACCATCTCCCGGATCCGCTATGGCGGCGTCCTGACCGACGTGTTCCTCATGGGCGGCGGCCTGACGACGCCCGAGGTGGACACGGCCTTCTCCGCCGCCACCACGGCGACGCCTCCGGGCTACGGTTCCGGCACGAAGCTGGGCCGGTCCGTGCTCGCCCTCAATGTCCGGGACGGTTCGGTGGTGAAGGTGTGGGATTTCGCGAAGGACGCGACCCTCAAGTCGGCCTTCCCCTCCATGGGCTGCATCCCCGCCTCCGTCACGCCCGTCGAGGCCATCAGCAACAGCAATTCCACGCAGCGGGTTTACTTCACGGACACCTCGGGCGGGGCCTATGTGCTGGGCGCGATGGCGGCCAGCGGCTCCCGCAGCGACACCATGAACATGGACAGCTGGTCGGTGCGCCGCCTCTACACGCCCAAGTACGCCGGCACCGCCGTCAGCGTCGCGCCGGTGGTGTTCAACCTGCCCTACGGCTTCCCCGTGGCCCGGACCACGGCCCCCAAGGCCATCGTCCCCACCTGGGGCGTGGTGTTCGGGACCGGCGACCGCAACGATCCCATGGACCTGGATTCGGTGAATCCCGGCGGGGGCGGCACCTCGTACCGCAACCGGCTCCTGGTGGTGCTGGACCGGCAGGACAGCGCCGACATCACGGGCACCCTCGGGCCCATCGACACCAAGGGCCTCACGGACGACGACCTGGCCGACCTCACCGCCATCGCCTCCTCCTCCGGGACGGCGGTGGACAGCTCCCAGACGAACTACTACCTGAAGACGAAGTTCGGCTACTACCTCAACTACACGGTGGGGACCCAGAAGTCGGCCTACGTCTCCGCCCAGGACCGGTACGCGTACCAGAAGACGGTCACCCCCTCCGTGGTCCTCAACCGGGTGCTGTTCTTCTCCACCTACACGCCCGAAGCCACTTCCACGGCCTGTTCCGGCTCCGGCTACAGCTACTCGTTCCGCATGTGCGACGTGCTGGCGCCGGTCTTCAACAACGGGGCCCAGGCCGTGGCCACGCCCGGAAGCCTCTGCGACAACGGCTGGTATGGCTCCTTCAACGACATCTCCAGCGAGATGGCCACGATCGGCCTGGCCGGCGTGCTCCAGACCGGCGAGGTGAGGAACGGCGCCACGGGCTCGGGGACCATCGGCACTCAGCCGGGGCCGGGCAAGCCGCCCTCCACCATGCCCAGGATCCGGGCCTGGCGCATCATCCGGTAGGGCCTGAAGCAGCGGGGGGCGCCAGGGGCGCCCCCCGCGTTCATTCGACCGTCACGCTCTTGGCCAGGTTCCGGGGCTGGTCCACGTCGCAGCCGCGGATGACGGCGATGTGGTAGCTGAGGAGCTGCAGGGGGACGACGTAGAGGATGGGGGCCAGCCAGGGGTTCACCCTGGGCAGGGCCAGCACGTCCTCGGCGATGTGGTCCAGGCCCGTGTCCCCCTCCTCCACGAGGGCGAGGATGCGCCCGTCGCGGGCGGCGGCCTCCTGGAGGTTCGAGAGGACCTTCTCGCGGTGGGCGTCCCGGGGCATGAGGGCCACGATGGGCAGGTGCCGGTCGATGAGGGCGATGGGGCCGTGCTTCATCTCGCCGGCGGGGTAGCCCTCGGCGTGGATGTACGAGAGCTCCTTGAGCTTGAGGGCGCCTTCCAGGGCGATGGGGTAGAGGGGGCCGCGGCCCAGGTAGAGGAAGTCCGTGGCCTCGTGCCACTTCTGGGCCCAGGCGTGGAGCTGGCGGTCCATGCCGCCGGCGCGCTCGAGGAGGGCCGGGAGCTCGCGCAGGGCCTGGATGATCTCCTCCCGCTGGCCGGGGGCCAGGGTGCCCCGGGCCTCGCCCAGGCGCAGGGCGAGGAGGAGGAGCACCACCAGCTGGGTGGTGAAGGCCTTGGTGGAGGCGACGCCGATCTCGGGGCCGGCGTGGGTGAGGAGGGTGGCCTCCGCCTGGCGGGCCGCGGTCGCGCCCATCACGTTGCAGATGGCCAGGGTGCGGGCCCCCCGGGAAGCCGCTTCCTTGAGGGCGGCGAGGGTGTCGGCGGTTTCGCCGCTCTGGGTGATGCCGATGGCCAGGGTGCCCTCGGGGACCACGGGATCCCGGTAGCGGTATTCGGAGCCGTAGTCCACCTCGACGCCGATGCGGGCCAGGTGCTCCAGGTAGAACTGCCCCACGAGCCCCGCGTGCCGGCTGGTGCCGCAGGCGAGGATGGTGATGCGCCGGATGGCCCGGAGCTCGTCCAGGGTGTAGGGCAGGTCCAGGGGGATCTCCCCGCCGTCCAGGGGGAGGCGGTCCAGCAGGGTGTTGGAGACGGCCAGCGGCTGCTCGAAGATCTCCTTCTGCATGAAGTGCTTGAACCCGCCCTTCTCCGCGGCCACGGGGTCGTAGGGCACGGTGAAGACGGGGCGCTGGACGGCTGTGCCGTCCAGGCGGAAGAGGGACACGCCCTCCCGGGTGATCTCCGCCAGGTCGCCGTCCTCCAGGTAGATCACCCGGCGGGTGTGGCGCAGGAGGGGGATGACGTCCGAGGCGATGAAGTTCTCCCCTTCGCCCAGCCCCACGACGAGGGGGGGGCCGCTCCGGGCGACCAGGACCCGGCCGGGGTCGGCCGCGTGCAGGCAGGCCACGGCGTAGATCCCGTGCATGCGTCCGATGGCCTGGCGGAAGGCCTCCCGGAACGCCAAGCCGGAGGCCATGAGGTGGGAGACCAGGATGGGCAGGCACTCCGTGTCCGTCTCCGTGGCGAAGGCGTGGCCCGCGGCCGTCAGCTCGGCCCGGAGCTCCAGGAAGTTCTCGAAGATGCCGTTGTGGACAGCCACCACGGTCCCGTCGGGGCTGCGGTGGGGGTGGGCGTTGGCTTCGGTGGGCCGGCCGTGGGTGGCCCACCGCGTGTGCCCGATGCCCAGCGAGGTGGGATCCGCCATGTCCACCCGGGCCTGGAGGTTGTTGAGCTTGCCCGAGGCCCGGGTCACGCGGAACCGGCCGTCGCCGGGGTTGAGGGCGATTCCGGCGCTGTCATAGCCGCGGTATTCGAGGCTGCGGAGGCCATCCACGAGGATGGGGGCCGCGGCCTGGCTGCCGATGTATCCGACGATTCCGCACATGGGAGCTCCTGCCTGGTCCCCATTCAAGAGCATTCGCTGGATTTTGACAATGTGGTCCGTGCGCCCACAGGGTGTGTGCCCGGGTGTGGCGGGGGGTGTGGCGCCGGCGCCACAGTCGGGGCCCGCGGAAAGATGTAAAGGTGGCTTGACATCCCACCGGCGGTGCCCCAGGCTGATGTCAAGCAAGTTTGACACACAGGTGCGCCATGGCCCATCCCATCCTCGAGAACCGCGTGCGCGAGGTCCGCACGGCGCGGGGCCTCACCCAGCAGGATCTGGCGGACGCGGTGGGGGTGTCCCGCCAGAGCATCAATTCCATCGAGCAGGGGCGCTATGTGCCCAGCCTGCCCCTGGCCCTGCAGCTGGCGCGGCACTTCGGGCTGGCCACCGACGACCTGTTCACCCTCAAGGAGTCCTGAATGTTTGACGAAAGATTCATCATCCATCGGTACAAGGCCACCAGCCATGCCGCAGTGGCCGGCGCCGGGGTGCTGTGCGCCTTCCTGATCCGGGGCCTCCTCCGCGGCGAGGGCCTGCACCGGGACCTGATGGCCGTCCTGGTCGTCATGGCCGTCACGAAGGTGATCGCCCTGACCTATCTCCGGCTGAGGGGCTGACCATGTGCCGCGCCCAACGCACCCCCGTCACCGGATGGTTCTTCTGCGGCCTGGCCTGTGTGTCCGGCGGGAACCTGCTGCCCATGCTCGCGCGTCACGGCTGGCTGGGAACCCTCCAGCCAGGCCTGCTCGACTTCTTCCGCGGCCTCCTCGCCGGGGCCGGCGTGGTCCTCTTGATCGTCCACCTGGTCATCCAGCGGCGCCAGCGCAAGGCCGGCGCCCCGGACGGCAGGGCCTGACCGGGCCCAGGAGCCAGGCTCTTCGCAGCCCTTCGGACGGCCTCACCTCGGGATGGGAGGCGAACCTGCCTTCAGCGTCCAGGGCTTTCTAGACGAGGCTGCGGATGCGGGCGTCGGTGCTCTCGATCTCCGTGATGCGGAAGGCGAAATTGCCGTCGACCACCACCACTTCGCCCCGGGCGATGAGCTTGCTGTTCACCAGGAGCTCCACCGGGGCGTCGGCGGCGCGGTTGAGCTCCAGGATGCTGCCGGGGGTCAGCTTGAGCAGTTCGCCCAGCTGCATTTCGGTCTGGCCCATCCGAACCATGAGGGGCAGCTCGATGTCGAGGAGGAGGTCCAGGTTGCCCGTATCCACCGCGGACTGCTGCCGGGCGGTGGGACCCGCGGCCGGAGCGGCGGCGGGGGCGGGGGCCGCGGCCGCGCGGGCAGCTGGCGCGGCCGCCGGAGCCGCGACGGGCTCGGGGGCGGCCGGCGGCGGGGCCGCGGGCGGTTCGCCCAGGCCCAGCTTGCGCTTCAGCTGCTGCACCAGCAGGTCGGGGATGAGCAGGTGGATCTGGGTGGAGAGGTTCTCCTGGGTGGTCTCCAGGGGCAGGTCGTAGAAGGGCCCGGGCCCCATGAGTTCCTCCAGGCCGGTGGCGTCGCCGCCCTCCATGGAGAAGATCTCGACGTTGGAGATGGAGAGGGTCTCTCCCGCCAGGTCCGACAGGGCCTGGTTGGCGCTGCCCATGATCTGGTTGAAGGTCTCGGCCAGGGCGTCCTTGCTGTCGCCGGCCAGCTCCGTGCTGGGGGTCCCGTCCCCGCCCAGCATGAGGTCCACCAGCATCGTCCCCTCCTTGAGGGGGAGGGTGAACAGGAGGGTGCCGGTCATGCCCTTGGTGTAGTGGGCCTTCACGTAGACGACGGTGGCCTGGTGCAGCACCGAGACGCCGGTGTGGTCCAGGGTGTTGCCGTCCTGCGGCTTGATGGCGAATTCCCGCCCGGTGAGCATGGAGAACACGCTGGCCATGCTCTCGGAAAAACAGCCGCCGATCTTCTGATCGAGGTCGGACATCACGGGATCCATGTCAAGCCTCCTGCTTCTGGGCGGTCACCTGGAACACCCGCTTCTGGTTCGAATTGAGGGCGACGTACCCCTGGAAGCGGGGAATGCCGTCGACGGTGAGGTCCAGCACGGCGTCGAAGCGCTTGGTCAGGGGGATGAGGTCCCCCTCCTGCAGGGCCAGGATGTCCGAGAGCCTCAGGCTGGTGCCCCGGATCTCGGCGCAGACCTGCATGTCGCACCGCTTCACGCTCTCCATGAGGAGCTTGGCCTCCTCGAACGTGCCGGACTTCTTGTAGCCGGTGTACATCTCCTGGTCGAACTTGCTGGCCACCGGCTCCAGGATGATGGAGGGGATGGCCAGGTTGATCATGCCGACCACGGAGCTCATCTTCACCTCGAAGACCACCAGCAGCACGACCTCGTTGGGGGCCACGATCTGGATGAGCTGGGGGCTCGTCTCCCGGGCCTGGATCTTGAAGTCCAGGTCGATGATGCCGCGCCAGGCCTCGCGCAGGTCGTCCAGGGCCAGCTTGAGCACGCCGTCGAAGATGGACTGCTCGATGTCGGTCATGGTGCGCAGCTGCTTGAGGGGGTCGCCGGGGCCGCCCAGCATCTTGTCGATGATGGGGAAGACCAGCTGGGGGTTCACCTCGAGGGCGAAGGCGCCCTCCAGGGGCCGGATGGAGATGGCGTTGAAGCAGGTGGGGTCCGGGACGGAGAGGAGGAACTCCTGGTAGCTCAACTGCTCCACGGAGACCAGGTTGACCTCGGTGATGGTCCGGAGGTAGGCGGACAGCGAGCTGGAGAAGTTCCGGGCGAAGCGGTCGTGCATGAAGTGCAGGGAGCGCATCTGCTCCCGGCTGACCCGGTCCGGCCGGCGGAAGTTGTAGAGGCTGACCTTCTTCAACTGCTGGGCTTTTTTTGCCTTCTGAGGCGCGGCGCTGGCGGTGGGGCGATCAACCGGCCCGGCAGCGGGTGCAGGCCCCTTCGCCGCCTTGGCGTGGGACTTCAGGAGGGCATCAACCTCTTCCTGGCTTAGAATCTTGGCCATCGCTCATCCCGTTCAACCATCGATGCGTCGTTCCTTGAGCTTGCCCCGGAGGCGGAGCATGGACTTGGTATGCAATTGCGATACCCGACTTTCGGTGATGTTGAGGAGCGTGCCGATTTCCTTCATGGTCAGCTCCTCGAAGTAGTAGAGCTGGACCACGAACCGCTCCTTGGTGGGGAGGCGGTCGACGGCCGACTTGAGAATGCTTCTCACCTCCCGGGCCTGGAGCAGGATGTGGGGGTTCTCCCCGTCCGGGTCGGGGACGAAGCTGATGAGGTTCTCGCCCTCGCCGTTCTCGCCGGCGTCCACGAAGGCGCCGAGGGTCACGCCCTTGAGTTCGTCCAGGGAATGGTGGAGGTCGTCCAGGGCGAGGCCCAGGTGGGCGGCCACTTCCTCGTCCGTCGCGGCCCGCCCGTGCTGTTGCTCCAGGAGGTGATAGGCGGCCTCGATGTCCTTCTTCTTGCGGCGGAGGCTCCGGGGGACCCAGTCCAGGTCCCGCAGGCCGTCCAGGATGGCGCCCCGGATGCGCTGCTCGGCGTAGGTCTTGAACTTCACGTTCCGGTCGGGCTCGAACTTCCGCACGGCGTCCATGAGGCCCAGGATCCCGGAGTGGATGAGGTCATCCACCTCCACGTGGCTGGGCAGGCGGCTCGAGATGCGGTGGGCGACGAACTTCACCAGGGGCAGGCATTCGGTGATGAGCTCCTCCCGGTCCCGGAGGTCGGGCAGGTCCGGCACCTCCGGCGCCTCGGGCCGGGCCGGGGAGGGGGTGGGAATCCTGGCGGCGCGGCCATAGGCGTCCAGGGCCGCCCTGCCCATCGTGGACGCGGCCTGCCTGGGGTCCTGCCCCTTTCCCGCCGGTCGACCTCCCTCCGTCATGGCTCCTCGGTGCTAAGGCCCTTCCAGAATGCAGCAAATCCCTCTTTTTGTAAGGGGATCTTCTGCTGAAGGCGGGCGGCCGCCTCGGCGAAGGCGAGGGTGGCGGGGGCCTGGGGGTAGAGATCGACCACGCACCGCTGCTGGCGGACGGCCTGCAGCATGAAGGGGTCGGCGGGGAGCATGCCCAGGACCTGGAGCTCCCGGTTGAGGAAGCGCTGGGTGGCCGCCTGGAGCTGTTCGATGGTCTCCTCCGCCTCCTCCTCGTTCTGGGCGTTGTTCACGAGGAGCCACAGGGGCTTCTGGGGATCCCGCAGGTGGACGACCTTGACCATGGCGTAGGCGTCCACGAGGGCGGTGGGCTCGGGGGTGGTGACCAGGAGGACCTCCTGGGCCGCCATGAGGAGCTTGATGACCGAATCGTGGATGCCGGCGGCGGTATCGATGAGCAGCCAGTCCAGGCCCTGGGAGACCCGCTGGAGGCCCTGGACCAGGCGCAGCTCGGCGGCGGCGTCCAGCCGGGTCAGCTCCTGGATGCCGCTGCTGGCGGGGATGATCCGGATCCCGAAGGGCCCGTCCACGATGATCTCCTCCAGGAGCTTCTCGCCCCGGAGGACGTGCTCGAGGGTGTGGCTGGGGGCCAGGCCCAGGAGGATGTCCAGGTTGGCCAGGCCGAAGTCGGCGTCGAGGACCATCACGCGCTGGCCCTGCTGGGCGAGGGACATGGCCAGGCCGGCCACGACGTTGGTCTTGCCCACGCCCCCCTTGCCGGAGGCGATGGCCATCACCCGGCTCCCGAAGAGGCTGGAGGGGGCCGGCTGGGTGCGGGCCAGGGCTCTGAGACGGTTGGCTTGATCGTTCATGGCGGGCCTAGGGTCGATGCGCGGATGCGGGGAACTGTCAGGCGAGCTGGGGCAGGGGGAGGATGAGGTCGGCCAGGCGCCGGCTCGTGGCCATTTCGAGGTCCTGGGGGACCTCCTGGCCCGTCCCCAGGTAGCTGATGGGGCGCTTGACTCTCACCAGGGTGGAGAGGAGGGGGCCCAGGGTGCAGGTCTCGTCCAGCTTGGTGAAGACGAGGCGGCTGGGGCCGAGGGACTCGAAGCGCTGGGCGATGTCGGCCAGGTCCCGGGGCTTCGTGGTGGCGGAAAGCACCAGGTGGACCTCCGCCTCGGGCAGCTCGTCCAGGAACCGGCGCAGCTGGCCCATCATCTCCGCGTCCTTGGGGCTGTGCCCCGGCGTGTCGAGGAGCACGAGGGCGCGGTCCTGGTAGAAGCGGAGGGCGCTGCGCAGGTCCTCCACGGTCAGGGCCACGTGGAGGGGGACCTGGAGGATCTCCGCGTACTGGTGGAGCTGGTCCACCGCGGCGATGCGGAAGGTGTCCAGGGTCAGGAGGGCGACCTTCTGCTTGAGCTCGAGCTTGGCATAGGCGGCCAGCTTCGCGATGGTCGTGGTCTTCCCCACGCCCGTGGGCCCCACCAGGGCCACCACCCGGGTGCGCCCGGTCTCGAGCTGGATGGGAGGGGCGACGGGGATGAAGTCGGCGATGACGCGCCGCAGGAAGATGCGGGCCCGCTCGGGGTCCAGCTCCCCGGAGTGGCCGGTCCCGTCCTGCTCCATGAGGGAGCGCTGGGTGTACTCGCACAGGCGCAGGGCGATGAGGGGGTCCAGGTCGTTGGCGACGAGGTCGCCGTAGAGCTCGAGCAGGGGCTGGGGCAGCTGCAGCTGGGCCTGGGGCATGCCCTGCTTCTGGATGCGGGTGAGCTGGGCCTTCATCTGGTCCAGCTCGCGCAGGATGGAGGCGTTGCGGACCTCCACCTCCTTGAGGGCCTCCACGGCGCCCTTGATCTCCAGGAGCTCGCGCCGCAGGGGCTGGAGGTCCACGGGGGGCGGGGGCGGCGGCGGGGGGCGCGGCCGCCGCGGGCGGGGCGGCGGGGCGGGGCTCCGCCCGCGGCGGTTCGGGGGCGCGCACGGGCGCGTGGCGCGCCGCCAGGGGGTCGCGCAGGCCATACGTGGCGGCGGCCCGGGCGGGTGCGGGCGGGGGCTGGGGGGCCGGGCGGTCCGAGGCCTCGTCCACGGCCGCGGTGACCTCGATGTAGGCCTCCTCGCCCAGGGGCGTCTTGCGGCGGCGGGTCCGGGTGGACAGGATGAAGGCGTCTTCCCCCATGTCGCGCTTCACGACGGAGAGGGCTTCCTGCATGGAGGCGGCTTCAAAGGTCTTCACGCGCATGGGGCCGTCCGTGGATCGAAGGAGGGGGGGATCATGACACCGTCCCGAGGTTCACCACGCGCACGTCCATGGGGATCTCGCTGTGGCTGAGGACGACGAGGTGGGGCAGGGCGCGCTCCAGGAGGCGGCGCAGGTGGGGGCGGACCACGGGGTTCGTCAGGAGCACCGGCTGGGCCCCGGGCAGGAGGTTGGTGATGCCCGAGCTGATGCGGCCGAGGATCTCCTGCAAGCGGCCCGGGTCCAGGGCCAGGAAGCTGCCGCGGTCCGTGGTCTCGATGCCGGACTGGATGGCCTGCTCCAGCTGGGGGTCCAGCATGAGGACGCCCAGCTCGTTGTTCTCGCTGAGGTGCGGCGTCGTGAGGGAGCGCCCCATGTGCTGCCGGACGTATTCGGTGAGGACGAGGGGGTCGCGGGTGACGCCGGCGGCGTCGGCGGTGGCCTCCAGGATCCGGCCCAGGTCCCGCACGGGCACCCGCTCCCGGAGGAGGTTCTGGAGGACCTTGAGGAGGAGGCCCACGGGCACCACGTTGGGCACCAGCTCCTCCACGAGCTTGGGGGCGGACTCCTTGAGGTTGTCCAGGAGGCCCTGGAGTTCGGGCCGGCCGACGAGCTCGGGGGCCTGCTGCTTGATGAGTTCCGAGAGGTGCGTGGTGATCACGGTGGCCGGGTCGACCACCGTGTAGCCCATGAGCTGGGCGTGGTCGCGCTGGCCTTCCTGGATCCAGAAGGCGGGAAGGCCGAAGGCGGGCTCGGTGGTGGCGGTGCCCTGGACGTCGCCGGTGGCCGTCCCGGGGTTCATGGCCAGGAACATGCCCGGGATGACCTCGCTGCGCGCGATCTCCTCGCCGCGCAGCTGGACCCGGTAGACGTTGGCCGGCAGCTGGAGGTTGTCCCGGATCCGGATGGGGGGCACGACGATGCCCAGTTCCTGGGCCATCTGGCGCCGGAGGGCCTTGATCCGCTCAAGGACTGTCCCGCCCTGGTTGACGTCCAGGAGGGAGATGAGGCCGTAGCCCACCTCCAGGCCCAGGGGATCCACCTTGAGGAGGGCCTCGACCCGCTCGGGGGCCTCGGCCTTGGGCTTCTCCGGCTCCGCCTTGCGGGACGCCTTCTGCAGCGCGAACACGTAGGTGGCGTAGGCCATGATCCCGAAGACCACCCCCATGATCCAGAAGGGGACCAGGGGCAGGCCCGGGACGGCTCCGAAGAGGAAGAGGACGGCGGCCGCGATGGCCAGGGGCCGGTAGTCGAGGCCGAGCTGGCCCACCAGGTCGGCGCCGAGGTTGGGGGACTGGCTGCCGCTGCGGGTGGTGAGGATGGCGCCACCCACGGAGATGAGGAGGCTGGGCACCGCGGTGACGAGGCCGTCGCCCACGGTCAGGAGGGTGAAGGTCTCCATGGCCGCCATGACGGGCATGTTGTACTTGAGGATGCCGATGATGATGCCGGCGATGATGTTCACGGCCAGGATGAGCAGGGCGGCCACGGCGTCCCGCTGGGTGAACTTCACGGCGCCGTCCATGGCCCCGTAGAAATTGGCCTCCTCGCCCAGTTCCCGCCGCCGGCGCCGCGCCTCGTGCTCGTCGATGTAGCCGGCGTTCAGGTCCGCGTCGATGGCCATCTGCTTGCCGGGCATGGCGTCGAGGGTGAAGCGGGCGGTCACTTCCGCGATGCGGCCGGCGCCGTGGTTGATGACGAGGAACTGGATGGCCAGGAGGATGAGGAAGACCACCAGGCCGATGACGTAGCTGCCGCCCACCACGAACTGGCCGAAGGCCTGCACCATGTGGCCGGCCGCCTCCGGGCCCTGCTCGCCGCCATACAGGAGGATCCGGCGGGTGGTGGCCACGTTCAGGCCCAGGCGGAAGAGGGTGACGATCAGGAGGATCGAGGGGTAGGCGTTGAATTCCTGGGGTTTGCTGACATACATGCCCACCAGGAGGATCAGGAGGGACAGGGTGATGTTGAAGACGATCAGGATGTCGATCACGAACGCCGGCAGCGGCAGGATCATGACCACCATGACGATCAGGACGAAGACGGGCGCAGCCAGGTCAACCCGCCGGGAAAGGCGGCTGACGTAGGGGAGGAGCCTGTCCAGGTAGGTCAGCATGTTGACACCAGGGCCTCAGACAGCGAAAGTGATGCCAACAGGCCTTATCCAATGGACAGCTTGGATTTGGCAAGGTTCTGGAGGCAGGCATGGGCATGCGGGCGGGGTGGCGGATCGGAATCCTGGCGGCCCTGGTGGCCCTACCCGGTTGCCAGGCGCCGAAGGCGGTGGCGCCGGTGTCGCCCATGGGTCCGGAGGCCCTGGTCCTGGAACCGGCGGACGGCGTGGTGACGGAGGGGCGGACCCTGGACCTGCGGATCCGGGGCTGGGCGGAGGCCCCGGCCGGGACGGCGTGGTCGGTCACCGGCGGCACGATCTCGCCCGGCGGGCGATACCAGGCCACCGGTGGGCCCGGCACGTTCCAGGTCACCGCCCGGGTCCACGGCCGCACCGGCCACACCCAGGTGCGGGTCATCCCGCCCCCCCGGGGACCCGTGACCGGACCCGACCGGGTTCCCCCCGGGGCCCGGGACCTGAAGGCCTCGGTGCCCGCCCAGCCGGGCGCCACCTACGCCTGGAGCGCCGTCCATGCCGTCCTGGCGGGCCGGACCGACGGCCCCGAGGTGACCTTCCAGGCCGGGACCACCGGCCCCATCCGGCTCGTCTGCCGGATCGTCAACGCCGCCGGGACCCCCCTGACCGCCTCCCTGGAACTTCCCCTGGCGCCGCGGGTGGCCCTGTCCATCCAGCCCGCCCGGGCCGTCGTGACGGCCGGGAACCGCTACAAGGCCGGCTTCACCCTGGACGGCCCGGCCGACACGGCGATCCGCTGGACCGTGCTGGAGCCGGGCGGCGGCACCGTGGACGCCCTGGGCGAGTACCGGGCCCCCCAGACGCCCGGCCGCTATACCGTGCAGGCGGCGCTCCGGGAGGATCCCACCGTCCGGGCCACCCTGGCGATCCAGGTGGTGGCCGCCCCGGTGGGGCCCGTGCGGGGTCCGGGCCACGCGACCAAGGGGGCCACGGGCCTGGGGGCCTCGGTGCCCGACCAGCCCGGCTGCACCTACGCCTGGACCGTGGAGGGGGGCACCCTCCGGACCGGCGCCGGCAGCCCCCGGATCACCTTCGACGCGGGCGCCGGGCCCCGGGTCCGGCTCATCTGCGAGATCACCAACGAGGCCGGCGAGGCCTTCCGGAGCACCCTGGACCTGCCGCTGGCGGATTGAGGGGGGTCAGATGGGGCCCGCGGCCACGGCCGTGTCGAGGCTGATGGGGGCTGACTTCCGCTGGGCCTCCCGCCGGATGGGGCAGTCGGCGATGGGGCACTGGGCGCAGAGGGCCCGCTGGCAGGGGTCCACGTGGGTGTGGAGCTCGCCCTCCAGGCCCGCCTCCTGGATCACCCGCTGACCGAAGGCCTCGGCCAGGTCGTGGCTCCGGGCGATGTGGAAGAATTCGGGCAGGACCACGTGGATGTCCACGTGCACGTAGCGGCCCGAGCGGAGGGTGCGCATTTCGTGGATGGCGAGGACTTCCTGGGGCCGGACGCGGTTGATGACCTCCACCAGCTGGGAGAGCAGCTGGGGATCCTCGGTGTCGAGGAGGGCGGCGCTGCTGGACCGGACCAGCTTGTAACCCGTCCAGGCCAGCAGGCTGCCCACGGCCATGGCGATGGCGGGGTCCAGCCAGGTGAGGCCCGTGAAGGTCACGAGGACCAGGGCGGCGCCCAGGCCGCAGGTGGTCCAGAAATCGGACATGACGTGGTGGCCGTCCGCCTCCAGGGCGGTGGAGCGCTGCTTCTTGCCCTGGTGGATGAGGTAGAGGCCCAGGGCCCCGTTGAGGAGGCCGGCGCCGAAGTTGATGGCCAGACCCTTGCCCAGGTGCTCCAGGGCCGGCTTCTCGATGAGGGCCTTGATGGCCTCGTACCAGATGAGCACGGCGGCCAGGCTGATCATGCCCCCCTCGAAGGCGGCGGAGAAATGCTCGATCTTGCCGTGGCCGTAGGGATGATCCCGGTCGGCGGGCTTCCCGGCGAAGATCACCGCGCCCAGGGCGAACACGGCCGCCACGACGTTCACCACGCTCTCGATCGCGTCCGAATTCAGGGCCGCCGAATGGGAGATGTGGAACGCGTAGTACTTCATCCCGAGGATGAAGGTCCCGGCCCCGATGGACAGGGCCGAGACCCGGATACGCTGGCGCTGGCTGGCTTCTTCGGACATGGCGACCTCAGTGCCCCTCCAGGGCACATGCTCCATCATGGGACCATGAACGGCTGAAGCCAAATCCGGGGTGGTTGAGATCCGGTATCAGATCTTCTCGGCCAGCTTGAGGAGGGCGTCGCCCAGCTGGACCTTGGAGGACCGGAGGTTGTTGGTGTTCAGGAGGAGCTTGGGGCGGCCGCCCTCTTCCTCGATGAGCACGCAGCTGGCGGAGGCCAGTTCCCGGCGCCCGGCGACGACGAGCTTGCCCATGGCCTTGCTGACCTTGGCTTCGGGCACCGAGGTGGCCCAGATCACCTGGGCGTTGCCGTCCACCTGCAGGCCCAGGGCCTCCAGGGCGGGGCGCAGGGCGGGGTCGCTGCAGGCGATGCGGTTGGAGCCCGAGGACGACACGATCACCTTGAGGAACTTGGCCTGCACCTCAGGGGCGGCCTCGCCCGCGCGGAGGGCGGGGGCGCACGCGAGGGCGGCAAGGACGAAAAGGCGGGCGAGTTTCATGGGTGTCCTCCGGAAAGGCATGGGGCGTGGAACCGGGCTCGGCGCATCCAGCGGGGCCGGGCCCCACCGTGCGGTCCTCCGTGGCGCTGTTCCCGGGCCTGCGGGGACCTCCCCTCCACACGAGCTAGGGTTGGTCGCAGTCATTCTAGCGGATTCCCGAGGAAACGGACGGGAAAGCGGTTTGATCTGGATCACACCCGCGCGCGTCCGGACCCGGGGGGACCCCGTTCAGGCCTGGGCGGCGCGGCGGCCGCCGGGGCCCTTCCCCATCACCCGGCCGATGCTGCGGATGCGGGCCTCCATGCACCCGTGGCAGACCTGGGCGGTCTCGTGGACGCAGGCCTTGCCCGGGTAGATCTCGTAGAGGACCCGGTACTCGGGCGGGGTCACGTTGGGCATCACCACGTTGGCCCCCCGGTTGAGGCCCAGCTCCCGGCCCGTCTGGGGGTCGAGGGTGGCGAGGGCCGTCGTGCTCGGGATGTTGGCCTGGGGGCACACGAGGCGGGCGAGGGCGACCGCCTTCAGAGTGGTGAGCTCGTCGTTGGGCACCTGGTCGCCGGGCGCGGCCCGGAAGGTGTCCGCCGCCTCGCCGCCCAGGGGGGTCCGGGGGCTGGGCAGGAAGGGGCCGATGCCGAGCATGTCCATGTCGTAGTGCCGGAAGGTGTCGATGTCCTGGGCCAGGATGTCCCAGGTCTGGCCGGGGATGCCGACCATGACGCCGGTGCCGATCTCGTAGCCCATGTCCCGCATGCGCTCCAGCTGGGCCATGCGGTCGGAGAGGGTGCCGGGGAGGGCGGGGTGGATGCGGTCGTAGAGGACCGGATCCGAGGTCTCGAAGCGGAGCAGGTAGCGGTCCGCGCCGGCGGCCTTCCAGAGGCGGAGTTCCTCGTCCTCCCGCTCCCCCAGGCTCAGGGTGACGGCCAGCGGGGTCGTGGTTTTGATCTCCCGCACCAGGTCGGCGATGGTCTCCGGCTTGAAGCCCGGATCCTCGCCCGACTGCATGACCACCGAGCCATACCCGAGCCGGTGGGCCGTGCGGGCGCATTCCAGGATCTCCTCGGGGCGCATGCGGTAGCGGGTGATGCCCTGGCTGCAGGCGTTGATGCCGCAGTAGGCGCACTGGCGCACGCAGTAGTTGCCGATCTCGATGAGGCCCCGCAGGTGGACTTCGTCCCCCACATGGGCCTTCCGGGTGGCGTCGGCCTGGGCCCAGAGCGTCTCCAGGCGGGTCTCGTCGGTCTCCTTCAGCCAGGAGAGGATGTCACTTCGCTGCATTCGTCTGCTCCAGCAGGGCCTTGGCGGCGGGGAAGGGCTCCAGGGCCCGGTCGAAGATCCCCAGGGAATAGGCGATCGTCAGGCCGTAGTTGGTGAGGGGCACGCCCGCCTCCCGGGCGCGGTGGATGCGGCTCAGCATCTCGCGGCGGTTGCCGGTGCAGTTGCCGCAGTGGACCACGAGGCCGTAGGGGCTCAGGTCCTCGGGGAAATCCCGGCCCTGCACGTGCTCGAACTCCAGCTTCGCCCCCACGTACTGGGTCAGCCAGCGGGGGATCTTCACCCGGCCGATGTCCTCGCCCACGGGATGGTGCCCGCAGGTCTCGGCCACGAGGACCCGGTCCCCGCCCTTGAGGCGCTCGATGCCCAGGGTCCCCCGCACCTGCTCGGCGAGGTCGCCCTGGAAGCGGCTCATGAGGATGGAGAAGCTGGTCATGGGCACGTCCCGGGGCACGTCCGCGGCCACCTTCAGGAAGGCCTGGGAGTCCGTCACCACGAGCGCCGGGGGCCGGGTGAGGCGCTGGAGGGCGTTGCGCAGCTCCCGCTCCTGGACCACGAGGGCCATGCTCTCGCCGTCCAGCAGGTCCCGGATGGCCATGACCTGGGGGAGGATGAGGCGGCCCTTGGGGGCCTCCTTGTCGATGGGGACCACGAGGACGGCGGTCTCGCCCGGGGGGACGAGGTCGCTGACCAGGCGCCGGTTGTCGAAGAAGTCCGCGGGGGCCAGGCGCAGCAGGGCCTCCCGGAGGGCGGCCATGCCGGAACCCTCCAGGGCGCTCACCGAAACCCAGGGCAGGTCGTCGGGGTGGCCCGGGGCCTCGCCCAGGTCGGCCTTGTTCCGCACGACGAGCACGGGCACCTTGCGGGCCCGCAGCTCCTCCAGGAGGCCCGCCTCGAAGGGGCCCCAGGCCCCGCCCTCGGTGACGACCACGCCAAGGTCCACCCGGTCCAGGACGGCCCGGGTGCGGGCCATGCGGAGCTCGCCCAGGGCGCCCTCGTCGTCGATCCCGGCCGTGTCCACGAAGAGCACGGGCCCCAGGGGAAGCAGCTCCATGGGCTTCTCCACCGGATCGGTGGTGGTGCCCAGGGTGTCCGAGACGATGGAGACCCGCTGGCGGGTGAAGGCGTTCAGGAGGGAGGATTTTCCGACGTTCCGGCGACCGAAGAGGCCGATGTGGAGGCGGAGGGAGCGGGGGGCGGGCTGGGTCATGGTCGGGCCTTGCGGAAACCGAGGCGC
The DNA here is from genome assembly GCF_030295425.1 of Mesoterricola sediminis. Classification (NCBI taxonomy): domain Bacteria; kingdom Pseudomonadati; phylum Acidobacteriota; class Holophagae; order Holophagales; family Holophagaceae; genus Mesoterricola; species Mesoterricola sediminis. The sequence goes on along the minus strand of NZ_AP027081.1, from coordinate 2,768,481 downwards.
CCCACAGCCTCGGGGCTGGTCAGGGCCTCGAACTGATCGGCGGTGAAGTAGCCCTCCTGGATGCCCGCCTCCCGCAGGCCGCGCCCGTCGAGGCGGGCGACAAGCTCGCAGGTGCGTTCGTAGCCCAGGAGGGGCAGGAGGGCCGTGGCCGCGGCGGTGCCGTTCTCCACCTGGGCCCGGCACCGGGCCTCGTCGGCCGCGAGCCCCAGGACGCAGCGCTCCCGCAGGAGGCCGCAGGCCCGGGCCAGGAGGTCCAGGCTCTCCAGGAGGCTGTGGGCCGCCAGGGGCAGGAAGGCGTTCAGCTCCAGGTTGCCCAGGGAGACCGCCAGGGTCAGGGCCTGGTCGTGGGCGATGGTCATGATGGCCGCCTGGGTCGCGGCCTCCGGGATGACCGGGTTCACCTTGCCCGGCATGATGGAGCTCCCCGCCTGGACCGGGGGCAGGATCACCTCCCCCAGGCCCGCCTGGGGGCCGCTGGCCAGGAGGCGCAGGTCGGAGCAGATCTTGATGAGGGTGGAGGCGAGGGCCTTGAGGAGGCCCGAGACCTCCACGAGGGCGTCCGCGTTCTGGGTGGCCTCCACCAGGTTCTCGGCCCGGGCGAGGCCGAGTCCGGTGATGTCCCGCAGGGCGTCCGTGGCCTGGAAGATGTAGTCGGTGGGGGCCGCGAGGCCCGTCCCGATGGCCGTGCCGCCCAGGTTGACCACGCGCAGGCGCTCCTCGGCCTTGGCCAGCCGCCACCGGTCCCGGTTCAGGGCCTCGGCGAAGGCGCCCATGGTGCGGCCCAGGGTGGTGAGCACCGCGTCCTGGAGTTCCGTCCGCCCCACCTTCACCACGTGGGCGAAGGCCCGCTCCCGGTCCTGGAAGGCCTCCTGCAGGCCCAGCACCCGGAGCTCCAGCTCCCGCAGGCCGTGGATGGCGGCGACGCGGAGGGCGGTGGGGAAGGTGTCGTTGGTGCTCTGGTGGAGGTTGAGGTGGCCGGTGGGCGAGACGGTCCCGTAGTCGCCCCGGGGCAGGCCCAGGAGCTCCAGGGCCCGGTTGGCCAGGACCTCGTTGACGTTCATGTTGGTGGAAGTGCCGGCGCCCCCCTGGAGGGCGTCGACCCGGATGTCGGCGGCGAGGGTGCCCTCCATCAGCTCCTGGCAGGCCCGGGCCATGGCGTCCGCCCGCTCGTCCTCGGGCAGGTAGCCCAGGCGGAGGTTGGTGCGGAGGGCGGCCAGCTTGACCGCCCCGAAGGCCCGGGCCAGGGCGGGGTGGACCGGGCGCCCCAGGAGGGGGAAGTTGGCGAGGGCGCGGGCCGTGTGGATCCCGTGCCGGGCCCCGGCCGGGATCTCCAGCGCCCCGAGGGCGTCCTTTTCGAGGCGGGTCTCGCTCATCCCTCCAGGATAGGGTGGAAGGGCCCAGCCTGGATTTGAGAATCGTTCCAGCCGAGAGACGCGGGTCACAACTCGCCGGGGGCGCCCCGGTCCCGGGGGACCCGGAGTGCTTGAATGGAGGGATCCCCTCGAGAGGAATTCCGATGACCGACTACCGGATCAAGGAACACCCGATCCTGCCCATCCCGCCTGGGCCCAGCCTTTCCTTTACATGGAAGGGGGAACGCCTCACGGCGCGGGAGGGCGAGACGATCGCCTCGGCCCTCTTCGGGAACGGCGTCCGCACCTTCGGCCACCACCCCAAGGACGGCGCCCCCATGGGCATCTTCTGCGCCAACGGCCAGTGCGCCCAGTGCACCGTCATCGCCGATGGCCTGCCCGTCAAATCCTGCATGGTCCCCGTGAAGGAGGGGATGGCCGTCCAGCCGCTGGACGGCAAGCCCGTCCTCCCCGACGTGGCGGAAGCGGACGCCCGGTTCCGGGACATCGAGACCCTCCAGGTGGAATGCCTGATCCTCGGCGGCGGCCCCGCCGGCCTTTCCGCCGCCATCGAGCTGGGCCGCCTCGGCGTGGGCGTGATCCTGGTGGACGACAAGACCGACCTGGGCGGCAAGCTCGTCCTCCAGACCCACAAGTTCTTCGGCTCCATCGACGCCTGCCATGCCGGCACCCGGGGCATGGACATCGGCCGCAAGCTCGAGGCCGAGGTCCGGACCTTCGAGAACGTCCGCGTCTGGACGGGCTCCAACGCCCTGGCCGTGTTCAGCGACCGGAAGGTGGGCATCCTCCGCGAGGGCCACTATGTGCTCGTCCAGCCCCAGGTGCTCCTGGTGGCCACGGGCGCCCGGGAGAAGTCCCTGGTCTTCAAGGGCAACAGCCTCCCCGGCGTCTACGGCGCCGGCGCCTTCCAGACCCTGGTCAACCGCGACATGGTGCGTCCCACGGACCGCCTCTTCGTGATCGGCGGCGGCAACGTCGGGCTCATCGCGGCCTACCACGCCCTCCAGGCCGGCATCGAGGTCGTGGGCCTCTGCGAGGCTCTGCCCGAGTGCGGCGGCTACAAGGTCCACAAGGACAAGCTGGTGCGCATGGGCGTGCCGGTCCACACCAGCCACACCGTCGTCTCCGCCAACGGCAAGGACGAGGTGGAGTCGGTGACCATCGCCAAGCTGGACGCCGCCTGGAAGGTCATCCCCGGGACGGAGCGGACCTACAAGTGCGACACGGTGCTCGTCGCCGTGGGCCTTGAGCCCGTCAACGAGTTCTTCGTCAAGGCCAAGGAGTTCGGCCTGCCGGTCTTCGCCGCGGGCGACGCCGAGGAGATCGCCGAGGCCTCCGCGGCCATGTTCACCGGCCGGATCCGCGGCCTCGAAATCGCCAAGGCCCTGGGCCGCGACGCCGGCGAAGTCCCCCAGGAGTGGCACCGGACGGCGGAGGTCCTCAAGTCCAGGCCCGGCGCCACCATCACCGAGGAGATTCCCGAGGAGGAGCGCGGCGTCTACCCCGTCTTCCACTGCAGCCAGGAGATCCCCTGCAACCCCTGCACCTCGATCTGCCCCCAGGGCTCCATCCAGATCGAGGGCGGCGACATCCTGGGCGTGCCCACCTTCAACGAGGCCGACTGCATCGCCTGCGAGCAGTGCGTCGCCGTCTGCCCGGGCCTGGCCATCACCCTGGTGGACTTCCGCAAGGAGGACGAGGCCGGCGCCCTGGTGACGATCCCCTACGAGTTCCCGGGCACCTCCATCAAGGCCGGCGACACCGTCACGGTGCTGGACACCCTGGGCCGGATCCTGGGCAACGTGCCCGTCGTGAAGACTCGTTCCCCGAAGTTCGCCGACCACGCCACCCTCGTGAAGGTGCGGGCCCCCGAGGAGATCGCCCGGCAGATCGCCGGCATCCGCGTCCAGCAGCCCTGGGTCTCGGATCCCATGGAGGAGACCGTCCAGCGCATCGATGACGACGAGATCGTCTGCCGCTGCGAGCGGGTCACCGCCGGCGAGATCCGGGCCCGCATCCGGGCCGGGGTGCGCGACCTCAACGAGCTCAAGGCCGCGACCCGCGCGGGCATGGGCTCCTGCGGCGGCAAGACCTGCCCCGGCCTCATCAAGCGGATCTTCCGCGAGGAGGGGGTCCGGGAGTCCGAGATCACCGAATTCACCCAGCGGCCGGTCTTCATGGAGGTGCCCCTGGGCGCCTTCGCGGGGCTGGACACCGGGGAGGGGCCGAAACAGGACGTGACCCCGGCCCACGCCGTCAGCGCCTTCCAGGGAGGTCTGTGATGACCACCGCGGTCTTCGACGTCATCGTCATCGGCGCCGGCAGCGTCGGCATGCCCGCGGCCATGCGGCTCGCGGAGAAGGGCATGAAGGTCCTGGTCCTCGACCAGTTCGCCTCCCCGGGCCAGGGCAGCAACAAGGCCGCCATCGGCGGCATCCGCGCCACCCATTCCTCCCCCGCCAAGATCAAGCTCTGCCTGGACAGCCTGGGCACCTTCTCCACCTGGAAGGAGGAGCGCGGCTGGGACATCGAGTGGACCCGCGGCGGCTACGTCTTCGTGGCCTACCGGCCCGAGGAGGAGCGCCTCCTCAAGGACCTGCTCGTGCTCCAGAAGCGCGCGGGGCTGGCCATCGACTGGCTCGACCCCGACGCCATCGCCGCGGTGTCCCCCGGCATCCGCCGGGAAGGGCTCCTGGGCGGGACCTTCTCCCCCGAGGACGGCTCGGCCTCCCCCATGCGCAGCTGCCTGGGCTTCTACCGCCGGGCCCTGGAACTGGGCGTCGAGTGCCGCTTCAACGAGCGCGTCACCAGCATCATGCGCCGCAAGGGCCGCGTGGTGGGAGTGCGCACCGACAAGGGCGGCTACGCCACGGGCTGCGTGGTCAACGCGGCCGGCGCCTGGGCCCGCGCGGTGGCGCAGGCCGGCGGCATGGACGTGCCCGTCGTCCCCGACTGCCACGAGGCCGGCATCACCGAGGCCGTGGCGCCCTTCCTGGATCCCATGCTGGTGGACATCCGCCCCGCGCCCGGTTCGGCCAATTTCTACTTCTACCAGCACAAGCCCGGGCAGGTGGTGTTCTGCATCACCCCCAACCCGCCCATCGTCGGTTCCGACCGCCGCGAGACCAGCGCCTACCTCCCGATGATCGCCCGCCGGATGGTGGACCTCATGCCCAAGCTGGCGAACCTGAAGGTGCGCCGCACCTGGCGGGGCCTCTACCCCATGACCCCGGACGGCGCCCCCCTCATCGGCAAGTCCCCCCACCTGGAGGGCTACATCGACGCGGTGGGCATGTGCGGCCAGGGCTACATGCTCGGGCCCGGCGTGGGCGCCCTCGTGGCGCGCCTGGCCACGGATTCCCTCCAGCCCGGCGACGCCGCCGTCCTGGAAGAGCTGAGCCCGTCCCGGGTCTTCGGCGGGGCCGAAGCGCTCAAGTAGTCAGGGCCCGCTTGATGGCCTCCATGAAATCCGCGGCCCGGTAGGGCTTCTGAAGGAAGCCCGCCAGGCCGTGGTCCTTGAAGCGGTCCACCGCCTCCCGCTCGTTGTACCCGCTGCTCAGCAGCACGGGCACCTCGCAGCCCCGGGCGCGGAGGGCGGCGAAGGTCTCGGCCCCGTCCAGGTGGGGCATGGTCAGGTCCAGCAGGACGAGGCGGATGTCGGCGCGGTGGGTCTCGAAGAGCAGCAGGGCCTCCAGGCCGTCCGCGGCCGGGAGGGCGTCGAAGCCCATGTGGACCAGGAGCCCCGAGGCCATGGCCCGGATGCTCTCCTCGTCGTCCACGACGAGGACGGTTCCCATCCCGTGGAAGGCGCCCGGCCCCGCCGCGACAGGCTGGGGCGCGGCGTGCCCGCCCTGGCCGGCGGGGAACAGGAGCTTGAACGTGGTGCCGCGGCCCGGCTCCGAATAGACGCGGATGGCGCCCCCGTGCCCCTTCACGATGCCCAGGATGGCCGAGAGCCCCAGGCCGCGGCCGGTGAACTTCGTGGTGAAGAAGGGCTCGAAGATCCGCTTCTGCGTCTCGGCGCTCATGCCGGACCCGTCGTCGGTGACCTCCAGCAGCACGTAGGTCCCCGGGAGGAGCTCCTGGCCGGGGAAGGCGCGGCGCAGGTAGTCGGCGTCCGCGTTCGTGCTCCCCGTCCGGAGGGTGATGGTGCCGGCGCGCTCCCCGATGGCGTCCGAGGCGTTGATCACCAGGTTCATGATCACCTGCTGGAGCTGCGCCGCGTCGGCCGACACGGACGGGATCCCCGCGTCCAGGGCGAAGCGGATGGCCACCTTCTTGGAGATGGAGATGGACAGGAGGTGGGTCATCTCCTTGACCAGGCCGTTCAGGTCCAGGGGGCGGATCTCGAAGGAGCCGCGCCCGGAGTAGGCCAGCATCTGGCGCGCGAGGCCGGTGGCCTTGGCCAGGAGGCGTTCGATCGTCTCCAGGCGCTGCTGCTCGGGCGCCTCCGGGGGCAGGTCCATCTGGACCATGCCCAGGTTCCCCAGGATGGCCCCCAGGAGGTTGTTGAAATCGTGGGCGATGCCCCCGGCCAGGACGCCCAGGCTCTCCAGCTTCTGGCTCTGCAGGTGGGCCTGTTCGGCGGCCTTGCGCTCGGTGATGTCGGTGCTGAGGATGCCGATGCCCCAGTTCGCCCCGTCCGCCCCCGCCAGGGGGAACTTCAGGGTGATGTAGTCGTGGGTGCTGCCGTCCCCGTGGACCCAGCGTTCCTCGGCCTGGAGGGAGCGCCCGGTGGCGATGACCTGGCTGTCCTCCCGGTCCAGCCGCTCCCCCACGCCCGGGGGCATGGCCTCCAGGTCCGTGTGGCCCAGGATCTCGGCAGCGGGCCGGGCCATGAGGGCCTCCCGGGCGGCATTGACGAGGAGGTAGCGGCGGTCGGTCCCCTTGAAGGCGATGGCCGCCGTGGCGTGGCGGACGAAGCCCTGGAGGCGCGCCTCGCTCTCCTGCAGCTCCCGGGTGCGCCGGGCGACGGTCTCCTCCAGGCTCCGGGCCAGGTCCCGGAGCCGGGCCTCCACCTCGCGCTGGGGCGTGAGGTCCCGGCTGATCTTGAGGAAGCCCTCCAGGGCCCCGTCCCGGCCCCGGATGGAGGTGATGACCACGTGGGCCATGAAGCGGGCGCCGTCCTTCCGGACCCGCCATCCCTCCTCCTGGTAGGTGCCGCAGGCCTCGGCGAGGCTCAGCTCCATGGCCGGCTTGCCCAGGGCGGCGTCCTCCTCGGCGTAGAGCAGGGAGAAATGGCGGCCCAGCACCTCCTGCGCCTCCCAGCCCTTGATCCGGCGGGCGCCCTCGTTCCAGGTGAGGATACGCCCCTGGGGGTCCAGCATGAAGACGGCGTAGTCCGAGACCTGGGCGAGCAGGCCCTGGAAGTCCGCGAGGACCCGGGCCGCCAGGGGTGGGACCGCCGATTCGGGGCCGGCCGGGGCGAGGGGTCTGGAGAGGGGCTTCCGCATGGGGCATCCGCTTCCCACCGCGGAGTATGACCCCGGCGGGGGCCGTCTGCGACCCTTTCTCAGCTATAAATTCATGATAAATAAGAGGTTGTTCATTCCGTGGCGCCGGGGACGGGGTCGGGGACCTCGAGTTTCCGGAAGAGGGCCAGGAGCACGGCGCTCGTATAGAGGTTCACGAGGGTGCCAAGGAAATTGATGGCCCATATCCCCGGGTGGGTGAGCCGGATCCAGGCGGTGGGCTCGCCCCCCTTGGAGCCGAGGGCCAAGGAGCCGACCAGCAAATAGGCCATGAAGATGGCGGCGACGGCGAGGATCACCGGGATCACCCGCCGCCACGCCCGCACCATCAGGGCGAGGCTGCCCCGGGCCGCGTCGCCCAGGCGCTCGCCCCGGAGCAGCACCCGCAGGGGGGCCCAGCCGAAGGCGGTGAGCACGAAGATGCCGGGGAGGAGGAAGGCCGCCATGCCCAGGGCGATGGCCGCGTAGAGAACCAGGCGGCAGACCATGGCGGGCACCCACCGCGCGTCGAAGCGGGCCTGCCAGCCCCCCTCCGGTTCCTGGCCGCCCATCCAGGCGTCCGCCTCGACGAGGAAGCGGGGCACGAAGTACATCTCCAGGGGGAAGAGCCCGACGAAGGCCAGGGCGCCGTGGACGATATCCCGGTCGGGCAGGCCGGCCAGGATCTGGAGCACCGGCGGCAGGGCGCCCAGGACGGCCCCCAGGGCGGCCAGGGCCAGGGTGACCTGCGGCCTGCGGGCCAGGAGGCGGAGGCCTTCGGGGAAACAGGCCATGTCGGGAGCGGGGGACTTGGTCATTCCATGAGGGTAGCGCGTTATCATCGGGGCATGAGTCAACTGGCCCCATGCCTGCTCGTGGCGAGTCCGCTCCTGCTGGACCCGAACTTCCTGCATTCCGTGGTGCTCCTCGTGGAGCACGACGAGAACGGGGCCATGGGCGTGATCCTCAATCGCCCGCTCCCGGTGACCCTCCAGCAGATCTGCCAGGAAAGCCGTCTCGCCTTCGACGGCGACCCGGAGGCCACCGCCTGGCGCGGCGGCCCCGTGGATCCCCAGCGGGGCGTCATCCTCGTGCGGGGCGGCCTCCCGGAGGCCGAGGACACGGTCCTGGACTTCACGGATTTCATCAGCTACCGCAAGGACCTGCTGGAGTCGCTGCTCATCGAGCCCAAGGCGAGCTTCCGGCTCTTCCTGGGCTACGCGGGCTGGGGCCCCGGCCAGCTGGACCAGGAGCTCCAGGAGGGGGCCTGGGCCCGCGTTCCCCTGAACCCGGACTGGCTGATGGCTGAGGATCCCCAGGAACTCTGGAACCGGGCCATCCAGTCCATCAGCGGCTAGGCTGTGTTCGGAATCTATAGATTAGGTAAATAGTTAACTTGTACTCATACGTAAAGGCTCGTACACCACGAATTTTCCTGGGGTAACGATGCCGAGAAGTTTCCTGACCGATGCCATGTGGGCAAAGCTTGAACCGCTCCTTCCGCCAGAGCGTGGAGGGATGGGGCGATCCCGTCACCCCAACCGTCCCATGGTGGAGGCGATCCTGTGGAGGCACAGGACTGGGGCGCCGTGGAGGGACCTGCCGGAGGAATTTGGACCTTGGACAAGCGTGTACACGCGATTTGAGGCCTGGACCAAGCGCGGCGTGTGGCAAAGGATCCTGGAGTTCCTGCGCAAGGAAGCCGACCTGGAGTGGGTCATGCTGGATGGCACCATCATTCGCGCTCATCAACCTTCAGCAGGCAAAAGGGGGGGCTCTGGAACCAGGCGCTCGGACGATCTCGGGGTGGATGCTCGACCAAGATCCATTTGATCTGCGATGCCCACGGTAATCCTTTGGATTTCCTGGTCACTCCGGGGCAAGCCCATGAAAGCCGGTCTGCTGAAGGATTGCTGTGCGGTTGGCAGGCAGAGTACGTGTTCGGAGATCGGGCCTACGATGGGAACCCGGTAAGGAAGGCGATCGAGGCCATGGGTGCGACAGCCGTCATCCCACCTCATCCCCGGCGCAAGAATCCGGCGGCCTGGGACTCACACCTATACAAGGCCCGCCATGCCATCGAGCATGGGTTCGCCAAGCTCAAACAGTTCAGGGCGCTGGCCACCAGGTTCGACAAAACGGCGCGAAGTTTCTCAGCCCAGGTGGCTTTGGCCTGCATCGTGATCTGGCTGAGGCTATGAGCGGAGGGTGACAAGCGTTCCGGATCCTCATTGATCCTATGAAACGCGGAGGCGCGGAGGATCTCGCAGAGGGTCGCGGAGGAAAGCGCTCCTGGAACCTGCCCCTGGATATCGAGTGGAGGGGGCTTGTGGTTGAGCGGGCCTACCGGCTGGATTTGCTGGTTGACGACCTCGTGGTCGTGGAGGCTAAGAAGTGGTAACAAAACCCCTTGTACATCAAGGAAAGAGTGCATAGTGTACTTGGATGGCCCGAGAAATCTTGCCCTCTGAGCTCTGGGAACGCATCGCTCCGCTTTTGCCTCCGCCCGTGCCGAAGCCGAAGGGAGGGCGGCCTCCTGTGCCCAACCCCAACGCCTTGCGGGGAATCCTGTTCGTCCTGAAGACAGGCATCCGCTGGGCGGATCTGCCGAAGGAGATGGGCTGCGGCAGTGGCATGACATGCTGGCGCCGACTCCAGGAGTGGCATGACCTCGGCGTGTGGGACGACCTCCATCGAATCCTGCTTGAGGAGTTGAACGACGCAGGCCGAATCGATTGGGAGCGCGGCGCCCTGGATGCTTCGAGCATCAGGGCAAAAAGGGGGGCCAAGCGATCGGCCCGAACCCCACGGATCGAGGGAAGAACGGGACCAAGCACCACCTGATCACCGATGCCAATGGCATCCCGATGGCCGTGCTGGTGGGGCCTGCGAACCAGCATGACTCGGTCCCATTCGAGAAGCTGATCGATGCGGTGCCAGGGATTCGCCATGGTCGTGGGCGCCCCCGCCGGCGTTTCAGGAAACTGCACGCCGACAAGGCGTACGACTTCCGCCGCTGCCGGGTGGCCTGCAAAGTCCGGGGCATGCTCTCCCGCATTGCACGGCGAGGGGTCGAGACCGCAGAGAAACTTGGCAAGCATCGCTGGGTAGTCGAGCGGACCTTCGCGTGGTTCAAGCACTTCAGGCGCCTCATGGTTCGTTACGAAAGGCGGGCCGATATCCACCTAGCCTTCCTCAAGGTTGCAGCCAGCCTCATCTGCTTCTCTGCCCTGGGATGGTAATGCGCTGGAAGTAGCCCCAGCCCTATCCCCGTTGATCCCAACCATCGGCGTTCATCCCTGTTACGCAGGGCCAGCGATGGCATGGGTCGGTGCGCCCATTACATGCGCCGACCCATCTATGCCTCGGCCCTGCGTAACAGGGATGAACGCCGATGGTCGGGATGGAGGAGATGAAGCATGGTAATCGCCGGCGGAAAGCACTGGTTTTGTTACCACTTCTAAGGCGGAATGGAGGTCGGCCTGCTCCTCAATTTCCATCAGTGGCCTTTCAAAGACGGTGGAATCAAGCGGGTGATACATACAAGGGCTTGATCCTTTCTCCGCGAGCCTCAGCGAGATCCTCCGCGCCTCCGCGTTCCAATAGGATGCTGCGAATGCGCGGCGCCATCAGGCACTGCAGCACAGACTCACTATTCCAGCTCCTCCATGCTCCGGCACGGATGGGTATTAGCCATTACTATCCTAGATTACGAACACACACTAGCTAGGCGACGCCCTTGGCGGCGTCGCTGGCGAGGCGGTCGACGCGCTCGTTCTCGGGGTGGCCTGCGTGGCCGCGCACCCAGTGGGCGGTGACCTTGTGGCGGGCCACCTGGGCGTCCAGCTCCCGCCAGAGCTCCTCGTTGAGCACGGGCTTGCCGTCGGCCTTGCGCCAGCCCTTGGCCTTCCAGCCCTTGATCCAGGACTGGATGCCCTTCACCACGTACTGGCTGTCGCAGTAGAGGTCCACGGTGCAGGGGCGGGTCAGGGCGCGGAGGCCCATGATGGCCCCCATCAGCTCCATGCGGTTGTTCGTGGTGGCCTTCTCGGCGCCGGCGGCCTCCTTCTCCTTCGGGCCCGCGTCGGTGCGGACCCGGAGGAGGTAGGCCCAGCCGCCGGGGCCGGGATTGCCGAGACAGGCGCCGTCGCAGTAGAGTTCGACCTCCACCGGCTACGCCTTGGCCATGTGGGGGCGGACGGACTCGGCCGCGAGCTGGATGCTGCGGTGCAGCAGTTCGACGCCCAGGTCGAGGTCCTCCGTGGCCAGGTTGAGGGCGGGCCGGAAGCGGAGGCCCTGCTGGCCGGTGCTCAGGATGATCATGCCCAGGTCCTGGGCCTTGCTGACGGTGGCCGTCCGCAGGGCGGGGGTGCACATGTCCAGGGCGCAGAACAGGCCGCGGCCGCGCGGATTGCTGGTGAACTCGGGGAAGTCGCGGTGGATCTGCTCGAGGCCCTTGAGGAGCCGCTCGCCCTGCCTCGCGCAGTGGCCCACGAGGTCCTCCTCGACCATCACGTCGATGATGCGCTTGCCGCGGACCATGTCGACGAGGTTGCCGCCCCACGTGCTGTTGATGCGGCTGGGGATCTTGAAGACGCTGTCGACCTCGTCGAGGCGGGCGCCGGCGGCGATGCCGCAGCACTGGGTCTTCTTGCCGAAGGCGATGATGTCGGGGCGGACGTCGTGGTGCTGGTGGGCCCACCACTTGCCGGTGGCGCCGAAGCCGGTCTGGACCTCGTCGAAGATGAGGAGGAACTCGTGCTCGTCGGCGAGCCTGCGGAGCTCCCGGAGGAACTCGGTGCGGAAGTGGTTGTCGCCGCCCTCGCCCTGGATGGGCTCGATGATGAGGCAGGCGATCTCATCGGGGTCCTGCCTCACGACGGCCTCGATCTGGGCCAGGGCCACCTTCTCCATCTGCTCGACCCGCGCCGTGTTCTCGGCGTCGAGGGGGAAGGTCACCTTGGGATTGGGGATGCGGGGCCAGTCGAACTTGGGGAAGTACTGGTACTTGCGGGGGTCGGCCGTGTTGGTGAGGCTGAGCGTGTAGCCGCTGCGGCCGTGGAAGGCCTCCTTGAAGTGGATGACCTTGCTGCCCTTCTCGGGCCTGCCCTTCTCGAGGTTCTTGCGGACCTTCCAGTCGAAGGCCGCCTTGAGGGCGTTCTCGACCGCGAGCGCGCCGCCGTCGATCCAGAAGAGGTGGGGCAGGTAGGCGGGGGCGGCCTTCGTGGCGAAGGTCTCAACCCATTCCGCGTAGGCCGTCGTGTAGATGTCGGAGTTGGCGGGCTTGTTCACGGCGATGGCGCCGAGTTCGGCCTGGAAGGCCGCTTCCTGCAGGCGGGGATGGTTGTGGCCCAGGGGCGCGGTGGCGAAGAAGGTGTAGAAGTCGAGGTAGCGCTTGCCGTCCCGCGCGTCGACGATCCACGAGCCCTTGGACTTGTCCAGGTCCATCACCATGTGGAACCCGTCCACCAGGAGATGCCGACCTAGGACGTCGAAGACATCGGTGGGCTGCACGCGGATTTCCTGCGATTTTTTCATATTCAGCCTCGGGTTTGAGCCAGACTACCATGGGGTGCCTAGGGGGCTTTTCTTGGTTTCAATGATCGAAGTCACAGAAACAAGGCTTGATGTCGATGAAATTCGCAACAGTATGAGGGATCCGCGCGCCGGAGCGGTGACCGTTTTCGAGGGCTGCGCCCGGGATCACCACGGGGGCCGGGCCGTGTCCAGCCTCGCGTACGAGGCCTTCGGACCCATGGCCCGGGCCGAGCTCACCCGGATCCGGGAGGCGGCCATGGCCCGGTTCGACCTCCTGGGGTGCGCCATCCACCACCGCACCGGCGAGGTGCCCCTGACGGAGGCCGCCGTGGTCGTGGCCTGCGCCGCCGCCCACCGCGGGCCCACCTTCGAGGCCGTCGCGTGGATCATGGACCGGGTCAAGGAAAGCGTTCCTGTCTGGAAGAAGGAGGCTTACCGCGACGGGGACGCCGCCTGGGTCGAAGGGGAGGCCCGGCGCCCCTGATTTTGGCACGGCCTTGGCACCTCCCCCGGCGAGAGGTGCCTACCCATGGATCCCGCCTACTACGTCGCAGCCGGAAGCTTGAAGGCCCGTTCCTTCCAGCTGGACGTCGTCTCCAACAACCTGGCGAACACGTCCACCCCCGGGTACAAGCCCGAGAAGAGCTTCTTCGCCCTGTTCAACAAGGCCCGGGACGAAGGGCAGGGGCTGCCCCTGTCGGGCTACCTCAATGACGGCACCGTGCTGGCCTCCCGGGGGACCGATTTCTCCCAGGGCGTCCTCAAGACCACCGGGCGCACCCTGGACCTGGCCCTGGACGGGACCGGGTTCTTCATGGTGAAGGCCCAGGGGCGGACCCTCGCGACCCGGGACGGGCGCTTCACCCTGTCCCGGACCGGGGAGCTCCAGACCCTGGATGGGGCCACGGTGCTGGGCAAAAATGGCCAGCCCATCGTCCTGGACACCGCCAATCCGGCCTTCACCGTCCTTCCCGACGGCACCGTCCAGCAGGGGCCCGAGCCCAGGGGCCAGCTGGACATCCGCGACTACCAGCAGACCGACGCCCTCCAGCGGGTCGGCGCCAACCGCTTCGACCCCGGCGGCGCCACCGCCAAGGCCGCCGCGGGCCAGGTGGTCCAGGGTTCGCAGGAGCAGAGCTCCGTGGACATGGCCACTTGCATGATCGACATGATCCGTCTCAACCGCCTGTTCGAGATGAGCCTCAAGGCCGCCTCGACCATCACCAACGACATGGACGCCAAGAGCATCAGCGACGTCTCGACGGGCAGGTGAAACCGCCCCATCCCCAGGAGTGAGCCATGATGAGAGCCATGTGGTCCGCCGCCGCCGGCATGAACGTGCAGACGGTGAACATGGACACGATCTCCAACAACCTGGCCAACATCAACACCACGGGCTTCAAGAAGTCCAGGGCCGAGTTCCAGGACCTGCTCTACCAGACCATCAACACGGCCGGCACCAACACCACGTCCACGACCACGTTCCCCGGCAACATCCAGATCGGCCACGGCGCGCGGCTCACGGCCATGGTGAAGGAGTTCACCACCGGCAGCCTCAAGAGCACCACGAACCAGTACTCCATGGCCATCGAAGGCGCGGGCTTCTTCCGGGTGACCATGCCCGACGGGACTTTCGCCTACACCCGGGACGGCTCCTTCAGCCTCGACCAGAACGGCAACCTCGTGACGGCCAACGGCAACCCCCTGGATCCCCAGATCACCATCCCCCAGGACGCCACCAGCGTCACCGTGGCCACCGACGGGACCGTGTCCGTCACCCAGCCCGGGCAGACCGCCCCCCAGCAGGTGGGCCAGATCACCATTTCCAACTTCATCAACCCCAACGGCCTCAACGCCCTGGGCCGCAACCTGTTCCAGCCCACCCTGGCCAGCGGCGACGCCATCGACGGGACGCCGGGCCTCACCGGGCTCGGCACCATCCAGCAGTACTTCCTCGAGGTCTCCAACGTCGACATGGCCGACGAGATGGTGAACATGATCATCGGCCAGCGCGCCTACGAGGCCAATTCCAAGACCATCCAGACGGCGGACAACATGCTCCAGCTGGTGGCCGCCCTCAAGCGATGAAGGCCGCGGTCCTCCTCCTCTGCTGCGCGCTCCTCCGCGGGGGCGAGGCGGTGGTCCTGCCCCCGGGGGACCGGCTCCAGGCCCAGGCCCTGGCCTACGTGCAGGAACAGGCGGCGGGACGCGACGGGAGCTACACCTTCAAGGTCGTCCACATGCCCGTGCTGCCCCGGCCGGCGAAGGGGGACCTGGCCTTCGAGCCCGCCCACCTCAGCCGCAACGACCTCACCGGGCGTTTCTACGTATCCTTCAACGCCCTGGCGGACGGGCGGAACCTGGGCATGGTCCGGGTGGACCTGGAGGGGCGCTGGGCCGGGAAGCTCCTGAAGTTCCGGGCCGCCCAGCCCCGCAAGACCCCCCTGGAGGCCGCGCTGCTCGAGCCGGTGGACTTCGAGGGCGTGCCCCCCGCGGGCGCCCTGCGGGAGGTGCCCCCCGGGCACCGGCTGCGCGGGCCCGTCACGGAGGGACACCTCCTCGTGCGGACCGACGTGGAGGCCATACCCCTGGTGAACGCCGGGGACCCGGTCCGCCTCGAACTGGTGGACGGGGACCTCACCATCTCGGTGGACGCCGTGGCCAAGTCCTCCGGGGCGGCCGGGGACCGCATTAGGCTGGAAATGCCCACCAACCGGAAGCTGGTGCAGGCCGTGGTCACCGGGCCGGGGGCCGCCCGCGTGCGGGTGGGCGGCAGCAAATAAGGGCTGGTCGCGAAAGGCCAAAAGCCCTAGTCTGGAGGCTTGTAAGGAGCCCGTCATGGCCCACGAGCACGATCACAACGACCCCAACCATACCTGCGGCTGCGGCCACGACGAGGACCACCAGGACGAGATCGAGGTGGTGGAGCTCGAGGACGAGAACGGCGAGAAGGAGGAGTTCGCGATCCTGGAGGAGGTGGACTTCGAAGGCCGCCACTTCGCGATCATGGCCCCCCTGGCCGAGGTCCAGGCCTACTCCGAGGCCGGCGACGAGGCCGAGGGCGAGGCCAACCTGACCATCGAGATCTTCGAGGTCAAGGGCGACGACTTCACCATCCTGGAGGACGAGGCCTTCGCGCAGCGCCTCCTCACCCACCTCGACGATCTTTCCGCCAAGCTCGAGGAAGAGGGCAAGTAGCCCTCCCCCATCCCCGGGTTCTGTGGCATTCTTGTGACATGAAGGGGGATTCCGTGAAGGTCGATGGCCGGGTTCTTCTGCTCAGCGAAGACCCGGCCCGCCTCCGGAGCCAGTTCCAGGGCGAGGATCTGCGCGTCGGCGTGACCGCCCTGCGGGACTACGTGACCGTGGACGAGATCGCCCCCGGCTGGGTGTGCTTCTACTTCGGCCAGCGCCTCGGGGACTTCGCCTACCTCGGCTGCCTCTGCGGTGGGACCTTCCCGATGCACGAAGGTTTCATCAAGCGGGGCGGCTTCCAGGTGGTGGTTTCGGGCAAGCGCCACGGCGGCGGCGGCCCGCGCGAGGCGGCGCCCTACGCCGAGCGCGCCGCGGGCATCCGCCTGGTCATCGCGGAGAGCTTCGATCCCGCCTACCGCCAGCAGTGCCACGCCCTCGGCCTCCTCACGTCCACGGACATGGGGCTCGTCGAGCGCATCCGGCAGGGCGAGGACCTGCCCATGGACCTCTTCACCCGCGGCCTCGACGCCCTCACCGCCGAGATCGTCAGGGCGGGGGGCATCTTCGAGTACACGCAGGCCCGGCTCCGGGAGGAGGCGCGGCTGCCCGAAGTCTCGCGCGCGCCCCGCCCGATGACCTACGGGGAGAAGCTCCTGGCCCGCGCCGCCCGGCACGGGTTCGGCTATGACGCCTGCGGCCTCGAGGCGGTGGCCCCCGGGGACGGCATCCTGGTGAAGGCCGACTGGCGCTTCTCCCACGAGACCGTGACCCCCCTCGCCGTGGCCATGGTGAAGGACCGCCTGGGGGAGGGCGTCCCCTTCGAGGACACCCACAGCATCCTGGCCTTCCGCGACCATCTCACCTTCCTCGGCCGGTTCTACACCCAGGACCAGGGCCAGCCCGGCATCGCCGACGCCGCCAGGCGGATCAAGCGCATGCAGGAGGAGTTCTGCGCCGCCAACGGGATCCGCCTCCACGGCGAGGACGCGGAGACGGGCTGCGAGGGCATCTGCCACGTCCTGATGGCCGAGCGGTACGCCCTGCCCGGGCAGGTCATCGTCGGCACGGATTCGCACACCTCCCATTCCGGGGCCCTCGGCGCGCTGGCCTTCGGGGTCGGGGCCGCCGACATCGCCTGCGCCTGGGTCACCGGCGACGTGCGGGTCACGGTGCCGCCCAGCGTCCTCGTGAAGCTGAAGGGCCGGCTCGGCCCCGGCGTCTTCGCCAAGGACCTGGTGCTCCACCTCCTCACCCTGCCGTTCTTCCGGGACGGCCACGTGAAGGGCCGGATCATCGAGTACGAGGGCGAGGCCCTCGCGGGCCTCGGCACCGACGAGCGCGCCACCCTCACGAACATGGCCGCCGATTCCGGCGCCTTCGCGGGCATCATCGCCCCGGACGCCGAGACGGTGCGCTACGTCGAGGAGCGCCGCGGCCGCAGGATCGGCCTCGTGCCCTGGATGCGGAGCGATCCCGGGGCCGTGTACGAGGGCGAGCTCGAGGTGGACTGCTCCGCCGTGACGCCCATGCTGGCCTCGCCGGGCTTCGCGGGCAACGGCCTGCCCCTCGCGGCCCTGGACCGCCAGGTGGACGTGGACATCGCCTACGTGGGCAGCTGCACGGGCGCGAAGCGGGAGGACCTCGAGCGCGTCTACGAGGTCGTGAGCTGGGGCCTCGCGCGCGGCATGACCGTGCCCCTGCGCGTGCAGTTCTTCATCCAGCTCGGCAGCGAGGACGTGCGGGCCCACGCCGAGGCCCAGGGCTGGCTCAGGGCCTTCGACGAGGCCGGGGCGCGGATCCTGGATCCCGGCTGCGGCGCCTGCATCAACGCCGGGCCCGGCGTCTCCACCCGGCCCGACCAGGTCACCATCAGCGCCATCAACCGCAACAACCCCGGCCGGAGCGGACCCGGCCAGGTCTGGCTCGCGAGCCCGGCCACCGTGGCCGCCAGCGCCCTCAAGGGCTACATCTGCGGCGCCGACACCTTGATGGGAACGCCCTGATTCCGGGCGGCATCCAACCATCGGGGACTGTCCCCGTGGAGGCGGGATGCGGAAGGCTGGCGGTGAAGACGACCTGCTCGAGGGCCTCGTCGCGGGCGCGCTGGGCGCGCGGCGCGCGCGGGTGCTCCTGGGCGCGGTGCGCGTGCCCGAGGCCCTGGCCGGGCCCGCGCCGTCCGCCGACCGCGCCCGCATCGCCTTCGCCCTCGCGCTCATCCTCCTGAGGGACCTCCTGGGCCGGGTGCCCTCCGCGCGCGCCTACGCCGACGACCTCGCGCGGGAGGGGCGGCCCCTCGTGCTGGACCACGGCGCCGTCCGGACCGTGCTGGCCCCCTGCGGGGCCCTGCCGCCCGGGGAGGAGGCCCTGACGCGCATCCTGCGGCCCCTGGGCTTCGCCTGCGCGGAGACCTACCCCCTGGACCGCCTGGCCATGACGGGCCGGGCCTGGCGCCACCTGGACCTGCCGGAGGACGTGCCCCAGTACTTCGTGAGCGAGTTCCATCCCGAGGGCTTCGGGGCCGCCTTCCGCGGCGCCGCGGAGCGGGTGCTGGCGAGCTCCGCCGATCCCCTCCCGCCGCGGGCCGCGGCCCTGCTGGAACGGCTCGGGGGCGAGGGGCGCCTGGCTCCCGCCGAGGCCGTCTCCCTCCTGCCGGACCTCGCGGCCTGCTTCGACCGCCACCACGACGCGCCCGCCCTGGACGACTACCGCGTCCTCGCCGAGGCGAGCCCGGAGATGGCCTGGATCGCCACCGAGGGCAACGCCTTCAACCACGCCACGGACCGGGTGCCCGACGTGGAGGCCCTCGCGGCCCGCCAGAAGGCCCTGGGCCGGCCCATGAAGGACGCCGTGGAGGTCTCGGCCACGGGCCGCGTCCTGCAGACCGCGTACCGGGCCGACGCCGTCGAGCGCACCTTCGCGACCCCGGAGGGGGCCGTCGTCCAGCGCGTGCCGGGGAGCTTCTTCGAATTCATCACCCGGCGGCCGCTGCCCGCGGGCGGGCTGGACCTGGGCTTCGACACGAGCAACGCCCAGGCCATCTTCCGCATGACCGCGGCCGGGGAGGGGCGTTGAGCGCCCCGGTCCCGTCCGGCCTGGAGGCGCTCCTCGGGCCGGGCGGCCTGATCACCGATCCCCAGGAAATGGCCCCCTACGTCACCGGCTGGCGCTACGGCCAGGGCCGGGCCCGGTTCGTGGCCCGTCCCGCGACCACGGAGGCCGTGGCTGCCCTGCTGGCCCGGTGCCGGGCCGAGGGCGTCCGGGTGGTGCCCCAGGGCGCCAACACGGGCCTCGTGGGCGCCTCCGTGCCCGACATGGGCGGGGAGATGGCCGTGCTGAGCCTGGAGCGGCTGGACCGCCTCGAGGTGGATCCCGCGGACCGCACCGCCCTCGCGGGCGGGGGCGTGCGCCTCAGCGCCCTCAACGCGGCCCTGGCCCCCCATGGCCTCTTCTTCCCCGTCGACCTGGGGGCCGATCCCTGCGTCGGGGGGATGGTGGCCACCAACACCGGCGGCACCCGCCTCCTCCGCTACGGGGACGTGCGCCGCAACCTCCTGGGCGTGGAGGTGGTCCTGGCCGACGGCACCGTGGTGGACGCCCTCTCGCCCTTGCGGAAGAACAACGCCGGCCTCGACTGGAAGCAGCTGTTCACCGGCACCTCGGGCCTCTTCGGGGTCGTGACGGCGGCCTCCCTCCAGACGGCGCCCCTGCCGCGCCAGGTGTCGGCGGCCCTCGTGGCCGTGGAGGACGGGGCGGCCGCCCTGGCCCTGCTCCTGGCGGCCGAGGCGGGCCTCGGGGAGACCCTCAGCGCCTTCGAGGCCATGTCGGCGGAGGCCCTGGCCCCGGTGTTCCGGCACCTGCCCAACCCCTTCGACCTGGTGCCCCCCTATGCGGTGCTGGTGGAGGCCTCCACCGCGCTGCCGGCCACGGCCTTCGACCTGGAGGCCGCCCTCCAGGGCGTCCTGGAGGCCCACCTGGAGGCCGGCGGCCCGGGGATCCTCGACGCCAGGTTCGGCCGGGCCGAGGCCTTCTGGGCCCTCCGCCACCGCATCTCCGAATCCCTGCGGGAGGAGGGCCGGGTCCTGGCCTTCGACCTGTCGGTGCCCCGCTCGAGCCTGCCCGCGTTCACGGCCGAGGCCCGGGCCCGGGTGGCCGCGGCCTGGCCCTGGCTGCGGGTGTGCGATTTCGGCCACTGGGGGGACGGGGGCACCCACCTGAACCTGGTCTGGCGGGAGGAGGCGGCCCCCGGGGACCCCGCGGGCTGGATTCCCGAGGTGCAGGCGGGCCTCTACGCCCTGGCGGTGGAGGGCTTCCGGGGCAGCTACAGCGCCGAGCACGGGGTCGGGCCCCACAACCAGCGGAGCTTCGACCGCTTCACCCCGGCGCCGGTGAAGGCCGCCGGGGCCGCCCTCCGGGCGCACTTCGATCCGGCGGGCATCCTGGGCACCGCCCGGCTCTGGTAGGTACAATGGGGGGATGACCCCCACCTCCCTCCGCGCCGTCATGTCAGCCCTCCGGAAACCCGGGACGGGCTGCCCCTGGGACCTCGAACAGGACCACGGGACCCTGGCCCGGTACCTCCGCGAGGAGGCCGCCGAGGTCCTGGACGCCCTCGCCGCCCTGGAGCCGGGAAACCCGGAGCGGGAGCGCCACCTCTGCGAGGAGCTGGGCGACCTGTGGCTGCAGGTGGCCTTCCACGCCCAGATCGCCCACGAGCGGGGCGCCTGGGACCTGGCCGACGTGGAGGCCATGGTGGTGGAGAAGCTGGTGCGCCGGCACCCGCACGTCTTCGGCGAGGTGGAGGTGTCGGGCTCCGACGACGTGCTCGTGAACTGGGCCGCCATCAAGCAGGACGAGAAGGCCGGACGCGGCGAGACCGCGCGCAAGCGCCTCCTGGAGAGCATGCCGGCGAGCCTTTCGCCCCTGGACGAGGCCATGGAGATCGGCCGCAAGTGCGGCAAGGTGGGATTCGACTGGGAGGACCTGGACGGCGTCCTGGACAAGGTGGGCGAGGAGATCCGCGAGCTCCAGGCCGAGAGCGACCTGGACCGCGTGGAGGCGGAGTTCGGCGACGTGCTGTTCACGCTCGTGCAGTGGGCCCGCAAGAAGGGCGTGGACCCGGACCGGGCCCTGCGCCGGCAGATGGCCAGGTTCCGGGGCCGGTTCCGCCACGTGGAGGACCACGCCGAGGCCAACGGCGGCTGGGAGGCCCAGGACATGGAAGCCATGGAGGCGGCTTGGCAGCGCGCCAAGGCCGCGGGGACGGAGGCGCCGTGACGGCGCCGCCGCGCTACTTCGTCACCCTCGCCCATCCCGCCTGGGAGGACGCCCTGGCCTGCGCCCGGCGCCTGCCCCCCGAGGCCCTGCCCGAGGTGCGGCTGGACCTCCATCCCGACGGGGATCCGGAGGCCATGGTCCAGGCCCTGCGGGGGCGCTGCCTCGTGACCTGCCGGCGCAGGGCGGAGGGCGGGGCCTGGGACGGCAACGAGGCCGACCGTCTCGCGCGCCTCTGCGAGGCGGCCGCCGCGAGGCCGGCCTGGCTGGACCTGGAGTGGGACCTGCCGGTGCCGGAGGGCATCCAGGCCCACCGCTCCCACCTGCGGCTCCTGCGCTCCGTCCACGTGGGGGAGGGGGTCTTCGACCTGGACGCACGCCTGGGCGACCTGCCAGAGGGCGAGGCCTACAAGTGGGTGGGCCGGGCCACGAAGCTGGCGGACAACGCGCGCCTGAAGGACGCCCTGGCCTGGGCCTCGGCCCGGGGGATCTTCCTGTCGGCCTTCCTCATGGGCGACCGGGGCGTGGCCAGCCGGTGCATGCAGTTCGCCTGGGGGGGCGCGTTCACCTACGCCGCGCCCGACGATGGCCCACCCGCCGCCCCGGGCCAGGTGCCCCTGGCCCAAATGCTGGCCTGGCGCTGCCACCGCCTCCACGGGCATCACGCCCTCTGCGGCGTGATGGGCAGCCCCGTGATGCACTCCCGGGGCCCGGCCTACCACAACGCGCGCTTCAAGGCCGCCTTCAAGGACCTGCTCTACCTGCCCCTGGAGTGCGGGGACGCGCTCGAGGCCCTGGAGGCCCTGGAGGCGCTGCCCCTGCTGGGCGCGAGCCTCACCGCCCCCCTCAAGGAGCGCCTGCCCCGGGCCCTCGGCCTGGAGGGGCCCCTGAACACCCTCTACCGCAGGTCGCCGGGCGATCCCTGGACGGGCGCGAACACGGACGCGGGCGCCCTGGAGGCGGCCCTCGCCCCGCTCCCGCCGGGGCCGGTGCTGGTCCTGGGGGACGGCGGCGTGGCCGCGACCACCCTCGGCGTCCTGGCCCGGGCGGGCCGGCCCGCCCTGCGCGTCTCCCGGCGCACCCCGGCGGACCCGCGGGAGGTCTCGGCCTTCGCGCCGGCGGGCGTGGTCCAGGCCACGTCCCTGGGCATGGATCCCGCCGATCCCGCGCCCTTCCCGGAACTCCTGGCGGCGGCCGGGGCCACCGCGTCCTGGGCCGTGGAATGGATCTACAAGGAGGACACGGCCTTCGCCCGTTGGGCCCGGGAGGCCGGACTCCGGCTGGTGGAGGGCGCCGCCCTGTTCGAGGCCCAGGCCCGGCTCCAGTCCGAGCACTTCGTGCGCGAATGCGGGGGGGCCTGAGGTGCGCATCCTGCTGGTCGAGGACAAGGACAGCTTCCGGAAGCTGCTGGTCAAGGCCCTCGCGGACGGCGCGTGGGACGTCACGGCCGTGGGGGACCCCCGCGAGGCGCTGGCGGCCCTGAAGGAGAGGCCCTTCGAGGCCCTGGTCACCGACCTCCGGCTGCCGGGCATGACGGGCCTCGAGCTGCTCAAGGCCGCCAAGCGCCTCCAGCCCGCCATCCGCGCCGTGGTGATGTCGGCCTTCGGGGAGACCCGGGACATCGTGGAGGCCATCCGCTGGGGGGCCGACGATTTCCTGGCCAAGCCCTTCGACTTGGACGCCTTCCTGGACGTCCTCGCGCGGATGCGCGCCCTGGGGCTGGCGCCGCCGCCGGATCCGCGGGAGCCGTGGATCGCGGTGAGCGGGCCGATGACGGCCCTGGACCGGGCCCTGTCCCGGGCGGCGGAATCCGGGGAACCGGTGCTCTTCCACGGGGAGGCGGGGGCCGGCAAGGCCCGGGCCGCGCGGCGGCTGCACGCCCTGCGCCACCCCCAGGCTCCGTTCCTGCGCCTTTCCGCCGCGGGCCGGGTGCCCGGTCCGGACGACCTGGCGGTGGCCCGGGGAGGGTCCCTCTACCTCACGGACCTGGACCAGGCGCCGTCCCAGCAGGCCCTCGCGGCGGCCATGGATCTGCCCGGGGCCGGCGAAGTCCACTGGATGGGCGCCTGCCGCCAGCCGGAAGCCCTCGGCGAGTCCCTGCGGATGCGGCTGGGGGTGCTGGCCTTCGGGATCGCGCCCCTGCGGGAGCGCCGGGAGGACGTCCTGCCCCTCTTCCGCGCCTATCTGGAGGCCCGGTCCCGCCAGGAAGGGCGCCCCGTCCCCTTCCTGGAGCGAGGGGCCGAGCGAGATCTGCTGCAGCGGGGCTGGCCCGGCAACGTGCGGGAGCTGGCCTGGTGCCTCGACCAGGCCCTCGCGGCCACCGCCGGCCCGGCCCTGGCGCCCCTGCCGCCGCCGGGGCCGGGCCGGGGCCTGCCCCTCGTGCTCTCCTATCCCCCCGAAGGCGCCCTGGGCGCCATGCTGGACGATGTGACGGCCCAGGCGGAGGGGGCCCTCCTGCGCCGGGCCCTGGAGGGCCGGGAGCCCGCCGCCGCCGCCCAGGCCCTGGGACTCACCCTCCGGACGCTGGCCAAGGCCCTCCGGGACCATGGCATTCCCCTGGATGGCGACTAGGATGGAACCATGACGCAGCAGCCGGGGGAGATGGAGATCAGGAAGGCGGTCCTGGACGGGCTCGCCGCCCTCGGGTCCGTCGTCGTGGGCAAGGAGCGCCAGGTGCGCCGCGCCCTGGCGGTGCTCCTCTCGGGCGGGCACCTGCTCCTGGAGGATCTGCCCGGGGTGGGCAAGACCACCCTCGCCAAGGGCCTCAGCCGGCTCCTGGGCGGTTCCTACCAGCGCGTCCAGGGCACCAATGACCTGCTGCCCTCGGACCTGCTGGGCGTCCACCTGTGGGAGGCCGAGCATCAGCGCTTCCGGTTCCAGGAGGGCCCCGTCTTCGCCAACGTGCTCCTCCTCGACGAGCTGAACCGCATCGGGCCCAAGACCCAGAGCTCCCTGCTGGAGGTGATGGTGGAGGGCCAGGTGACCCTGGACCGGGCCACGTACCGCCTGCCGGATCCGTTCTTCGTGATCGCCACCCAGAACCCCATGGACCACGCCGGCACCTTTCCGCTGCCGGAGAGCCAGATGGACCGTTTCGCCTGCGTCCTCCACCTGGGCTACCCGGACCCCCGGGCCGAGCGCCTCGTGCTCCGGGGCGAGGCGGGGGCGGATACGCTCGATCGTTTGCAGCCGGCCCTGGACCTGGACGGATGGCGGCGCGCCCGGGCCGCGGTGAAGACCGTCCGCGTGGCCGACGCGGCCCTGGACTACGCGGAGCGGGTCGTCGCCTCCATCCGGGAGGGGCGCGGCTTCTGCAGCACCCGGGCCGCGGGCCACTGGCTGGCCCTGGCCAAGGCGGAGGCCTGGCTGGCGGGGCGGAGCTTCACCACCCCCGACGATCTCCAGGGCACCCTGGGGGACGCCATGGCCCACCGGGGCGTCATGGATGACCGCCGGCTCAACCGGGACGAGCGCCGGGAGCAGCTGGCCCGCGTGCTCGAGACGGTGCCCGTGGGGTGGAAGCCTTGAGCGGCGAGGCCCAGGGCGCGCCCCCGCCCGGGATCGGGGAGGCGCTTCGGAAGGCCCGGCTGGAGCAGGGGATCTCCCTCTACGCCCTGGGCTTCGACCTGAACATCAGCGTCCGCATCCTCGAGGCGGTCGAGGCCGACGCCTGGGAGAAGGTGCCCCCGGGCCGGGAGCGGCCCTACGCGCGCCAGATCGCGGAGCGCCTGGGCGTGGACCTGGAGGCCCTGTCCGAACCCTGGAGCCGACTCCCGGGGGCCATGGAGCAGGAGCCGCCCGACCCGCGCCGGGAGCGCCTCGAACGGGTGCTCATGGGCGGTCTCACCGCCGCCACCATCCTCCTGGTCCTCTGGCTCGTGGTGCCGGGACGCAGCCTCCGGCGCGAGCGCCGCGAGGAGCTGACGGCCGCGGACCGGACGCCGCCGCCGCGGTGGACCCCCGCGTCCCCCGCGGGGCCCTATCCCGTGGTGGGGGAGGTCCTGCCGGAGGCCCCCGTCAACGAGGAGGGCGTGCTGGTGGCCCTGCGGGCCCTGGACACCTGCGTCGTGACCATCGCCCAGGAACAGGGCCAGCCGCCCCAGGCCCGGGTCCTCCGCATCTCGGACCCCTGGCAGCTGCGGGTGAAGGGCCCCTTCTCCGTGGCCATCGACAACGCGGGCGTCGCCGTGCTGGACGTGGCGGGCCGGCGCATCCGCCACGGGGGCGCCGTGGGCGAGGCCTGGACGGGGAAGTTCACCGGCACGGGGGAGCTGATCGTGCCCGAGGCCGTTCCGCCCAACAGGCCGTCCACCCCGCCGGAGACCGACCAGGAAGAGGAATGACGTGCATCTGATCATCCAGAAATTCATCGACGGACAGCTGCCCGAAGCCATGGCCAAGGCCCTGGTCTCCGGCAACCTCCCGGTGCCCCCCGGGGACCTCCTCGTGGGCCTGGCGCACGCGGTGTTCCAGGAGACGCCCTTCAAGGAGGCCGCGGTCGGGACCCTGACGGCGATGCCGGAGAGCCTCCTGTCCAGCGCGCTCCTCCTGCCCCAGGACCCGCCCGACCCGCTGGGACTCATCCTCACCTACCGCAAGGAACCGGCCCTCCTCGAGACCGCCCTCCTCCATCCGGACATGACCTCCGCCTGGATGGAGCGCGTGGTGCCGTTCCTGCCCGGCTCCGTCCTCGAGATCCCCCTGAACAACCAGGTGCTCTGGCTGGAGCGCCCCGCCATCCTCGACCTCCTGGAGGAGCACCCGGAAGCGGAGTACGTCATCAAGCGGCGGGTGAACGAATTCCGCAGGGACGTGCTGAGGCTGGCCACCCCCGAGATCGCCGCCGAGCGCCTGGAGATCATCGACGAGGTCGAGGCGGGACGCCTGGACCGGGCGTGGTCCGAGCTGCCCATGCCCTCCGCGGCGCCGGAGGAGCCCCAGGCGGCGGAGGAGGCCGAGGTCGACGCGGCGCGGCCCGAGGCCGAAGGCTACGTGGACGACGAGGGCAACCCGATCCCCCTCTCCCTCACCAAGCGGATCATGCGCCTGCGCACGAACCAGAAGATCATGCTCGCCATCAAGGGCGGCAAGGAGGAGCGGACCTTCCTCATCCGGGAGGCCAACCGGCTCATCCAGGTGAACGTGGTCCGCAACCCGCGCATCACCGAAGGGGAAGTGGCCTTCATCGCCCAGATGCGCACGGTGAACGAGGAGGTCATCCGGGTCATCGCCGCCAACCGCGAGTGGCTCAAGAAGTACCCCATCGTCAAGGCCCTCGTCCTCAATCCCAAGACGCCCATCGCCATCTCCCTGAACCTGTTCAAGCGCCTCGTGGACCTGGACCTCAAGCTCCTCATGCGGGACAAGGGCGTGACCGAGGTCCTGCGCCGCGAGGCGAAGCGCTACCTCGAATCGAAAATGCACCGCTGAGCCGGCGGGGGCGCGGAAGGTAAAAATCGATTCATGACTTTTGCAGCCTTCTTGGTCGGCGTCCGGCCTTGTAACATCCGGCGCAGGGCTGCGGGAAATGGCGTAAACACAGGGGGTTTGGACTGCCGAACGCTTCGGGGAATTTCCCTGCACTGAGAACGCAGCAATCCGATCCTTACCTGATTCTCATAGCGACTCGGGGATTCCCCGCGGAGAAATCAGCAGCGGTCGCGGAAAACCCCGGAGGTGGCCGGAAAACCGTTCAGGAGTAGACTGGAGGGCCATGACCCAGGCCCCGCGCGCTTCCGCAACACCCGTGCTTTCCGCCCTCCAGGCCGCCGTCACCGGCGAGGTGCCCCCCGCCGACGTCCTGGAAGGATGGCTGGCCGGCCTGGTCCAGGAAGGCACGGCCGAACATGCCCTCGCCCTGTCCCGGCCGCGGGCCGGCGATCCCGCCTGGGATGACTTCCGCCGGCGCCTGAAGGCCCAGGTGGCGGCCAATCGCGGCCGGCGCATGGCGGGGTGGCAGAACGATCCGCGGCGCCGGAAGGTGCGGGTGCGCTTCTCCGTCGACGCCCCGGCCTCCGACCTGCACCCGCCGGCCCTCCTGGCCAGTCTGGCGCGGGCCTTCCTGGATGCCGGCCTGCCCCTGGCCATGGGCCTGGAGAAGGTGCCGAGGCCCGCCCTCGTCCTGGGCCATCCCCTGCCGCAGGGCGTGGCGGGCCGGGGCGAGTGGGTGGACGTCGGCCTCGATCGCGAGCCCGGCCTGCCCCTCGGCGAACTGCCCGCGCTGCTGGACGCCCACGCCCCGGCGGGGGTGGCCTTCCTGGACGCGGCCCTGGTGCCCACCTACGCCTCGCCCGTCGCGGATCTCTGCCGGTCCGCCCTGTGGCGGTGGGCCTGCCCCGGACCCGAGCGGGAGGCCGCTGAGGGGCGCACCGGGGCCTTCCTCGCCGCCGAGTCCTTCGCCATGGAGAAGGCGGGCAAGACCGGGGGCCAGAAGGGCCTCAAGCGCGTCGAGATCCGCTCCCTCGTGGAGGACATGGCCTGGGCCGACGGGGGCCTCGTCTTCCGCACCGCCATCCGCCAGGGCCAGGCCCTGAACCCGCGGAAGCTGCTGGCCGCCATCCTGGGCCGGGAACCCGCCGAGGTCCTGGGGCTGGAGCGCCTGGAACTGGCGCTGGACGAGGATCCGCGCCTCCTGGAGGCCGAGCGCTACGCGCCCAAGCTCCACAACATGTTCGAGGACGCCGTCCTGCTGGAATCGGGCCCCAACATCCGCATCGTCGACGAGGACGACGACGAGCCGATCCGCCTCCACGACTGAGGCTTCCGGGCGCCTGCAGGTCCGTGTCCCTCCAGTCCGCCTCGGCAAACGCATGACCGGACCCTGAATGCTGGCGCATTCAGGGCCGGTGCCGGTTCAGGGGCCTGGGAAGCGGGGTTCCACCTTGCCGGCTGCGCCGGCATCGACGGACCAGGGCGGAAGGGAGGGACAGGAACCTGCCGCCGCCAAGACGTCACCGTCGGATCAGCGGGGCCGCCCGAAGTTGTATTCCAGGGTCAGCCAGCCGGTGGTGGGCTTGCCGTTGCGGGTGGCGGGGCTGTAGGTGGAGTTGAGGGCGGCGTGCTGGGCGGCGTCGTTGTAGCCGAAGGGGCCGTCGACGCCCTTCACGATCACGACGCGCGCGGGGCGGCCGCCGGCGTCCACCATCACCTTGAGCTGCACGCGGATCTCCTGCTCGCGCAGGGCCGTGGGCAGGAAGCTCTTGTTGATGCGCGGCGCGGCGGGCACGGTGCGGTTCACGATCTGGGCCGCCGTCTCCACCACATCCTGGGCCGCGGGCGCCTGGGCCACGGGGGCGGGGGCCGGCTCGACCTTGGGGGCGGGGGCGGGGGCCTGCACGGGGGCGGGCTGGGGCGGCTGGGCCGCGGGCGCGGCGGCCTGGGCGATGGCCGTGGTCTCCTTGGCGATCTCCTGCCGCTTGCGCAGGGCCTCCTCCTTCTGGCGGTTCAGTTCCTCGGCCTTGGCCTTGGCCTCCTCCAGGTCCTTCTTGGCGCGGGCGCGCTCCTCGGCGGTCTTGGCCTCGGAGGCCTTCTTCGCGAGCTGGTCCTGCAGGGCCTTCTGGGCCTCCTCCTGCTTGGCCAGGTCCTGGAGGCGGTTGTCGTTGGCGGCGTTCTTCTGCTGCAGTTCGGCCAGCTGCCGCTGCAGGTCCTCGTTCATCCGGGTGCTCCGGAGGTAGTTGTAGCCCATCACCCCGAAGAGGAGGGCGAGGGCGACGCCGCCCCAGATGAAGAACTTCGCGCGGCTGGTGCCGTCGGGGGCCACGAGGACGTTGTGGGCCGAGGCGTCGGAGGGCAGGAAGGGGGTGAAGTCCGCGGCCTGGTCGGCCTTGATGGCCTGGACGTCCTGCTCGCTCTCCTCGCGGAAGAGCGTATGCATGTAGAAGGCCATGTTGAACGTCGTGGGGCTGTGGTCGCCGTCGTAGAGGACGCGCTCCAGCTCCTTGTTGAACTCGCCGAGGCTGGAGAAGCCCTGGGTCTCGGCCAGGAGCCTGCGCAGGAGGCCCGCGATCTCGCCGGGGATGGGGCCGTCCTCCTGGGCGGCCTTGAGGGTCGCGCGGGAGATGGCGGCGGCCGCGGCGTCCCGGGCCGGAGGGGCCTCGAGGGTCAGGAGCTCGAAGAGCACGGCGCCGAGGGCGTAGAGGTCCTGGTGGAGCGGGGAGGCCCCCGGGAGCCGGTAGGGCGAGAGGGTCTGCTCCAGCTGGCGCGCCTTGGGCAGGACCGCGGCCAGGGCGGCGGCGCCCGGCGTGTCGATGATCTGTGTGGCGCCCTCGTAGCTCACCCAGACGCTGTGCGGGGTGAGGAGGCCGTGGTGGAGACCCTTGGCGTCCAGGGCCAGGAGGGCCTGGGCCATGCCCTGGATGACGGACAGGGCGTGGTCGACCCCGAGCGGGATCTGCTCCTCGCGGGTCTTCCGGATCACCTGGGCCAGGCTGCGCCCGGGGATGTAGTCGCAGACGGCGTGGGGGGCGCGCCCGGCCTCGACGTGGTGGCCGGTGCCGAGGCCGCGGGTCCCGGCGAGGAGGCCCGCGACGCGCTGGGCCTCGGGGACCTTGGCGGAGAAGCCCGCTTCGGCCACCTCGTCCGGGAAGGTCCGGATGAGCACGTGCTTGCCGAAGGCGCTGCCGTTCAGGGTCAGGCCCCGGTGGACCTTGCCGAGGGGATCCGCCGAGAGTTCGCTGGAAAGCAAGTACGATCCGAGACGGGTATACGAGGCCATTTCCACTCCAGGTTGATAATGAACGATAGCAAGAAACGGCTATCGGCCGGGGTGGATTTCGTCGGCCTGGGGCACCCAGAGGTCGCCGACCGCCCGCCAGAGCTGGATCCACAGGTTGGCGGTGGCGTGGATGCCGTTGGAATACGCCAGCTGGAGCTGGGCGAAGGGGACGGACAGTTCGTCCCAGCCGCCCTTCCTCCGGCCGGTGCCCTCGTCGAACCAGGCCTGGAGGGCCTCGTGCCGCTCGAACTTGGTGCGGGCCCATTCCAGCAGCTTGGGCCGGGGGTCCAGGGGCGCCGCCACGGCCCAGAAGGGCTCCCGGCTCAGCACGAGCCGGGCCAGCTTCTCCTCGCCGTAGGCCTGGAAGGATTCCCGGAGGGGCGTGACGCCCTTGACGGCCGAAGGATCCGTGAGGAGCTGGACCTGGTGGGCCAGGACCCCCAGCTCCCGCGCGATGCGCTCGGGCCGCTTCCGCTCCTCCGAGAGGGCCACGACGCGGCGGAACTGCTCCTCCACGTCCTCCACGGTGGGGACCTGGTCGTTGTGCTGGCCCCGGGCCCCGGCGAGGAGGTCGCGCCGGTGGTCCTCCAGGAAGCGGGCCATGCCCGCGGGCAGGAGGCGGGCGGCCTTGGTCGTCTGGGCCTCATGGAAGGTGGGGCTCCAGGCGGCCAGCGAACAGCCGGCGGCGAACAGGATCGCGGGGCGCAAGGGACGTGGCATCATCGGTTGTTTTCCGGCATGAACCTCCATCTTGCCATGGATCCTCCCGGGCCTAGACTCGGACACCATGCTGGACCGGGAATCCCTCTGGCGCCGGTGGAGCGGCGCGGGCCTCTGGGGGCCGGCCTGGGCGCTTGCGGCGGCCTGTTCGGTGCCGTGGCTCCTTCCGGAGGCCTGGAGCGGGGAGGTCGTCCCCGGCCTCCAGGTCCTCGGCTGGGCGGCGGTCCTGGCCACGGCCCCCTTCGCCCTGCGGCGGCGCGGGAACGGGGTGGCGCTGGCGGCGGCCCTGGCCTGGGGCGTCCTGGGCGCCCTCGCCGGGGAGGCGCGGCGGGAGGCCGCCCTGCCCGAAGGCTTCCAGGAGGTCCGGGGGCGCGTCGCCACCCCCTGGACCCTCCGGGGCCGGTCCCTGCGGGCGGAAGTGGCCGGGACCGGGCCCCTCGAAGGCCTCCGGGTGGGGGTCTCGGTGCCGGCCCGGAGCGCGCCGCCCCCGGGGCCGGGCACCCCCGTCGTCTTCCGGGGCGCCCTGGAGCGGGTGGCGCCCGCGCCGGCCTTCCTCGCTGAGCGGCCCCTCTGGCGGGCCCGGGACGCCGGCCCGGCCCGGTTCGTCCGGCTGGCCTCGGGGGCCTGCCTGGCGCCCCTGGGCCCGCCCCGGCCCGGGCCCCTCCTGCGGCTCCGGGCCTGGGTCCGGTCCCGGTTCGAGGCCCTGCCCCTGCGGGGGCCCGGCCGCGACCTGTGGGGGGCCATGGCCCTGGCCATCCCGCCGGCCTCGCCGGAGGCCTTCACCCCCTTCGCCGAGAGCGGCACGGTGCACGTGCTCGTGGTGTCCGGCCTCCACCTGACCCTCGTGATGGGCGCCGCGGAGGCGCTCTGGCGGCGCCTCCGGGGTCCCGGGGGCGCCTGGGCCGCCGCCGGCGCCGGGCTGGCCTACGCCCTCGCCACGGGCTTCAGCGCCCCGGTGTGGCGGGGGCTGCTCATGGGCTTCGCCTGGGCCGCGGGCCGGGCGACGGGCTGGAAGGCGCCCCCCGTCCTGGCCCTCCACGGGGCCCTGGCGGCCTGGATCCTGATCCGCCCCGCCTCGGGCTGCGATCCGGGCTTCCTCCTGTCCTGGGGGGCGCTGGCGGGCCTGCTGTGGGCCCGGGAGCCCGTCGCGGGACTCCTGGGGCCCCTCGCGGGCCGCTGGGCGGACCCGGCGGCAGCCCTTCTCGCCCCCTGGCTTTCCACCCTGCCGCTGCTCGCCGTCCTGCACGGGGGCGCCCCCCTGGGGGGGCCCCTCGCCAACCTCCTGGTGCTGCCCCTGGTCTCGTGCCTGGTCCCGGCCTGCCTCCTCCTCACCCTGGCGCCCGCGCCGGGCCTCGTGGAGGCCCTGGGGGCCGTCCTGGGCTGGCTGGGCGGGACCCTGGTGCCAGCCTTCGCCCGCATCACCCCCCTGGCCACCGGGTGGTTGCCGCCCTGGCTGGCCCTGGGAGCCGGCTGGTTGCTGTTGGGTCAGGCGGCCAGCGCCTTCCGCCGCACCCGCGCCCTGGCGGCGGCCCTGGTCCTGGGGTCCCTCCTGCTCCTCGCCCGGGGCGGGACCGGCGCGCCGCCGGCCACCTTCAGCCTCGAGGCCATCGATGTGGGGCAGGGGGATGCGATCCTCGTGCGGGCCCCCGGCGGCGAGGCCACCCTGGTGGATGCGGGACCGGATCCCTGGGCCGCGCGCCGGATTGTCCGGGTGCTGAGCCGGCGGGGGGTCCGGGAACCCGTCCATCTGGTCCTGACCCACCCCCACCTGGACCACGCGGGCGGGTGGATGACCCTCGCCCGCCTGTGGCCCCTGGCCAGCGTCGCCCGGCCCGCCATGGCGGCGCCGCCCTGGGCCCCCTTCCAGCCCCCCGGAACGGACCCCCGGAGCCTGGCCCGGGGGGCGGCCTGGACCCGGGGGGCCGCGGCCTTTTCGGTGCGTTGGCCGCCGGGCCCCCTCCGCCTGCCGGACGTGAACATGAACTCCCTGGTCCTGCGGATCCGCTGGGGGGCGCACGAGACCTGGCTCATGGGGGACGCCCTGGCCCTCCAGGAAGCGGACCTCCTGGACCTGGGGGACCCCGGGCCCGGCCCGCCCCACCGGCTCCTCAAGGCCGGCCACCACGGCAGCCGCAGCGCCACCGGCCGCGCCTGGGCCGAGGCCCTGGGGGCCCCCGTCGTCCTGGTCACCGCCGGGCGGGGCAACCGCTTCGGCCATCCCCATGCCGCCACGCTGGACACCCTGGCCGGCGCCCAGGTGTTCGTCACCGGCGACAGCCTGGGCGTCCGGGCCGAGGCGGTGCCGGGGGGGTGGCTGGTCTCCACCGGCCGCGGCTGGGAAGGCCGGTTGACGGGGTGGGCCGCGCGCCCCGACGCGGCTGCGAGCGGCCTGGGGCCCCCAGGGGGCGACCGTCGGGAAGGCACTGCCTTCCCGACGCCCTAGGGGGCGATGCCCCCGATGGACGTGCAGCGGCCGCTCCCCTCGGATGATTCAGGCAACGTTGCGGAGCCTGTCTAGGCCGGTCCGAAGAGCCCCAGGCGCGCCAGGGCCGCCAGGAGGGACCGGCTCGCCTCGGCGTGGTGGGCCCGCCACTCGGCGTGGGCGGCGGGGCCCACCCGGTTGGCCACCGCGAGGACGGCGCCGCAGGGAATGCCGGCCGCCTCGCAGGCCGCATACACGCCCGTCAGTTCCAGGTGCTCCACGCCCGCGAGCCGGGCCAGGGCCCCGGCGCCGGCCTCGGTGCGGGTGATGGCCGGGGGGACGGCGACCGTCTGGGCGGGGAAGGGCAGGGGCGGGTGCCAGGTGGCGGCCCAGCGGCTGCGCTCCAGATCAGGCCGGTAGGCCCTCCCTTCGGCTTCCTCCACCGAGGTGGCCACGGCCTCCTGCGCCCACACGGCCTGGCCCAGGGCCAGGTCCTCCCCGTAGGCGCCGCAGGTGCCCACGAAGAGCACCCGCTCGGGCGCCAGAGCCTGGAGGAGGCGGGCCGTCTCGAGTGCGGCGGGCAGGGCGCCGATCCCCGTACAGGCGGCTATCCAGCCCGTGGCTGGTCGCCCGGTAAACCCGGCCAGTTCGGGGGGGAAGGCGGCGAGGAGCAGGGACGGGATCGGGGCCATGGAACCCATGGTACGCCGGAAGCCCCGGGATCCGGCGGTCCGGGAACCTGGCCGCCCTGGGGGGCATAGGTATTAAATATTTATCCGACCTGGACGGGTCCGGCCTGAGGGGAGCCCCCACCATGCCTTTTCGCTACTGGATCGCCCTGGCCTGCGCCGTACTGCTGATCCTGGTGGGCACGTTCGCCTGCACCTGAGCCACCGCCACGCACTCGCCGGGTTCCCTGGGCATCCACCCGGTCCTGAACGGGACGGTCGGGTCCGGGCTTTCCGGCCGGCCGGCGCTTGCGGGCCGTTGGGTCCGTCCGGCGCGGGCCTCAGGCCTCCGGCGCCGGATCCGTCTCCTCCACGGGGGCGGGGGCGGTGGGCTCGGGTTCCGTCTGGCCGTCCTTCTGGTGCCGGCGGGCACGCTTGTCTTCCTGCTTTTGCTGGCGGGCGAGATCCTTGAGGCGCTTCTCGCGTTGGTAGTTCGGCCGGGCCATCGCCAACCCCCTATCAAAAGGCCCGCCCACGAAGGGGCGGGCCTGGACATGCTGCTGGTCGACCTAGAGCTTGACGACGTTGGTCGCCTGGGGACCCTTCTGGCCGCGGCCGGTGTCGAAGCTGACACGCTGGCCCTCGTCGAGGGTCTTGAAGCCGGTCGCCTGGATGGCGGTGTGATGAACGAAGAGATCGGCGCCGCCCTCATCGGGGGTGATGAAGCCGAAACCCTTTTCGGGATTGAACCACTTGACGGTTCCCTGAGCCATGAACTACTCCAAATTGTCTCGATGGAAAAAAAGGGCTGGGTGCAAGTCGAGACAAGGGCCGGCTCAGCAGGGGAACCCCCGAACCGATCGGGAGTCCTCTGGATCCATCCTGACAGGCCGGGCGCCAGGAGGGAAGCCCCAACCATGGAAATGGGGCGCCCGAAGGCGCCCCAGTTCATTCAGGCTGACAAGCAGTCAGGCGGCTACTTCTTCTCTTCCAGGACGGCCTGGGCGGCGGCCAGGATCGCGACGGGCACGCGGTAGGGGCTGCAGCTGACGTAGGCGAGGCCGGTGCGGTGGAAGAACTTCACCGAACGGGGATCGCCGCCGTGCTCGCCGCAGACGCCCAGCTTGATGTCGGGGCGGGTCTTGCGGCCCTTCTCGCAGGCGATGCGCACGAGCTCGCCGATGCCTTCCTGGTCCAGGGACTGGAAGGGATCGTCCTCGAGGATCTTCTTGGAGACGTACTCGGGCAGGAAGCTGCCGGAGTCGTCGCGGCTGTAGCCGAAGCCCATCTGGGTGAGGTCGTTGGTGCCGAAGGAGAAGAACTCGGCCTCCTCGGCGACCTTGTCGGCGGTGATGGCGGCGCGGGGGATCTCGATCATGGTGCCGATGGGGCACATGAAGTCGGTCCCGTTCTCCTTGTTGACGGCGGCGATCTCGTCGAGCATCTGGTCCTTGGTGAACTTCAGCTCCTTGACCGTGCCGATCAGGGGGACCATCACCTCGGGCATGGCCTTGACGCCCTGCTTCGAGACGTTGATGGCGGCCTCGGCGATGGCGCGCATCTGCATGCGGATGAGCTCGGGGTAGGTGATGCCCAGGCGGCAGCCGCGGTGGCCCATCATCGGGTTGAACTCGTGCAGCTTCTCGACCCGGTGCTTGACCTCCTCGATGGTGACGCCGAGGACCTTGGCCATCTCGGCCTGGCCCTTCTCATCGTGGGGCACGAACTCGTGGAGGGGGGGATCCAGGAGGCGCACGGTGACGGGCAGGCCGTTCATGGCCGTGAAGATGCCCTCGAAGTCCTTGCGCTGGTAGGGCAGGAGCTTGATGACGGCGGCCTTGCGGGCCTCCTCGTCCTTGGCCAGGATGAATTCGCGGACGGCGGGGATGCGCTCATCCTCGAAGAACATGTGCTCGGTGCGGCACAGGCCGATGCCCTGGGCGCCGAAGGCGCGGGCCACGGCGGCGTCGTGCGGGGTGTCGGCGTTGGTGCGGACCTTCAGGGCGCGGTACTTGTTGGACCACTCCATGATCTGGGCGAAGCGCTGGAAGGTCTCGCTGGCCTCGGGCTTGAGGGTCTTCTCGACCAGCACCTGGTTGACTTCGCTGGGGAAGGCGCTCAGCTTGCCGGCGTAGATCTCGCCCGCGCTGCCGTCGATGGAGATGAAGTCCTCGCCGGCCTTCAGGACGATGTCGCCGACGCTGACGGTGCGCTTGGCCACGTCGATGACGAGGCTGGAGGCGCCGCAGACGCAGGGCTTGCCCATGCCGCGGGCGACCACGGCCGCGTGGCTGGTCATGCCGCCGCGGGCGGTGAGGATGCCCTTGGCGGCGACCATGCCGGCCAGGTCCTCAGGGGAGGTCTCGATGCGGACGAGGACGACGCCCTTCCGCTTGCTCGGATCCAGGCTCTCTTCCTTCTCGGCCAGGGCGACCGCTTCTTCGGCGGACAGCGCGATGAGGCCGACGGCGGCGCCGGGGCCCGCGGGCAGGCCCTTGGCCATCATCTTGCCGGCCTTCTTGAAGGCGGCCTTCTCCTTCGCGTCGAAGATGGGGGCCAGCAGCTGGGTCAGATCGTCGGCGTTGAGGCGCTTCAGGCCTTCCTGCTCGTCGATCATGCCTTCCTTGACCATGTCCAGGGCGATGCGGATGCCGGCCAGGGCGGTGCGCTTGCCGTTGCGGGTCTGCAGCATGTAGAGCCGGCCCTGCTGGATGGTGAACTCGAGGTCCTGCATGTTCTTGAAGTGCTTCTCGAGCTTCTGGCAGGTGTCGTAGAGCTCCTTGTAGACGTCGGGCATGACTTCTTCAAGGCTCTTCAGGCCGCTGTCGGCGGCCTGGTACTTGGTGATCGGCTGCGGGGTGCGGATGCCGGCGACGACGTCCTCGCCCTGGGCGTTGATCAGGTACTCGCCGTAGAAGTAGGGCTCGCCGGTGCCGGGGTCGCGCGTGAAGGCCACGCCGGTGCCGCAGTCGTCGCCCATGTTGCCGAACACCATGGTCTGCACGTTGACGGCGGTGCCCCACTCGTCAGGGATCTTGTTCATGCGCCGGTAGATGATGGCGCGCTCGGTGTCCCAGCTGTTGAACACGGCGCGGATGCCGCCCAGCAGCTGCTCCCAGGGATCCTGGGGGAAGTCGCGGCCGAGCTTGGCCTTGACGATGGCCTTGAACTCGCCGCAGAGCTGCTTCCACTCCTCGGCGGTGATCTCGGTGTCGAGCTTCTTGCCGGTCTTGTGCTTGAGCTCCTCGATCTTCTCCTCGAAGTGGTCCTTGTGGACGTCCAGCACCACGTCGCTGTACATCATGATGAAGCGGCGGTAGGAATCGTAGGCGAAGCGGGGGTTGTTGCTGGCCTTGGCCAGGCCCTCGACGGTCGCGTCGTTGAGGCCCAGGTTCAGGACGGTGTCCATCATGCCGGGCATGGAATCCCGGGCGCCGGAGCGGACGGAAAGGAGCAGGGGCTTCTCGGCGTTGCCGAGGGTGCGGCCCTGGTTGCCCTCCAGCCACTTCAGGGCCTCCTTGATCTGCTCCACAACGTCGGCGGGCAGCTGCTTGCCGGCCTGGTTGTACAGGGTGCACACGTCGGTGGTGACGGTGAACCCGGGGGGAACGGGGATGCCCAGCCCGGCCATCTCGGCCAGGTTGCAGCCCTTGCCGCCCAGGAGGTTGCGCATCGAGGCGTTGCCCTCGTTCCGGTCGCCGCCGAAGGTATAGACATGTTTCGTCATAGAGACTCCTCCTCCTGAAAAAGACCAAACGAAACCAGTCTACCCTGAGCCCGGCAAAATGCCCGCGTTATTTCCAGAGTGGACGATCGTCAAAACGCATCTGCGCAAGGGTTTGGAGCCCCCTGTTTCCGCTGGCGCGGAGGCTCCCGCTGTGAGATCATGGTCGATTCGCGTCGGGAGACGCTGGAGGAGGACCCATGGCCGGCATGCGCCCGAAGGACCCCAGGACCGGGACCGCCCGGACGAAAGCACCCGCGGGAAAGACGGGCGCCGGAAGACCTTCCGCCCGGCCTGGCGCGGCCAAGCCTCACGCCGCCCGGCCTGGCGCGGCCCGGCCCGGCGCGGCCAAGCCCCACGCGGCCCGGCCCGGGGTGGGGCGTCCCGCCGCAAGCCGGCCGACCGGACCCAAGGCCGCCGCGCCCGGCAAGGCGGCTCCCCGGAAGGCCGCCCCCCGCGCCGGCGGCAAACCGGCCCAGGCCGGTGAGCGTCTGCAGAAGATCCTGGCTGCGGCCGGCGTGGCCTCCCGCCGGGCCTGCGAGGAGATCATCCTCGAAGGCCGGGTGCAGGTGAACGGGGTGACCGTCACCGAACTGGGGACCCGGGCCGATCCGCGCCGGGACGAGATCACGGTCGACCTCGCCCCCATCGCCCGGGAGGCGCCGGTCTACATCCTCCTGAACAAGCCCAAGGGCTACGTCACCACCGTCAAGGACGACCAGGGCCGCCCCACGGTCATGGCCCTCGTCCACGGGGTGGAGGCCCGGGTCTATCCCGTGGGCCGGCTGGACTTCAACTCGGAGGGCCTGCTCCTCCTCACCAACGACGGCGAGCTGGCCCAGCGCCTCAGCGCCCCCGACTTCCACGTGCCCAAGGTCTACCTCGTGAAGGTCCACCGCATGCCCAAGCCCGAACTCCTGGACGAGTTCCGGGAGGGATTCCGGCTGGATGGGCGGCGCCTCAAGCCCTGCCTGGTCGAGGTGGTCGACAAGGCGGAGAACCCCTGGCTGAAGGTCACGCTGACCGAGGGGAAGAACCAGCAGATCCGCCGCATGTTCGCCGCCGTCGGCCATCCGGTGAGCAAGCTCCGCCGCATCCAGTTCGGGCCCCTGGACGATCCTTTCCTCAAGCCCGGCGCCTGGCGTTTCCTGGACGCCCAGGAGCTGTCCGCCCTCAAGAACCTCTAGGCGCCTGGCGCCTCGTCCGTCCACGTGAAGCCGGGGTCGGAGGAGGCGACGGTCACGAGGTGGTGCGCCAGGGCCCAGCCCACGTCCCAGGACTTGAGGCCCTCGAGGGGCCGGGGGTCCACCAGCTCGTCCAGGTCCACGCCCACCCAGCGCGCCCGGCCGGTGTTCTTGGCGGCGTAGAGGCACTGGTCGGCCATGCGCAGGGCCTGCTGCCAGTCCCCCAGCTCGGGGGCGCGGGGGTGGATGGGCAGGGCGGCGTAGCCGATCGAGCAGGTCATGGTCAGGTCCACGCCGCCGGGGAGGGTGAAGATCCGGTTGCGCACCGTGTCCAGGAGGCCCTGGGCGATGGCGGGGGCGCTGGCGCGCTTGGATCGGCGGGCCACCAGCAGGAACTCCTCGCCGCCCCACCGCACGAGGCTGTCGGTGGCCCGGGTGACGGAGCGGAGGGTCTGGGCCAGCTGCTGGAGGATCTGGTCCCCCGCCAGGTGGCCGTGGGTGTCGTTGACCCGCTTGAAGTGGTCCAGGTCCATGAGGAAGAGGAGCACGTCCTCCTTGCCGGCCTCGGGCAGGCCGCCGGCGTCCAGGATCTCCCGGTAGGTGCGCGCGGCTTGGCGGGCGTCGGTCGGGAGGCTCATGTCCAGGAAGCGGCGGTTGTGCAGGCCGGTGAGGGGATCCACGAGGGTCGCCTCCTCCAGGGCCCGGTTCACCTTCTCCAGCTCCTCGGTGCGGGCGGCCACCATGGCCTCCAGGGCGGCGTTGCGGCGGGACAGGGTGGCGGTGCGGCGCCGGAAGCCGAGGACGACGGCCCCGGCGGCGGCCAGCGCGCCCAGGGCGCGGAACCACCAGGTGCCCCACCAGGGCGGGAGGATGCGGAAGGGGTAGACGGCGACCGGCCCGGGGGGGCCGTCATCCATGCGGCTCCGCACCTCGAACCGGTAGTCGCCGTCGGCCAGGGCCGGGAAGCGGTCCATGCCCCGGTTGACCAGGGGCCGCCACTCGTTCTCCAGGCCCACGAGGCGCACCTCCTGGACCACCCGGGCCTCGTTCAGGAAGGAGAGGGCCCCGAACCGGAATTCGAGGGTGTTCTCGCCGTAGGGCAGGCGGGGCGCCTTGCCCCCCAGGGGCAGGGGGCCCCGGCGGCCGAGGACCTCGGTGATGCGGGTGACGGGCGGCTCGGGCTGGCCCTTGAAGGCCCGGGGGCTGAAGTGGGAGATGCCGTTGCTGAAGCCGTGCCAGAGGCCGCCGTCCGCGTCCGTGGCGATGCCGTTGGCGCTGGGGTCCTGGCTCAGGAGCCCGTCGCCCTTGCCGAAGGTCTCCAGGTTGTGCCCGTCCCAGCGCTTCATGCCCCCGCCCGTGCCCAGCCACAGGACGCCGGAGGCGTCGAAGGCCATGCTGACGATGGAGTCCTTGAAGAGGGCCTCGGGCGTGGTCATGGCCTGGACGACCCGCCAACCCTGCTCGGTCCGGGTCACCCGGTTCAGGCCCCGCGCGTCGCTGAAGGCCACCCACATGAAGCCCTGGGGGTCCCTGGACAGGCTGCCGCAGTTCTCGCCCAGGAGGCCGTCCTTGACGCCCAGGCGGGTCCAGGCGCCGCCGTCCAGGATGTAGAGGCCGTGGGCCGTGGCGGCGAGGATCCGCCCGGCGCGGTCGCGGCGCAGGGCGTTGACGCGCTCGTTGGCGCCCTCCCCGGGGAAGGGCTTGGCCTCGGTCTTCCAGGCGCCGCCCTCCCGGTGGATGTGGTAGACGCCGGTCGTGAGGGTGCCCAGGTAGATGCCGCCGGAGCCGTCCCCGGCCAGGGCGAGGATCAGGTCGGAACTCTTGACCCCGGTGGCGAGGATCCGCTCGGCGCGGTTCTGCTTGAGGTCGTAGCGGATCACCGCGTTCCAGGGCTCGTTGAGGGCGGTGCCCGCGAACCAGAGGGCCTCCCGCCCTTCGCCGCCGCCGGACATGAGGGTCCGCCCCTCGGTCCCGGGGAGCACGGACCAGCGCTCCCCCTGGAGCACGGCGACGCCGTGGTCGGTGCACGCGAAGATCCGCCCGTCCAGGCTGCGCCCGATGTCCCACACGGTCGGCGAGGGCAGGCCCTGGTGGGTGCCGAAGTTCGTCCAGAGGAAGCGCCCCTTGAGGCGGTGCACCCCTTCGCTGCCGACCCAGAGGGAGCCCTCCCGGTCCACGAGGGTCACGCCCGCCCAGCCGCCTGGCAGGCCCTTGTCCTCGCCCAGGACCCAGGCCTCCTCCCCGTCGAAGCAGACCAGGCCCTTGGAGGTGCCCACCCAGATGCGCCCGAGCCCGTCCTCCACGGGCCGGTACGCGTTGAACGCGTTGCCCGGGAGCTGGCGGGTGAGGTCGGTCCAGGCGCCTTCCCACTGGTCCAGGCGCCAGAGGCTCTGGCGGTTCCGCAGGAAGATGCGGTGGAGCCGGTCCTCGATGACGCGGGCCGTGGTGCCCTGGAAGGTCCGGGGCAGGTCGCGGCTGACCCAGAGGCCGTCCTCGAGCTTCCAGATCCGGTCCTCCGTGAGGACGAGGAGGGTCCGGAGGTCCCGGGACGCCCAGCCCGTCGTGATGGGCCCGGGGAAGGTCCGGGCGGGGTGCATGG
Organism: Mesoterricola sediminis; assembly: GCF_030295425.1. Taxonomy (NCBI): domain Bacteria; kingdom Pseudomonadati; phylum Acidobacteriota; class Holophagae; order Holophagales; family Holophagaceae; genus Mesoterricola; species Mesoterricola sediminis. Next base: position 2,727,624 of record NZ_AP027081.1, on the reverse strand, counting down.
GGCCGGGGGCAGCCCGGGTGTAGAGGGTGGATCCGCTGCCGGCGAAGGCGGCCCCGGCGGTGCCGAGGGCGGCGAAGGCGGCCCGGGTGGCGGGAAGGCCGGGGACCGGCAGGTGGACCGCGCCGGTCAATTCGAACAGGCCGCTGTCCGTGCTGACCCAGAGCCCGGCATCGGCCGCCGTGGCGATCTCCCAGATCGTGCTGGATTTCAGGCCGACGCTCCAGCGCCGGAAGGTGTGGCCGTCGTACCGGAAGAGGCCGTCGTCCGTGCCGGCCCACAGGAAGCCGTCGGCGTCCTGGGCCATGGAGAAGACCGACAGGTTGCCCAGCCCGTCCTCGATGCCGTAGCTCCGGAACCCGAAGACCCCCGCCTGGACGCCCCGGGGCGGGGGCGCCGCCCCCTGGAGCGGAGCCAGGAGGATCAGGCCTGCGAGGACGCTGGTGACCGTCTTGAGGATGGCGGGCCCCCGGGGGGAACGTTGGGAAATCCGGCTGGAATTTGCCACGAATATACAGGGTGATGGGTGCGGGTTCAAGCGCCTAGCGCGCGAGGGCGAGGATCTCGAGGACCTTCTCCTCCGTGATGTCCCGGCGCTCCCCGAGGGGCAGGGCCCGGCGGGCCTGGAGGCGCTCCACGATCTCGCCGAACCGGTCCTCGCCGACGGCGTAGGCGCTCAGGTGGGTGGGGCTGCCCATGGCCTCGAAGAAGGCCCGGGTGGCGATGATGCCCTTCTCGATGCGGGAGCCTTCGGTGCCCTCCCGGATGTCCCAGACCCGCTCGGCGAACTGCAGCAGCTTCTCGCGCTTGGGCACGCGCTGGACCCACAGGAGGTTGGGGAGGATGATCGCCAGCGTCTGGGCGTGGTCGAGGCCGTGGAGGGCCGTCAGCTCGTGCCCGATGGCGTGCGTCGCCCAGTCCTGGGGCACGCCGGCGCCGATGAACCCGTTGAGCGCGGCGGTGGCGCACCACATGACGTTGGCCCGGGCGTCGTAGTCGCGCGGCTCGGCCAGCGTCCGCGGTCCCTCCTCCACGAGGGTGCGGAGGATCCCCTCCGCGAAGCGGTCCTGGAGGGGGGCCCCGGCGGGGTAGGTCAGGTACTGCTCGGCGACGTGGGCGAAGGCGTCCACCACCCCGTTGGCCACCTGGCGGGATGGAAGGCTGAACGTGGTCTCCGGGTCCAGGACGGAGAACCGGGGGAAGAGCAGGGGGGAGCCGAAGGACATCTTCTCCTTGGTGGCGGCCCGGGTGATGACGGCGTACGAGTTGGATTCGCTGCCGGTGGCGGGGAGGGTCAGCACCGCGCCCAGGGGGAGGGCGGTCTTCGGAGGCATGCGCCGGTGGACGATGTCCCACTCGTTGCCGCCCTGCCAGGGGATGGCCGCGGCCATGAACTTCGTGCCGTCCAGGACGGAGCCGCCGCCCACGGCCAGGAGGAAATCCACCTCCTCGCGCCGGGCCAGCTCGACGCCCTTCATGAGGGTCTCGAAGAGGGGGTTCGGCTCGATGCCTCCGAACTCGATGATGTCGAAGCCCTCCAGGGCCCGCCGCACCTGGTCGTAGACGCCGTTGGCCTTGATGCTTCCGCCGCCGTAGGTCAGCAGCACCCGCGCGCCCTGGGGGATCTCCCGGGAGAGCCCGCCGATCTGGCCTGCGCCGAAGAGGATCCGGGTGGGGTTGTGGAAGGTGAAATTCTGCATGGCCGCTCCCGCTGTCGTCCTACTTGCACTCCATCCAGTTCGCGCCGCGGCGCACCTCCGCCGCCAGGGACACGCCCAGGGTCCCGAGGTCGTCCGCGCCCTCCATGGCTTCCCTGAGCAGGGCCTCCACGCGGTCCGCCTCCTCCGGCGGGGCCTCGACGAGGAGCTCGTCGTGCACCTGGAGGAGAAGCCGCGCGGCCAGGCCTTCCTTCGCGAGGGCCTGGGCGAACCGGACCATGGCGCGCCGCATGATGTCCGCGGCCGTGCCCTGGACGACGGTGTTCACCGCCTCCCGCAGGGCCTGGGCCTTGAGCCCGGGGTTGGAGGAATGGAGGTCCGGGATGGGCCGGACCCGGCCCCACCGCGTCCTGACCAGGCCGTCCTCCAGGGCCCGGGCCTTGGTGGCCTCGATCCATTCGGCCACCTTGGGCATGCGCTCGAAGTACCTGTCGATGAAGGCCTTGGCCTCCTTGAAGGTGATGCCGAGGCTGCCGGAGAGGGCGAAGGCGCCCTGGCCGTAGAGGAGGCCGAAGTTCACGGCCTTGGCGGCGGAGCGCTGGGAGGGCTCGACGGCCTCCATGGGCACGCCCATGACCTCGGAGGCGGTGCGGCGGTGGATGTCCTCGCCCCGCTCGAAGGCCCCCAGGAGCACCGGATCGCCGGCGAGGGCCGCCACCACGCGCAGTTCGATCTGGCTGTAGTCGGCGTCCAGGAAGACCCAGCCCGGCCGCGGCACGAAGGCGGCGCGGATGGCGCGCCCCTCCTCGGTCCGCACGGGGATGTTCTGGAGGTTGGGGTCGGAGGAGGCCAGGCGGCCCGTGGCCACCGCGGCCTGGTGGAGCCGCGTGTGGAGCCGGCCGGTGACCGGGTTGACCATGGTCGGCAGGGCCTCCACGTACGTGCTGAGGAGCTTCTGGACCTGGCGGTGGCGCAGGAGGACCTGGGCGATCTCCCCGTCTTCGCGCTGGGCGAGCTCGGTCAGCACGTCCTCGTCCGTGGCCGGGGCCTTGGTCTTGTCGGTGCGCTTGAGCACGGGCAGGCCGAGCTTCTCGTAGAGGATGCGCCCCAGCTGGGCCGGGCTGTTGAGGTTGAAGGGTTCCCCGGCCAGCTCCACGGCCCGGGCGAGGGACGCCTCGCGCTGGGCGCGGAGGTCGACGGCGAGGCGCTCGAGGACGGCCGGGTCCAGGCGGACCCCGTCCAGCTCCAGATCGGCGAGCACCGCCACGAGGGGCAGGTCCACCTCCCGGTAGAGGCGCTCCAGGCCGGCGGCGTCCACCAGCGGCCCCAGCTTGCGGCAGAGGCGCAGGGCCAGGTCCGCGTCCTCGGCGGCGTACTGCACGGCCTGGTCGAAGTCGGCCTCGTCGAAGCGCTTCTGGGCCTTGCCCTTGCCCACCACGGCCTCGAAGGGGATGGGCCGGAGGTCCAGGTGCCGGCTGGAGAGGTCGTCCAGGTTGTGCCGGCTGCGGGCGTCCAGGAGGAAGCTGAGCACCATGCTGTCGTCGCCGACGCCGGCCACGGGCAGGCCGTGGCGGCGGAGGACCTGCAGGTCGTACTTGAGGTTCTGGCCGGCCTTGGCGACCGCGGGATCGGCGAGCAGGGGGGCCAGGATCCGCCGCACCTCCCGGAAGGGCAGGTTCCGGGGGTCCAGGTGGGGGGCCAGGTCGTCGAAGAAGGCTTCGGGATCGCCCCGCAGGTCCAGGAGGGCCTCGGGCAGGCCGGATTCGGGGAGGAGGCCCGGCAGGGCCCCTTCGGCGGCCTCGGAGCCGGGCTTGAGGTGGGCCAGGGGCACGTACAGGCCGTCCCCCTCCTGCCAGGCGAGGCTCAGCCCCACCAGGTGGCCGCGCACCGGGTCGAGGGAGGTGGTCTCGGTGTCCAGGCCGAACCGGCCCGCCTGGCGGCAGGCGGCCACCGCGGCCTCCAGGTCCGCCAGGGTGGCGGCGGCCCTGTACCGGCGCTCCGGGGCCGGGGCCGTGGCGCTGCCGACGGCGGTGAACTCCTTGGTGAGCTGCTCGAAGCCCAGGGCCTTGAAGGCGTTCCGGGCCTGGGCCATGTCCACGCCGGGGTAGGCGAGGTCGGCGGGGGTGACGGGCAGGGTCAGATCGGTGACGACGGTGACCAGGCGGCGCACCAGGGGGAGGCGATCCAGGGCGGCCTCCAGGCCCTCCCGGTGGGCCTTGCGCTTGAGCTCCCCGCGGTGGGCCAGGATGGCGTCCAGGCTGCCGTACTGGTCCACCAGGTCCCGGGCGCCCTTCTCGCCGATGCCGTCCACGCCCTTCACGTTGTCGCTGGCGTCCCCCATGAGGGCGAGGACGTCCACCACCTGCTCGGGCCAGACGCCGAAGCGCGCCTTGACCCCGGCCCGGTCGATCCAGACCTCGCCGTCGCGGTTGTTGAGCACCTGGACGCCGCCGGGGTCGTCCACCAGCTGGAGCAGGTCCTTGTCGGGACTCACGATCACGGTGGGCAGGCCCTCCCGGCTCGCCATGCGGGCGAGGGTGCCCATGACGTCGTCGGCCTCGTACCCGGCCAGCTCGACCACCGGGATGTTCAGGGCCTGGATGAGGTCCTTGATCAGGGGCACCTGGGGCCGGAGATCCTCGGGCATCTCGGCGCGGTTGGCCTTGTATTCCGGGTAGATCTCGTGGCGGAAGGTGGGCTCGGGCCGGTCGAAGACCGCCGCGATGTGGGTGGGCTTGTGCTGGGCGACCAGGGCCAGGAGCATGCGGGCCATGGTGTAGGCCGCGCCGTTCTTGAGGCGCATGTTGCCGTAGTAGGCCCTGAAGATGAGGGCGAAGGCGTCGATGAGGTAGAGGCGTCGCTCGGTCATGTGGGCCCAGTTTATCCCAGCGTCATCCCATGCCGAAGGTCTTCCGGACGGCCCATTCCCAGAGGGGGGCGGGCAGGAGGGCCCGGCCCAGGAGGGCGATGCGGGCATCCCGGCCAATGACCAAGCGACGGGGCGGGGTCCGGCGGCCCAGGGCCTCGGCGATCCGGGCGGCGCAGGCGGCGGCGGACAGGCCGTGCGCCCCCGCCCGGGCCTTCTGGCGGGCGAGGTAGGCCAGCATGGGCGCCAGGTAGGGGGTCCCCTGGAGGCGCTCCGGCAGGTCGCCCAGGCCCTTGGCCAGGGTCTCCCGGAAGTCGCTCTGGATGGCGCCCGGCTCCACGAGCATCACCCGCACCGCCGGACCCGCCTCCAGGCGCAGGGCCTCCGCCAGGGCGGCGACCGCGTGCTTGGAGGCGCAGTAGGCCCCGGCCAGCGGAATGGCCATGCGATCCAGGATGGAGCCCACCTGGACCACCCGGGCGTCCCCGGAGCGGCGGAGGAGGGGGAGGAAGGCGACGGTGGCGGCCTGGAGGCCCACCACGTTGGTTTCCAGCTGGGCCCGCAGGTCGGCGGGCCTCAGGTGCTCGATGGGGCCGGGGACCCCATAGCCGGCGTTGTTGACCAGCACCCGCAGGTCCAGGTCCCGGCAGGCCTCCACGGCGGCGGCGAGGCTGGCGGGATCCGTCACGTCCAGGGCCAGGCGGCGGAGGTCGGGTCCGTCGGGCAAGTCGGCCAGGGTCTCCGGCCGCCGGGCCGTGGCGACCACGCCCCAGCCCTGGGCGCGCAGCGCCGGCACCAGGGCCCGTCCGATGCCCGTCGAACAGCCCGTTACGATCGCCCAGCCCCGCATGCGCACCTCCCGAGACCTACCCTACCCCGCCTGGGGGGGTTTCGGGGGTCAGAGGAGGGCCAGGGTGCCGGCCAGGTAGAAGCAGGCCTCCACCCAGGGCTCGAACCGGTGCTTGCCGGCGGAGAAGCGCTCCTGGAAGAACCAGAGGTGCACGAGGGGGTAGGCCAGGCAGGCGCCGAGGATGCCCAGCTGGGCCCAGGGGCGGGGCGTGGGCTCGACGCGGATGGCCCAGGCCATGGCCACGGCGGTGAAGGCCAGGGAGCCGGCCAGCAGGAGCTTGGTGGTGCGCCGCCCGAAGACGATGGGGAGGGTGTCCTTGCCCAGGATCTGGTCGTTCTGCATCTCGCGCAGGTTGTTGAGGGTCGTGCGGGCGAAGCCCATGACGGCCACGAAGAGGATGCCGGCCCAGACCCGCGCGCCCCAGGGCATGCCGTCGTGCCAGAGGGGCAGGGCGAGGGCCACCACGGCCAGGGCGGAGGGCACCAGGATGTCCTTGGAGCCGGGGATGTCGTCCAGGCTCAGCTGCCGGGAGCCGAGGCGCAGGCGGCGCTTGTAGACCACGCCGAACACCGAGGCCGCGGCCACCACCGCCACGGAGCCGATGCCCAGGCTCGCCGTGAGGCCCAGGGCCATGCCCAGGGAGACGAGGGCCGTCCCCAGCATGACCCGGCGGTTCCGCTCCAGCACGCGGGCCCGGGCGGGCCCCTTGGAGCCCAGGCCCAGGGGGTTGAGGAAGGGGGCCAGGAGGAACATGGCCAGCACGTACAGGGCCGTCACCACGGGGTACTGCCAGATGACGGGCAGGCCCGTCCAGGCGTGGACGCCCACGGTCAGGAAGGCGGCGCCGACGGCCAGACGCAGGGGCACGCCGAAGGACGCGCGGAGGGCCTTGGTGAGCCGGTCGGGCCCCTTGCCGAGCTGCTCCAGGACGTCCACCACCTCCTCCACCAGCCAGGTGGGGGTGGAGGCGCCGGCCATGACGCCCACCGTCTCGGTGCCCTGGAAGGCGCCGAGGTCCAGTTCGGACGCCGTCTCCACGTACTGGACCGGCTTGCCGTTGCGGAGGGCCAATTCGGCCAGGTGCTTGGTGTTGGACGAGGCCTTGCCGCCCACGACGACCACCGCGTCCACGGTGCGGGCGAGGGTGGCCGCCTCCTCCTGGCGGGTCCAGGTGTCCTCGCAGATGGTGTTCTCCACGATGCACTGCCCGGACCGGGACCGGATGTCGTCGGAGATGGCGTGGAAGTCCTTCACGGTGAACGTGGTCTGGGCGACGATGAGCACCTTGCCGAGCTGCTCGGGGGTCAGGGCCCGGGCCTCCTCCATGGAGGAGACGATGGCGCTGCCGCTTTCGGCGAAGCTCTGGTGGGCGACGCTCTCGGCGTGGCCGTGGGTGCCCAGGATGACGGTGAAGTACCCCTTGGGGCTCCACTTCTTGATCTTGCTGTGGACCTTGGCCACCTCGGGGCAGGTGGCGTTGACGATGTCCAGCTCGCCCTTGGCCTGGCGCTCCTTCAGGCCCCGCAGGGACTGGATGGGGATGCCGTGGGCCCGGATGACGACGGCCCCCTCCTTCACGTCCTCGGGGCGGTCGGCCACGGACACGCCGCGCCGGCCGATGAGCTCCAGGGCCTGGGGGTTGTGGATGAGGGGGCCCAGGGTCTGGACGGGGCCGGCCCCGGACCGGTTGGAGGCCTCCAGCACGGCGTCCATGGCCCGGCGGACCCCCCAGCAGAACCCCGCCGTCTTCGCCACGATGACCTTCATGCCCCCGCTCCCTAAAGATGACCGATCAGGTCAGTAATCCAGTCTAGCGCCCTGGGGACGGGCCTTCGAGGATATTTCCTGGCAATCCGGCCGGTTTTCCCATTAACTAGGAATTCGGGGGATGAGATTCCCAAGGATATTTGTACATGACTGCCGCTCCGCTGCTTCCGGTATCGCTGACCTGCAACACCGATCTGAGATTCATCGACCTGATCCAGGTGGTCGGGTCGGAGCTGCTCAAGCACATGAACTTCTCCCATGAAGACGGGGAGCGGGTCTGGCTGGCCATCCAGGAGGGCATCGCCAACGCGATGCGCCACGGCAACAAGCTGGACAAGCGGAAGCCCGTGGAGGTCACCTTCACCCCCCTGGCCAACCGCCTGGAGATCCGCATCAAGGACACCGGCGCCGGGGTGGACCTGGACGCCCTCCCCAACCCCAACCTGCCCGAGAACCTCCTCAAGCCCTGCGGCCGGGGGGTCTTCTTCATGAAGCAGGTCATGGACCAGGTCGCCATGGAATCCCACGCCCAAGGCAGCACGCTCGTCCTCGTCAAGCTCCGCCGGTCGTCCGAACAGCCGGAGGCCTGACCGGAGGGCGGCGCCTCAGTTGCCCAGGTAGGTGAACCAGAAGCGCACCCCCAGGGTCTTGGCCTCGAACCCATCCGGAAGGCGGGGCAGGGGGTCGGAGCGGCGAACGGCCATCAGGGCGCTCTGGTCCAGGGCGGCGTTGTTGCTGGGGATCTCCACGCGGGCCCCTTCGATGCCGCCGTCCCGGCGGATGCGGAAGTAGATCTGGACGCGGCCCTGGCTGGAGGTCATGCGGTTCCAGTTGCCGGTGATCCGGGCCTGGATCTGCTGCAGGTACCACAGGAAGGGGAAGTCCCCGTCCAGGTCCCCCACGAGGCCGGTGCCGCCGGCGACGCCGTTGGTGGCCCGGAGCCCGGGGATGCCGGTGGCGGTGCCCACGCCGCCGCCCCCGCCGCTGCCGGCGGCGCCGGGGGTGGGGTTGGGGCTGGGGTTCCTGCCCTTGGAGGCCACGGGGGCCTTGCCCATGCTGTCGGGATTGGTGCTGGTGCCCTGGACGGGGCGGCTGGGCCGGGTGCCCCAGGCGTTGGGGGTCGCGTTGTAGCCCGTGGGCTCGCTGCGTTTGGGGGCCACTTCCTCGACCCGGCGCTGGCGTTCGCCCTCCTTGCCCTCCTCCAGGGGACCCTGGCCGCCGGCCTCGCCGGCGACGCCGGCCGCGGGCAGGGAGACCCAGGTCACCTTGGTCTCCTCCTCCGCATCCTTGGACTGGGGCGTGAAGAGCAGGGCCGCCACGGCGACGGCGTGCACCGCCAGGCTCGCGGCCAGGCCCCGGCCGAGGCCGAGGCTGCCGAGCCTGGCCCGTTCCCTGAGATACGCGTAGAGTTCCTGGCTCACGGCGGCCTCAGGGTGCCAGGGGCTCGGCGCCGGCGGGGGCGGTGGAGGCCTGGGTCACGAAGCCCACCTGGGTGAAGCCCGCCTCGCGGATGGCGTCGACGACGGTGATGACGCGGCCGTAGGGGATGTTGAGGTCGGCGCGCACCATCACGGGGCGCTTCCTGCTCTCGGCGGCCCTGCGCCGGAGTTCGGCCTTGAGGGCCCCTTCCTGGACGAAGCGCTTCTCGAACTCGATGCGCCCGTCCCGCACGAGGGTGACGACGAGGGCCTCGGATTCCAGGTTCTTCCCGGTCCTGCTCTCGGGCAGGTTGACGTCGACGCCGGTGGTCAGCATGGGGGCCGCCACCATGAAGATGATCAGGAGCACGAGCATCACGTCGATGAGGGGCGTCATGTTGATTTCCGCCATCTGGCCGTGCCTGGAGCCTGGATTGAAAGCCATCACCTAACCTCAACGACAGTCTACACCTTCCCGTAGAATGGAGGCATGGGAGCCTCCATCCGCCTCATTGTCAGCGAGAAACCGAGCATGGGCCGCGCCATCGCGGCCGCGCTGGGGATCCAGGGTTCGGGGCGGAGCTTCATCCAGGGGGGGGACGTGATCGTGACCTGGTGCGTGGGCCACCTCGTGGAGGCGCTGGCGCCGGAGGGCTACGATCCGGCCCTCAAGCAGTGGCGCATGGACCGGCTGCCCTTCTTTCCCGAGGCCTTCCGCTACGCCCCCATCGAGGCCACGAAGGACCAGTACCAGGTCGTCGAGCGCCTCATGAACCGGGAGGACGTGACCGAGATCGTGAACGCGACGGACGCCGGGCGCGAGGGCGAGCTGATCTTCGACCTCGTCTACCGCCTCAGCGGGACCTCCAAGCCCGTGGTCCGCTTCTGGACCAGCAGCCTCACCGACGACGCCATCCGGGAGGCCTACGGCCGCATGAAGCCGGGCACGGCCTACGAGGGCCTCCGGGACGCGGCCCGCTGCCGGCAGGAGGCCGACTGGCTCGTGGGCATCAACTGCACCCGCGCCCAGACCCTGGCCCAGCGCCGGTCCGGGGGGGAGGGGGTCTTCTCCGTGGGGCGGGTCCAGACGCCGACCCTGGCCCTGCTCGTGAACCGGGAGCTGGAGATCCAGAACTTCGTGCCCAAGGACTTCTGGACCCTCTGGGCGGTGTTCCAGGCCGGGGCCGGCACTTACCGCGGCAAGTGGTTCCGCAAGGAGGACGGCAAGGACGTGGAGCGCTTCGACACCGAGGCGGCCGCGCGCGACCTGGCGGAGGCCCTCAAGGGGCACCCCGGCAAGGTGGCCTCCGTCACGGCCAGGACCGAGAAGAAGAAGCCGGAGCTCCTGTACGACCTCACCGCCCTCCAGAAGGAGGCCAACAAGCGCTTCGGCTTCACCGCCGAGCACACCCTAGAGGTGGCCCAGGACCTGTACGAGGCCAAGCTCATCAGCTACCCCCGCACCAACAGCCGGTGCCTGACCGAGGCGGACGCCGCCAAGGCCCCCGGCTGGATCCGGTCCCTGGCCCAGGGCCAGCTGGAGGAGCTGCGCCCGTACGTGGACCAGCTCCGCAAGCGCTGGCCCGTGAAGCTGGACAAGCGCTTCGTCAACGACAAGGAGGTCGAGGACCACTCGGCCCTCGTGCCCACCGAGACCCCCGCGCGGAGCCTCTCCGGCGACCGCCTGAAGATCTACGAGCTGATCGCGCGGCGCTTCCTCGCGGCCTTCTGGCCCGACCGCATCGAGGGGAAGACGACGATCGTGACCCACGTGCTGAAGGAGGCCTTCAAGACCACGGGCACGGTGGTGAAGGAGCTGGGCTGGTCCGAGGTGGACCCGCCCCATTCCCGGCCGCGCCGCGAGGCCAAGGCCGAGGACGGGGAGGAGCCCGAGGAGGAGGAGTCCGGCCTCCTGCCGGCCGTCACCAAGGGGGAGGCGGTGGAGACCCGGGAGCTCTTCCCCAAGGCCGGGAAGACCACCCCGCCCAAGCGCATGTCCGAGGCCGACCTGCTGGGGGCCATGCAGAGCGCGGGGAAGGAGCTGGACGACGAGGAGCTCAAGGGGGCCATGAAGGACTGCGGCCTCGGCACCCCGGCCACCCGGGCCAACATCATCGAGACGCTCCTGAAGCGCGGCTACGTGGAGCGCAAGCGGAACATCCTGCAGCCCACCCCCAAGGGCATCGAGCTCGTGCGCAGCCTGAAGGCGGAGGTCCTCACCAGCCCGCAGCTCACCGGCGAGTGGGAGGCCAAGATGGAGCGCATCCGCCGGGGCGAGGCGGCCCGGGACGCCTTCATGGAAGGCATCCGGGCCTTCGTCTCGGAGGTGATCGCCCAGATCCGCGACGCGGCCCCCGCGCGGCCCCGCCCGGCCACGGGCCCCGTCGTGGGGACCTGTCCCCGCTGCGGCTCCTCCCTCCACCTGCGCACCTGGGAGGGCGCCCACTACGCCCGCTGCGGCGCCACGGCCGACCCCGAATGCAAGGTGGGCTTCGCCTGCGGCGAGGACGGCGCGCCCCTGGAGACCTGCCGCCGCTGCCGCGGGCCGCTCCGGACCACCCGGGCCGGGGCCAAGGTGTGCGTGGCCTGCGGCGCCTGGGACGCGGACCTGCCCGAGCACATGCCCGAGGCCGGCACCTGCCCCTCCTGCGGCCAGCCGATGCGGCTCGTGCCGTCCACGGCCCGGGGCCAGTGGTTCCGGCGCTGCGCCCCCTGCGGCAGGACCGAGCCCGCCGTCTGAGGCGAGGATTTCCCCTTCAAACTTGGGGTGCGCCGCACTAGGATGAATCGACAAAACCTATCGGCGGCCTGCATGGCAAAAATCGACAAGTTCCTCCAGCAGATGGTGCTCCGGGGCGCGACGGTGCTGCGCCTGGACCCAGGCGAGTGCCCCGTGGCGGAAGTGGCGGGGGGCCACCGGATCTCCCTCTCGAGCCAGGAGCTGCTGGGTTCCGTGCTCGACGCCCTCGCCAAGGAGATCCTGCCCGGGGAGCACCACGCCGAGTTCGCCCGGGGCTCCAAGGTCAGCTTCGACTACGCCCTGGACGGCGCCCGGTACCAGGTCCTGGTGTGCCGGACGACGCTGGGGACCCGGATCGCCGTGGCCCGCTTCGGGGGGGCCCCCGCCGCGGGGGCGGAACCGTCGGAAGGCATCGAGGGCCTCGTGATGCGCCTCCTCTCCGAGGGGGGTTCGGACCTGTACCTCACCGTGGACGAGCCGCCCCTGCTGCGCGTGGCCGGCGGCGTCGAGTCCGTGGAGGACTTCGGCAAGGCCACCGCCCGCCGGATCCAGGAGGCCGCCCAGGCCTGGGCTCCGGCGCGGGCCTGGGAGGCCTTTTCCGCCGGCCAGGACGTGGAGTTCGCCCGGGTGGACCCCGCGCTGCCGTGCCGCCTGCGGGTCAGCCTCTTCCACGACCACGCGGGGCCCGGCCTGGCCCTGCGCGTGATCCCGCGGGAGGTGCCGGACCCGGCCAGCCTCGGCCTCCCGGACACCGTCCGGCGCCTGGCGGGCCTGAACAAGGGGCTCATCCTCCTCAACGGCCCCATGGGCAGCGGCAAGTCCACCACCCTGGCCAGCCTCCTGGCCCTGGCCAACCAGGTGCGGCCGGCCTTCATCGTGACCATCCAGGACGCCGTCGAGTTCGAGTACCCCGACGGGACCTGCATCATCCGGCAGCGGGAGGTGGGCGGGGACCTGGCCCGGCACCACCAGGCCATCCGGTCCGCCATCAAGCAGGCCCCGGACATCCTGGCCGCGGGGCCCATCCGGGACGCCGAGACCCTCGATCTCTGCCTCCAGGCCGTCCAGACCGGCCGGGTGGTGATCGCCACCCACGCCGCCGCGACCCGGGAGGAGACCCTGGCCTCGCTGGCCGGCTATTTCCCGCCCGACCAGCGCCGGCGGGTCCTGGCCCGGATCTCCGAGTCCCTCAACGCCATCGTGGGGCACACGCTCCTGCCCCGGGTCGGGGGCGGGCAGGTGGTGGCCTTCGAGACCTTCTTCAACAACCCCGGCATCGCCGCCCTCATCCGCACGGACCGCCTCAGCCAGCTCCAGGACGCCATGCGGCAGAGCCGCTACGGGCAGGTCACCCACGAGGAGGCCCTGGTGGCCCTCGTGGAGGAGAACAAGGTGGCGCCCATGGAGGCCTACCTGCGCTGCCACGACCGGGGCGCCTTCATCTCGGCCTGCCACCGCTCGGAGATCGAGTTCGACCCGCGGGGCGCGGGCCAGACCGTCACCGAGGTCTGATCAGAGGTCGACCGGGGTCACCCGGTAGCGGCCCTTGGCGTCCGCGGCCACCGTTCCGGCTCGGACCTCCGGGTCGTGCTCGAAGACGAGGATCGTGTCCGTGCCCGCGACCTCGGAGAGGAGCTGCTGGCGCTCCGCCACGCAGGTGGGCACGTCCAGGTCGTAGCCCATGCACCAGGCCGGCTGGATGTGGTGGCTGGTGGGGATGAGGTCGGCGAGGTAGACGAGCCTGCGGCCGCCGCCCTCCACCTCCACCGCCTGAAGGCCGGGCGTGTGGCCGGGCACCGGGCGGAGGCGGAGGCCCGGCAGGACCTCGTGGGGCCCGTCCACCAGGTCCAGGAGGCCGGCGGCCTGCAGGGGCTCCCAGTTCCAGGGCAGGTACGAGGCCCGTTCCCGGATGAAGCCGGAGGTGGCGTTGGCCAGGTCCCGGGCCTGGAGCAGGTGGCGGGCGCGGGGGAAGGTGGGCACGGCCTGGCCGTCCGCGTCCAGGCGGGTGACGCCCCCGGCGTGGTCGAAATGGAGGTGGGTCAGGAGGACGGTGTCCACGTCGCCGGGCGTCACCCCGGCCGCGCGAAGGCCGGCCTCCAGGGCGCCCCGGGGGCCCATGGCGAACCGCTCCCGGAAGGCCTCGGGCTCCTTGTCGCCGTTCCCGGTGTCCACCAGGATCGTGCGGCCCCGGCCCCGGAGGAGGAGGACGTTGGTGTCCATGAGGATCCGGTGCTCCGCGTCGGCGGGGCACAGGCGCTCCCACACCACCCGCGGCACCGTGCCGAACATGCTCCCGCCGTCCAGGCGGAAGGTGCCGGCGCTGACGATCGTGGCGTCCCAGTCTCCCAGCCGCATGGCTCAGCTCCTTCCGGTCCGGCGCACGTAGGGGTTCTCCCGCGCCTCGCCGCCGATGGTGGTGGAGGGGCCGTGGCCGGGGATGACGAGGGTGGCGTCGGGCAGGGCGTAGAGCTCCCGGTGGATGCTCTCCTCCAGGTGCTCCCAGCTGCCGCCCCACAGGTCCGTGCGCCCCACGCCGCCCTGGAAGAGGGTGTCGCCGGCCAGGACGACCCCGCCGCGCTCGAAGGCCCCGTGGAAGCAGCAGGAGCCCGGCGTGTGGCCCGGGGTGTGGAGGGTCTTCAGCCCCTCCAGGACGTCCCCGTGGGCCAGGCCCGCGGTCTCGGGGCGGGGGATGGGGTCCATGCCGAAGAGTCCGGTCTGCATGTCCAGGGCGTCCAGGAGGAAGCGGTCCCCCTCGTGGAGGAGGGCGGGGCACTGCCACAGGTCCTGCAGCTCCCGGGTGGCGCCGACGTGGTCGAAGTGGGCGTGGGTGTGGAGGAGGGCGCGGACCCGGAAGCCCAGGGCCTGGACGCGGGCGGCGATCCGGGCGCCGTCGCCGCCCGGGTCCACCACGACGCCGGTCCCGGCCTCGGGATCCCACAGGAGCGAGCAGTTGCATCCGAGCGGGCCGACAGCAAAGGTCTCGAGCTTGTACACAGGTCCTCCTGACCGGTACACGTTACCAGGGCCGGCCCCGTCCGTTGCGCCCGCGGTCCGGACCCGGCACCCTGGAAGGATGAGCGCCAGTCTTTGTGTCTTCACCGGCAGCAGCGACGCCCGGGATCCGCGGCACGCGGATCTGGCCCGGGAGCTGGGGCGGGCCATGGCCCGCCGGGGCATCCGCCTCGTCTACGGGGGCGGGAACTGCGGCCTCATGGGTCTCCTGGCCGACGCGGTCCTGGAGGGCGGGGGCCAGGTGACGGGCGTCATCCCCCGGGCCCTCGTGGCCCGGGAGCGGGCCCACCGCGGCCTCACGGAGCTCATCGTCACCGAGGACATGCACGCCCGGAAGGCCCGCATGGTGAACCTCTCCGACGCCTTCCTGGCCATGCCGGGGGGGTACGGGACGCTGGACGAACTCTTCGAGGTGACCACGTGGCGGCAGCTGGGCATCCACACCAAGCCCGTGGGTCTCCTGGACCGCGGCGGCTTCTGGGGCGGGCTCCTGGCCTTCCTGGACCGCGCCTCGGAGGCCGGGTTCATCGGCGCCGACGGGCCGCGGCTCGTGCACGGCGAGGACGTGGACGGCGTCCTCACGGAGCTCATGGGCCAAGCAATCAACTAACTAGTTATACAATTTAATAAAAAAATACGCTTGCTTCGATAAGTGGACTGCGCCATCTTCTATTCCGGAAGATCGACGCAGCATCCGGTCACCCCGGCTTAATTCGATCCAGATTTCACGAATACCGGTCCCGCCTCCGGGCGCAGGGACCGGGCGCTTCGCCTTGCCTGGCCGGCCCTTTTCCGGGGCCGGGTCCCCCTCCACCCCCCTCCGCGCGCAAGCGCGCACCCCCGAAAGGAAGGAGCCATGAAAGTCCTTTCCATCCTCACAGCGGCGGCCCTGCTCGCCCTGCCCCTGTCCGCCGAGCCCAAGGGCAGCGACACCAAGGGCAAGTTCTACTTCAAGAAGCAGTGCAAGACCTGCCACGAGAAGGGCGCGGCGGCCCTGACGCCCCTCTCCAGGACCCAGGCCCAGTGGCGCAAGTTCTTCGACGCCGGCAAGCACAAGGGCGAGGCCATGGCGCCGAAGCTCGCCACGCCGGAGCAGCTCCTGGACATCAAGACCTTCCTGATCAACCACGCCTCCGATTCCCCCCAGCCCGAGACCTGCGGCGGCTGAGCCCAACGAGGAGCCACGACCATGACCATGACCCGCATCGCCCTCGCCCTCGCCGTCCTCGCCCCGGCGCTCTCCGCCCAGGAGGATCTGAAGAAGCAGCTGGAGGACCTCAAGAAGCAGGTGGCCGTCCTCGAAGAGAAGGCCAAGGACCAGGAGAAGACCCTCACCAAGGTCGAGACCAAGGTGGCCCAGGACAACATCGCCTGGGGCGGCGACCTCCGGACCCGCTTCGATTCCGCCCAGTGGCACTTCAAGCCGTACAAGCAGTTCATGGGGTTCGTGCAGAACCCGTCCATGAGCCCCAGCAACCCCTATCCCTTCATGCCCCTGGCCCAGCAGATGCCCGACCAGGACTGGAGCAATTCGGTCCAGTGGAGCACCCGGCTCCGCCTGCGCATGACCATGAACATCAGCGAACACGCCAAGATCATGGGCCGCCTGACCATGTACAAGGTCCACGGCGGGGCCGACACCCCGATCTTCAACGGCTCGCCGAACACGGTCCAGAACTCCTTCAACAGCGGCAAGGTGCCGGCCACCGACGCCCTGCACGTGGAGCGCGCCAGCTTCGTCTACGACTGGCCCGCCCTCGGCGTCCTCTCCATCGGGCGCCAGAACACCTCCGACGGGCCGCCCTACGAGGTCCGCGAGGGCGGCGAGCGGCAGGCGACGCCCCAGGCCCTGGCGGTCAACGCCATGGTCGACGGGATCGGCTGGAAGTTCCACCTGGAGCCCCTGGGCTTCCCCGAGCATTCCCTCCTCGGCTTCTGCTACGGGGTGGGCTACGAGAGCGGCTTCGGCGGGGGCGGCCTGGTCAAGTCCAGCGCCGCGGTGGTGGGCTTCAACTTCACCAATGCCACCCAGGCCAATCCGGCCGCCGCGACCATGCAGGTGAACCCCATCGGCTCCCTCAAGGACAGCACCGTCCTGGGCGCCATGCTGGACGTCCCCTTCCTCTTCGAGGGCTTCGGGACGGTCCACGCGGCCAACCTGTACGTGGGCTACAACCGCTTCGGGAACATGACCGACATCCCCTTCGGGAGCCTGTCGAACTTCCCCGTGCCCGCCCAGCCAGGCATGGGCGGCATGCCCAGCATCCAGTACGTCACGGCCACCAACAACCTGGGCGACATGGACCAGTGGACGGCCACCTGGAAGCACCGCATCGGCGACGCCTTCACCTACTTCGCCAGCTTCGGCTACATCAAGAGCCATCCCAACGGCAAGACCAGCCAGTACGGCGCCTACTGGGACATGCCGGCCGGCTACGGCGGCCCCGGCGTCCAGCTCACGGGCTTCGGCGGCCTCCTGGGCGACAAGGACCACAGCCAGACCGCGAACGCCTACTGGGTGGGCGCCCGCTGGGACGTCCTGTCGAACCTGGGCCTGGGCCTGGAGTTCAACCACGGCTCGCCCAAGTGGTTCACCTACAGCCCCGCCACCGGCGAGGCCATGGAGAAGCTGTCCACCCGCGGCGACGTGCTCGAGGCCTACGTCCACTGGGAATTCGCCCGGAACGTGGCCCTGCGCGTGGGCTATCTGGACTACAAGTACTCCCACGCCTTCAGCGGCTGGCACATCGCCCCCGCGCCCATGGCCGGGAGCTGGGACGCCGCCTACGACCTCAACAACAACCCCATGCTGCAGTACGCGTCGCCCTCGGGCATCAAGAACACGTACGTCAGCCTGGAAGTGAAGTTCTGATCGGCCCCGCCGCCGCGCGCGCTGTCCCCCGGGCGGCGCGCGCGGCGGCCGTGACCCGGAGTCCCCATGGACCGTCGCCTCTTCCTCCAGATGGTGGGCGCCGGCGGCCTCGCCGCCACGAGCGTCGCCTGTCCCCGGTTCCTGTCCAAGGCCAAGGGCGGGCCCGAGCCGCCCGCGCCCTTCGGCATCCCCACCTCCTGCGAGCTCTGTCCCAACAAGTGCTCCGTCCTCGCCATGGTGGAGGATGGCCGGGTTCGGAAACTCAACCCCAACCCGGAAAACCCCAAGTCCCGGGGCATGCTCTGCGCCCGGGGCAACGCCGCCATCCAGCAGGTGTACGACCCCGACCGGCTCAAGCAGCCCCTGATCCGGGCCGGCGCGCGCGGGGAAGGGAAGTGGCGGCCCGTCTCCTGGGACGAGGCCTTCGACTACGCGGCGGCCAGGCTCCGGGTGACCCGGGACAAGTACGGCCCCGAGGGGACGCTGTGGTCCAGCACCGAGGGGTTCCAGGAAGTCTTCTTCAAGAACCTGGGCATGGCTTTCGGCAGCCCCAACATCCTCCGCCACCCGAGCCTCTGCCTCGCCTCGGTGAACCTCGCCTACTCGGTGACGTTCGGCACCGTGCCCAGCTTCGACCTGCTCAACGCCAAGTATGTGATCATGGCCGGCGCGAACCGTTTCGAGAGCATCATCACGCCCGACACCATGGACCTCATCGGCGGGGTGATGGAGCGGAAGGCCAAGTTCGTCTACCTCGATCCCCGCTTCACCGTGACGGCCTCCAAGGCCGACGAGTGGTATCCCATCCGCCCCGGGACGGACATGGCGTTCATCCTGGCCATGATCCAGGTGATCATCTCCGAGGAACGCCACGACAAGGTCTTCGTCGACCAGTGGACGCTGGGTTTCGAGCAGCTCGCGGAGCACGTCAAGGGCTGCACCCCGGAATGGGCCGAGGGCGAGACCGGCATCCCGGCCCGGGACATCCGCCGCATCGCGCGTGAGTTCGCCGACGCCGGCCACCGCGCCGTCTTCTATGCCGGGCGGCGGTCCAGCTGGTACCAGAACGACTTCCAGATGCGCCGCGCCCAGGCCATCCTGAACGCCATCGTCGGCAACTGGGACCGGGAGGGCGGGATGGTGCCCAACCGGAAGGTGGCCAAGGGCGAGTTCCTCTTCCTGCCCTGGGACGACCCCAAGGCGTCCCGGGTGGACGAGATCGAGAAGGCCTTTCCCCTGGCCAGCGCCAAGGACGGCGCCTACCTGCCCCTGCGCGAGAACGTGCTGAAGGGCAAGCCCTACCCGGTGAAGGCCTGGATGATCTACAAGCAGGACCCCCTCAACGCCGTGCCGGACCAGGGCAAGACCCTGCGGATGATGGAGGGGATGGACTTCATCGGGGTCGTGGACATCGCCATGAGCGACACGGCCTGGTACGCCGACGTGGTCTTTCCCGAGAGCCACTACCTGGAGCGCACGGACCCGATCGAGGTGATGCCCGGCATCTGGCCCGCGGCGGTGCTCCGCCAGCAGGTGGTCAAGCCCATCCACGACACCAGGCCATGCCTGGAGATCGCCCAGGGGCTGGCGAAGCGGCTGGGCCTCTCGGACTACTTCGACTACACCATCGACCAGTGGATCGAGGCCGAGGCCAAGGAGCTTCCGGTGGAGAACGGCCTGGAGTACATGAAGAAGCACGGCGTCGTCGCCTTCAGCGAGCCCAAGTACGGGACCACGCGCAACGCGGTCTACCGGTTCGTCACCAAGAGCGGGAAGATCGAGCTCTTCTCCGAACGTCTCCAGGAGGCCGGCCACGACCCGCTGCCGGCCTACGCGGCGCCGGCCCAGCCCCCCGCGGGGCGCTACCGCATGATCCTGGGCCGGAAGGCCACCATGACCCACGCGGCCCTGGCCAACCTCCCCTGGCTCCACGAGCACAACCCCGAGAACGATCTCTGGCTCAACGCGGGCGAGGCCGCCCGGCTCGGCATCCGCACCGGGGACCTGGTCGAGGTGAGCAGCACGGCCGGAACGGTCCGCCTCAAGGCCCGCGCCACCGAGGAGATCCGCCCCGACTGCGTGTTCATGCTGCACGGCTTCGGGAAGAAGTCCCCCTGGCTCCGCTCGGTCCACAACGTGGGCGCCGCCGACGCGGTGCTGCTCGAGACCGCCTGGGACAAGGTGAGCGGGAACGCCGCCATGCACGAGACGTTCGTCAAGGTCGTGAAGGTGTGAACATGCCCAAGAACCCCACCCGACGCTACATCATGGTCCTGGACTCCAGGAAATGCATCGACTGCAAGGCCTGCGTCGTGGCCTGCAAGGCCGAGAACCGGGTCCCCCTGGGCCGGTTCCGCAACTGGATCAACGCCGAGCGCGAGGGGGCCTTCCCCCGCCTCCGGGCCTCCTTCGACCCCGAGCAGTGCCACCACTGTGAGAACCCGAGCTGCGTGCGGGTCTGCCCCACGGGCGCCAGCTGGCAGCGGGAGGACGGCATCGTGATGGTGCGCGAGGCCGACTGCATCGGCTGCAAGTACTGCATGGTGGCCTGCCCCTATGGGGCCCGCTTCTTCAACGAGGAGACGAAGGTCGTCGACAAATGCACCTTCTGCGCCCACCGGGTCGACCGGGGGGAGGTCCCCGCCTGCGTGGAGACCTGCCCCAGCCGGGTGCGCACCTTCGGGGACGCGGCCGATCCGAAGAGCCCCGTCCACGCCCTCCTGGAAGGGCGGCGCTACCGCGTCCTGAAACCCCAGACGGGCAACGGCCCGCAGCTTTACTACCTCCTGTAGGAGCGCCCCATGCACGAACCGGTCTGGGAATTCCTCATCGTCAACTACCTTTTCCTGGGCGGCCTCTCCGCCGGGATCTTCTTCGTGTCCGCCCTGTGCACCTGGCTCCAGACGGATGGCCAGGCCTCGTACCCCCGCATCGCCCGCACCGGCGCCCTGCTGGCGCCCTGGCCGGTGGCCCTGGGCAGCTTCCTCCTGATCTTCGACCTGGGGAAGTGGTGGCGCTTCTGGAAGCTCTTCGCCACCTTCCGGTGGGAGTCGCCCATGTCCATCGGGAGCTGGCTCCTGATGCTCTTCACGGGCCTCACCCTCCTGAACGCGTACGCCTGGCTGTCCGAGGCGGAGCGGACCCGCCTCTTCGCCAAGCTCCCCGCAACTTTCCCTGGCCGGCAGCGGCTCCTGGCCCTGCATCCGAGCCTGACGGCCTGGAGGCGGAACCTAGCCATGCTCGGCTTCCCCCTGGCCGTGGGGGTGGGCATCTACACGGGCGTCCTCCTGGGCGCCGTCCAGGCCCGGCCCTTCTGGAACACGAACCTGGTGGCCCAGCTCTTCCTCTTCAGCGCCCTCTCCACGGGCACGGCCGCGCTCATCCTGGCGCGCATGCTGGAGAAGGGGGACAAGGACCTGGCCGAGTTCCGCTTTCTCTACACCCTGGACATCTGCCTGATCGCCCTGGAGTGCTTCATCGTCCTGCCGTACCTCATCCACGGCCAGCTCTCCTCCCTGGCGGTGCGGGAGGCCCTGGACCTCATCCTCGGCGGCCGCTACACCTTCGCCTTCTGGGGCCTCTTCCTGGTGCCGGGGCTGCTGGCCCCCCTGGCCATTGAGTTGTGGGAGTTCCGCCCGGTGCTGCTGGGCCGGGGCACCCTCCACATCACCCGCAACCTGGCCCTGGCCGCGGCCGGCCTGGTCATCTTCGGCGGCTACGTGCTCCGCTACGTCTTCGTGTTCGCGGGCCAGGCCAGCGGGTTCAAGTGATGGCCGCCACGCTGCCGGACCTCCTGGAGGCCCTGGCCGGGGTCTTCCTCGAACCGGGGGCCCCCGGCTGGGACCCCGGCCCCTTCCTGGACCTCCCCTGGGTGCCCGGCGACCTGCGGGCGGACCTGGGCGCCATGGAGCCCGGACCCGGCCTGGCGGTGGCCTATGCGGGCCTGTTCCTCGCGGCCCGCGACCGGGCCCCCCTTCGCCTGGAACTATCGGCCTTGCGGGCGGGGCGCCTGCGGGACGAGGAACTCCTGGCGGCCCTGGACGTGCCCTACCGCGCCGCCGGCCTCCTCCCCCGGGGGGGGCTCGCCCCGGATCACCTGAGCGCCCTCCTGGGCCTCCTGGCCGCGCTCCTCCGGGGCGCCCAGGATCCTGCCCAGGAGCGGCTGGCGCGCCTCCTGCTGGACGATCACCTCGAACCCCTGGTCACTCATGTGGTCGAGGGCCTGGCGCTCCCCGGCACCCCCCCCTTCTTCGCCGCGGGCGGGCGGGCCCTTTCCGGGACCCTCGGCCTGGTCCGGCGTCTCCTCGGCTGACCCATGCCCATCTTCTCGCTTTCCGTTTTCTACGCGTTCCGCACCCTTGGGCACCTCCGCGGTCCGGGGGAGGGCTGGGTGCGGGTGGAGATCCTCTCTGAACGGACCGCCGCGCCGGGCCCCTTCCTGGCCAAGGTGCTCCAGGCCCTGCAGAAGGCCGGCGTCGTCGATTCCCTCCGGGGCCGGAACGGCGGCTTCCGGCTGCGGGTGGCCCCCACCGGGCTGCCCCTGGCGGCCATCGTGGACGCCCTGGACGGAACGGGGTGGCGCCACGCCTGTCTCCTGGGCGTCGGGACGTGCACCGGCCGCGCAGGTTGTCCGGCCGAAGCCTGCTGCCGCGACCTGCGGGACAAGCTGGTGGCCGAGCTTGAGCGCCTGACCGTGGCCGACCTGGGCCCGATCCTGGCAGCCGCTCCCCTGCAGGAGGCGGCCGTGCAAATGGGCGCTTGACAAGATTGAGATTCAATCAAGAATGAGCCCACCTTTCAGGGTGGGCCATGAAAGATTCTGAATCGCCGTACGTGCAGGGCGCCCTCGGCCGCGCCCCCTTCGGGCAGCCAGGCCCCGCCGCGGACGCGGCCCTGGAGGTGGCGATCCAGGAGGGGGGTGCCGTCACCGTGGCCGTGGTGGCGGGCAGTCTGGACGCCCTGACCGCGGAGGCCCTGGAGACGGCCCTGGAGGCCCGGATCCGGGAGGGCCAGGTGAACCTCGTCCTGGACCTCACGGGCGTGGCCTACACCAGCAGCGCCGGCCTGGGCGCCATGCTCCTCCTGGTGAAGGAGGCCCGCCGCCACGGGGGCGATGTGCGCCTCGCGGGGGTCCAGCCCCGGGTGAGGCGGGTGCTGGAGATGAGCGGGTTCACCTCCTTCATGAAGCTCTTTCCGGACGCCGCCGGCGCCGCGGCCAGCTACGGGACCGCCCAGTGACGGCCGGGCGCCGGAAGGTGGCCCTCGTCATCGGGGCGGGCAGCGTGAAGTGCGCCGCCTCCCTTGGCCTGCAGGAAGTGCTGGCCCGGGAGGGCATCGGGGTGGACATGGTGGTCGGTTGTTCGGCCGGGGCCATTTACGCGTCGCTGATCGCCGCAGGGCGGGGGGCCGACGAGTCCGCCGCCATGACGGCCCGGCTGTGGACCCGGGAGGTCACCAGCCAGCGCGATCCCTACGCCCTCCTGCGCGCCCTGTTCGGGGGCCTCTTCGGGCGGGGCCAGGCCTTCGGCCTGCGCAAGGACGCCCTGATCCTCCAGCGGCTGCGGGAGGCCTTCGGGGACATGCGCATCGAGGACGCGGGCATCCCCCTCTACATCACCGCCACGGACCTGGCCAACGGGGAGCAGGCGGTGCTGGATTCGGGGAGCGTGGTGGACGCCATCCGCGCCAGCATCTCGCTGCCCTACATCTTCAAGCCCCACCGCGTCGGGGAGCGGATGCTCATCGACGGCTTCATGTCGGATCCCCTGCCGGTGAACGTGGCCATCCGGGAGGGCGCCGGGGTCATCGTCGCCATGGGCTTCGAGAGTCCCTACCAGCGCCGGTTCGACGCCCTCGGGCGCTTCTCCTTCCAGCTGAGCAGCATCATGACCAACAACCTGCTCCGCTCCCGCTTCGCCATGCACAGCCTCAGCCACCACGCCGAGATCATCCTCGTGGCGCCGGAGTTCGAGAAGCGGGTCCACCTCTTCGACACCGCGAAGATCCCCTACGTCATCGAGGAGGGCCGCCGCGCCGCCGAGGCCCAGGTGCCCTACCTGCGCCGCCTCCTGGCCGCCGCGGGCTAGCCGGGCTCCCTCGCGCAGGTGGATCGAGTCACCGGAACGATCGTGTCACCGGAACGATCGAGTCACCGGAACGATCGAGTCACCGGAACGATCGTGTCCCGTTCCTCCGTAACGGCAAGGGTAAGTCAAGATCCCGTACGCCGAGTGCGCCGAGACTCTGAGTCACGCTGAGCCAGCTTCGCGATCCACCGCGCCGCCCCACTCCGCCCAGGCCCTGGCCCGCTGGCGCGGGCCGCGATGCTGCGCATCGCTCGGCTGGGGGCTCCGGGCCTTCCGCATGCAAGCCTGTGGGTGCCCTGCGCCCCCAGCCTTGGACGGGCCTGGGCTCAGCCGCCAGATCGGCTTGAGGAACGTCAGCCACTCCGGGGGGGGGTGCCATGCCGCTTGGAGTCCTGGGTCATCGTTCCGCAGCGGCCCTGGTTCAGGGGCAGCCCGGGCCGAGTCCGGTCCCAGGCCTGGAATGAGGCGTGAGCCCGTTGGCCTTCCTGATTTTCCACACCGCGAAGCTGACTCCGCGTGGCTCGGGGTCTCGGTGCACTCGGCGTACGGGGTCTTTACTTACCCTTGCCGTCACGAAGGAAGGGACACGATCGTTCCGGTGATTCGATCCACCTGCCCTAGGGTCAATACTGTCGGTACAATGAATCATCGAGGCCGCCGGCGATGCCCTTTGGGGTTCCGGTGCCGGGGCTGAGGTGTCTCCAGGACCTCGATTTCGAATTCGACTCGCCTCGTCCCGGCTCGACTTCTTAGTCGGGTCGGCCAGTTGCTCATTTTCCTCTTGATGGCCCTGGGATTCATCCGGTCGCGGCTACAGCCTGCAGGTTCGCTCAGCAGCTCAGACAGGACGCTCTGATGGAATGCTGGCCTCTCCCGAGGGGGGGAGAGACGCGAAACGCGTCAGCTTGCGGCGAATCACCCGAACTGCGTGCAGGAACGATAAGCGATCGGGATCGACATCCCCCTTCAGGGCCGCTTCATGCATCAGGCCGCGGATGGAAAAGTGGGCCATCATCATCCCGTAGAACTCCTGTCTGACCAGGTCAGGCGTCTTGCTTCGAAGGGTTACCTGGCGACCCCGGAGATGGGTCTTCAATTCATCGAACGCACTCTCGATCTCCCATCGCTCGTGATAGAGGGCAGCCAATTCCCTGGCTGGGGCTTTCTCTGGATCGAGGATGGTAGTCGCCAGGCGGTAGATCGGTTCCGCTCCCTCCATCCCCTCCAGGGTGTATTCCACAACGCGGACCCGAATTCCATTCGTGGACTTCTTCCGGTCATACCAATACTCGTAGAAGGTGCTCAGGTAGCTTCCATCCTGCAGTTGCTTCTCCCTGGGCAGGTTCATGTCCTTACGCAGGCGCCAAAGGAGATCAGCCCCGGTTCCTTGGGCCAACTTCCATAGCTTGAAGCAATTGAATCCGCGATCGGCCAGGCAGAGCATCCCTGGTTCGAGCAGGGGTAACACGTCCTCCGCCAAGGCAACCTCTCCGACCTCATAGGAATCTACGCAGCTCCCGAACATCACATGGGTCCCAAGCTCGCAGAGGCAAACAAACCGGACCTTCGGGAATGCGACTTTGCCTCGTGATGACTCTATGGATCCGAAGGCTGCCTCGTTCTCAGCCTCATCTGGAACATCAAGGGTGCTTCCGTCAATGCTCACCAGCCGCCAGTTTCGAAACCAGGCACCCCGTGTCTGAGGCGTCGCGATAGGCTTGACGATCTCGTCGTGAAGCACCTTCATCGGTTCCCAACCAAGCCGAATTCGGGCCTGGGAAATGCTGGATTTGTGGGAGACCTTCGGCTCGACAGCCTTGTCCATCAACCATTGGACGCCTTCCAGCAGGCACCTCAGCACCTCACCGTAGGAAGCCTGCATGAATAACGCGAGAGCGATCACGTAGTAGACGACGACATGGGCGGGGAGGTCCCGTTGCCGCGCACTGGTCCTGCCTGTGCGTTTTAAAACATCGTCAACGTGGGTTCGGGGGAAGGTCTTTGCCACTACCCCCAAGCTCATGTAATCGGTGATCCGACTCCCTGCCGGGAGCGTCGCCGCAGTCCTCGCCATGGTCGCCTCTTCTTGCAACTATAGGCTACCGAGGCGTCTTGGCAAGGCTTGTACCGACAGTATTGGCCCTAGGGTGTGTTCGTAATCTAGGATAGTAATGGCTAATACCCATCCGTGCCGGAGCATGGAGGAGCTGGAATAGTGAGTCTGTGCTGCAGTGCCTGATGGCGCCGCGCATTCGCAGCATCCTATTGGAACGCGGAGGCGCGGCGGATCTCGCTGAGGCTCGCGGAGAAAGGATCAAGCCCTTGTATGTATCACCCGCTTGATTCCACCGTCTGTGAAAGGCCACTGACGGAAATTGAGGAGCAGGCCGACCTCCATTCCGCTGAAACGCAGCTGGGTTTTCAGTTGCGCGAAGTGGGCATCCATCAGTTTCTCGACCGCCTTAGCCTCCACGACCACGAGGTCGTCAACCAGCAAATCCAGCCGGTAGGCCCGCTCAACCACAAGCCCCCTCCACTCGATATCCAGGAAAACCTCCCGCTTCACCTTATGGCCGGCCAGTCTCAGGGAGTGCGCCAGACAGACCTTGTAGGGATCTTCCAGGAGTCCGTGCCCCAGAGCCTTCTGGATCTCGATGGCCTCCCCGATGATGGCCTGGGTGATCTCCTTGTGCGGATGATCCTCCCCGTCGACCTCTCCCCAATGCCTTCCCATCACGCCTCCCGTTGGGACGTGTCATTGGGAGGTGGCAGGTTCCAGGAGCGCTTTCCTCCGCGACCCTCTGCGAGATCCTCCGCGCCTCCGCGTTTCATAGGATCAATGAGGATCCGGAACGCTTGTCACCCTCCGCTCATAGCCTCAGCCAGATCACGATGCAGGCCAAAGCCACCTGGGCTGAGAAACTTCGCGCCGTTTTGTCGAACCTGGTGGCCAGCGCCCTGAACTGTTTGAGCTTGGCGAACCCATGCTCGATGGCATGGCGGGCCTTGTATAGGTGTGAGTCCCAGGCCGCCGGATTCTTGCGCCGGGGATGAGGTGGGATGACGGCTGTCGCACCCATGGCCTCGATCGCCTTCCTTACCGGGTTCCCATCGTAGGCCCGATCTCCGAACACGTACTCTGCCTGCCAACCGCACAGCAATCCTTCAGCAGACCGGCTTTCATGGGCTTGCCCCGGAGTGACCAGGAAATCCAAAGGATTACCGTGGGCATCGCAGATCAAATGGATCTTGGTCGAGCATCCACCCCGAGATCGTCCGAGCGCCTGGTTCCAGAGCCCCCCCTTTTGCCTGCTGAAGGTTGATGAGCGCGAATGATGGTGCCATCCGGCATGACCCACTCCAGGTCGGCTTCCTTGCGCAGGAACTCCAGGATCCTTTGCCACACGCCGCGCTTGGTCCAGGCCTCAAATCGCGTGTACACGCTTGTCCAAGGTCCAAATTCCTCCGGCAGGTCCCTCCACGGCGCCCCAGTCCTGTGCCTCCACAGGATCGCCTCCACCATGGGACGGTTGGGGTGACGGGATCGCCCCATCCCTCCACGCTCTGGCGGAAGGAGCGGTTCAAGCTTTGCCCGCATGGCATCGGTCAGGAAACTTCTCGGCATCGTTACCCCAGGAAAATTCGTGGTGTACGAGCCTTTACGTATGAGTACAAGTTAACTATTTATCTAATCTATAGATTCCGAACACAGCCTAGTTCAGCGCCTGGTAGGCGGCCTTCACCCGCTCGTGGACGTGGCCGCAGACCAGGTCGCACACGTCGCCCACCAGGGGCATGACGGGGGAGAAGAAGACGGCGTTGCCCTGGGGTTCGCGGCTGGCCAGGCCCACCCGGACGAGGAAGGCCAGGTGCTTGCTCGCGTTGGCCTGGGACAGGCCGGTGCACTCGGCGATGGCGCCCTGGCTCATGGGTTCGCCGTTCTCCAGGAGGCAGCGGAGGATCTTCAGGCGGGACGGGTCCCCCAGGGCCAGGAAGAGGCGGCTCACCTCTTCGATCATGGGGTCGGTCATGGCCTTGTGGGGGGGCATTCAATCTCCGTTACGCGCATACAATCATATGTTCGGCGACATCCCCTGTCCAGGCGCCCTCCGGGCGGGCAGGTCCCGGGGCCGTTGACAGGGGCGGGAGGCAGCATAAATTGCTCATACACCCCTCCGTTCCGGCGTGCCTTCCGGCATCCCCAGCCCCCGGCCTGCGCGGACCTCCCTTCGTTCCGACCGGAAGCCCCGGATGCGCTCCCTGCTCAACCGATGGATCCTGCTGCACCTGGCCGTCCACGTGACGGTGATCCTCGCCGTGGGGGACGTGGCCTGGGCCACCCTGGCGCCCCCGCTCCTGTGGACGCCGCTCTTCGCCCTGGCCTTCTACCATCCCTGGCTCCTCCAGCCGTTGGCGTCCCGGCGGGGCTGGCTGCTGTTCTTCCTGGCCTGCCTTTCGGCCTGGACCCTCCTGTCCGGGGTCTACCGGGTGTTCCTGGGCGCGTATCCGAACGCCGGCACCCTGGAATTCATGGCCAATCGGCCGGATTACGCCTGGGTGCTGGCCCGGGACCGCGTCGGGCCCTGGCTCCTTCCGGCGGTCCTCCTGGGGGCGGGCGGGGTGGCCTGGGTGGCCCGGGGGGTTCCGGGCGCCCCCCGGTCCCGGCTCTGGAAGGGGGTGGGGCTGGTCCTGGCCATCGGGCTCCTCCTGGGGTTCCAGCGGGTGGACGCCACCGGGCGCGGCATGGCCCCCGATGTGATGGCCCTGAGGACGCTGGTGGAATTCAGCCCCCGACGGGCGCGGGCCAGCGGCTTCGTGCGGGCCATGACGCTCACCCGTCCGTCTGCGCCCCAGGGCCCGCCGCCACCCTTCAACATCCTCTTCATCGTGAACGAAAGCCTCAACGCCGACGGCCTGGACCCCATGCTGCGCCCGGCCCTCAAGGCCCGCCTGGACCGCGGGGAGATCCTGGCCTTCCCCAGGGCCTACGCCTCGGCGTCCATGACGGACCTGTGCCTGCCCTCCCTCTTCACGGGGGTCGCCTCGGCCGAGCCCATGGAGGGGTTCTACCAGGCGCCGCTCCCCTGGCACCGGGGCCGGGCCCACGGCATGGCGACCGCCTTCTTCTCCGTCCAGCGCATGGAGGATGGGGACCTGGCGGACCTCCTCCTGGTGGACGGGCTGGATCAATGGCGCGCGGCGGACCGGGAGCCCTTGCCCCTGGTCAACGACCTGGGCTGTCTGGACGGCAACCTCCTGCCCTGGTTCCGGGACTGGCTGCGGAGCACCCAGGGCCGGCCCACCCTCACGGTGCTCCACTTCAACGCCACCCACGCGCCCTACCTGCAGGTGCCCGGTTTCACGCCCTGGACCGCCGACGACGTGGCGCGCCTGCGCCCGTCCGTGCTTCCGCTCCGGCGGGCGTCCCTGGCCCGGTACTGGAACGCCATCGCCTACCTGGACCACCTGCAGGAGGAGGTCCTGCGGAGCCTGGAGGAGGCGGGGCACCTGGAGGACACCTGGGTCATCTCCACCTCCGATCACGGTGAGAATTTCGACGGGCCGGCGATCGCCCGCCAGGAGGATCTGCGGCCCGCCACCCTGCAGGTGCCCCTGTGGATGCGGCTGCCCCGGGCCTTTCCACGGGCGGCCCGGGAAGCGCTGGCGGCGAACCGGACCCGCCTCACCAGCAACCTGGACCTGATGCCCACCCTGGCGGACGCCCTGGGGGATCCGGACCCGGGCCACCTGGGCGCCAGCCTCCTGCGTCCGCTGAAGGCCTATCCGCGCCAGGTGGTGGCCGACAACCAGGGGGAGATCCGCGTCCGGAGGCCCCGCACCGTGGGCCTGGTGTGGGAGGAGGGGGACGGTACCCAGGCCACCTGGCGCTGGGTCAAGGGCGAGGGAACGGCCTGGGAAGGGCAGAGGGCGGGCGGCTGGGAACCGGTCCAGCCCACCCCCGCCCAGCGGGGACGGGTCCGCCGCACGCTGGCGGCGATGCCCGTCCTGCTGCGTTCGGGGGCCGAGCCGGACTGAGGGGCGGGTCTGGCCCTCAGGTCAGAGGTTCGTCCAGGGGCCGAGGTTGTGGACCTCGGTGAAGCCCGCCCTGCGGAGGATCGCGCAGGCGGATCCGCTGCGCATGCCGGAGGCGCAGCAGGCCAGGACGGGCCGGGTCCGGTCCAGTTCGCCCAGGCGGGCCTTGAGGTCGCCCAGGGGGATGTTCCGGGCGCCGGGGGCGTGGCCCGCGGCGAATTCCCCGGGGCTCCGGACGTCGAGGACGACGGCGCCCTGCTGGCGCAGCTCCTGGAGCCGCTGGCGGGTCATGGGCTCGGCCTGGGCCCGCCGCCGCATGAGGAGGTACCAGGCCACCCCGATGAACAGGGCGGCCAGGAGGGTGAGGTCGGAGGTGGACAGGGACGGCATGGCGATCCTTCAGGAACCGGAGCGGGACCCGAGGGCCCAGACGGTGCCGACGACGGCGCCGTAGAGGATGGCGCGCAGGGGCGTGGCCGTGAGGGGGCAGGTGCCGGTGCGGCAGCCGATGAGCCTCTGGTACGCGAAGCCCAGGCCGCCGCCGATCAGCACGCCCAGGGCGATGCGCTTGGCGAGGAGGAGGGTCATGGCTTCACGCCGCAGGCGCCCTGGGTGTTCACGCCCAGCCTGGCGAGGATGCTGGACATCAGGCACCAGTTGGTGAGGCCGCTCTGGAGGAGGTTGGCCCCGACGAAGACGGTGAGCCAGATCCAGTTCGGGTTGTGCCAGCGGGTGAGGGCGACGCTGGCCAGGACGAGGGTCCCGGCGACGATGTGGACGATGCGGTCGACGTTCATGGTCTCTCCTTAGCGCGCCGCGTTGAGGGCGCCGGCGAGGACGTCCGCGCTCTGGACGCCCACGAAGCGGTTGACGACCTGGCCGTTCTTGAGGACGACCAGGGTGGGGATGGCCTGGACCCCGAACTGGGCGGCGAGGGCGCGCTCGTCGTCCACGTTCACCTTGGCGACGACGGCGGTGTCGCCGACCTGGGTCCCGACCTGGTCGACGATGGGGCCCTGGGTCCGGCAGGGGCCGCACCAGGGGGCCCAGAAGTCGATGAGGACGGGCTTGGCCTGGTCGCGGACGGCGGGGAAGGTGGCGGCGGTGAGGGTCTGGACGGCGGACACGGTGGAGGCTCCTTGGGGTTGGGTGGTGCGGGAAGCGCGGTCGCAGGCCAGGGCGGCCGCGAGCGCGAGGAGGACGAAGGGGAGGGCGGATTTCATGGGAGCTCCTGGGAGGCGGCCTTCCGCTGGAGGTCCGCGGCGCGGCCCCGGCGGGCGACGAGGTAGTAGAGCACGGGCACGGCGAGCCGGGACAGGAGGGTCGCCGCCACCTCGCCGGCCATCAGGCTGATGGCCAGGCCCTGGAAGATCGGGTCGGCCAGCATCACGCTGGAGCCGACCATGACGGCGGCGGCGGTGAGGAGCATGGGGCGGAACCGCACCACGCCGGCCTCCTCCACGGCGCTCTCGAGGGCCATGCCTTCGGAGAGCTTGAGCTCGATGAAATCCACGAGGATGATGCTGTTGCGCACGATGATGCCGGCGCCGGCGATGAAGCCGATCATGCTGGTGGCGGTGAAGAAGGCGCCCAGGGCCCCGTGGGCGGGGATGATGCCGATGAGGCTGAGGGGGATGGGGACGAGGATCACGAAGGGGATCGTGAAGCTCTCGAACCAGCCCACCACGAGCACGAAGATCAGCACCAGGACGGCCGCGAAGGCCAGGCCCAGGTCCCGGAAGACCTCGAGGGTGATGTGCCACTCGCCGTCCCACTTCATGACCAGGTCTTCGGTGGCGGCGGGGTGGCTGAGGCCCAGGCGGACGACGGGCTTGCCGTGGGTGCCGGGGATGGCGTCGATCTTCTTGCCGAGGGCCGCCAGGGCGTAGACGGGGCTCTCGATGGTCCCGGCCAGGTCGCCGAACACGTAGGCGACGGGCATGAGGTTCTTGTGCTGGATGTCGGCCTCCTCGCGGCCCTCCTTCACGGTCACGAGCTCGGAGAGGGGCACGGGGCCCCGGGCGCCGGGGACGGTGAGCTGGAGGAGGTCCCGCAGCTCGCGGCGCCGCTCGGGGGCGAGCTGGACGACCACGGGCACCTGGGTGGCGCCTTCCAGGACGTGGAAGGTGCCGGCGGCGTGGCCCTGGCCCGCCATGTAGAGGGTCTGGACCGCATGGGAGGGCGCGACGCCGTGGAGGGCGGCCTTCTCCCGGTCAAGCACGAGGCTGATCTTGGGGTCGGTGGGGTTGAGGGTGGAGTCCACGTCCACGACACCGTCGACGGCCCGGAAGGCCTTGAGGACCTCGGAGGCGTAGCGGGCGCGCTCCTCGGGGGTGGGGCCGTACACCTCGGCCACGACGGTGTCGAGCACGGGCGGGCCGGGGGGGATCTCGACCACCTTCATCCGGGCGCCGGCGGGGACGGTGATCTTCTCCAGCTCGGGGCGGAGGCGGGTGGCGATGGCGTGGCTCTGCTCCTTGCGGTCGCCCTTGCCCACCAGGTTCACCTGGACGTCGATCATGCTGGCGTCCTGGCGAAGGAAGCTGTGGCGGACCATGCCCACGAAGGTGAAGGGAGCCGCCTCCTGGCTGTAGACCTGTACGTTGCGCACGACGGGCTCGGCCATGAGCCGCTTGGCCACGCGCTGGCCCAGGGCGAGGGCGTCCTCCCGGGGCGTGCCCGCGGGCAGGTCGAGCTGGACCATGAATTCGGACTTGTTGTCGAAGGGGAGCATCTTCACCTTGACGACGCCGGTGCCGACGAGGGCCATGGCCCCGGCCAGGAGGGCGGCGACGCCCACGAAGAAGCCCAGCCGGACGCGTCCGTTGGTGAGCAGGGCGCGCATGACCCGGCGGTAGGCGCGGGTGCCCCAGTCCTCGGCGCCCTCCCCGGGGTGGTCGTGGGCGTGGCCGGGTTCGGCCGGGGCGTTCTCGACGGTGGCCGGGTGGAGGCCGCTGGCGTCGGTCTCGGGGAGCTGGGCCTCCTTGCGGAAGATCTTGAGGGAGGCCCAGGGGCTGATGACGAAGGCGATGGCCAGGCTGAAGAGCATGGCGAGGCTGGCGCCCACGGGGATGGGCCGCATGTAGGGGCCCATCAGGCCCCGCACGAAGGCCATGGGGAGGATGGCGGCGATGACGGCGAAGGTGGCGAGGATGGTCGGGTTGCCGACCTCGTCCACGGCCTCGACGACGGTGGCCGCGAAGCTCTTCCGGGGCCCGGGCAGGTGCATGTGGCGGTGGATGTTCTCGACCACCACGATGGCGTCGTCCACCAGGATGCCGATGGAGAAGATGAGGGCGAACAGGGTCACCCGGTTCAGGGTGTACCCGAACAGGTAGGTGAGGAGCAGCGTCAGGGCGAGGGTCACGGGGACCGCCACGCCGACGACGACGGCGGAGCGCCAGCCCATGGCGAGGAGGATGAGGGCGATGACGGAGAGGGTGGCGATGAGCAGGTGCTCGATGAGCTCGTTGCTCTTGTCGCCGGCGGTCTCGCCGTAGTCGCGGGTCACGTCCACCTTGAGGGCCCGGGGCAGGAGGCCGCCCCGGAGGGCCTCGACCTTCGCCAGGGCGGCGTGGCTCAGGGCGGTGGCGTTGGCGCCGGCGCGCTTGGAGAGGGTGACGGTGACGGCGTTCTCGAGGCTGCCGGCGGCCCCGAAGAGGACGACGGGGGGTTCGGGATCGGGGCCGTCGCTCACGCGGGCCACGTCGGCCAGGTAGATGGGACGCTGGTTGCGCACGGCCACCACGAGCCGGTCCAGCTCCCGGGCCTCCAGGACGAAGCCCGTGGCCTCCAGGCTGGTGCGGCGCCCGCGGTCGACGAGGGCTCCGGCGGGCAGCTGGGCCTCGGCGCTCTGGAGCGCCGGCTGGAGCTCAGCCAGGCTGACGTTCAGGGCCCGGAGCCGGTCCGGGTCGGGCTCGATGCGGACCATGCGGCGGGCGCCGCCGATCACCTTCGCCTGGGCGGTGTCGGGCAGGGTGGACAACTCGCGGGCCAGGGCCTCGCCGAGGCGGCGGAGCTGGCCCGGGGTCTGGCCCTCGCCGTGGAGGGTGAGGGTCAGGAAGGGGACGTCGTCGATGGTCTGGAGGCGGACGATGGGCTTCATGGCGCCCGCCGGCAGGATCTCGGGATGGGCTGCGAGCTCCTGGTGGACCTTGACCAGGCTGGGCTCCTGGGGCTCGTTGACCTTGAAGCGCACCGTGAGGAGGGCCATGCCGGGCCGGCTCGTGCTGTAGAGGTACTCCACCCCGGGGATGCCCCAGAGGCGCTTCTCCAGCGGTGTGGTGACCTGGGACTCCACCTCCTTCGGACTGGCGCCGGGGTAGGGGACGTACAGGTCCACCATGGGGACGATGATCTGGGGCTCCTCCTCCCGGGGGGTGAGCACCACGGCCATCACGCCCAGGAGGAGGGAGGCGAAGACGAGGAGGGGCGTCAGCTTGCTGCGGAGGAAGGCCTTGGCGAGCCGGCCCGCGAGGCCCAGCCGCGCGGTGACCTGCGTGGGTTCCATGCTCATTTCACCACCTCGATGGGCTGCCCATCCGTGAGGGCGCCGGGCGTGTCGATGACCTGTTCACCCGCGGTGAGGCCGGCCCGGACCGGGACCACCTCGCCGCGCGCGTCGCCCAGGGAGAGCCAGCGGAGCTCCGCCTTGCCGTCCCGGGCCACGAAGACCCCCGTCAGCTCGCCCCGGGTGACCAGGGCGGTGCGGGGCACGGTGAGGCCTTCCGCCTTGATGCCGGGGACCTGGATGCGGGCGAAGGCGCCGGTGCGCCAGGCTCCGCCGAGGACGCGGGCCCGGAAGGCGGCTCGGTGGGACACCGGATCGCCGCCGGTGGAGAGGGCCGAAATCTCGGCCGAGCCCTTGGCGCCTTCCGCCTCGAAGCTCACCTTCAGGCCCCTGCGGAGGCTCTTGGCCTCCTGCTCGGAGACGGTGCCTTCCAGTTCAAGGGCGCCCTGGCCCTCCAGGTCCACCAGGGGCATGCCGGGGCCCGCGAAGGCCCCCTCGTCCGCGTAGCGGCGCTGCACGACCCCGGCGAAGGGGGCGCGGATCTGGGTGTAGGCCAGGTTGGCCTTCACGCCGGCCAGGGCCGCCTGGGCCTGGGCCAGCTGGGTGGCCGCCATCTCCAGCTCGCTGGGGGTGCTGGCGTTCTGCCTGGCCAGGTTCTGGATGCGCCGGTGGTGGGCGCTGGCGGCGTCCACGGCGGCCTGGGCGGCCTTGAGGCCCCCCTGCAGGTCCTCGTCGGCCAGGCTCACCAGGAGGGCGCCTTCGGCGACCTGCTGGCCCTCCGTCACGTGCACGCGCCGGATGGAGGCGGCCATGCGGGTGGAGAGGGTGGCCTTGCGGGTGGAGGTGAGGGTGGCGGCGATCCAGCCGCCGTCCAGGGTACCGGCCGGCGCGGCCAGCTTCACCCGGGCGGTGGGCAGGGCGGGGGCCTGGGCGGGCGCCTCGTGCTTGCCGCAGGCGAGGCCCGCCAGGACAGCGGTGAGGGGCAGGATGAGGAGGGTGCGGTTCATGGGCTACTCCGTGACGCCTTCGATGGGTTGACCAAGGGCAAGGGCGAGCTGGGCGCGGCTGACGCGCCATTCCAGGCGGCTGCCGAGCAGGAGGGTGCGGGCGCCGGAGAGGCCCGCCTCCGCGTCGAGCACCTCGACGAGGGGCAGCAGCCCTTCCCGGTGCCGGGCGGTGCGGATGGCGCGGACGCTCTCGGAGGCCTCGACGGCCGTCCGGGCGAAGGTGATCTTGGCCTCGGCCGTCTCAACGGCCCGGCGGGCCTCCTCCACCTCGCGGGAGGCCTGGCGGGTCTGCCACTGGAGGCCCAGTTCGGCGGCCCGGGCCTGGGCGCGGGCGGCGCTGACCCGTCGGCTGTCGCCGAAGGAGAAGGTCCACTTGGCGCCCACGGAGGCCGTGGTCCAGTTGCCGCCCTCGCCCAGGGCGTAGCGGGCGGTGCCGGCGGTGAGGTTCAGGCCCACCTCGGGCCGGAGGGCGCCCTTGGCGGCGTCGACGCCGGCCCGGGCGGCCTCGGCCAGCCGCTTGCCGGCCTCCAGGTCGCCCCGCAGACCGGGGCCGCCGGGGAGGGGGGCGCTGGGGGCTTCGAGGTCGGTGCTCAGGTGGGCGGACGCGGTGTCCACGCCCGTCAGGAGGGACAGGGCCGAGCGGGCGGAAGCCGCCCGGGCCTTGGCCTCCGCCAGGCCCGCCTCGCTCTGGGCCCGGAAGGCCTTGGCGCGCTCGCCCTCGGAACGGAGCAGGAGGCCCTGCTCGACCCGGGCGGCCACGAACCGCTCCGTTTCCTGGGCCTGCCGGAGGGTGTCCTCCGCGTAGCGGACGGCCTGGTCCGCCACCTGGGCGCCGAAGTAGGCCTGGGCCACGGCGAGGGCCACCTGCTGGCGCCGCCAGCCCTGGGCCGCGGTCTCGCTGCCGGCCAGGGCCGCCCCGGCCCGGGCGGCGGCGTCGAGGCGCCCGCCCGCGTAGAGGGGCTGCTGGACGGTGAGGGTGGCGCCGCCGCCGGTGATCGCGGCGGGGTGATTGAGGCGGTCGGGCATGAAGTCCATCTGGCTGATGCGCGCCTGGTCCAGGCGGGTGCCGAACACCTGCATGGGTTCGGTGGTCCGGGTCAGGCCCACGCCCAGGGAGACCGTGGGCAGGCGCAGGGCCTTCAGGGCCTCGGCCTCGGCCCGGGCCTTGTCGGCCAGGGCCTCGCCAGCTTGTAAGCCTGTTTGGCCTTTCCAGGCCTGGCGGATGGCGTCCGGCAGGGTGAGGGGCTGTTGGGCCTGGGCCACCAGCGCGAGGAAGGGCGGAAGGATCCGCAGCAGGGAAGGCATGATCGCAGCTCCTACGACATGGATGAGTAGGCGTCCTGGATGCGGCGGGCCACGAAGCCGCACACCAGGTCGCAGACCTCGGGGACGAGGGGGGTGACCGGGGTGAAGAGCACCTGGTTCCCGCTGGGCTCGCGGTTCACCAGGCCCACCCGGGCCAGATGGATGAGGTGCTTGCTGGCGTTGGCCTGGGACAGGCCCGCCGCCTCCGCCACGGCCCCCTGGGCCATGGGGCGGCCGGCGTCCACGAGCACCTTGAGGATGCGCAGCCGGCTCTCGTCGCCCAGGGCGGCGAAGAGCTTGCTGACATCGCAGATGAGGGGGGCCGAGAGGGTCAACCTGTCACTCCTTTGCCTATACAACTATAGGATAATACTCAAGGAGCACTTGTCAACTATTTTCCTCTAAAAGAATACTCCGTCCGACGGCCCCCGGGCGGGGCCTCGGAGGCCGCGCGGACGATCCCCGCCCCGGGGCGGCCTTCCGGCGCTATTGGGCCAGCAGTTCCTCCGCATGCCTCAGCACCTCCGGCGCCGCCATGGGCTTATAGAGGACGAGGGAAGCGCCGGAGCGCCGCAGGCGGGCCTCCACATCCGGATCGCGCGTGGCCGTCAGGACCAGGATCCGGGCGTCGGGGCAGCCGCGCTGGGCCATGCGCGCCACCTCGTCCCCCTTGATGAGGGGCATGTGGTAGTCCGTGAGGACGAGGTCCGGCTTCCACTCCTTGGTCTTCTTGAGCACCTCGAGGGCGCTCATGGGCAGGAAGTCCTCCACCTCGTGGCCAGCCGCCTCCAGGGCGCCCCTCAGGAGGGTGCGCATGAATGCGCTATCGTCCATCACCAGGATGCGGGCCATGGCGGAAGCTTAGCACCGCCCCGGGGCGGTTGGAATGGCGGGTTCAGGGGTGGAGGAGGCCGGCCAGGACGGCGCCCAGGGTGGCCCCGCCCACGAGGATCCAGAGGAGGAGGCCGTGGAGGAAGGGACGCAGGCCCACCTTCCGGAGGGTCTCGGCCGTGAGGCCCGACCCGATGAGGAAGAGGGTGAGGACGAGGCCCTGGCGGGCGACCCGGGCGACCATGACGCCGGGCTGGTGCAGGACGGGCACGTACGTGGCCAGGGCGGCCGCGACCAGGAACCCGAGGATGAACCAGGGCCGCTTGCCCTTGGCCTTGCCGCCCTCCTTGCGGACCAGGCCGATGCCGAGGGCGACGGGCACGATCCAGAGGGCCCGGGCCAGCTTGAGGGTGACGGCGATCTCCAGGGCCTTGGGGCCGTACGAGAGGGCCGCGCCCACCACGGAGCTGGTGTCGTGGATGGCCAGGGCCGACCAGAACCCGAAGGGCGCCTGGTCCATGTGGAGGAGGTGCCCCACGGCCGGGAAGACCACGAGGGCCGCGGCGTTGAGCAGGAAGACCGTGCCCAGGGCGACGCTGGTCTCGTGCTCCTCGGCGGAGAGGACGGGGGCCACGGCGGCGATGGCGCTGCCGCCGCAGATCGCCGTGCCGGCGCTGACGAGGATGCCCGTGTTGCCGGCCACGCCCATGCGGCGGGCCAGCCAGATCCCCAGGGCCAGGGTGAGGAGGATGGTCACGGCCGTGTAGCCCAGGCCGTGGAAGCCGGCCCGGAGGACGACACGCAGGTCCATGCCCGCGCCCAGGCCGATCACGGACCAGGCGAGGAGGCGCGAGGTCCACCGCTTGAAGAGGGCCTGGTAGGGGTTGCCCAGGAGCAGGGCGAGGAGAGCGCCGCCCACCAGGGCGGTGGCCGATCCGGTCCAGGGCAGGAGGGTGGCGGCCGCCGCCAGGGGCCAGAGGAGGCGGGCCAGGGTCGTCCGGTCCATGGCTCAGGCTCCGCAGGCCGAGGTGCCATCCTCGCCGCAGGCGCGCTCCGCTGCCAGGCCGGCAGCCGTGCCCTTCCACATCTGCCAGCGCTTGTAGCCGCCGGAGAGGTTGCGCACCCGGAAGCCCAGCTGGGAGAGGAGGCGGCTCGCCACGTAGCCCCGGAGGCCCACCTGGCAGAAGACCAGGTACTCCTTGGCGGGGTCCAGGTCGTCCAGGCGGTCCCGCAGCTCGTCCACGGGGGCCAGCTCGGCCCCGGGGATGGTGCCGGCCCGGTGCTCGGTGAGGGTCCGCACGTCCATCAGGACCTGGTCCTCCCGGAGGGTGGCCAGTTCCTCGGGCTCCCACAGGGCCACGTCCCCGCGCAGCACGTTGGCGGCGACGAAGCCGGCCATGTTGATGGGGTCCTTGGCGCTGCCGAAGGGGGGCGCGTAGCAGAGCTCCGCGTCCTCCAGGTCGAAGACCGTGAGGCCGCCCCGCATGGCCGTGGCGAGCACGTCGATGCGCTTGTCGGCGCCGGCGGCGCCCACGGCCTGGGCGCCCAGGAGGTGGCCCTCGCCCGGTTCGAAGAGGAGCTTGAGGCTGATGGGGTGGGCCCCGGGGTAGTAGGTGGCGTGGTCCGCGGGGTGGACGTAGATCTTCCGAAAGGGGACGCCCAGGCGCTGGAGGCCCTTTTCCGTCTGGCCGGTCATGGCGAAGGCCAGGTCGAAGACCTTGCACACGGCCGTGCCTTGGGTGCCCTTGTACGTGCTGGGGCGGCCGAAGATGTCGTCCGCGGCAATGCGGCCCTGCCGGTTGGCGGGGCCGGCCAGGGGGATGAGGGCGGGGCCGTCCAGGACCGCGTCCCGCACCTCCACCGCGTCCCCCACGGCCCAGATGCCGGGTTCGCTGGTGCGCATGTGCTCGTCCACCCGGATGCCGCCCGTGGGGCCCAGCTCGAGGCCCGCCTTCCGGGCCAGGGCCGTTTCGGGGCGCACCCCGATGGCCAGGATGGCCAGGTCGCAGGCCACCTGGCTGCCGTCGGACAGGAGGGCCCTGAGCTCGGCCCCCGCCTCGAAGCTCTCCACGGAGCAGCCCAGGCGCAGGTCGACGCCGTTCCGGCGCAGTTCGTCGTGGAGGGGCCCCACCATGTCGGGGTCGGCCACGCTCATGACCTGCTCCAGCCGCTCCACCAGCACCACGTCCAGGCCCCGGTGCCGGAAGGCCTCGGCCATCTCCAGGCCGATGTAGCCGGCGCCCACCACGAGGGTGCGCCGGGCGTCGGCCAGGGCGGCGAGGATGGCGTCCATGTCGCCCATGTTCCGCAGGGTCCGCACGCGCGGGTCGGCGGCGCCGGGGATGGGGGGGCGCACGGGCTCGGCGCCGGGGCTCAGGACCAGGGCGTCGTAGGGCACCTGGCGGGTCTGGCCGGTCTTGAGGTTCCGGACGGTGACGGTGCGGGCGGCGGGATCCACCGCTTCCACCTCGGTGTTCACCTGGACCTCCAGGTTGAAGCGGGCCATGAGGCTCTCGGGGGTCTGGACGAGGAGCTTCTTCCGCTCGGGGATCACGCCGGCGATGTGGTAGGGCAGGCCGCAGTTGGCGAAGGACACGTAGGGCCCGCGCTCGAAGAGGGTGATCTCGGCCGATTCCGAGAGCCTGCGGGCCCGGGCCGCGGCCGAGGCGCCGCCGGCGACGCCGCCGACGATGACAATCCGTTTGGAACTGTTCATGATGCCCTCAAAGAGCCTGGCAGGCAGTTGCATGCCTGGGTGATTGAATGATTATATAGGTTCCATCCGGGAGGTCCAATGCCCATTTATGAGTATGAATGCCGAGGGTGTGGCGAGCGTCACGAGCGCCTCGAGCGCATGGACGCCCCTGCGACCCATGACTGCCCCGCCTGCGGCGCGAAGGCGGGCATGGCGCGGCGCCTCTCCGCGGCCGCCGTGGCCGTGGGAGGCGGCACCGCGCCGGCGATGCCCCCGGGCGGCGGCTGCTGCTCCGGCGGGGGGTGTCCCTTCGCCCGGTAACACCCCGGGCGCTCAGCCCTTGACGTCCACCGGCTGGACCCGGTCCCCGTCCTTGAGGGTGACCGGCGGATTCAGCACCACCCGGTCTCCGGCCTGGAGCCCCTGGAGGACGCGCACCCGGCTCCCGTTGTCCTCGCCCAGGGCGACGGGACGGACGACAAGGCGCTGGTCCGGGCCGACGACGGCCGCGAAGGTCTTGTCCCCCCGGGTCAGGACGGCCTCGGAGGGGATCTCGAGGCGGTTCGCCTCCCGGGGCAGGGCGAGGCCCACGATCACCGCGCCGCCGGGCACGAAGGCCCCGTCCCGGTTGTCCAGGTCCGCCTCGGCCAGGCGGGTCCGGGTCCGGGGATCGAGGGCGCCGGAGAACCGGGCCACGGTCACCTGGCGGGTGAGGTCGGGGCGGTCGATGGGACGGACCGTGACGGCCTGGCCGGGCTTCACCCGCGCCGCCACGGCCTGGTCCAGGTAGAAGGTCACCCGCAGGCGCTCCACGTGCGCCAGGGCGACGACGGGCTGGGCCGAGGTGCTGCTGCCGGCGTTCTGGATGAGGGCGCCGGGGTCCGCGAACCGCTGGGTGATGACGCCCGCGAAGGGGGCGGTGACGGTGAGGTAG
The DNA here is from genome assembly GCF_030295425.1 of Mesoterricola sediminis. Taxonomy (NCBI): domain Bacteria; kingdom Pseudomonadati; phylum Acidobacteriota; class Holophagae; order Holophagales; family Holophagaceae; genus Mesoterricola; species Mesoterricola sediminis. The sequence continues at coordinate 2,687,043 of NZ_AP027081.1, read as the reverse complement.
CCCTGCAGCGCCTTCTGGGAGGCGAGCTTCTCCTCGGCGATGCGGGCGGCGGCTTCGGCGTCCTCCAGGTCGCGGCTGCTGATGACGCCGTCCTGGGAGAGCTTCTTCAGGCGCTCGGCGTAGCGGCGCTTGTTCTCCGCGTCGGCCTTGAGGGCCCGGGCGTCGGTGTTCACTTCGCTGGATTCGATGACGGCCAGCACCTGGCCCTTGGCGACGCGGGTGCCCTTGTCCACGCGGATCTCGCGCAGGAAGCCGCTCGCCTTGGCGTAGAGGGTGGTGGACTCCCAGGGCAGGGCGTCGCCGTTCAACTCGAGGGCGCCGGTGTCGCCACCGCCGCCCACGCGGGCGACGCGGACGCGGGGCCCCGCCTCCTCGTTCGCGCGGAGGTGGGCCGCCTCGCGCGCCACGCCGGCGCGCTGGAAGGCCCAGAGGACGCCGATGGCGGCGGCCGCCGCCGCGAGGAGCGCGACGCCCCCCAGGCGGAACCGGGAAAAGCTGGTGTCGGCGGTCATGCTTCACTCCCTTGCTGCTCGGTGTTGAATTTCTCGTCCAGGAGGTGGGCCGTGGGCGGCTTCTTGCGGAAGAGGCTGTAGACCACGGGCACGATGAAGAGGGTGACGACCGTGGCCATGAGGAGGCCCCCGATCACGGCGCGCCCGAGGGGCGCGTTCTGGCTTCCGGCCTCGCCCAGGGCCAGGGCCATGGGGATCATGCCCAGGATCATGGCCAGGGCGGTCATCAGGACGGGACGCAGGCGGGTCCGCCCCGCGGCCCGCGCCGCCTCCAGCGCCGTCATCCCCGGGTTGGCGACGCGCACGTCGTTGGCGAAGCTGACCAGGAGGATGGAGTTGGAGGTGGCGATGCCGACGGCCATGATGGCGCCCATCATCGACTCCACGTTGAGGGTGGTGCCCGTGGCCGCCAGCATCCACAGGATGCCGACGAGGGCGCCCGGCACGGCGAAGAGGATGATGAAGGGGTCCAGCCAGCTCTGGTAGAGGACGGCCATGAGCAGGTAGACCAGGACGATGGCGATGACCAGGCCTCCGCCCAGGTTCGTGAAGGCCTCCACCATCACCTCGAACTGGCCCCGCACCCGGATCCGGGTCCCCGGGGGGAGCTGGCCCAGGCCCTTCACCTGCTTCTGGATGTCGGCCATGACGGCCCCCAGGTCCCGGCCCTCGACGTTGGCCATCACGTCCAGCACGCGCTGGACGGTGAAATGGTTGATCTCGGTCGGAACGGAGATGCGCTGGAGGGAGGCGAAGTTGGACAGGGGTTCGAAGGTGGCCTGGGCGGCGGGGCCCACGGGCGCGTTCCCGGCCTGCAGGAGCGCGTTCCCGCCGGGGAGGCTGAACGGCGTCGACATGAGGTCGCCGGGGCTGGCCATGCGGGCCAGGGGCGTCTTGACGGCCACGGTGTAGTTGACGCCCGTCACCGGATCCAGGAACCAGGAGGGGGCCAGCTGGCCGTTGCCGGACAGGGACACCAGGAGCCCGTTGGCCACGGCCTGCTGGTTGAGCCCGAGCTGGGCGGCCCGGACCCGGTCCACGTTCACCCGGTAGCCGGGGCCGTTGACCACCTGCTTGAGCCGCACGTCCACCGCGCCGGGAACCTGGCGGACAGACGCCTCGATGCGGCGGGCCACCTCGGCGTTGGCGACGAGGTTGTTGCCCTCGACCTGGATGTCGATGGGGGCGGGCACGCCGAAGTTGAGCACCTGGCTGACGATGTCGGCGGGCTGGAAGTAGAAGGAGACCCCCGGGAAGCGCTTCGGCAGCTCCTCCCGCAGGGAACGCATGTAGGCCTGGGTGGGGCGGTGGCCGTGGTTGAGCGACACGAAGACGTCGGCGTCGGCGCTGGTGACGTTGTCGGACGGGATCATGCTCAGGTTGAAGGGGCCCGGGACGCCGATGTTGCTGTTCACGGTGGCCAGGTCGCGGACGGGGACGGCGTCGCGAATGGCCTGCTCCACCTGGGCGACGAGGACCTCGGTCTGCTCCAGGCGCGTGCCGGAGGGGGCCCGCACGTGGAGCTTCATGAGGCCGACGTCCACGGCGGGGAAGAAGTCGCGGCCCAGCACCAGGAGGAGGCCGGTGCTGACGAGGGCGAAGGCGCTGGCCAGGGCCAGCACGAAGACCCGGTGGTGCAGGACCTTGTCCAGGAGGCGTCCGTAGGCGTCCTGGAAGCGCCCGAAGCCGCGCTCGCGCCAGGCGTTGAAGCGCCCCATGCGGCCGGCGGGGTCGTGGTGGTCGTGCTCCAGCAGCATGCGCGCCAGGGTCGGCACCAGGGTCCGGCTCAGGAGGTACGAGGCCAGCATGGAGTAGACGACGGCCATGGCCAGGGGGGTGAAGAGGTACTTGGCCGGGCCCACGAGGAGGACGACCGGGAAGAACACGATGCAGATCGCCAGCGTCGCCACGATGGCGGGCACCGCGATCTGGCTGGCCCCGTCCAGGATGGCCACCGTCAGCGGCTTGCCCATCGCCTGGTTGCGGTGGATGTTCTCCACCTCCACGGTGGCGTCGTCCACCAGCATGCCGATGGCCAGGCTCAGGCCGCCGAGGGTCATGATGTTCATGGTCTGGCCGGAGACCTTCAGGCCGATGATGCCGGCGAAGATGGCGAGGGGGATGCTGGTGCAGACCAGGAGCATGGACCGGCCCGACCCCAGGAAGAACAGGATCATCAGCGAGACGAGGACGGAGGCGATGAAGGCCTCCTTCACCACGTCCGAGATGGCGCCCCGCACGAACTGGCTCTGGTCGAAGTCGAACTTGAGCTCCAGGCCCTGGGGGGCCGCGGCCTTGATGACGGGGAGGATCTCCTTGGCCGCGTCCACCACGGCCAGGGTGCTGGCGTCGGCCTTCTTGAGGATGGCCAGGTAGGTGGCCCGGGAGCCGTTGATGCGGACGATGTTCGTCTGGTCCGAGAACCCGTCGTAGACCCGGGCGACGTCCCGGAGGTAGACGGGAGACCCGTTGACGAGCTTGAGGGGCAGGGCCCGCAGGTCCTCCACCTTCGAGGGATTGGAATTGGTGAGGACCGGCAGTTCGCGGGCGCCGAGGCGGGCCACGCCCGCGGGGACGATGACGTTCTCGCTGGAGATGGCCGTCACCACGTCGGCGGGGCTGAGGCCCCGGGCGGCCAGCTTGTCGGGATCGATGTCCATGGAGATCTGGCGGCCGCGGCCGCCGAAGGGCCCGGGGGTGGACAGGCCCGGGATCGTGAACAGCCGGAGCCGGATGAAGTTGAGGGCGTGGTCGTAGACCTGCTGCTCCGAGAGGCTGTCGCTGCGCGCCGTGAGCTGGACGACGGGGACGTTGCTGGCGTTGAACTGGATGATGCTGGGGGGCGTCATGCCCGGCGGGAGGATGCGGAGGATCGTCGAGCTCGTCGAGGCGATCTGGGCGATGGCCGCCCCGATGTCGGTGCCGGGCTGGAAGTAGACCCGGAGGATGCCGATGCCCTGGATGCTCTGGGATTCGATGCGCTCGATGCCGTTGACGGAGGTGGACATGGACCGCTCGCTGACGGCCACCACCCGCCGTTCCATCTCCTCGGGCGTCATGCCGCCGTAGCTCCACACCACCGTCACCACGGGGATGTCGATGCTGGGGAAGATGTCCACCTGCATGCGGCGCATGGAGAGCACGCCCATGAGGAGCAGGAGCATGCACATCACGGCGATGGTGTAGGGGCGGCGCAGGGCGAGACGTACGATCCACATGGTGGGACGACCTCAGGGACGTTCAATCACCGGGACTTCGTCCAGGCGGTCGAGGTTGAGCTTCAATTTGAAAAGGAGGTCCCGGACGGCTTGGCGCTCGGCCGGAGACATGTCCGCTTCCAGGCCCTCCCGCACGGTCTTCCGGAAGGCGTCCAGACGACCGACAAGGGCCAGGCCGGCCTCCGTCAGTTCCAGGTGGAGCCGGCGACCGTGGCCGGGGCAGGCCCGGGCCTCGACCCAGCCCTTGCGCCGCAGGTTCTGCAGGATCCGGGTGGCGGTGGGCTTGTCCAGGCCGAGGGCCCCCGCCAAGTCGCTGTGGCAGAGGCCCGGCGCGTCGGAGAGGACGCGCAGGACCTGGTACTGCTGGGGGGTCACCCCGTAGGGGGCCAAGAGCCGCCAGGAGACCTGCCGCAGCCGGCTGCGGACGACCGTGAGCATGAGGGGTAGGCTGGCCTCTTCCCAAGGGACCTGGAGTTGCATAAGCAACAAGTATGACCAAATGGCTGGCGACATGCCAAGCGGCCATTCCCGGGACGGGAAATGCATTGGCCCCCGGCGGGGGTTATGGCATGGTTTCCCGATGTGGTTTTTTTCGAAGTCCAACTCTAAAGCCGGGGCGCTCCCCTTTGCCTGGACCCCGCGGGACCATGCCACGGGCCACGAGCCCATGGACGAGGACCACCGGCAGCTGGCGGCGCTCGTGACCGAGGTGGAGGCGATCATCGCCGCCCGGGGCGACCGCAACGAGGCCTACCGGGTCATGGATCTGCTCGTGCAGACGGCCCGCGATCACTTCCAGCGGGAGGAGGCCTTCATGGCCGAGGCGGGCTACGGGGGGCTGGAGCGCCACGCCGCCCAGCACGCCGAACTCCTCGCCACCTGCCAGGACCTCCTGCGCCAGTTCAAGAACGGAACCCTCAGCGGCCTGGCCCTGCCCACCTTCCTGAAGAACTGGCTGGTGCCCCACATCCAGGGCTGCGACCGCCAGTTCGTCCAGGAGCTGCGCAAGGTGCCGGGGCGGCTGCCCCTGGGCTGAGCCTCAGCCCGCGGTGGCCAGCTTGACCCACAGCGGGCCGCGGGCGCCCGTCGGGAGGCCATCGGCCGGCTGGACCTTGCCGCCGGGCTCGGCGATGAGGAACCGGCTGCGCCCGCCGTCCTGGATCTCCACCAGGAGGGAGCGCCCGTCGGGAGACCAGCGGAGCCCGCGCACGGTCTGGGACCAGCGGGCCACCTCCGTCACCCCGGTGCCGTCCGGGGCCAGGAGGAGGAGGCGGGTGGCGCCGTCCTGCCGGGCCGCGACGGCGATGCGGTCGCCCAGGGGGCTCCAGGCGGCGGCCACCTTGGGGGCCCCGTCCCGGGTGAGCTGACGGGGTTGGCCGCCGTGCAGGTCCTGGACGAACACCTGGGCCACGCCCGCCCGGTCAGACACGAAGGCCAGCCGCTGGCTGTCCGGGCTCCAGGTGGGGCAGGTGTCCAGGTGATCCCCGGGGGTCAGGGCGGTGCGGGCGGTGGTGGCGGGATCGAGGGTCTGGATGCCCGAGAGGCCCCGGGGGGTGTCCTGGACAAAGGCGATGAGCCGGCCGTCCGGGGACCAGGCCAGGTCCCGGATCCCCATGCCGCGGGTGGGCGTGTGGGAGCTCAGGGGGACGAGGGGCGCCTGGGGGGTCCGCTGGGCCCAGATCTGGGGGGGACCGGCCTTGTACGAGACCACGGCCAGTCGGCCGTCCGCGGACAGGGCGGGGTAGTCGGTGAGGCTCTGGAAGGCCGTCAGGGGCCGCTCCCCGGAGCCGTCCCGGGCGACGGCGTGGATCTCCCGGATGCCCCGGGGCAGGTCCTTGGCGAACACGAAGGCGCTGTCGGCGGCGCCGGGGACCCCGGTCACGAGGCCGACCAGATCGTCCGCCACGCGGTGGGCCATGCGCCGCGCCGCGCCCACGGGGCCCTGGAAGGCGCGCTTCCAGAGGATGCGGTGGGTGGCGGGCTCGAGGCAGAGCGCCTCCAGGAGGAGGGTCCCGGCGGCGCCGGCCCGGGGGGCCACCTTCAGGAGGAGGCCGCCGCCCGGTTCGCGGTGATCGGCGCCGGCCGCCTCCACCTGGCGGAAGGCCCCGGAGGCCTGGAGATCCGCCAGGGCGGTGGCGTGGATCTCGGCCGCGATCTCCCGGCCCACGCCCGCCCCGGGCGCGGCCTGGAGCAGCACCGCCAGGCGGCGCAGGGTGCCGCGGCCATCCGCCGCCTGGGCGGGGGCCCCGGGGAGGGCGGCCAGGGCCAGCGCCATCAGCGGAAGCCGGAGCCCACGGTTGGCTAGGGAGCGCAGCATCATGGGGAGCCTGTCCAGGAAGGGGCGCGGGACAGCCCACGCCCATTCCACCGTACGTTGCCGAAATTTGATTTGCAATACAAACTGTTCCCCATGCCCACGGAATCCGCCGTCGAAACCCAGCACGAGCTCGTCCAGGCCTGCATGCAGGACCTCCGCCTGGTCGTTAAGGCCCTGGAGACCTACTCCCGGTCCGTGGAGCGCCGCTTCGGGCTCACCGGTCCCCAGCTCTGGGCCCTGTGGGAGCTGGGCCGGAGCGGCCCCTGCGCCCTGAAGGACCTGGCCGCCCGCATGAAGCTGGACCCCAGCACCGTCGTGGGCGTGGTGGACCGCCTCGTCCTCAAGGGCCTGGTGGTCCGGAACCCGGATCCCGCCGACCGGCGACGGGTGTCCCTGGTCCCCACCCCCCGGGGCGAGGCCCTCCTCATCGCCGCGCCCCATCCGGCCCAGGGCCACCTCCTGGCCGGCCTGGAGGCCCTGGAGCGGGAGCAGGTGGAGACCCTCCGCGGGGCCCTGCGCACCCTCGTCCAGGTGATGCAGGCCGAGGACCTGGAGGCGCCGTTCTTCTTCGCCTAGGGTGTGTTCGTAATCTAGGATAGTAATGGCTAATACCCATCCGTGCCGGAGCATGGAGGAGCTGGAATAGTGAGTCTGTGCTGCAGTGCCTGATGGCGCCGCGCATTCGCAGCATCCTATTGGAACGCGGAGGCGCGGAGGATCTCGCTGAGGCTCGCGGAGAAAGGATCAAGCCCTCTCCATTCCGCCTTAGCCTCCACGACCACGAGGTCGTCAACCAGCAAATCCAGCCGGTAGGCCCGCTCAACCACAAGCCCCCTCCACTCGATATCCAGGGGCAGGTTCCAGGAGCGCTTTCCTCCGCGACCCTCTGCGAGATCCTCCGCGCCTCCGCGTTTCATAGGATCAATGAGGATCCGGAACGCTTGTCACCCTCCGCTCATAGCCTCAGCCAGATCACGATGCAGGCCAAAGCCACCTGGGCTGAGAAACTTCGCGCCGTTTTGTCGAACCTGGTGGCCAGCGCCCTGAACTGTTTGAGCTTGGCGAACCCATGCTCGATGGCATGGCGGGCCTTGTATAGGTGTGAGACCCAGGCCGCCGGATTCTTGCGCCGGGGATGAGGTGGGATGACGGCTGTCGCACCCATGGCCTCGATCGCCTTCCTTACCGGGTTCCCATCGTAGGCCCGATCTCCGAACACGTACTCTGCCTGCCAACCGCACAGCAATCCTTCAGCAGACCGGCTTCCATGGGCTTGCCCCGGAGTGACCATGAAATCCAAAGGATTACCGTGGGCATCGCAGATCAAATGGATCTTGGTCGAGCATCCACCCCGAGATCGTCCGAGCGCCTGGTTCCAGAGCCCCCCCTTTTGCCTGCTGAAGGTTGATGAGCGCGAATGATGGTGCCATCCGGCATGACCCACTCCAGGTCGGCTTCCTTGCGCAGGAGCTCCAGGATCCTTTGCCACACGCCGCGCTTGGTCCAGGCCTCAAATCGCGTGTACACGCTTGTCCAAGGTCCAAATTCCTCCGGCAGGTCCCTCCACGGCGCCCCAGTCCTGTGCCTCCACGGGATCGCCTCCACCATGGGACGGTTGGGGTGACGGGATCGCCCCATCCCTCCACGCTCTGGCGGAAGGAGCGGTTCAAGCTTTGCCCACATGGCATCGGTCAGGAAACGTCTCGGCATCGTTACCCCAGGAAAATTCGTGGTGTACGAGCCTTTACGTATGAGTACAAGTTAACTATTTATCTAATCTATAGATTCCGAACACAGCCTAGCGAAGCTGCGATCGGGAGGAACCGCGCCTCAGGATGCGGGAATCCAAGGGCCGGTACAGGGCGAGGCCCGGATGGGTGCGCCCGGAATTCAAATAATTATAATGATGTAACGCTTGATCACCGGGCGTCGTATAGCCATGACTCCTTGCCTGGAGACCCTTGAATCACATGGATAAAATCATAGTCCTATTGATGATGCTAACGTTCTCGATCCCGGGCCTGGGGGAGGAAGGCTGGGCGTTCGCAGCTCCCAGGGAAAAGGGCATTGAATCGGCGTCCCTGCGCCAGATCTGGGTTCGGGGAAAATTGAAAACGCGAAACGGATACCTGGATTCCGCGCTTGTGATCTATGGCAGCCATGCCACTTCGCATGTCCTCGGGATGAGCCTTTATATTGGAAACGTGAATGCATTGAGGTCAAAGCATCCGGCCTTTCCCTGGGATGACTTCCGGATGAACGCGCAGAATGAGCGTCAAGCCCTGCTGGAGGTCCGGGTCGAGGGGCCGGAACCCTATGTTGCGAAATTCAGTGGCATTGTGATGAGGAAGTGCGGCCTCCCCGATGTGGATGGCTCTGCCCTCGGGTTCATTGCCATGGCGGGGGATGTGCCGCACCAGAAAATGATCAAAATCATTCGTAAACTTGTCGCTGGATCAGAAGCCGTAGCGGTGAAAATCCGGGCTTCACCCTATTCGAAAATGTCCGTTGAGGCCGCATTCCCGGCTGGAAATCCCGCCAGGGATGCGGCCAGGAAACTGGCTGAATTCTGCAACCTTGAAAGGTGATCCGATTCCCGGCTCAGAACCTTCCGGCGTCCAGCCCCGCCAGGACCGCGGCGTCGACCTGGGGGAAGCGGAGGATGCGGCGGCCGCCGTGGTCCCGGAGGAACTCGCGGGCGTCGGCCTCCGTCGCCAGGGGCACGAGTTCGTGGCCCATGGGCCCGAGGGTGTCGGAGCCCACGACGTACCAGGCCGCCTCGGCGCGGATGGGCTTCAGGCCGTAGTACTCCCGCACGTGGAGGGCGGCCACGGCCTCCCGCTTCCGGCCGGGGAGGTACCGGGCGGGAGCGGCGAGGAACTTGAACAGGTCCTTGGCGCCATCGAAGTGGGAGGCGCTGCCGTCCTGCCAGGTGAGGGACGCCACCCAGGCCCCGTGCGGGGTGACCCGCATGCCGCAGACGGGGCAGGCGGCCTTGGGTCCCACGGGGGGCGGCCCGGGGTCCGCCAGGAGCACGGCGCTGGCGACGAAGGCGGCGAGGCGCCTCATGGCTTGGCCGCGGGCTGGGCGTGGCGCTTGCGCTCCGCCCGCATTTTGCGGATGCGGGCCACATCCTTGGCCATGTCCGCGTAGGCGGCCTGGAGGGCCTGCTCGAAGGTCGCCAGCTCCCCACCCTGGGCCGCCTGGGCCCGGAGGGCCGCGTCCCGGGAGGCGAAGGCCGCCTTGCTCACGGCGGTCATGACGCCGGGTAAGCGGCTGCCCAGGAGGAAGGTGGCCTGCTCCGCGTCCAGGAGGGGCCGGGGGTCCGTGCCGGCGCCCTGATCGCCGACCCACAGGCGGGCGGGCTCCCGGTCCAGGTTCAGGGCCAGGCCGAGGGCGGCGCAATGAAGGGAGCAGGTGCCTTCGGTGTGGCCGTCCGCGTACACCACCAGCATGCGGGTGGCGCTGAAGCGCGTCCGGTCCATGCCGCAGAACCCGCAGCGGGGGTGCCGGGCCAGGTCGTCGGCGGGGGCCGCGGCGGCGGGCGGGGCCGAGGGGGTCTGGGCGGTCAAGGGAAGGGCCAACAAGGCGAGGATGGCGAGGGAGCGCATGGGCACCTCAGAGCAGGATCAGGCGGGAGCGCCCGATCAGGACCAGGGACAGGACGAGGAAGGCCAGGAAGCCCAGCCCCGCGGTCCAGGCGAGGCGGCGGGCCGTGGCCGCCGCCGCCGGCGCAGCCTGGAAGCGGCCGCGGAGGGGGTGCAGGGCGCCCAGGGCCAGGGCGGCGGCCGTGGCGCCCAGGAGGGGCGGGTAGAGGAGCCAGCCCACGCGGGCGTACTCCGGCTGGAGGAGGCAGAAGGGGCAGTGGTGACCGGGCAGTTCGTACACGTAGGGGCCGAGGAAGGAGGTGATGCCCGCGCAGGCCACGGCCGCGGCGGCCAGGCCCGCCAGGGCCGCCCAGAGGCCCAGGGCGGGCTTGCGCAGGCAGGCGAAGGCCAGGGCCGCGGCCAGGAGGAGGGCCCCGATGAAGGCGGGCAGGGCGCGGCCCGGGGCCCACGCCGCCAGCCCACCCGCGGCCGTGCCCGTGGCGGGGTCGAAGAGGGTCTGGCAGCAGGAGGTCACCCGGGCCGGGTCGAGGTCCGCGTAGAAGGCCGCCTGGAGGCCCAGGACCGCCGCCTGCAGGGGGGCCAGGACCCCCAGGAGGGCCGCCAGGGGCCGGGCCAGGGGCGCGCCCGGGGTGCGGGCGTCGATCCGGTGGAGGGCCAGCCAGACGCTCCCCAGGAGGACCAGCGCCAGGTGCGTGAAGAGGGCGGGGAAGCCGAGGGCGCTGGCCCGGAGCGTGCCCACCGCGCACATGGCGCCGGGCAACAGGGCGGCAGCCCGGTCCGCGTCCAGCAGGAAGAGGGGCAGGGCCAGGGCCTGGAGGGCCAGGGCAAAGGCGGCCAGGGGGGGGAAGAGCCAGGTGTCCCGCTCCAGCCGCACCTGGGCCTCGCCGGCGTCCGCGGGGTTCCACCGCCGGAGCACCCGCCAGGCATGGGGCAGGGCCGCCCCCAGGAGCAGGGTCCCGGTGAGGGCGGCCGCGAGCACGGCGAGGGCCAGGGGCCGGAGGAGCATCAGGCCTCCTCCAGGCGCCCGTCCGCGAGCCGGAGGGTGCGGTGTGCGACGCCGCTCGCCACGAGCCGGGGGTCGTGGCTGGAGAGGAGGAGGGTCCGGCCCCGGGTGTGGAGGCGGGCGAGGAGGTCCACGAAGCGCTCCGCCGCCGCGGCGTCCAAGTTGGCGGTGGGCTCGTCGGCCAGGAGGATCTCCGGGTCGTTCATGAGGGCCCGGGCGATGGCCACCCGCTGCTGCTCCCCCGAGGAGAGGCGGGAGGCCTCGGCGTGGGCCCGGTGACCCACCTGCAGGGTCTCCAGGAGGCCCTGGGCCCGGTCCAGGCGGGCCCGCCAGGGGGTGCCCAGGGGCACGGCCGGAAGCAGGACGTTCTGGAGGGCCGACCGGCCGGGGAGGAGGTTGAACTGCTGGAATACGAAGCCGATGTGCCGGTTCCGGGTCTCCGCCAGGAAGCGCTCGCCCAGGTGGGAGATGGGCTCGCCCCGGAAAAGCACCCGGCCGGAGGTGGGCCTGGCCAGGCAGCCCGCCAAGAGCAGGAGGGTGGTCTTCCCCGCGCCGCTGGGGCCGGTGAGCACGGTCACCTGGCCGGGCTCCAGGGCCAGGTCCACGTCCCGGAGGGCCCAGTGTTCCGCCGGGGTGCCCGGATGGAAGGCTTTGCTGACGCCGGCGAGGGTGATCATGGCTGCATCCCCTCGGCCGGCTCGGAAGCGGCCGCGCGCCAGGTGGGGAGGAGGGCCGCGGCGGCGGCGGGCGCCACCGTGAGCACCAGGAGCAGGAGGACGACGGGGCCCGTGTCGGCGGGGATCAGCGCCAGGCGCGGGGGCAGGGGGCTCCAGCCCCGGAGGACCGGTTCCAGCAGGCGGCCTCCGGCATGGAAGACATGGACGTGGGCCCCGACGTACCCGACGGCGAAGGCGGCCAGGGACCCCAGCGCGCCCTCCCAGGCCTTGAGGGCGATGAGGTGGCCGGGGTCCCAGCCCAGGGCCCGCAGGACCGCCAGTTCCCGGCGCTCCTCGGCGGACAGGCCCGAGGCCCGGTCCCAGGCGAGGATGGCGAAGGCCAGGAGGGCGCCCCCCAGGGCGGCCAGGGCCAGGCCCTGGCGCCAATCCAGGACGGCGCCGTAGGCCCGGATCAGATCCTCCCGGAGGACCACCCGGGCGTCGGGGAGGAGGCGGGTCAGCTTGGTGGCGAGGGTGCGGGCTTCCCGGGGGTTGCCCGCGGCGAGGGCCAGGTCCGTCCAGTGCCCCTCGGGGTAGCGGAAGAAGGTCCGGAAATCCGCCTCGCCCATGAAGACCAGGTCGCCGTTGGCCAGGGCCGCGGCCTCCGGCAGCAGGCCGGCCACCTGGAACACGCGGGGCTCGCCGCTGGCGTCCCGCAGGGCGATCCGGTCCCCGGCCCGCCACCCGCGGAGGGCGGCGAGGGTGGGCCCCACCTGGACGGTGCCGGGGGCCAGGGGCGTCCCGGGCACCCGCACAGTGAGGGTGGCGCCGGTGCCCGGGTCGGCCAGGTGCCCCCAGAGGCGGCCTTCGGCGGACGCCAGGCCGCGCAGGGGGCCGACCGACGCCAGGTAGTCCGGGGGCACGGGCGCCGGCGCCCCGGCCAGGCGCCGTTGCAGGATGAGCTCCGGGGCCCCCGCCAGCGCGGCGGCGGCCTCCTGGCGGAGGGCGGCGGCCAGGAGCAGGAGGGATCCCACCAGGAAGACCAGCAGGGCCTGCACCGTGAGGAGGACGGCGGTGCGGCCCCAGCGGCGGGCGAGGGAGGTCCGGGCAAGGTCCAGGAAGCCGAGGTGGCGTTCAATCCAGGGTGGCATGGGGGGGCGGGAGCAGGCTGCCGCTGGGGTGGCGATCCAGGGGCAGGGGGTCGTCGGGAAGGGCGTCGTGGGGCAGGGCCAGGCCCGGATGCCGGGTGTGGGGCGCTTCGGTGAAGAGGGCCAGGTCCGTGAGCCGGTGGCGGGCCACGAAGGCCGCCGTGGCCGCACGGGCCGGCGCCCTTCGCCGGGCGAGACGGGGACCGTCGGCCCACGCCAGGCCCACGGCGCAGGCCAGGAGGGCCAGGAGGCCCAGGGTCCAGGCGGTGGCCCGGGGCATCACAGGACCCGCCGGAGGGCCGAGAGCACCCGGTCAGGCCCCGCGTTGGCGGGCAGCACGGCGGCGAGGCGCCCCCGGGGATCCACCACGTGGATGCGCCGGCTGTGGGTCACGTCGTAGCCGCCGTCGGGGCCCGCCGGACCCCGGACCGCCGGGGCCCCGAAGGCCCGCTCCACCGCGGCCACCACCTCGGGGGCGCCCGTGAGGCCCGTGACGGCCGGATCCAGGAGGGCGGCGTAGGCCCCCATGCGGGCCGGGGTGTCCCGCCAGGGATCGCTGCTCACCAGGAGCAGCCGGACCCGGGCGCGCTGGTCGGCCGGCAACCGCTGGAGGGCCTGGGCGCAGGCCCGCACATGGGCCTGGACCGGATCCGGGCAGGCGGCGTAGCCGAAACACACGAGGAGCGCCGAGCCGCGCAGCGTCCGGGTGTCGAGGGCGCCCTCCGGGGCCTGCAGGGTGAAGTCCCCGCCGGGGGGCAGGGCCGGGTCCCCGCAGGCGGCCAGCACCAGGAGGAGCCCGGCGGCGGGGAGGAGGGGATGGGGGCGGGGTATCGGCATGGGGACCAGGGGAAGGGGATCCCGCAGGGTGGGTGCGGGAGCCGGGGTCGGGGTGCCCGGAGGGCGCGGCGGGGGTGGACGATCCGAGTATAAGCCCGGAACCCGCCCCGCCCGGCCCCGTTGGAGGGCCGGTTCCTGCGATTCGATCCCTGGATCCTGCGATTGGACGGGCCGGCTCCGCCGATCCGGTCCGGGGGGGCTCCAATGGGACGAGGCGGCCATCGCACGACCGCCGATCGGAGGCACCATGTTCCATCACCCCATTCATCCGGGCCGCATCCTGCTGGGCGGCCTCATCCTCGCCCTCGCCCTGCCCGTCGCGGCCCAGGGCTGGGGGGGGCGCCGGGGCGCCTGTGGCGGTCCCCAGGGCGCCTGCGCCCAGCTGCCCAACCTGAGCCCCGAGCAGCAGGCGGCCTTCAAGAAGCTGGCCGACCAGCACCAGGCCAGCCTCGACGCCAAGCACAAGGCCCTCCAGGAGGCCCGCCAGGCCCTCCACACGGCCCTGCGCGACGGGAAGACCCCCCTGCGCGCCCTGGTGGACCGGGAGAGCCAGGCCCACCTCGCCCTCCTGGAGGAACAGCGGGCCCTCCACCTGGAACGGGAGCGGCTGCTCACCCCCGAGCAGAAAGCCGCCTGGGACGCGGCCGCTGCGGCGGGTCCCGGGCCGGGGCGGGGCCGGGGGCAGGGGCGCGGCCAGGGCCTCCGCGGCACCGGCGACTGCCCGCTCCGTTGATCAAGGGCCGGGCGGAGGGGTGGGCGACGCTCCCCCTTCCGCCCGGCTAGACTGAGCCCATGCAGGCGCGCGGAATCGCCGGGTCCCTCCGGCATCGGCTGGGGCGCCCCCTGACCTGGGGCGCCATCCTCGTCTTCGGCCTCATCTGGAACGCCGCCCGGTGGGGCCTGGCCCCGGACGGCCTGGACCTGGACGGGGAGGCCCTGGCGCCCTTCGCCTGGGGCTTCACCCTCCTGGTCCTGGCCCCCCTCCCCTGGCAGTGGACCGGCGACCCACGCCCCCTGGCTTCCCCGGCCCGCGGCCTGGTGCAGGCCCTGCCCTTCGGCCTGCTCTGCACCTGGATCCTGGTGGCACTCCTGGGCGCGGGGGGCCTGCCCGCCCCCATGATGGGCCACGGCCGCATGGGCGGCCACGGCCCCCACGGGGGCATGGGCCGGGGCGGCCCCCGCGGCGGGGGCGCCTGCGGGTCGGAGGGCGGCCTTCCGGGGGCCGGCCTTCCGGGGGCCGGCCTTCCGGGGGCCGGCCTGCCGGGGGCCGGGCCCCAGGGACGGCGGACCCTCATCGCCGCGGGCGCCTACCTGAGCTTCCTCGTCCTGCTGGGGGCCATCCTCGCCCGCATGGAGCGGGCGGAAACCGCCGAGGCGGCCGCCCGGGACGCGGCAGACCGGACGCGCCTCCGGGCCCTCCAGGGCCAGATGCACCCCCATGTCTTCTTCAACGCCGTCAGCGGCGTCGCGGAGCTGGTGCGGGAGGATCCGGCCGGGGCCGAGCGCGCCCTCCTGGACATGGCCGGCCTCCTGCGGCAGGTCCTGGACCTGGGGGAGCGCACCGCCCACCCCCTCGCCGCCGAGCGCCAGCTGGCGGAGCGGTACTTGGCCCTGGAGGCCCTGCGCCTGGGCCGCCGCCTCCAGGTGACCTGGGACTGGGACGGGAGCCTGGACGCCCAGGAGGTGCCGCCGCTGGTCCTCCAGCCCCTGGTCGAGAACGCCATCAAGCACGGCATCGCCCCCGAGCGGGGCGGGGGGGAGCTGCGGATCCGGGCGGGGCGCGCCGGGGACGGGCTGGTCCTGGAGGTGGCCAACACGGGGGCGCCGCCGGAGGCGGGGCGCCCCGAGGGGGTGGCCCTGCGGAACCTGCGCGAGCGCCTGGCCCTGCTGGGCCTGGACCCGGCCGCCGCCTTCGCCCTGGTCCGGGAGGGGGCCTGGACCCGGGCGACGCTGCGCCTGCCCCTGGAGATCCCCGACCATGGCTGAATCCCTGCGCGTCGCGGTGGCCGAGGACGAACCCTTCAACCTGAAGCGCCTGGTGCGCCTCCTGCGGGAGCAGGGCTGCGACGTGGTGGCCCAGCTGGAGGACGGCACCTCCGTCGCGGAGTGGGTCCAGGCCGGCGGCGCCGCGGACGCCCTCTTCCTGGACATCCAGATGCCCGGCCTCTCCGGCCTGGACCTGCTGGCGGAGCTGGGGACGTCGGTCCCCGTGGTGCTGGTCACCGCCTACGCCGAGCACGCCCTGAAGGCCTTCGAGCACGCCGCGGTGGACTACCTGCTCAAGCCCGTGGCGGAGGAGCGCCTGGCGGTCACCCTCCAGCGCCTGCGCGCGGGCAGATCGGGGGGGCGCGGCCCCGTGCCGGGGCGCGCCTTCCGCTTCCCCGTGCGCGCCGGGGACGGCCTGGTGATGCTGGACCTGGCCAAGACCACTCACCTCGAATTCCGGGACGGCGCCGTGTGGGCCCACCCCGGCGGCCCCTGGCGCACCCTCTGGAAGACCCTGGCCGAGGCGGAGCAGGCCCTGGAGGGCCGGGGCCTCGTGAAGGGCCACCGCCACCTGCTGCTGCGTCCCGAGGCCGTCGTGGGCGTGCGCAACCTGGATTCCGGCCGCCTCCAGGTGAACCTGGCCGGGGGCGCCGTGGTGGAGGTGAGCCGGGGCGCGGCGCCGGAGCTGAAGGCGAGGCTCGGCATCCCCTGATGCTAAGCTTCCACCGGAGGTTCCCTTGCCCAGACGGCCCTGCTGCAAGCGCGTGGAGGAGATGCCCGGCGTGAGCTATTTCAAGCCGCGGGCGGTGCCCCTGGCCGAGCTCCGGGAGGTGGTCCTGGGCGTGGAGGAGCTGGAGGCCCTGCGCCTCGCCCACCGGGAGGGCCTCTACCACCAGGACGCGGCGGCCCGCATGGGCATCTCCCGCGCCACTTTCGGCCGGGTCCTGGAATCGGCCCACCGCAAGGTCACCGAGGCCCTGGTGGACGGCTGCGCGCTGCGCATCGAGGGCGGCGCCTTCCGGCTCATCGACGCCGGGACCCCCGGGGGCTCAGCGGAGGAGGGCTGACCGGGTCATCGGCTCGGGCCGCGCCGGCGAAACCTCAGCGGGGAGCGTCCGCGGCGCTCGGCGCGGGGACCGGCGCCTGGAGGGCCCGCACCAGGGTGGTCAGGGCCAGATCGGCGCAGTGGTGCGCCTCCTCTGCCTCCTCGCCGTCGGCGATGCCCAGGGCCTCCAGCACGTCCAGGGGCCGGAGGCGCCGCACCTCGTCGAGGACGAGGCCCCGGGCCAGGTGCGCCGCGGCGCTGCCGCAGGCCACGGAGGTCTCGCAGCCGTCCGAGGTGAAGGAGGCGCGCACGATCCGGGGCCCGTCCAGGACGGCCCACATCTCCATGGTGTCCCCGCAGGACCCCTCCACCCGGGCGTGGGCGTGGTGGCCGCGGAGCGGGCCGAAATTGGCGGGGACGATGCGCGCGCCGACGGCTCCGATCCAGACCATGGGGTACCTCCGGGAGCCAGGGTACCATCGGGCGGCCGAGAACCGTACGGCCGTCCGTAGGGTGGGTCAATGGGCGTGGTGGCCGCCGCCGTGGCAGGTGAATTCGGCGGTGAAGCGGGGCAGCTGGCCCTGGATCCAGGCCTGGACGGCCGATGCCACGTCGGCGAGCCCGGCGCCCCGGTAGACCTCGATGCCCGCCTCATTGAAGCCCATCAGGGGGCGCCGGCCGAGGCCGCCGGCGATGAGGACCGAGACCCCCTTGCCGGCCAGGTAGCTGACCGCCTGGAGGCAGCCGCCAGCCTCGTGGGGAAGGCCGGGCAGGGTCTCGACGCCCTGGACGCGGCCCTCCGCCACGTCCACGAGGGTGTAGACGGCGCAGTGGCCGAAGTGGGCGTCGATGGACGCTTCGAGACCGCCGGGCAGGGCGGAGGGGAGGGCGATGCGGAGGGAGGCCATGGGGAACTCCTGGAGCGGCGCGGGTTCATTCGAGCGGCCGGTTCCCCTCATTCTGAGCATATGTTCAGATTTGCGCAACCCCCCGGGTTCAGGCGATCCGCACGGACCGGGCGCCGTCCCAGGCCAGGATGACGGCCCCCCAGAGGGCCTCCTGGAAGCGGACCGCCCGCTCCTGGAAGACGGCCAGGCACCAGCCGCCCCGGTGGCGCACGCTGCGGAAATGGACGCCGTCCCATCCGTCCGCCCGGGCCCGGAGGCCGTAGGCCCAGGAGGGCCCGTAGTCGTCGGGGGCGTGGAGGCGCTTCCGGCGGTCGGCGCTGGCGTCGGCGAAGCGGCCGTCCACCTCGAAGCGCAGGGGGCGGAAGGTGGCCCGGGTGCCGGGTGGCGTCCCCACGGAGGCCCGGCAGGCCCGGGCGTGGTGGTGGGCCACCTCGTCCACGCAGGTGGCGAGGTCGCTGCCCAGGTACAGGGATCCGGGCCCCTGGGGGGGCGTGAAGCGGCCGCCCCAGGAGCCGGAGGCGGCCGGCACCCAGAGGCCGGAGGCGGCGGGGACCCCCAGGCGGCGGGCGACGGCGTCCCGTTCGGCCGGCGTGAGGAGGCTGGCCAGGGGGCCGGCCTCCGTCCGGTGCAGGCGCACCCAGGTGCCGGTGACTTGGAGGGCGGGCAGGGGCTTCACCACACCCGCACCAGGGCCTGCAGGTGATCGTGGGCCCGCAGCAGGCTCTCGAAGCGCCCCTTCAGCAGGAGGTCCAGGGGGGCCTCGCCCAGGAAGGGGGGGGCCAGGTTGGGGCGGCGCAGCCAGCCCTCGGCGCCGCCGTCGCCCGGGAAGGCCTCCCCGGCCAGGCCGTGGATGGCGACGACGAGGGCCATGCGGTCCAGCTTGTCGGGATCCGGCCCGGGGGAGGCCTTCCAGCCGGCGATGGTGGCCCGGGACACGCCCAGGAGGGCGGCCTGCTCGGCCAGGGTCAGGTCCAGGGCCGCAGCCACCTTCCGGAAGGCGGACAGGAGGAGGTCGGCGTCGCCGGGTTGGCTTGTTTGGGCGATCGGTTCCTGCGCATGGGGTTCCCGAACGGGCAAGGGCATGGCGGCCTCCACCCCCAGGGTAAGTCCAAAATTAGATGGTGCAATCCAGATTTCGTTCGATCGGTTCACGTCACCTCCAGCGCCGCCAGGCCGTCCTGGCGGGTGCTTCGGCCCGCCACGGGGAGGATGTCCCCCACCCGGAAGGGGCGCCTCCGCTTCCGGTAGGCGTCGGGGAAGGCCACGGCCTCGCAGAGGGCGGTCTCGTCCTCGAAGGTGACGAACTGCATGAGCTCGCCCCGCTCGGTGCGGACGGTCTTCTCGGCCACCACGAGGGCCCAGAAGCGCAGGTGGCGCCCGGGCCGCTCCACGTCGGCGGCGCGGTGGGGGGCGCCGCCGTGGCGGGCCCGCTGGAGGGCGGCGGGGTGGATCTCCAGGGTGAGGCCCAGCAGCTCCAGCTCCAGGCCGGCGCGGTCGAAGGGGTCGGTGGGCCGGGGGCGCACGCCTTCGGGGATGCCGCCCAGGCGCGCCCACAGGAGCCGGGTGCGGTCCCCGTCCGGGGCCCAGCGGTCGAAGGCCCCCCCGGAGCCGAGGGCCTCCACGGTGGGGACGGAGAGGTCCACCCGGGCCAGGAGGTCCTCCAGGTCCCCGAAGGGGCCGCGCCGCGCCCGCTCCTCCAGGAGGGCGTCCACCTCCTCCTTCCGGGCGCCCCGGACGGCCATGAGGCCCACGCGCAGGGCGCGGTCGCCCTCGGCGGAGAAGTCCCAGCGCGAGGCGTTGGCGTCGGGGCCGCGCACCACCAGGCCGTGGCGGCGCGCGTCGCCCAGGTAGGCGATGGGGGCGTAGTAGCCGCCCTGGTTCGTGATCACCGACGCGAAGAACTGGGCCGGGAAGTGGGCCTTGATCCAGGCGCTCTCGAAGCTCACCTGGGCGTAGCTGGCCGAGTGGGGCTTGCAGAAGGAGTAGCCCCGGAAGGTGCGGACCATGTCCCAGGTCTCCTCCACCACCTCCGGCGGGACGCCCTGGGCGGCGCAGCCGGCGCGGAACTTCTCCTCGAAGGCCGGCAGCTTCACGGAACAGTCGTCCTTGCCGAGGATCTTGCGGAGCTTGTCGGCCTCCTCGTGGGTCCAGCCGGCCATGGCCATGCCCACCCGCACCACGTCCTCCTGGTAGACGAGGACGCCGTAGCTCTCGGAGAGCAGGGAGGCCAGCACCGGGTGGCTGGGGACGTAGGCTTCCTCGCCGCGGGAGCGCTTCACGTAGGTGTCGATCCAGCGGTTGGCCGCGGGCCGGATGAGGGAGCTGTGGATGACCAGGGTCTCGAAGTCCCCCCGCCGCACCCGCTGCTGGAGCTGGCGCGTGGCGGGGCTCTCCACGTAGAAGACGCCCATGGAGTCGCCCCGGGCCAGCAGGTCCCGGGTGGCGGGATCCTCGCGGGGCTGCCAGCGCACCTCGGGCGGCACCCGCGGGCCCAGCTCCCGCAGGGCGTCCCGCACCACCGCGAGGCTGCGGTTGCCCAGGAGGTCGATCTTCACGAGGCCGTAGTCCTCCACCCCGTCCTTGTCCCACTGGGTGATGCTCACGCCCTCCTTGGCCGGGGCCGGCTCGAAGGGCACGTGGTGCCAGAGGGGCCCCGGGGCGATGACGGTGCCCCCGGGGTGGACGGAGAGCTGGTGGAAGTGCCCCTGGAGGGCCTCGGCCTTGGCCAGGATCTCCGCCCAGGCCGGGTTGCCCCGGATGCCCTCCACGCCCTCGTCCCAGCCCCGCACGAGCCGGGCCAGGACCTTGAGGTCCGCCTCGGGGCGGCCGTGGGCCAGGGCCACGTCCCGCAGGGCGCCCTTGGCCTTGAAGTAGACGTGGTTGGAGACCATGGCGATGCGGTCCGCCCCGTAGCGGCGGAAGACGGAGGCGATGACGGCGTCCCGCTCGTCCCAGGCGAAGTCGATGTCCAGGTCCGGCGGGTCCCGGCGGGCCTCGGAGAGGAAGCGCTCGAACATGAGGTTCGTGGCCACGGGGTCCACGTTGGTGATGCCCAGGAGGAAGCTGACGACGGAGGCCGCGCCGCTGCCGCGCCCGCAGGTTCGGGTCGCGCGGGCCTCCCGGATGATGTCGTGCACGGCCAGGAAGTAGCCCGCGAAGCGCTTGCGGCGGATGAGGTCCAGCTCCAGCCCGATGCGCCCGGCCAGCTCCGGGGGCGGCTCGGCGTAGCGCCGGGGGATGCCCGCCCGGACCCGCTCGGCCAGCTCCGCGTCCAGGTCCGCGTCCATGGCCCGGATGGGCCGGGGCATCACCCAGTCCCCCCAATGCATGCGCCAGGCCGAGGCCCGCTCCAGGATGGCCTCCGTCTCCCGCGCCGCGGCGGGGTCCGCGCCGGGGAAGCGGGTCTCCCACTGGGCCCGCGTGACGGCGGCGTCCCGGGGCTCCCAGAGGGGCTCCACCCGGGCCACCGTGCTGCGCCCGGCCATGGCCCGCTTGAGGCGGTGCAGGTCCAGCCCCGCCGCCTTGCGGAAGCGGAGCACCTGGGGGCAGGCCAGGGGAATGCCCTGGCGGGCGGCGTCCAGGCCCTCCCGGCTGGCCCGCGGATTCGCCAGGAGGTGGACGGCGAAGCCCTCCCGGGCCAGGTAGGCCTGCCCCTCCGGGGTCTCGGCCAGGAGGACGCACTCCCGGGGGGGCTCCCCCTCGCGGCCGTGGGCCTGGTCCGTGAGCAGGCGGCAGAGCTCCCCGTACCCCCGGTCGGAGCAGGGCAGGGCCCCGAAGGCGAAGCCCCGCCACGGGAATCGGCAGCCCAGCAGGGGCGTGAGCCCCGCCGCCAGGGCCGCCTCCCGCAGGCGCGGCCAGCCGTGGAGCCCGGAATCCCAGGCGGCGAGGGCCCGGTAACCCAGGTGCTTGGCGAGGGCCACGGCCATGGGGGCCGTGTAGACCCCTTCCCCCACGGAGAAGTCGGTGATGGCGAGGGCGAAGGTCACCGGGGCACCTCCCCGGCCGCGCCCAGCTGGGCGGGAGGCGGGCGTCTCATGACGCCACCCCCTTGGCCCAGCCCGGCAGCACGGGCTGGCCGGGGAAGCGGCGGCGGAGCTTCGCCAGGGTGGTCTCCAGGGCCCCCAGCTTGCGGGCCAGGGGCTCCTCGAAGAGGCTCCGGGGCCGGCCCAGGCCCCAGGCGGCGTGCAGTTCCAGGCGGTGCACGAGGATGCGCCGGGTGGCGCCCCGGCGGAAGGCGGCCTCCACGAGGCGGGCCAATGCCATGGCGGGCTCGGCCAGGGCGGCCTCGGGGGCCTTCCAGGCGTGGGCCTCCCCGTCCACGTCCCACCAGCGGAGGGTGAGCTGGCGGGGCGTGCGGCCGTCGTTCCAGAACCGGTCCAGGCACCAGATGGCCAGGGGAACCTCCTCCGGCAGGCAGGGGGGCTCGAGCCGCCAGGGATGGCGGGACTCCCCCAGGGGATCGGCCAGCATGGGCAGGCGGGGCCGGTCCTCCCCCCGGGCCCGGGCGAGGGCCACGCGGGCGTCGGCCTCGGGCATGATCTGGGCGAGGGTGGGCAGGGGCACGGGCTGGAGGTCCCCCAGGCGCATGAGCCCCAGGCGCCGGAAGCGGTAGCGCACCCGGGGGGTGATGTCCGGCAGGCGGATGAGGGGATGCGGGGCCAGGAAGACCTGTTCCGACCCCTCGGGCACCTGCGCCAGGTGGAGGCCGGGGGCCTCGGGCGCCCGGGTGGCGATGCGGGCGGCCGTGGCGCTGAGGGAGAGGCCCCCGTGGCTCAGCCAGCCGTGGGCCTCCCGCAGATCCCGCTGCATGCGGGCCGCGGCGTCGAGGGGACCGCCGTGGAGCCGCCCGGTGCCCCGCAGCTCCACGAGGGCCTCGCCCATGCGGCCCAGGAGGCCCTGGGGGGACCAGTGCTGGAGGAACTCGCCCAGGGCGGCCTGGGCCTCCCACCAGGTCTGGGGCGTGGGATCCAGCACCCGCAGGCCCGGCACCCGGCGCAGGGCCTGGTCCATGGGCTCGCCGGGGGCCAGGCCCTCCGCCCGCGCCCGGCGGTTCACCAGCCAGAGGCAGGGGGTCCGGGCGGCCCCCTCGCTCAGGAAGGCCAGGGGACGGTCCTTCAGACCCGCGTCGCCCTGGCAGGCCATCTGGAATGGCATTTCGGGAACCCACATCGCCAGCACGCTCGACCTCCGAGCGCTTCAATATGGCGCAAAAAAAGCGAAATAAAAGCGGTAATTTTTTCCGCGTGCCGCCCCTCAGGGCCCTCCGGAGGGCGCACGGATTGTGGGCACATTGTCGGTATGACAATGGGGATTGTATTCATGGAAGACTTCAAACGAGGGAATTTATGAACGCTGAAACCGCGCGCCGCATCCACGACCTGGGGCACCTGGTGGGCAACACGCCCCTCCTGGAGATCCGCTTCACCTTCGAGGGGAAACCCCGGCGAATCTTCGCCAAGGCCGAGAACCTCAACATGACGGGCAGCATCAAGGACCGCATGGCCCTCCACGTGCTGACCCGGGCCTACGAGCGCGGCGTCCTGGCGCCGGGGGCCCCCATCGCCGAAGCCACGAGCGGCAACACCGGCATCGCCATCTCGGCCCTGGGCCGGGCCCTCGGGCACCCGGTGACGATCTTCATGCCGGACTGGATGAGCCAGGAGCGCAAGGACCTCATCCGCAGCCTGGGCGCCACGATCCGCCTGGTCAGCCACGCGGAGGGGGGCTTCCTGGGCAGCATCCGCCTCTCCGAGGAGCTGGCGGCCGCGACGCCGGGGTGCTTCCTGCCCTGCCAGTTCTCCAACGAGGACAACGTCACCGCCCACCTGACCAGCACCGGGCCCGAGCTCTGGTGCCAGCTCCACGTGCAGGGGCTCGTGCCCGACGCCTTCGTCGCCGGGGTGGGCACGGGCGGCACCGTCATGGGCGTGGGCGGGTTCCTCCGCCAGCGGAATCCCGCCGTGCGCGTGTATCCCCTGGAGCCCGCCAACTCCCCCACCCTCTCCACGGGCCACAAGGTGGGCAAGCATCGCATCCAGGGCATCTCCGACGAGTTCATTCCCGCCATCGTCAAGATGGACGAACTGGACGAGGTGGTGGCCGTGGACGACGGGGACGCCATCCTCATGGCCCAGATGCTGGCCTCCCGCCTCGGCCTGGGCGTGGGCATCTCCAGCGGCGCCAACTTCCTGGGGGCCCTCAAGGTGCAGGAGGCCCTGGGCGCGGACGCGGTGGTGGCCACCATCTTCTCCGACGACAACAAGAAGTACCTGAGCACCGACCTCATGCGGGAGGAGCCGGTGAAGCCGGACTTCCTCTCCCCCCGGGTCGAGCTCACGGAGTTCCGGGCCTGCAAGCGGGTCTGCATGACCTGCTGGGACGAGCACTCCGGGATCTACGTGCCGGCGACGGGGGACATGCGGACCTGCGCCCGCTGACCCCGCCCGAGGTCCCCGCAAAAAGCGTATTGCATTAATAGATTATTGAAGTACGTTGGGGCACGCCCCGGGTGCCCCATGCCCCTCCCCCCTCCGATCTGGATCTCCCTCCGCGCCCGCCCCTTGGCAGGGCCCCCTTCGGACAGGCAGGATCACTGCCTCGACCCGGTTCCGGCCGGGGCGGGGGAGGGGACCTGGCTGGCCCGCCTCTGCTTCGGCTCTGGAACGGAGAACGATAAAAATATCATGTTCGCCGAGGGCTGGCCGGGGCACTGGCAGGTGGAGCCGGACGGGCGCACCTGGCTGGCCTTCGCGCCGCGCCCGGTGCCCGCCGCCTTCCTCGTGGGCCTCCTGGCCCTGGGGTGGCGCGGGGGCTCGGTGCGGGTGCGGGCCGCGATCTTCGAGCGGCGGGATGGGCGGGAGTGGCTCTGGGGCCAGGCGGAGGCCCGCTGGGACCGGCGCGGCCTCCTGGATTTCTGCCAGGCGGTGCGGACCCGCCCCGTGGCCCTCGGGGTGGAGGGCGGCCGCACCTGGTGGCCGGCGGAGACGGCCTGACTCAGGCTTCGCCCAGGCGGGTCCGGAGGGCGCGTTCGGCGGGCTGGGACAGGGCCTTGGCCACGAGCCAGCCCAGGCCCCAGGCCGCCAGGAGGGCCGGCACATGCCACAGGAAGGCCCAGGGGCCGGGCCGGGCCTTGGCCAGGCGCACGATGGGCCAAACGATGAACATGTGGGTCAGGTAGATCTCGTAGCTGAGCCGGCCCATGGCCTGGAGCCAGCCCGTGAAGGGCAGGGGGGCCGGACCCCGGGCGTGGAGGGCGATGACCAGGAGGGCCGCCGAGCCCGTGAGCAGGAGGAGGTCGCCGTTCCGCAGCACGGGCCAGAGCCAGGTCTGGAGGAAGATGGCGGCGAAGAGCCCGGCGCCGCCCAGCGCCGCCAGGAGGCGCCGCGCGTCGGGGCCCGGACGGGCCTGGGCCAGGGCCGCCAGGACGCCCATGGCGATGCCGGCCATGCCCGGGAGGTAGGCCTTCTCCTGCCAGATGGGGGTCCCCTGGAGGGCCGCCCGGGACCAGGGCAGGGAGAGGGCCAGGACGGCGAGAATCGCCGCCAGGACGCCCTTCCGCCGCGTCAGGAGGGCCGCGATGGGGAAGGCCAGGTAGAACACCTCCTCGATGGACAGGGACCAGAGGACGTCCCAGTTCCCCGGCAGGTAGCCCGTGACGCCCTCGTACCAGTTCAGGTGGAGGCCCAGGGCGGCGAGGACGGCCCGTCCCAGGGACTGGCCGGGCCGGCGGATGACGTAGTCGGCGGCCCCGGCCGCGTGGAGGGCGGCGAGGACGGCGACCAGGGCCAGGAGGCAGGGCAGGATGCGCGAGGCCCGGCGCGCGTAGAAGGCCCGGAGGTCCACGGCGGCCAGGGACCCCCAGCGGTCGAGGGCGTTGGTGGCGATGAGGTAGCCGGAGACGACGAAGAACACGAAGACCGCCTCGTACCCGCTCCAGGCCAGGGCCGAGAGGAACCAGGCCGGGAGGACCGCCCCCAGGGCGGAGCCCTTGAAGGGGACGCGCATGCCCACGTGGTGGAGCACCACCAGGACGATGGACAGGCCCCGCAGGAGGTCGATGCCGGGGTTGCGGCCCCGCATCAGGCTTCCCGCTTCTCTTCGAGTTCCAGCCATTCCATCTCCAGGACGTCCAGGTCCGCGAGGGCGGCCTCCTTGTCCCGGAGCGCCTGGTGGCCGGGGGCGTCGGCGGAGATGAAGGCGGCGGGGTCGGCCATCAGGGCCTCGAGTCCGGCGATGCGGGCCTGGAGCCCGGCCATGGCGGCCTCCACCTCCGCCAGGCGGCGGGCCTCCTTCTGGGACAGCCCGGGCTTCCGCCGGGAGGGGTCCCGGGTGTCGGTGCGGGGCGCGGCGGCCTTGGCGGCGGCGGCCCTGGGGGCCTCCTGGGCGCGCTCGGCGCGCAGGCGCCGCACGGAGGCGGGGTTGCCCTCGTAGAACTCCCACCGGGGCGTCCCGGCGGGGTTCCAGGCCAGGGTGTGGGTCGCCACCTGGTCCAGGAAGAACCGGTCGTGGCTCACGAGCAGGAGGGCCCCGGGGTAGTCCAGCAGGGCCTCCTCCAGGTTCTGGAGGGTCGGGATGTCGAGGTCGTTGGTGGGCTCGTCCAGGACGAGGAGGTCCGCGGGCTGGAGCATGGCCTTGGCCAGCAGGAGGCGGTTGCGCTCCCCGCCGGAGAGGGTGCCCGCGGCGCGCTTCTGCTGGTCGGCGGGGAACCCGAAGCGGGAGAGGTAGACGAGGACGAGCATCTCGGAGCCGCCCACCTTGACCATGGAGGCGCGCTCGGCGATGTTGTCGGCCACCGAGAGGTCCCCCCGGAGCTCGCCGCGGCCCTGGCTGATGGCGGAGACGGAGAGGCGGGGGTGCCGGGTGAGGGCGCCCGCCGTCGGCTCCAGCTCCCCAAGGAGGAGCTTGAGGACCGTGCTCTTGCCGCAGCCGTTGGGGCCCAGCAGGGCGATCCGCATGCCGCGTTGCAGCACCAGGTCCAGGCCCCCGGCCAGGTCCCGGTCGGTGCCCGGGTAGGCGAAGCGCAGGCCCTCGGCCTGGAGGAGGCTGTCGCTGCGGTTGGAGCCCCCCGCGAAGGCCAGGGAGACCCGCTGCTCCTGCCGGGTGCGGTCCTTGACGTCGTCCTTGAGGTCCAGGACGTCCTGGATGCGGAGCTTGGACTTGCGGGTCCGGGCCTTCGCGCCGCGACGGAGCCAGGCCAGCTCGCGCCGGAGGCGGTTCTGCATGTGCTCGGTGAGGCGGGCCTCGCGGAACTCGCGGTCGGACTTCTCCAGGAGGTAGTCCGAATAGGAACCCTCGTAGCTGGTGACCGCACCGTTCTCCAGCTCCAGCATGCGGTCCACCACCCCGTCCAGGAGGTGGCGGTCGTGGGTGATCAGGAGGAGGGCGCCCGCGAAGGCCTGGAGCCACCCCTCCAGGCGCTCCACCTGCTCGGGGTCCAGGTGGTTGGTGGGCTCGTCCAGCACGAGCACGTCGGGGTCCTTGAGCCAGGCCTGGGCCAGGGCCACCCGCTTGCGCCAGCCGCCGGAGAGGGCCTCGACCTCCGCCTCCAGGTCCAGGAGGCCCCACGTGGTGACGGCCTCCTTCAGGCGGGGCTCCAGGTCCCAGCCCATGTGGCCCAGGTGGTGCTCGACGGCGTCCAGCTCCTGGTGCAGGCGCTCGGCCGCGTCCGGGGCCGCGCCCGTCAGGGCCTCGTGGATCTCCGCGTGGCGCCGGATCAGCTCGCGGTGATCGCTGAGGGCCCACTCCAGGGCGCTCCGGACCGTGGCCCCCGGGGGGAAGTGGGGGTCCTGGCTGAGCCGGGCCACCCGCAGGCCCTGGGTGAGGACCACCTCGCCCGAATCGGGCGTGTCCTCCCCGGCCAGGAGCTTGAAGAGGGTGGACTTGCCGGCCCCGTTCCGTCCGATGAGGCCCACCTTCTCGCCCGTCATGAGGCCGAAGCTGAGGTTCTCCAGGATCGGCTGGGCGCCGAAGCGCTTGGTTACCTTGACCAGACTGAGGGCGACGGGCATGCGGACTCCAGACCTTCCAGAATACAGCCTGCGCCGGCCCTTTTCAGGGCAGGAGGTCCCGCCAGGCGTCCAGGGCCCCCGCGAGGGCCGCCAGCTGCGCCGGTTCGGTGGTGTGGAAGCGGCTCACCAGCTTCCAGCCCTGGGGCACCTTCTGGTAGCGGTGCAGCCACAGGAAGGGGCCCTCCCAGGGCCCTTCCGGACCCCGGGTGCGCACCAGGTAGGCCACGGTGGACCAGGGGCCCCGCGAGAGGACGCGGCGCCCCAGCTCCTCGATCCCGGAATCCTCGTCGGATTCCAGGACCAGGTCGTCCAGGTCGGGCAGGATCACCGGGGCAGGGGCACGTGGAGGCCGATGCGCTCCGCGTGCTCGCGGGCGCTGTCGTAGCCCGCGTCCGCGTGGCGGAAGACGCCCATGGCGGGGTCGTTCCACAGGACCCGCCGGATGCAGCGGTCCGCGCGCTCCGTGCCGTCGGCCACGATGACGACGCCGGAGTGCTGGGAGAAGCCCATGCCGACGCCGCCGCCGTGGTGGAGGCTCACCCAGCTGGCGCCGCCGCTGCAGGCGGTCATGGCGTTGAGGAGGGGCCAATCGGAGACGGCGTCGGAGCCGTCCTTCATGGCCTCGGTCTCGCGGTTGGGGCTGGCGACGCTGCCCGAATCCAGGTGGTCGCGGCCGATGACGATGGGGGCCTTCAGCTTGCCCTCCCGCACCAGCTCGTTGAATTTCAGGCCGGCCAGGTGGCGCTCGCCGGCGCCGATCCAGCAGATCCGGGCGGGCAGGCCCTGGAAGGCGATCTTCTCGGAGGCGGCCTTGATCCAGCGGATCATGCCCTCGTTCTCCGGGAAGAGCTCCATCATGGCCCGATCGGTGACGGCGATGTCCTCGGGGTCGCCGGAGAGGGCGGCCCAGCGGAAGGGCCCGATGCCCTTGCAGAAGAGGGGCCGGATGAAGGCCGGCACGAAGCCCGGGAAGGCGAACGCGTCGGCGCAGCCGGCGCGCTGGGCCTGGGCGCGGATGTTGTTGCCGTAGTCGAAGGTGACCGAGCCCGTCTTCTGGAAGGCCAGCATGGCCTCCACGTGGGCGCGCATGGAATCGAGGGCCCGCTTCACGTAGCCCTCGGGATCCGACTTGCGCATGGCCGCGGCCGCCTCGAGGGTGAGGCCGGCGGGGATGTAGCCGTTGTATTCGTCGTGGGCGGAGGTCTGGTCCGTCACGAGGTGGGGCCGCGCGCCGCGCCGCACCAGCTCGGGCAGGATCTCGGAGGCGTTGCCCAGGAGGCCGATGGAGACGGCCTTCTTCTCGGCCACGTAGCGCTGGACGCGGGCCATGGCCTCGTCGAGGGAGTCGGTCCACTCGTCCAGGTAGCGGGTCGCGAGGCGCTTCTCGATGCGGGTGCGGTCCACCTCGACGCAGAGGGCCACGCCGCCGTTCATGGTCACGGACAGGGGCTGGGCCCCGCCCATGCCGCCCAGGCCCGCGGTGAGGGTCCAGGTCCCGGCCAGGCTGCCGCCGAAGTGCTGGCGGGCGGCCTCTGCGAAGGTCTCGTACGTGCCCTGGACGATGCCCTGGCTGCCGATGTAGATCCAGCTCCCGGCCGTCATCTGGCCGTACATCATCAGGCCCTTGCGGTCCAGCTCGCGGAAGTGCTCCCAGGTGGCCCAGCGGGGCACCAGGTTGGAATTGGCGATGAGGACCCGGGGGGCGTCCGGGTGGGTCTTCACGACGCCCACGGGCTTGCCGCTCTGGATCAGGAGGGTTTCGTCGTCACCCAGGTGCTTGAGTTCCTTGACGATGGCGTTGAAGCAATCCCAGTTCCGGGCGGCCTTGCCCAGGCCGCCGTAGACGATCAGGTCCTCGGGGCGCTCGGCCACGTCCGGGTCCAGGTTGTTCATGAGCATGCGGAGGGCGGCCTCCTGGAGCCACCCCTTGCAGTGCAGGTGGGTTCCGTGGGGGGCGCGGAAGACGGGGGCTTCGGTGGCTTGGGTCATGGGCGGTTCCTTTTGCTGGGGGCATTCTCTCACGGGGACCGGAGGGGGGGCTGGGATGGAAGGCACAAGTCACCCGCTCCCCGGGCGGGAGGGTTGAACGAAGGCTGCGTTCGCAGCCGGAGGAGGATCGCGCCGGCTGCCTGAGGGCCTCGGAACCGGTTGTGTACAAAGGTTTCTGTAAGTTAGTGTCCGTGCCGTATTTGGCGACCGGATAGCAAAGGGGCCACTGGCTCCAGTAGGTTGGTTGTGTCGAGCAAGCAATCTACGAAAGGAAACCAATGGCCGAGTTGAAGTTTGAGGTCCCCGCGGGGACTGTGGAAAGACTGTTGAACGAAGGCTGCGTTCGCAGCCGGAGGAGGATCGCGCCGGCAGCGTGAGGGATTCGGAACCGGCTAGCGGAATTGGCTGAAATGAGGCTCCTTGAATGTGGCGGTGTTACAGCACCGTCCCCCACATTCAAGGAGGTTCATCATGAGCCACAACCCCGTATTGTCGCGACTCGAGTCCGATCTTAGGATGGCCGGGCGTGCCAAAGGAACCATCCAGCAATATCTGGCCTCCATCCGGCGGTTCCAGGAGATGGTCGGCAAGTCGGCCGACCGTGCCTCCCAGGCGGAAATCCGCCGCTGGGTGGAGCACCTCCAGGCCCAGCCCATCGGCCCGGAACGCCTGCGATGCCACTACTCGGCGCTGGCCTTCCTATTCCGGAAAACCCTGGGCCAGCCCGACAAGGTGGCCTTCATCTCCATGCCCAGGAAGGATGCCCCGCTGCCCACCATCCTGACCGCGGCCGAGGTGGGCCGGGTGCTCAAGTCCTTCACTGTGGCCAAGTACAGCGTGTTCTTCGCCCTGATCTACGCCACGGGCCTCCGGATCAGCGAGGCCATCGGCCTGGAGACCCAGGACATCGATGCCCTGCGGGGGTGATCCACGTCCGACATGCCAAGGGTGGGGGCCAGCGCCTAGTCATGCTCCGCTCCGTCCTGCTGGATATGCTCCGGGAATATTGGAAGTACGAGCGCCCCACGCCACCCCTGCTGTTCTCAACCCGCTTCGGACGTCCCCTCTGCCCGGAGACGGCCCGTCGCGCCCTCCTGTGCGCCTCGGCGGCCTCGGGCATCGGGAAGGTGGTCACGCCCCACATGCTCCGGCACAGCTTCGCCACCTCCCTCCTGGAGAACCGCACGGACCTGAGGACCATCCAGGTCCTGCTCGGCCACAAGTCCATCAAGTCCATCCAGATCTACACCCAGGTCTCGGCCAGCCAGATCGCTGCCGTCCGGAGTCCCTTGGAGGACCTGGTCCCGTAGGCGGTGGCCTACTCCCGACCCCGGTTCGACATTGCGGATATCGTCAGGCGCCATCTCCCTGAACTGGAGGCGGACGCATCCCTGGGTCATCGCCAGACGAAGGTCCTCCGGGCCATCAGCCGCTGCCGCACGGCCGCCATGGGCGGTCATGTGGACGTCTGCCCGGACTGCGGCCGGGAGCACCCCAGCTACAACTCCTGCGGCAACCGGCATTGCCCGAAATGCCAGAACCTGGCCCAGGAGAAGTGGATCGAGGCCCGGGCCAGGCGGCTCCTGGCGGCAGCGCACTTCCATCTGGTGTTCACCGAGCCGTCCGAACTGCGCCCGATCGCCATGAGCCACGCGCGCCTGCTCCACGGGATCCTGTTCCAGGCGGCCAGCGCCACGCTCCTGGAACTGGGGCACACCCACCTGGAAGCCACCCTGGGGGTGACGTTCGTGCTCCACACCTGGACCCGGGACCTCCGCTACCACCCGCACGCCCATGCCCTGGTCTCCGCCGGCGGCATCGCCTTGGACGGGAGCCGGTGGGTCCCGACCTCCCAGAAATTCCTGTTCCACGTCCATCGCCTGGGCGCCCTGTTCAAGGGCAAGTTCATGGCCCTACTGCGCGAGGCTCAGGAGCGGGGCGAACTGGGCCTGACGGGGGTGGCCTTCAATGTGCTCATGGCAAGGCTCGCCAAGCGGAAGTGGGTGGTCTATGCCAAGCGCCCCTACCGGGAGGCCTGGCACGCCCTCGCCTACCTGGGCCGCTACGTTCACCGGGTGGGGATCTCCAATTCGAGACTCCTCGAGGTTGCCGATGGCCAGGTGACTTTCCGGACCAAGGGCAAGGCCACGGCCACCCTGCCGGAGGTGGCCTTCCTACGCCGGTTCCTGCTCCATGTGCTTCCGGAGCAGTTCACCAAGGTCAGGCACTACGGCCTATACGCCTCGCCCAAGCTGCTGGAAAAGGCCAAGGCCCACCTCGGCGACCAGGCCATCCCGGACCTCTGGCGAAAGCCCGCTCCCGACGATGGCGTGGAGGATCGGCTCATCGCCATCGTCGAATGCCGGGACATGCTGTGCCCCGACTGTGGCTCGATGATGGCCCGCAAGCACCTGCCCAGGCCGCGGGCGCCACCCGAGGGGACACCAGCATGACTGCCGTCCCTACTGCGCCCATCACCACCATCCCGTGCCTGGCGTCCCTGCCCGGATTGGGAAGGGTCTGGCCCGAATGGGTCGGCAGCCCGGGACCAGGCTGTCGCCAGAGAACCTTGCGGACCATGCAGGGCATCGTCGGGGCCCTCCGCATGCCCAAGGGAGCCCGACCCACCCCGAATTCCGCATAACGAGCGCGCCGGCTCCGCTGCGAACGAGCTTGTTCAACACCGCAATTCTGGGGGGCTGG
Organism: Mesoterricola sediminis; assembly: GCF_030295425.1. Taxonomy (NCBI): domain Bacteria; kingdom Pseudomonadati; phylum Acidobacteriota; class Holophagae; order Holophagales; family Holophagaceae; genus Mesoterricola; species Mesoterricola sediminis. The sequence goes on along the minus strand of NZ_AP027081.1, from coordinate 2,655,106 downwards.
GGCCGTCATGCACGCATGGCCGACCGGTACCTGCCCCCGGAATTGCTAACAGTTTGGTTTCCGCCATGTCCAGCTCCTTGGGGCACCGTCCCCTTGGATGACCTGATCGGTCGGCAATGGAGGATCCTTGAGTCGGATTTTCCGGTTTTGGGAAGAAGCACCCTACGCCCACCCCCTATCGGGGCCGGTCTTTGGGCCGCAATACCACCTCAGAAACGCATCCCTTGATCGTCCAAACGGGAAACTGGCGGACGCACGAGGTGCGCCCTTGTTTCCCCTCTGCCCCTTCAACCACTGACCAGAAATGAGCAAAGTGAAGGCAACGTGAGCGCACCAAACCGGCCCACCCCTCCGGCATCGCGCCAGGAAATGCGCCTGGCACACTCCCGGATCGCGGGCTGTCCGTGGAGGGATTCGACACACACAGGCTTTCAAAGACCACATAAATTCAGCGGATCGCTTGCGCCCGGTCATGAGCCCCCGCGTTGACGGGGGGGCTCACGACCGGGACAAACGGCAGGGAAGGAACAACAGAAAGGGCCGCGAGGCCCTTTTCTGAAACTGCCGAACTGAGGGGAGTATCGGGCGACATCCGAAACTGACCCACTTGCGACACGAATTCTGACCCACCCCCCCGAAAGGAGGAGGGCATGGAGTTCGAACCGCGGGACGCTGGTCTCCATAAGCCGGAGGCCAGAATGCTCGGAGACGGTGCAGTGGCCCAAATATTTGCTTTGCAGAACTTGGGCTGGTCGATCCGAAAGATCGCCCGGGAGGTCGGCCTCTCTCGGAATACGGTCCGGGACTGGCTTCGTGGAGGGCCGGACAGAAGCTATGGAAACGGCTCCCGGGCCGGCCTCCTGGACAGGTATTACTTCTGGATCCAGAACCAGTTCAACGCAGGGGCCGGAATGCCGATGTCCTTCGCCAGGAACTGGAGGCCATCGGAGTCTCCGTGAGCCTGCGGACCGTCGAGAGGGCCCTCCGCCCCTTCCGGCAGAGCTACGAGAGGGCTGAGCAGGCCACGGTCCGGTTCGAGACCCCGCCAGGCAAGCAGATGCAGGTGGACTTCGGGGAGAAGTGGCTGCAGATCGGCGGAGTCCGGCAGAAGCGCTACGTGTTCGTGGCGACCCTCGGCTACAGCCGGCGGTGCTATATCGAGATCTCCGGGAGCCTCCGCCAGCGGGATTGGATCATGGGCATCGAACGGGCCTTCCAGCACTTCGAGGGCGTCCCGGAGATCCTCCTGACCGACAATGCCAAGCCCCTGGTGGACAGGCGCAAGGGAGGTATCCCCGTCTTCCATCCGGAATTCGACGCCTTCTGCCGTCACTGGGGGACGGTGCCCAGGGCCTGCCAGCCGTTCCGGGCGAAAACGAAAGGCAAGGTGGAACGGAGCGTCGGCTATGCCAAGGGGAATGCCCTTGGGCGCGAGGGCTGGGAATCCGATGAGGCCCTGGATGAGCATCTGGTCTGGTGGATGCTCAACGTGGCCGACACCCGAATCCACGGGACCATCGGCGAGAGGCCGATAGATCGATTTCCGGCGGAGAAGGCGGCCTTGCGCCCGATGGGAAACCATCCCAGCTACCTCCTGGTGCGCCACCTGTCCCGGACGGTGGCTGCGGATGGCCGGATCGATGTGGATACCAACCGCTACAGCGTCCCGCCCCAGTTCATCGGGGCCACCCTGGAGGTGACCGTCGAGGCCGACACCATCCAGGTGTTCTGCCAGGACCAGGTGATCGCGGAGCATCCGGTCCATCCAGGACGCCGCCAAGTCATCGAGGATCCTGGTCACGCCGTCAGCTTCACCAACGGCATCGCCCGGGTGGGCAAACCCAGCGAGATCCGGCGGCCACTCTCCCACTACGCCGCCATCGTGGGAGGTGAGGCATGGTAGATCCCCGGCTCGAACGTCTGGAGCGTCACCTGATCCGGCTGAAGCTGGTCAGCACCCGGGAGCGCCTGGACACCCTCCTGGACCGCGGGGCCCAGAACGAGATGAGTTTCCTGGACTTTCTCGACTTGGTGATCAGGGAGGAAATCGAAAGCAAGGACCAGAAGCGGGCCCGGATGCGGATCCAGATGGCCAAGTTCCCCTTGGACCGGCGCATGGAGGACTACGACTTCAGCCTGCAGCCCAGCCTGGACCGCCGCCTTGTGACGGAACTGGAGACGGGACGCTACGTCGCCAACGCAACGAATGTCCTGCTCCTGGGGCCGCCGGGCGTGGGAAAGACCCATCTGGCCATCGCGAAGGCCATCGAGCAGGGATACAGCGCCAGGTTCATCCACGCCGCGGACCTGGTCCACCAACTGGCGGCGGCCTCGGACCACGGGGCGCTGGATGAGGCCCTGAGGGTATTCGCCCGCCCCCATGTCCTGGTCGTGGACGAGCTCGGCTACCTGCCCATGGAGCGACGGTCCGGGCATCTGTTCTTTCATCTGGTGCGGAAGCGCTACGAGAAGGGCAGCCTGATGATCACCAGCAACCAGCCCGTGGGCTCCTGGGGAGAGATGCTGGGGGACGAGGTGGTCGCGACGGCCATCCTGGACAGGCTCCTGCACCACAGCCATATCGTGACGATCAAGGGAGAGAGCTACCGCCTCAAGGAAAAGCGCCGGGCTGGCGTCGTGCCAGCCAAGGAAGTGGCCGGATGATGGCCGCGCCCGCCGGGATGTCCTGCGCTACGGCCTACGGCCTCCGCTCCGGACACCCCGGCGGCTTCAGTTCCCAACTACCAGGTGGGTCAGTTTTCGTGTCGCCTGGTGGGTCAATTTTGATGTCGCTTGACAGGGAGGTCTTCTCTCGAACACCGGCACGGTGTAACGTGAATCCGTGCGGATCCCTGCGGGATCCGACGGAACACGCTCCGAATGGGGCCATTGTCGCCGACCAGGCGCCGGGTTGAGATGTCGAAGGCCGCCTTCGCACCTTCACGGTCCCTTCGTGGGCCGGGAAACAGGGGCGTTTGGCGGGATACCCCAAATTCCGGATGGTCCTCCGGCCTGACGCCGGTGGTTTCTGGAGGCATCCGATCGAGAGCGTGGAGGCCGTCAGGCGCCGCAGAAATGGGCTCGGAGCAGGACCAGCCGGTCGAAGGCCAGACAGGTCCGCCCGAACTTGTAGGCCACCTGGCCCGCGTGGTGAACGACCCGTGCCGCCACGCACAGCAGTTCCTGGATCACCGTCCGGATGCGGCGACGCTTGCTCTCGTGCCGCTGCTTGTACCCCTTCAGGCCGATCTGCCCCATGAGGCGCAGGACGTTGTAGGCCAGGACGCCCATCTCCAGGATGAGGGCGTTGGTCATGAACTTGCCGCTGGGAAGCCGCTCCAGATCGAGTTCTCCCTTCATCTCGGAATGGAACTGCTCGCTCGTGCCGTGGTCCCGGTAGATGGCGACCACGTCGGCTTCCGGCAGGTCCAGGCTGGTGATCCAGGCATCCACGCCCACCAGGGGGAGCAGCAGGGCGTTGCCCTTGGCGTCCGTGGTGCGCTCGGAAACCTCCACCACCATCCGGTAGCGAACAACCCTTTCCTCGCCTTTGAACTTCACCGTTCGTTCCATCCGCTCCGAGAAGCGCACCACCCGCTTCCTTCCCGGGGTGGCTCCAGGCGGATTCCGGCATGCCCGCGGCCTTGTCCGCCCAGACCTCCAGGTTCTCCGTGCGCCAGTTGTGCTTGACCAGGTAGTCGATGCCTTCCTCGGCAGCCAGGGCGTAGTTCTCCAATGCGTCGTTGCCGGAATCCATGCGGAGCAGGATCCTCCTCCCGCTCACCAGTTTCTTGGCGAGGGCGCTCACCCGCGCCAGGAACGCGGGGTCTCCTTCTGCGAGTGTTGGGTCCCCTCCCGCAATTCGAAGCCCAGGGCCCAGCCCTCCTCGCCCAGGTAGGCGGCGATGGGCGCGTAGCCCTCGAATTGCTTGTAGGTCCAGCCGATGCCTTCCTTCTTGGAGTTGGAGTTGTCCAGCGGGGTGACATCGACGTCCAGGGCCACGTGCCCGGTGGAGAGGGCGGTGATCGGGGCCTTGCTCTTGCGTAGGAGGTCGCCGGTGGCTTTCTGTACGTAGGGCATGTAGAGGTCCGCCCCTTCGTCCAGCCGCTGCCGGACGGTGACCGGCGAGGGAAGGCCTGAAGGCCCAGGCTCTCCGGCGCGAGCACCTTGTCCTCCAGGGTCGAGACGGCCTCGAAGTCGCTCTTCCCCGTGCAGAGGGTTGCGACGTAGGCCAAAGCCACGTCGCCGGTCGGCACGGCTCCGGTCCGCTTGGGGAACTGCCGGGTGAGATCCTTGCCCAGGGTCGTGCACCGGTTCAGGATCTGGCCCACCAAGGCAAGCCCTGCGCCTCCAACCAGTTCCATCTTCTCAGACTTGATGAACTTGATTCCCATTCGGGTCACCCGTTGGGTGACACCGATCACCCGACTACAATGGTACCAAACCCTCATGGATATTGGGTTTCCGGAGATTCGCCGCAGGCGGATTGCACGGACTCAGGTGTAAGCAAGGTCTTACCGAATTATCTGTGGCAATTTGCCTGAGCCAATTTGGTATTGGAACCTCGTCATTACTAAGTTCTGCCATGCCCAAAAATCTAGAATCGGGTGTGCATTCTTTTCTAGATCGCTTGAAGGGATTTCGAATTCATTCCGATCTTTGGTCAAGTAACCCTTGCCAGGAATATCAATGGATGACCAAGTCTTTCCCTCATCCACTGATCTGCGGACAATGTGATAAGTCATCGCCTTCCCGCTTTCAATAGTCCAATGGATTTTAAGCCCGCTTTCTGTGGCCTCTTCTTTGAAGTCGATACTTGGAGCCTGTTCCGACTGCGGGAAATATTTTTCGCGGACCAGAATTCCACCCTTCATCAGTCGATAGCCACGAGCGGGTTTGTATCTCGGAACCAAGGCCCAGAACCAAGCCTCCATCGCCTTACCCTTTTTGTGATTGTTCTCATTATCAAAACCGTTCTTCTCCAACTCACGTGCCTCCACAATGCACGGGAAGGTTTCAATGGTGTCATCCAGGTAAAAGAGGGTGAATTCACCCTGTTCTTTGGATCTGAGGTCGGTTGGGAATTGTTCTGGAGGAAGGATATCTACACCCCCGTCACCTGGAGGGAGAGGGCGGAAGTTCACCTCCAATGGATATCGGATGATCCCCCTGTAGTAGACGGGGCTTTGAGAGCAAAGGTGGCTCGTTGCCAAAACAGCCATCCCCATAATCATGATGCGAATGTTGTGCATGTTGATCTCCATTGGAATTACTGGGGTTTTCCAGGCCACATGTCGAAGTCGTATTTCCACAACCAGTAGAAGGTGTAATCGGAAATCCAGCGAGGGGTTCCGTAGGTCATGATGTCCACGAAAGCGCCCTTGTCCTTACTGGTTCCGCTTAAGGGATCCCAGCCATTCACGCCTATCACCCCATTCGAGTACGGGTAATTCGCATCCCACGGCGACGCAGGGACATTCCCCGTCAGCGGCCACTTGATGTGATCACGGCCATGGGCGTGCCCCACTTCATGGGCGATCACCTCACCTTCATTGTAAAGGTAGAGAACAAAGTGATCGCTATGGGTGCCCACCCCCCGAGCATTCCCGCCATTCACCAGGTATGTGTGCCCGGCGATTCTAGGAACAACGAGGGCGACAAAGGTGTTCGCGGGCTGTGCCCCATTAATTCCAAGTGTGGATGTCATCGGCACCCACTCCTGCGCGAAATCGTGAACATCGCCCCAAGCCGAACTCGACTGGGACAAATTAAAGGGCGGCAGACTTCCATCGGAATAAACGCCGGATCCTTTGGCTGTAATCAGATTCCCCGACTCGTCCTTGTAGTCTTCAGAACAGACAAAGAATGGGTCGTTTTGTGGCACCACAATCGTAGGGCTGGTGGCAACCGGGAAGTAAGATTTGATGCAAGTCTCGGCAGCCGTCGCAGCAGCAGTAAATTCGCTGGCATCGGTCCTCCCAACCCACTCCACCTTTCGAGTTCCGTTATCGACATAAATGTATTTCACACGCACCAGCTTAATGGTCATTGGTGGTGCAGCCTGGAATGGGATTGTCAGGTTCAAAACCTCTGGGGTAATACCACCAGGAGGCTGGATCGTTAGCTTGAGCGCCAGATTTCCTTTCACGTTGGCTTTGGGAATCACGAACGCATCCAGGAGGAGCTTGGCGCTTGGCTTGTAACCGCCGAGCAAACCTGTATTCGCCGGTTTGGCGGTGACAGTGATCGGAGTAAACGTCGAATCAGCCGGGATCTCAATCTTCACTGGGATCGCGGTGGACCATTGATTGCTGCTTGTAAGGTTGAACTTCACGAGGGCCGGACGATCAATGACCAGAGGAACGTTCTTCCATGTCTGGGTACCGGTAACCGTGAAAGTTCCGCCAACAGAGCTGCCCGCGACTTCCACACCCTGATTAAGACTGAGATCGGTCATAGACCAAGCAGGGGCAGGCATGGTCCCAAATAGCGTGGATCCGATCATCAGCGTGGTGCTGGCCAAATCAGCGGCCATCATCCCGTTTGGCCCTGCTGCCCTTGCTTGTGCGATCACCGCAGGAGCTTCCATGGGCGCTTGCACCTGTCCAGCAATGAACACACTTCCGTCATTCATCAGCGCGAGTTTGGGTTCACTCAGCCCGTAGTCCAAGGTATCCATGACGGACCAGGTCCCGCTCGCCGGATCATATGTTTCAATCAGGCCTAAGTACCAGTGTCTATCATCGACATCGACTTGGAAATATCCGCCTGCCACGAGCACCTGCCCCGTGGGAAGTAGGATTGCGGCGTGGCCGGCACGGGGGAAGGCCATATTGCCGGTGGCCGTGAATGTGCCGTTCGCAGGATCGAAGATCTCGCAGGAGGACGTTGGAATGTATTGATCCTGCCTGGATATATCACCATAGGCTCTCTCGTTGTGTGAAACACCTCCCACGATCAATACACGCCCATCAGCCAAGACGGTGGCTGTGTGATCTAAGCGCTTGCTGGTCATTGTCCCCACGTAGGTTGCCGTGTTCGAACCAGGCTCGTAGAGCATAGCGGCATTCATGATCGGCCAATCTGGGTCCGAATTTCCATTCGGCCTCGGCATGTCGGTGTATCCCCCGCAGTAGAATGCTCGTCCATCCTGGAGCCTAACTAATGGAAACCAAAGTCCCCACCATAGGTTTTGCCAACTGATGCTCAAGAAGCTGCCTCCCGTGAAAATACTCGCATTGGGGTCAAAGTCCCCGTAGAAGGTGCTTCCGCCAAGGATCAAGGCCTGGCCATTGGCCAGAGCTAAGCTTGAACCAGCCTTGTTGAGGTTCCAGATTTCACTGCCCTGGACCGTCGTCCCCTTCATGAGCGGCAGGGAGGTCCACTGTTCCGTTGCGGGGTCATAGCACTCGGAATGGGGTAGGTCACCCATTCCGTGAAGTTGCGGGTCACCCAGCTGGTCGCGATTGCCGTACCCCTGGACGGCCAAAACGCGCCCATCCGTTAGGAGGACTGCCTGATGGCCGCTTCGGGGAACATTGAGAGAACCCGTTCGGAGTGTGGTTCCGGACGCCGGGTCGTAGATGAAGCAATCCCCGGCAACGTTGATCCCATCGGGGCTGCCGCCAGCGATCAACACGCGCCCATCCTTCAGCGCCGTCACCGAATGGTAGGCATATAGGGCGTTGGCTGGGGCGGTGTAAACGCGTTCCATGGAATGCTTCACAAGGATGACGGCAGTGCCAAACTTGTTGGAATTCGTCTTGCTGGTGGCTTTAATGACGTAATACCCTGGATAGCCGGCAGTGAAGACCCCGCTCTCGTCGATCTTGCCAAAGACCAAGCCGCTGACAGGGTCCACGATATTCTGGTTCACCTCCCAGATCACGTCAGGATCCTGGCTTCCATAGACCGTGGCTGAAAAGGATTGGTAGGATCCCGTGGCCAGTTCGGCCACGATCGCGGGAGTGACCTCCACACCGACCGTCGCTGGAGACGGCGGACCCGCATCTCCGCTGGGAGCTCCCCCGCCTGATAGGCCGCTATCATCCACTACCACCGTGGCCATGGCATGGGCCGTAGGATCCAAGGAACTGGTGGCAAGGACAGAATAGGTGCCCTTCACTGATGGCGCAGTGAACGTCCCATTCCAAGTGACGGTTCCCCCTACGGGCGCGGACCATACGACGTTGCCTGCCGAAGTTGCAGCCATGAATCGGTAGATGGCGTTCTTGGCCAGGGTGACTTTGGTGGGAGTGAGGTAGATTTTGATGGCCTTGACGACTACCGTGAGGGATGCGCTCACGGCGGGATCTAGCGAACTCGCAGCCGTGGCCGTGTATGTTCCTGGGAGGTTCGGTGCGGTGTACCAACCTTCCTGGTCGAAACTCCCGCCGGTTGCGCTCCAAACCAAGCCTCCGGCGTTCACGGAGAATCCGAAGTGGATCCTCGTGGCGGGTTCGAGCACGATGTAGTCTGGGTCCACTGTGACCACCAGGGGTACGACGGTGACAGTGACGGAGGCGCTGCGTGTGGGGTCGGCCACGCTGGTCTCGGTGATGGTGTAGGTGCCTGGGACCAGGGGAGCCGTATAGATCACTTGCTCGTTGTATTGGCCCGATACAACGAGGGTCCCGGCACTCGCTGTCCAGGTCACCGTCGGGTCATACCCGTTCAGGACGGTGATATTGCGCGCGAACCCATTGGATGTCCCGGCAATCATGGTGCGGGGGCCAGGATTGACGGCGATGGACAGGACAACGGAAGCCAGGACGGTAACGGACTGCGCGACGCTACCCAGAGCGTTCCTGGCGGTCAGCGTGTAGGTTGTAGCCGTTCCGGGCGTGACGAGCAAGGAGGTAGTACCTGTCACATCCACCTGCCCGGGATCAAGGGTAAGTGAACTTGCGCCGTCAACGGCCCAACTCAAGGTGATGCCTTGGCCTGGTGCCGTGGCGGGTGGATTTGCGGTAAAGGCTTGGATGATCGGCAAGGCAAGCACCTGAACCGTGGTGGACCCGCCACGCGTAGGATCGTCGGCGCGGAACCCAGTGATGGTTGCGGTGCATGACGTTGCCGGAGCTGTGAATACGCCGTTGGCGTCTATCGAACCAGCAGTGGTTTCCCAGGTTGCCTGAACTGCGCTGTTCTGATCGAAGGCTGTGAAGGCGAGAGTCCCGCCGGCAGCCAAGATCGTACTGGATGGGACCACGCGCAAGGCCTGAATCATTGGCAGGACTTCAATCCAGGCAAAACCCTTGCGCCCATCGGCGGTCAATGCGCTTACCACATACGTTCCTGCCCGGGTGGCGCGGAAACGTCCGGATCCACTTATGGTCGCATCGGCAGGGTTGACAGACCAGGTTACCGATCCACCTCCTTGGATTGTCGCGGTGAAGTCGATGAATTCGGCCGCGTGGACCGATTTCCAGAAGGGCGTAATGGCGACCTCGGGTTGCGAATCGAAAAGCAGGCTGGATACACCCTGAGAGGTTTCCTCATTCACGCCAGCCCAGAGTACCCGTCCGTCCGCCAAGGGGGCCGCCCACACGATGCCGGTGGAGGGTCCGGAGGGGCTATCAACCTGGAAGTATCTGGACGTTGCGGGATCGAAGATGGTTCCCCGGGATCCAGCCTCGCCGGAAAGTACGTGCCCATCAGGCAGAGGCAATGCGGACAACAGGGCATTTGCCCAGGGCGGGTTGGGACTGACGATGGTGAATTGCCCGGTTCCTGGATCAAAAAGCTCTGTATCCGTCCCAAAAACAAGAACCCGGCCGTCGGGAAGCAAGTTGAGCCGCGGATGCGTGGCGGGTCGTTGCAGGGAGCCACTGGGGGCGAAGGCTTGGGTGTTGGGGTCGTAGATTTCAGCATCCAACTGGTATTCGCCGCCCAGACCCAGGCCTCCGACGATCAGCACTCGGTTGTCGAACAGTCTTATCGCGCTATGCCGGGACCGAGGTCCCCTCATTTCGGGAAGAAAGACCATTTGATCGATCGATGGATTCCAGACTTTTGCGCAATTCAGGGGGAAGCCGGGCCATAAGAAATCGCTCTGGTCCCTGTAGATATACTCGCCCCCAGCGAAGAGGACGTTCCCATCTGCAAGCAATGTTGCGCTGAACTGCTGCATTTCGTAGCCGAATTGGGGGTGGGTCACAACACCGGAATTGGGGTCGATCCTTTCGGAACTCTGGGACCCTGCAAAGAGCAGACTGCCGTCCGCAAGGCAGAGAGGAACCGTGTAGTCTCGACGCTCGAGCGGTGCCAGGGTCGTGAAAGATCCGGGCAGGGGGTCGTAGACCGCCAAGGACATGGCCAGGGAGGTCTCGTCAATGATCCCGAATGCGGCGACCCGGCCGTCCCTAAGGGGAACAACCCGGCACAATTCATTGTCACTGTAGGTCCAGAGGTTCGAGTAAGTGCGTGTCGGCAGGCTTCCGGTCCGCTGGATGGTTCCCTTGGGGGACCGCACGGCCACTCCCAACTCAAGTTCGTCTTTGCCTCCGAAGGCATTTTCTACGACCAATCGCTGGTCGGGGGAGCCGAGCGCATTTACGATGGTTGGTACCCCGGACGAAACGCTTCCCTGGTTCGGTTCAATGCGACCGTTTCCGCCTTGGAATACGGCTGCCACAGTTACCGTTTCGCCCGGTTTGACCACCGGAGGATCAATCGAAAGGGATTGGATCCAGGGGAAGGATGCTTGGCTGCGGTAGATGTAGGTGGTGGACCCGCCCGCATTGCTGGCTTCGAGCCGGACTGTGACCATGTCCATGGTGTCGATGTAATCCCCGATGTTCAGCGGCATGCTGCTCTGCCCGGAGACTTCGTATTCATGGCCTACCATATCCTTGATGGTTACACTCGACGCTTGGTTTACGGACCAGGCCAAGGCACAAGGCTGGCCCAATGCTATGGGAGAAGGCGTAAGGCCTACCGAAGTGAAGACGGGTCTCCCGCCGTTGTCTGCGAGGGTGAGCGTGGTCGTGATGGATTTGGACGGATCGGCGACGCTGGTTGCCTGGATCGTCGCGGTTCCAACGGTGGAGGGCGCACAAAATAGGGGATTGTAGTTTCCGGAATAGTCGAAATGGCCACCTCCGGACAAGACTGTCCAGGTGGTGCGGGTGTCCACTGTCCCACTCACGGTGACCCAGCATTGCAATTGGTCGCCCAAGGCTACCAGGTGGTCGCCGGGATAGGTGCTGATGGAGGAAATGCCAACAGCCCGGACTGTGACCGTGGCGCTTCCCCTGGCGCCACTGCCGTCCGCAGAAGTGGCCGTGACCGTGACGGAGCCCGCAGCATTAGGCGCAGTGAATACCCCGTCCTGCCCGATAAAGCCTGCGGTACAGGTCCAGGTGACAGCGGTCTGGATGGTGCCAGTAACCGTTGCAGTGAAGGTTCGTTGGCTTCCCTGATCCATGGTCACCGATATGGGAGCCACCGTGACTTTCACAGGGATGGTCTGGATGGCAGCATTGCTGGTCACGGCGCCATAGGCGTTGGAAACCCGGACCGTGAAGGCCGTGCCGTTGTCCGACATTACGGCTGGCGGCGTGGTGTACGAGGACGCGGTGGCACCCGGAATGTCTGCGCCATTCCTGGCCCACTGGTAGGCCAGCGGAGCGGTCCCGGTGGCCATGACGGTGAAGGTTGCCGAGGAGCCAAGGTTTGTGGTTCTGCTGGTGGGCTGTGTTGTGATGGCTGGGGATTGGCCCACGGTGAAACTCGTGGAACTGGTTGCGCTACCTCCGGGCGTCGCCAGGGCGATCTTGCCGGTGGTGGCCCCTGAGGGCACGACGGCGGTGGCGGAGGTGGCGTTCAGCACCGTGAAGGAACTGGCGGCCGTTCCATTGAATTTTACGGATGTGGTACCGATGAAATTGGTGCCGGTCATGGTGACTGTTGTCCCCACCCCGCCGCTGCTCGGGCTGAAGCTGGTGAGTTTCGGAGCCGGGACGAAGGTGAAGGTCGAACTGCTGGTGGCTGTTCCTCCGGAAGTCGTCACGCTGATTTTGCCCGTCGAGGCCGAGGCTGGGACCACCGCGGTGATCCTCGTGGGACTGTTGATCACGAAGCTGCTGGCCCCCACGCCGTTGAATTTCACAGCGCTGGCTCCGGTGAAATTGCTGCCGTCCAGGATCACCGAGGTTCCCGCCCCGCCAAGGGCCGGGGTGAAGCTGCTGATGGCTGGGCTTGCCGCGGGGGCCAGGATGCAGCCGGAAGCCATCCCGCAGGTCACAAAGGCCTTCATCATTTGCCGCAGCATGGAGGACGCCTCGGAATCTTCCAGGGCAATGAACCTTGCGCTGCAGGAACCCTTCCAGTCGCAGGGGGCCGCCGACCTGGCCTAGCAACAAACCGTGGTGGCATGACTTGAGTTTTGAAAATTTCACCAAGAATAAACTGATTTCAAAAAAGTCCATATCGAATTTTGACATTTTGAGGGTGCGTCCTGGAAACCCTCCCCGCCTCCTGGCGAGCGATGGGGCATCCGGCCTGCGGAAGGCGCGCAGGCCAAACGGAGGAAGGCCGCGTCGGCCGGCCCGGTCCCGGCCTCCGGCGGGCCCAGGGCGTCTCCACCAACGGAAAGGCCGCCCGGAGGCGGCCTTTCTTCTTGGTGGACCTGAACAGGATCGAACTGTCGACCTCCTCATTGCGAACGAGGCGCTCTCCCAGCTGAGCTACAGGCCCGAGGGGACCAGTGTAGCGCCGGGACCGGCCTACATCAACTCCCTCATGCAGGCCTCCAGCACCTCGCGGCCGGGTTTGACCTTGTCCTGGGCGATCGTGGCCAGGGGTTCCTCCACGGTGTGGGTGTAGTCGTGGAGGATGGGTTTGCCGGTCTCGATGTGGAAGATGCCGGTGAGGAACTCGCCGCGGGCGTGGGCCTCGTGGATCTCCTTCATGGCCTTCAGGCGGTCGGTGACGTCGAAGTCCTTGCCCACGCTCCGGAAGGTGAGGCGGGAGCCGTCGGGCAGGCCGACTTCCATGGCCTGGCCCGCGTCCAGCTCCATCTCCTCGTGGTCGTAGTAGGGGATGAAGCCCAGCTCCTGGAGGGGGATCTCCCGGTCCTTGGCGTTCTTGTAGCTCTTGGTGGAGCTGTCGTGGTTGTTGAAGGTCACGCAGGGGCTGATGACGTCGATGAGGGCCGTGCCCTCGTAGGCCAGGGCGGCCTTGAGGATGGTGCCCAGCTGCTTCGGGTTGCCGCTGAAGGAGCGGGCGACGAAGCCGCAGCCCAGCTCCATGGCCAGGGTGCAGGGGTCGATGGGCTGGATCTCGTTCACGTCGCCGTGCTTGAGGGTGGAGCCCACGTCGGCGGTGGCGCTGAACTGGCCCTTGGTGAGGCCGTAGACGCCGTTGTCCTCGATGATGTAGACCACGGGGACGTTGCGGCGGATCATGTGCACGAGCTGACCCATGCCGATGGACATGGAGTCGCCGTCGCCGGAGGCGACGATGTTGAGCAGGCTGCGGTTGGCCAGGGCCGCGCCGGTGCAGACCGCGGCGGCGCGGCCGTGGACGCTGTTGAAGCCCCAGGCCTGGCTCATGAAGTAGGTGGGCGTCTTGGAGGAGCAGCCGATGCCGCTGAGCTTGGCGACCCGGTGGGGTTCCAGGTTCATCTCCCAGGCGGCCTGGATGATCTGGGCGGTGATGGCGTCGTGGCCGCAGCCGGGACAGAGGGTGGACTTGGCGCCCACGTAGTCCTGCTTGGTGAGGCCGAGCTGGTTGGTGGGGACGGGGGCGGTGGCGGAAGTGGTCATGGTCCGATCCCTCAGGCTTCGAAAGCGTTGATCTGGTCGACGACGGTCTGGGCCGTGATGGCCGTGGAATCGTAGTGGAGCACCTTGCGCAGCTTCGTCGCCCACTGGGGGTAGAACTCCCGGATGAGCCCCGCCATCTGGCCGTCGCGGTTCTGCTCCACGACGTAGACGACCTCGTGGCCCTCGATGAAGGCCTCGAGCTCGGGAGTGAAGGGCAGGGCCCGCACGCGCAGGTAGTCGGTTTCCTTGCCGTGCTGCTCCACGAGGATGTCCCGGGCCTCGGCCACCGCGGGATCGGAGGAACCGTAGGCCAGGATGCCCCGGGAGACCCCGGGACCCGTGAGGAGCGGCTTGGGCACGTAGTCGCGGGCCGTCATGAACTTGCGCTTGAGGCGATCCACCGTGGCCTTGAACTCGTCGGGCTTCTCCGAATACAGGGCGTAGGGGTTGTGGCCGGTGCCGCGGGTGAAGTAGGCGCCCTTGCCCCCGGGGGTGCCGGGCAGGGTGCGGTAGCAGATGCCGTCGCCGTCCACGTCCTTGTAGCGGCCCCAGTCGACGACGGCCTTCAGGCCGGCCTCGTCGAGCACCTTGCCGCGGTCGTAGCGGGACTCGGGGTAGGCGAAGGGCTCGCTCGCCCAGTTCTGCATGCCCAGGTCCAGGTCCGAAACGACGAAGACCGGCGTCTGGAAGCGCTCGGCGAGGTCGAAGGCCTGGTAGGTGAACTGGAAGCACTCCTCCATGGTCCCGGGGTAGAGGCAGATGTGCAGGGTGTCGCCGTGGCTGCACTTGGCGCACAGCTCCACGTCGCCCTGGCTGGTGCGCGTGGGCAGGCCCGTGGAGGGGCCCATGCGGGTCACGTTCACGAAGACGCCGGGGCACTCGGCGAAGTAGCCCAGCCCGATGAACTCGCTCATGAGGCTGATGCCGGGGCCCGAGGTGGCCGTCATGGCCCGGGCGCCGGCCCAGCCCGCGCCCACCACCACGCCGGCGGAGGCGATCTCGTCCTCCATCTGCACGATGGCCACGTTGAGCCGGCCCGTCTCCGGGTCGCGGCGGTGCTCCTTGGAATAGTCGATGAGCTGCTCGACGACGGACGAGCTGGGGGTGATGGGATACCAGGCGACGACGGTGACCCCAGCGAACATGGCGCCGAGGGCGCAGGCGGTGTTGCCATCGATGATGATCTGGCCCTGGGTGCGGTCGAGCCGCTCGATGCGCAGCCTCGTCTGCCGGGGCGCCTCGGCCTGGGCCCAGTCGAACCCGGCCTGGACAGCCGCCTGGTTCAGATCGATGGCCTTCTGCTTGCCGTCCAGCTGCTTGGCGATGGCCCGCTTCACCTCGTCCATGTCCAGCCCGATCATCTGGGCGGCCACGCCGACGTAGACCATGTTCTTCACCAGCTTGTGCAGCTTGGGCTCGGGGCAGGAGGCCGCCACCAGCTTCTGGAACGGCACCGCGCAGAAGGCGAGGTCGTTGCGCAGGTCCGACAGCTTGAGGGGCTCGTCGTAGATGAGCACCGTGCCCGGGGCCACCTTCGCCACGTCCTCCTTGGCGGTCTCCGGGTTCATGCAGATCATGAGGTCGATGCCGGCCTTGCGGGCCTTGTAGCCGCGGTGGTTGGCCCGGATCTGGAACCAGGTGGGCAGCCCGGCGATGTTCGAGGGGAACAGGTTCTTGCCGGTGACGGGCACGCCCATCTGGAAGATCGTGCGCATGAGCACCGTGTTGGCCGTCTGCGACCCGGAACCATTGACGGTGGCCACCTCGATGGAGAAATCGTTGACGAGGGTTCCCCCGCCGACGCATTCAGAGGTGGATGGCTGCGTGAGCATGATTCGGCCTCCCAGTGGGAAAGGTATTGTGACGCCGGGTTTGGGCGCGCGCTGGTGAATTTATGCGATGCGCCGGGGGAAACATTACCAGATTGGTCGGATAAGGACCATCCAGTCGTTGGGATTTTTTCGGAAGGGCGAGGCGAAAAAAAAGGGATTGACCCCGGAGGGCTTTTCGTCTATCTTATGGGGTATGAAGCCAATGGACCTCACCAAACGGCAGCTTGCTGTCCTGCAGTTCATCCGTAAGTTTCTCGAAACGGAGGGGCGAAGCCCCACGTTGAAGGAGATTGCCGAAGGGGTGGGCTCCAGCGCGGTCAGCACGATCCATAAGCATGTCCAGCACTTGATGGATAAGGGATTCCTGGACCGGAGCCACGGCAAGGGCAACAACATCGTCCTCGCCCAGGAGGCCGGTGCCCCCGCCCGGGAGCCCAGCGCCTGGGGCCAGGACGACAGCAAGCGGGGCCGTTCCGTGCCCTTCTGCGGCGACGTGGCCGCCGGCACGCCGCTCATCCCCGAATCCCGCGCCATCCCCCTCGAGGTGCCCAACTGCATCCACCGGGACCGGCAGGAGCTCTTCGTCCTTCGCGTCCGTGGGGATTCCATGATGGAGGACTCCATCCTGGACGGGGACCTGGTCGTGCTCCAGCGCCGGGGCGACTACCGCAACGGCGACCGCGTCGTGGCCCTCATCGACGGCGAGGAGGCGACCCTCAAGGAATTCCGCCGGGATCCGCAGGGCGTCTGGCTGATCCCCCACAATCCCGACCTGTCCCCCAAGTGCTTCGCGCCGGACCGCATCGCCATCCAGGGCGTGCTCGTGGGCGTGATGCGCAGCTGCTGACCGATCCCTCGCTCCCGCGCGCCCCCGGCCCATCCGGGGGCGCGCCGCGTACGTCGTCCAAAAGGTTGGTTGTGCGCGGCGGATCCCGCTAGACTCGACAGGAACCGGAGTACTCCAGGATGGTGTTCTTCAATCACGCCACGCGTCAGATGACGACGAAGATCGTCTATTACGGCCCGGGCCTGTGCGGCAAGACCACCAACCTCAACACCATCTACGGCCGCACCTCGCAGAAGGCCCGGGGCGAGATGGTCTCCCTCAACACCGAGACGGACCGCACCCTCTTCTTCGACCTCCTGCCCATGGACGTGGGCATGGTCGGCGGCTTCAAGACCAAGCTGCAGCTCTACACGGTGCCGGGCCAGGTGTTCTACAACTCCACCCGCAAGCTCGTGCTCAAGGGGGTGGACGGCATCGTGTTCGTGGCCGACAGCCAGACGCCGATGCTGGACGCCAACAAGGAGAGCCTGCAGAACCTCCGGGACAACCTGCGGGAACTGGGGCTGGACATCCAGGACATCCCCCTCGTCTTCCAGTGGAACAAGCGGGATCTGCGCAACATCGTCCCCGTGGAGACCCTGGAGGCGGAACTCAATCCCGACGGGCGCATGAGCTTCCAGTCCGTGGCCCAGGACGGCACGGGGGTCTTCGAGACCCTCCGGGGCATCACCCGGATCGCGCTGGCCCAGATCAAGGCCCTCCACCTGGCCGACGGCGCCCGCACGGCGCCCGCGCCGCCGCCGCCTCCGCCGCCCGCCCCGGTGGCCCTCGATGCCGCGTCCCTGCAGGTGCCCGCGGAGTTTCGGACGCCCCCTCCCGTTTCCGACGCCACCCAGACCCAGGGCGTCTCCGGCGCCCGGGACACCCGGGGCGACGCCGAGACCTCCTCCGGGTTCGCTGCGCCGGCCCCGGAGCGCGGCACCCAGCCCGTCCGGGCCCCCGGGATCCAGGTGATGGCCCCCCTGCGGGTGAAGGTCTCCCCCCAGGGCGCCCCGCCGGTGCCCCGCGTCGTGATCAAGCCGCCCACCCCCCGGGGGACCTCGCCGGGCCTGCGGCCGCTGCCGGTGCCCCTGCCGACCCGCCCCGCGGCGAGCCGCATGCTGGCCCACCGGGTCGACCTGGCCCCCGCCGTCCAGGACGGGGACCTGGAGGTGGTGATCACCGTTCGCCAGGCCGGAGTCGAGGTCGGCCAGGCCACCCTCCACCGCCCGGCGCCCGGGCATGGCGGGCTGGAACACCTCACCCTCGAGCTGAAGAGGTCCTGAATGAACGCAGCACCGATGCTCATCGCCCTCCTCGCCGCGGGCCAGGCCGGGGCCCAGGTGCCCGCCTGGTGGAAGGCCTTCACGGCCTCGCCCCGCCTGGAGAGCCGGTTCACCCAGACCTCCGAGAGCGCCGTGTTCGGCCAGCTGAAGCGGACCGGCCTGCTGCGCCTCGCCCGGGGCGGGAAGCTGCGGGTCGACTACCACCAGGGCCTCCTCCTGGTGGCCGACGGCACCTCCCTCGTCCAGTACGATCCCTCGACGCGCACGGCCCAGAAGGTGGACATCCAGGGCGCCCTCAAGGACGCCCCGCTGCTGGCGGTGCTCCTGGATCCCGCCGCGCTGGAGCGGGTCTACACGGTGAAGCCCGGCCCCGGCGCCGACGCCTTCAGCCTGGAACCCCGCGCCAAGGGCCTGCCGCCCGTGGCGCTGACGGGGCGGGGCGGCCTGCCCCGGAGCCTGGCCTGGACGGATCCCACCGGCGCCAGGCAGGTGCTCACCTTCGAGGACCCCCGGGTGCCCGGGAAGCCCTTCGAGGGATCGCTCTTCACGTTCAAGGCCCCGGCCGGGACCCGGTGGCTCAAGCCTTGAGTTCCTTCTGGATGAAGGCCACCACGTCGTCGGTGTTGGTGCCGGGCTGGAAGACCGCGCGGATCCCCACGGCCTGAAGGCCCGGGATGTCCTCGTCGGGGATGATGCCGCCGGCGAACACGAGCACGTCGTCGATGCCCTTCTCCTTCATGAGGCGCATCACCTCGGGGAAGATCTGGTTGTGGGCGCCGCTGAGGATGGACATGCCCAGCACCTGGGCGTCCTCCTGCTCGACGGCGGCGACGATCTGGGCCGGCGTCTGGCGCAGGCCGGTGTAGATCACCTCCATGCCCGCGTCCCGGAGGGCGCGGGCCACGACCTTGGCGCCGCGGTCATGGCCGTCCAGTCCAGGCTTGGCGATGATCACGCGGATGGGGGAAGTGGACATGGGTCTCTCCAGGCTATGCCCGGATTATAGGGTGTTCCGGGCCCGGCCCGGGAGCAGTTGTGACGGAGTTGCTCAGGGCACTTCCTTGACGGCGACGATGGTCACCGGCGCCGCGGGCACGTCCTTCATGCCTTTCTGCTCGGAGGTCTTCACCTTCGAGATGCGCTCCACCACGTCCATGCCCTTGACCACCTTGCCGAAGGGGCAGTAGCCGAAGTCGCCCAGGGTGCGGGCCTTGTGGTTGAGGGAGGGGTTGTCCTTCACGTTGATGAAGAACTGCGCCTTGGCGGAATCGGGCAGGCTCTCCCGGGCCATGGCGATGGTGCCGCGGGTGTTGAGGAGCTTCTTGGCCTTGGCCAGATCCGCCTCGTTGCGGATGGAGGCCCCCACGTTCTTCTTGGAGAGGTCGGGCAGGTGCTGGCCGCCCTGGATCACCGTGATGGAGCCGCGCACCACCCGGTGGAAGATGGTGCCGTTGTAGGTGCCGTTGCGGACATAGGCGAGGAAGTTCTGGACCGTCGCCGGGGCGGCCTCCGGGGCCAGCTCCACGGTGAAGGCGCCCAGGCTGGTGGCGATCTCCACCTTCGGGTTGCCGGCCAGCAGGGGCAGGGCCAGGGTGAGGGCGAACAGGACTTTGCGCACGGAATGCTCCTGGAAGGGGGGGACGTATTATCCTAGCTCAACCCGGAGACGCCCATGATCCCGCTTCTGACAGCCCAGGACATGAGGGACCTGGAAGCGGACGCCATCCAGGGCTGGGGCGTCCCCTCCCTGGTCCTCCAGGAGCACGCCGCCCTGGGCGCCCTGGACCTGCTGCCCGCCTCGGGGCCCCTCCACGTGCTGGCGGGCCCCGGCAACAACGGCGGGGACGCCCTGGCCCTGGCGCGCCTGGCGCGCCTGCGGGGCCGGGCCGTGGACGTGTGGGTCCTGGAAGGGGTGCCCGCCTGGAAGGGCGACGCGGCCCTCCAGGCGCGGCTCTGGGAGGGGATCGGCGGGACCTATCGCATGGCCGACCACCCCCAGGCCGCCGTGGAAGGCTTCGCCGGCTGGGTCGTGGATGGCCTGTTCGGCCTGGGGGCGCGTCCCCCCCTGCGGGGCGCCGCCGCCGCCTGGGCCGGGGCCCTGGCCGGCCACCCCCGGATCCTGGCCCTGGACCTGCCGTCGGGCCTGGATCCGAGCGCCGCTGAAGTGCCCGGCCCCGTGATCCCCGCCGCCCGCACCGCCGCCTTCGGCCGCCTCAAGGTCTGCCATGGCCTGCGCCCGGCCCGGGACCTGTGCGGCGCGATCTCCGTCGTCCCCATCCCCCTCCGGGGCGAGGGCCCCTGCGCCCTGCGCCTGCTGGAGGCCCCCGCGCCCCGCGCCCCGCGCTGGGACACCCACAAGGGCGAGGCCGGGCACCTGGCCATCCGGGCCGGATCCCGGGGCATGGCCGGGGCGGCGGTGCTCGCCGCCCTGGGGGCCCTGCGCATGGGCGCCGGTCTGGTGACCGTCTTCTGCGACGCCGAGGTGCGGGCCGAGGTGGCCGGGCAGGTGCCCGAGGCCATGGTGCGCCCCTGGGAGGGCGCCCTCCCCGCCGGCTTCACGGCCCTTGTGGCGGGGCCCGGCGGCATCGCCGAGGTGCCCGCCTGGGAGGGCCCCCTGGTGCTGGACGCCTCCGCCCTGCAGCCGGGGGAAGGCCCCCGGTGGCTGGCTCGGCCCGGCACCGTCCTCACCCCCCATCCGGGTGAGTTCAACCGGCTGTTCCCCGGGGCCGCGCCCCTGGGGCGGGGCCCCGACGCCCGCATCGCCCGGGTCCGGGAGGTGGCGGACGGTCCTGGCGTCCTGGTCCTGAAGGGCGCCCAGACGCTGGTGGCCGGAGGCGGCCTGGCCGAGGTCTGGGCCAATCCCACCGGCCATCCCGGCCTCGGCACCGGGGGCGCCGGCGATTTCCTGGCCGGCATGGTGGGGGCCCGGGGGGCCCAGGCCGCCGCCGCCGGCGGCGACCTCCGCGCGGCCGCCGCCGAGGCCGTGTGGCTCCACGGCGCCGCCGCGGACCGCCTGGGCCCCGGCCCCATCCTCATCCGCGAGCTGGGGGAAGCCCTGGCCGCCCTGCTCAGGACCCTGCACGGAGGACCCCATGACTGAGACCCGACCCCTGGCCGGCGAGGCCGCCACGGAGGCCCTGGGCGCCGAACTGGCCCGGACGACCCCCCCGGGCGGCACCTGGCTGCTGCGGGGCGCCCTGGGGGCCGGCAAGACCACGTGGACGAGGGGCTTCGTCCAGGGCCTGGGCGGCGACCCCGACCAGGTGGCCTCCCCGACCTACGCGGTCCTGCACCGCTACGCCGTGCCCGGCGCCCACGTCCATCACCTGGACCTCTACCGCCTGGGCGAGACCGGCGCCTGGACCCTGGGGCTGGAGGAGACCGTCGCCCCCGGGGACTACCTGGTGGTGGAATGGGCCGGCACGGAAGGCCCCTGGCCCACCGCCTGGGTCGCCGAACTGGCCCTGGAGGGGGAGGGCGAGGCGCGGACCGCCACCTGGCGCGTGCCCTGACGGATTCCCGCCGCCGCCGGCATCCATCCGGTTGCCCTGGGCCCGGGTTGTCCCGCACAATGGAGGGGACCCCACGGCCACCCAGGGGTGACCATGAAAGACAAGGCCGACAGATCCGCAGGGAACGCGGTCATCGCCGTGGACCGGAACTATGTGCCGATGATGGAGGTCGCCCGCCGCAAGGCCATCCGGGCCGTGGCCTCCGGCCGGGCCATGGTCCTGGATCCGGCGAGCCTCGACCGCCACGACAACCTGAAGGGGCGGATCCTCCTGATCATCTTCCCCCACGCCCGGGCCTGCGCGGAGAGCAAGCTCCTCATGGGCCGCCTGGACCGGCGCGTCATGCGGCGGGACCACTACCAGTGCCAGTACGAGGGCTGCCACAACCGGGCCGACACCATCGACCACATCATCCCCCTCTGCCAGGGCGGCCGGACCGCCTGGCAGAACCTCGTCGCCTGCTGCCTCCTCTGCAACCAGACCAAGGGCGGCCGCACCCCTGAGCAGGCCGGCATGCGCCTCAAGAAGGTGCCCGAAGCCCCCCGGGCGCACCTCTTCCGGCGGTTCGAGGAGATCCTGAAGGACGGGTCCGCGGCCTGAGGTTCCGGCCGCCGGGACCGGGACGCGGCGGAGGGGGGCCCGCCTCGGGTAGACTTGTCCCATGAAGACGATCTCCCTCCGCGTGGACGTGGACACCCTCGAGGGGTCCCTGAAGGGCATCCCGGCCCTGCTTAGGATGCTGGACAAGGTGGGGATGCAGGCCAGCTTCTACTTCAGCCTCGGCCCCGACAGCAGCGGGAAGGCCCTGCGTCGCATCTTCCGCAAGGGCTTCCTGGCCAAGCAGTTGCGCAACAAGGCCGGGAGCTACTACAGCCTGAAGACCATGATGTACGGCGTGCTCCTGCCGGCCCCGGTGATCGGCAAGCGCGCCGCCGCGGAGATGCGCCTGGCGAAGGCGGCCGGCCATGAGGTCGCCATCCACGCCTGGGACCACGTGCAGTACCACGACCTCCTGGACCGCAAGTCCCGGGCCTGGCTGGAAGCGTGGTTCCGGGACGCCCACGCGGGCTTCGAGGACGTCTTCGGGGAGAAGGCCCGGGGGGCGGTGAGCCCGGCCTGGCGCTGCAACGACCACACCCTGGAGATCCAGGAGGCCTACGGCCTCGACTACGCCGGCGACTGCCGGGGCACCCGCGCCTTCTACCCCGTGGTGCGGGGGCGGACCCTGGCCACCCTCCAGGTGCCCACCACCCTGCCCACCCTGGACGAGCTGCGGGGCCTGGACGGCCTGACGCCGGACGAGGTCAACGCCAAGGTCCTCGGGCTGGTGCGGGAGGACGCCCTGAACGTCTACGCCCTCCACACGGAGGTGGAGGGCGGGGCGCTGGCGGAGACCTTCGTGAAGTTCCTCCAGGGCCTGAAGGACCGGGAGGTGGTGGCCCGCACCCACGCCGACTGGGTGCCGGACCTGAAGGCCGCCAACCCCCCGGCGGCGGAGATCGGGCGCATGGAGATCCCGGGCCGGTCCGGATGGGTCAGCGTGGGCCTCTGAGTCCCGCCGCCGGGCGGCGGTGAAGTGACCCCCTGCACTCGGGCGGGCCTGGATAATCCGGACTGACGATCTGCCGGAGTTGCCCCCATGACGACGTTCATCAACGAACAGGACGCCTACGAACTGCTGGCCCGCGCGGGCCTGCCCGGCCTGCGCCGGGGCCTGGTGCGGAGCCTCGAGGACGCCCAGGCGCTGCCCTTCGCGCCCGGCGAGAAGGTCGTGCTGAAGGGCGTGGCCCAGGACGTGTGGCACAAGTCGGACCTCGGCCTGGTGCGGTTCGAGGCCTTCGACGCCGGCCGCATCTGGGCCCAGGCGCGCGAGATGGAGGCCCTCGGCGCCCCCCACGGGGCCTGGAAGGGCACGCTCGTGGTGGAGATGGTCGACTTCCGCAAGGTCTCCGGCCTGCCCACGGAGGCCCTCGTGGCCCTGCGCCGGACCCCCGAGGCGGGCTGGACCCTGGTCCTCGGCATCGGCGGCCTGCACACGAACGCCTGGGGCGAGGAGATCGCCCCCTGCCTGTGGCCGGTGAGCCTCGTCACCCCCGAGCAGGCGCTGGCCGACTTCAAGGCCCACTACCTGGGCAGGATCTGGCTGGGGGCGATGCGCCAGGGCAAGCCCCTGACCGACGAGACCACGATCCTGGACTGGCTCCGGGGCCTGTGGAAGCTCGTGGACCTGCTGGACGGCATGGGTGCGGAGCTCCTGGAGATGAACCCCGTCGTCCTGGATCCCCAGGGCCGCCCCGTGGCCCTGGACGGCGTCGGCACCCTGGGCGAGGTCCCCGCGCCGCCCGCGCCCGGGCCCGATCCCAAGGGCCTCCTGGACCTCCTGGTGAAGCCGCGCACCATCGCCCTGGCCGGCATCTCGGCCCGGCCCGGCACCCCCGGGCGCATGATCATGGACAACCTCCTCCTCTCCACCCTGGACCGGAAGGCGATCATCCCCATCAAGCCGAACACCGCCGAGATCGACGGCCTGCCCTGCCTCAACGGCGTGGAGGACCTGGCCGCGAACCCGGTGGACATGCTCATCCTCTGCCTCCCCGCGGCCCAGACCGTGGAGGCCATCCGCCAGCTCTGCGCGCAGGGCGGGGGGGCCCAGGTGGTCTACCTCGTCCCCGGCGGCGTGGGCGACGGTGCCGACACCGAGGGCCGGGGCCGGGCCGTTTCGGAGCTCCTGGCGGAGCGCCGCGCCCGGGGCCTCTGGACGCCGGCCCTGGTGGGCCCCAACGGCCTGGGCTTCGTCAGCAGCGAAGGCCGGGTGAACACCCTCTTCATCCCCCGGGAGAAGCTGCCGGTGGAGGCCCGCGGGGGCGCCCTGAGCATGGTCAGCCAGAGCGGCGCCTTCCTCATCAGCCGCCTCTCCACGGCCCCGCACCTCCCGCTCCGCTACGCCGTCTCCATCGGCAACCAGATCGACGTCAAGCTGTCGGACTTCGTGGCGGCCCTGGCCTCGGACGCCCAGACCCGCGTCATCGCCACCTACGTGGAGGGCTTCCAGCCCGGCGACCTCCTGGCCACCGCCAAGGCGGCCCGCGCCGCCGCCGCCCAGGGCAAGTGGGTGGTGCTCTACAAGGGCGGCCGCAGCTCCGAGGGCCAGAAGGCCGCGAGCAGCCACACCGGGGCCCTGGCCGGGGACTGGGCCCTGCAGCGGGCCCTCCTCAAGCGGGCCGGCGTCATCGTCTGCGAGTCCATGGGCAGCTACGAGGCCGCCCTGGCCTGGCTCGCGGCCTTCCCCGAGGGGCGCCCCTCCCGGGTGGCCGTCGTCACCAACGCCGGCTTCGAGTCCGTGTGCAGCGCCGACGTGCTGGAAGGGGCCCTCGGCGGCCACCAGCTGGACGAGGCCGGGACCGCCGCCCTCAAAACGCTCCTGGAGACCCACAAGCTCCAGGACCTGGTCAACCCGCGCCTCCCCCTGGACGTGACCCCCATGGCCGACGCCGAGGCCTACCTGGCCTGCACCCGGCTCCTGGCCCAGTCCGGCGCCGACACCCTCGTGGTGGGCCTCGTGCCCTTCACGCGCCGCCTGGACACGGAGTCGCCCGCCGCCATGGCGGCCTTCGCCCAGGCCCTGGCGGGAATCGCCCGGGAATCGGGCAAGCGCCTGGGCGTGGCCGTGGAGGGGGGCACCCTCTACGAGGCCTACCGCCAGGCCCTCATGGAAGCGGGCCTGCCCGTCTTCCCCAGCATGGAAAAGGCCCTCCAGGGCCTGCGGACGCTCGCGGAGGCCTGATGATCCCGGGCTGCCGGAGCAAGCAGCGGAGGGCGGAGCACGAAGCCCGCTCCTCGGTGGAGGATGGGGCGCGGCCTGCCCTGACCGCGGGGTGACCGCGTCACCCCGCCGCCCGTCCCGCATCCAACCCATTTCCGCTGAGAGGAATCCCATGCCCAAGACCATGATCGAACCCTTCCGCATCAAGAGCGTCGAGCCCATCCGCATGACCACCCGCGAGGAGCGGGTCCGCCTCCTGGAGGAGGCCAGGCTCAACGTGTTCAAGCTTCGCGCCGAGGACGTCCTCCTCGACTTCCTCACCGACTCCGGCACCGGCGCCATGAGCAGCCGGCAGTGGGGCGCCATCATGGAAGGCGACGAGAGCTACGCCGGCGCGCGCAGCTTCTTCCGCCTCCAGGGCGTGCTCCAGAAACTGACCGGCTACGAGCACATCATCCCCACCCACCAGGGCCGCGCCGCCGAGCGCATCCTCTTCGCGGTGGCCACCGAGAAGGGGCAGATCGTCCCCAACAACACCCACTTCGACACCACGCGCGCGAACCTGGAGTTCGACGGCGTCGAGGCCGTGGACCTGGTCATCCCCGAGGGCCTCCAGCCCGCCACCGTGCACCCCTTCAAGGGCAACATCGACCTCGGCAAGGTGGAGGACCTGCTGAAGAAGGAGGGCCACCGCGTCCCCTTCGGCATGCTGACCGTCACCAACAACTCGGGCGGCGGCCAGCCCGTGAGCATGGAGAACATGCGGGCCTACAGCGCCCTGCTGAAGAAGTACGGCAAGCCCCTGATCCTGGACGTGTGCCGCTTCGCCGAGAACGCCATGTTCATCAAGCTCCGCGAGCCCGGCATGCAGGACCGCACCGTCGAGAGCATCGCCCAGGAGATGTTCCGCCTCGCCGACGGCTGCACCATGAGCGCCAAGAAGGACGGCATGGTCAACATCGGCGGCTTCATCGCCCTCAAGGACGCCTCCCTGGCCGAGGCGGCCCGGGCCAACCTGGTGATCACCGAAGGCTTCCCCACCTACGGCGGCCTCGCCGGGCGCGACCTGGAAGCCCTGGCCGTGGGCCTCGAGGAGGGCCTCCAGGAGGACTACCTCCGCTACCGCCTGCGCACCGCCGAGTACATGGGCGAGAAGCTGCTGGCCGCGGGCGTGGACATCGTGCGCCCCACCGGGGGCCACGCCGTGTACATCGACGCCAAGGCCTTCCTGCCCCACCTCCAGCCCTGCGACTACCCGGCCTGGAGCCTCTGCAACGCCCTCTACCTCGAGGGCGGCATCCGCGGCGTCGAGATCGGCGGCGTCATGTTCGGCAAGCGCCTGGAGGACGGCACCGAGACCTACTCCGCCATGGAGCTGGTGCGCCTGGCCTTCCCGCGCCGGATGTACACCCAGAGCCACTTCGACTACGCCGCCGAGGTCATCTGCGAGCTGAAGGCCAAGGCCTCCGAGGTCCGCGGCGTGCGCATCGCCAAGCAGGCCAAGTTCCTCCGCCACTTCACGGCCGAGATGACCTGGGCCTGATCCGGACGGCCGGTATCCGCGCCGGGGCCTTCGGACCCCGGCGCGGGGCCGTGGGTGGCGGTCCATCCCCGGACCTGGCGGACGGAGCCTGCGCCGGGGGCCTCAGACGGGCGC
Organism: Mesoterricola sediminis; assembly: GCF_030295425.1. Lineage (NCBI taxonomy): Bacteria > Pseudomonadati > Acidobacteriota > Holophagae > Holophagales > Holophagaceae > Mesoterricola > Mesoterricola sediminis. The sequence continues at coordinate 2,628,461 of NZ_AP027081.1, read as the reverse complement.
GGGCTGGTCCTTGAGCCGGAGCACGGCGATCGCTTCCCGGCCGGCCCGGCGAGGGTGGCTTCGCTCGGCCGGGCCCAGGAACGCCACGTCGAAGACCCCCTCCACCAGCGTCCTGAATCCGGCCGGATCCTGGGCGAAGGGCGGCCCTTGCGGATCCCGTACCTGGGTGAAGAACACGACCAGCCACAAACCCCCGGGCCGGAGCCGCCGGGCGCAGGCCGCCATATAGGCGGCCCGACGCTCCGGGGCCATGGCCGAGAAGCAGGTGTGGTCGAAAATGGCGTCGAAGGCCGCTCCACCCCCGAACCAGTCCTCCTGCCGCCACGCCACCGCGTCGCCATACCGCGCCTGGGCCCGGGCCAGGGCGGGGGCGGCGAAATCCAGCCCCGTCACCTGGAACCCCCCCGCAGCCAGGGCGGCGGCATCGTGGCCGAAGCCGCAGCCGGGCACCGCCACCGTGGGCCCCAGCGCCAACCCCGCCGCGGCAACCCGGTCCAGGAGTTCGGGCAGGACCGGCGTCGGACCGTCCATGTCCCAGCCCGGCCGGTCTTCCCGGGCATAGCGGTCCAACCAGAATCCAGGCGAATCGGGCGTGAGGTCCAAGGGCGGGCTCCCGCCCCAAGGTAGCTGGTCCCGCCGAGAAACGCGCGCCCCTTTTCAGGCCGGCGCCGATGGCCGATGGCCGGGGGCCGGCCATCCATCTGGCCGATCCGGAAGGGAACGGGCTGGACCTGAAGGGGCCCTGCGGGTCAGCGGGCCCGGTGGCCGATCGGCAGCAGGGCCACGGCCCGGGCGCCTTCGGGGAGCTTGAGCGCCTGGCCCACGGCGGCCAGGTCCACGCCGACCGCGGTCCCCGCGCCCAGCTCCAGGGCCGCCGCCTGCAGCAGCAGGGCCTGGGCCGCGGCGCCGGCCTCATATGCGGCCAACCGGACAGCGTCCTCCTGGCCGGCGCCGTCGATGCGGCGGGGGGTGGCGGCGACCACCGCCACGGCCGGGGCCGCCGCGATCCAGGGCTGCATGGCCTTGAGGCCGCCGAGCACCTCGGCGGGGCCCCCGCCGGCCACCCGGACCAGGGCGTGGCCGGCCGGGAGGTAGCGGTAGACGCCGGCGGGCAGGCCCGGGGTTCCGGCCGTCACCAGGTAGAGATCCAGGGGATAGCGGGCCTTCGCCGAGGGCACCGTGCGCTTGCCGGGGCGGTTTTCCCCCTGGGCGGCCCACAGGAGCTGGGCGGTCTCCGCCAGGGTCGGCGCGGGGCCGGCCAGGGCGCGGACCGTGGCCCGGGCCTTCAGGGCCTCGGCCAGGGTGCCCCGGGGCGCGGGGGCGGGCAGCTGGATGGGGTCCTGGGCGCCCAGGAGGGCGGCGCCGCAGAGGAGGGCGAGCACGGGGCGCATGGTGGCTCCCTTCAGGCCGGGCCCAGGGGCTCGACCCTGGGCGCGATGATGCGGTCGAAGTGCGGGATGGTGCCGATGAGGGGCCGCGCGTAGTCCCGGAAGGACTCGTCGATGTCGTGGTCGCCCTTGAGGTACACCGGGGGCAGGAGCTTCGTGCGGGCCGCCACCGTCGACAGCGGGGTCAGGAAGTAGTCCACGGAGTAGTCGCCGGTCCTGCGGATGGCCACGGACCCGTCCATCTGGCGGTTGAAGGCGAAGTGGACGGCGGTCTCGCCCACGTCCCGCGCCTCGCTGGAGTCCGAGTCCGAGATCACGCCCAGGAAGGAGCGCTGCAGGTAGCCGAAGGTGTCGCAGCGGACGCGCTTGATGCCCAGCCGCTGCTTGATCGCGTCGGAGAGGGCGTCGCCGAGGGTGCCGCGGCCCGAGAGCTGGAGGTTGCCGAAGGGATCCATCTCCGTCTCGCCCTGGAGGTGGGTGAGCACCGGCTTGCCGTCGGCGCCGACGATCCCCTCCGAGAGGGCGATGACGCAGCGGCCGTTGGCGGTGAACACGCGCTCCACGTCGCCCAGGAACCGCTCCGTGTCGAAGACCCGCTCGGGCACGTAGATGAGGTGGGGGCCGTCCTTGGGATCGCGGCGGGCCATCACGGAGCTCGCCGTCAGCCAGCCCGCGTGACGCCCCATCACCACGCCGATGAAGACGCCGGGGATGGCGAAGTTGTCCATGTCCAGGCACGCGAAGGCGGACGTCACGAAGCGCGCCGCGGAGCCGAAGCCTGGGCAGTGGTCCGTCACCGCGAGGTCGTTGTCGATGGTCTTGGGGATGTGGATGACCCGCAGCTCGTAGTCGACCTCGCGGGCGTACTCCGCCACGATGTGGCAGGTCTCGGCGCTGTCGTTGCCGCCGATGTAGAAGAAGTAGCGGACGCCGTGGCGCTTGAACACCTCCACCATCCGCGCGCAGTAGGCCTTGTCGGGCTTAACGCGCGTCGAACCCAGGGCCGAGGAGGGGCTGGAGGCCACCATCTCCAGGTTGTGCGTCGTGGTCTGGCTCAGGTCCAGGAAGTCCTCGTTCACGATGCCCTGGACGCCGAACCGGGCCCCGTAGACGTTGGTGATGTAGCGCCACTTGCGCGCTTCCATGACGAGGCCGACGAGGCTCTGGTTGATCACGGCCGTTGGCCCGCCACCCTGGGCGACGACCGCCTTGCCTTTGAGTTGACGCATGGCTTTCCTCCAGAGGGGCCCGGGGGCCCGGGGCATGGCGAATTTCGGGATGAAGGCAGTGTAGGCCTCGGCGCCGCGGGCCTTCAACGCGGGGCGGGCGGGTCGTGATGGAATGCACCTTGACTGTGCGAAAAAAAGGCGAATGATGGAGGCATGACGCCCCCGCTCCTACCGTTCGCACCGACGACGACGCCTGCGCTGTTCCGGGATCTCCAGGTCGAGCCCGAGGAGGCCCGGAGCATCCTGAGGCCCCAGAAGGACGAGCGCTACGGCTTCGGGTTCGCCCTCAGCCCCTACCGGGGCTGCGAGCACGGCTGCCGGTACTGCTACGTGCGGGACTACCCCCAGGCCCTGCCCGGGGACCGGAGCGTCCCGGTGAAGCGGGAGGCCTGGGGCACCTGGTCCGTGCCGAAGCTGAACGCTCCGGAGCTCCTGTGGTCCCAGCGCCACCGGCTGCACGGCCAGACCGTCTTCCTGGCCTCCGCCACGGACCCCTACCAGCCCCTGGAGCGGGAGTACCGCCTCACCCGGGCCTGCCTGGAGGTGCTCCTCATGTGTCCCACCACCCGGGTGCTCGTCCACACCCGGAGCCCCCTGGTGCTCCAGGACACGGAGCTCCTCAGGGCCTTCAAGGACCGCGTCTCGGTGGGGTTCTCCATCCCCACGGACGACGACACCGTGCGCCAGGTGGTCGAGCCCAAGGCCCCCCCCATCCCCTCCCGGTGGGCGGCCATGGAACGGCTCGCGGCCGCCGGTGTCCGGGTGAAGCTGGCCGTATGCCCCCTCATGCCCGTCCACGACCCCGAGGCCTTCGCGCGCCGGGCCAAGGCCTCCGGGGCCGCCAGCGCCTGGGTGGGGGGGCTCCGGCTCCTCAAGGACGACCCCTTCTACGACCTCCTGGCCCGCCACGGCTGGCTCCACATCCTCGACCCCGACTACGCCGACGGGGTGGCCCGGGTGCTGGAGGCCACCTTCCCCCGGACCCGGACCCCCCGGGACCGGGTCCCGGCGCCGGCCCCGGCGCCTCCCCGCGTTCTCCAGCCCAGCCTTTTCGAGGCCATGTGAAACCCGCCCCGGATCATGGGAGAATGGCCATTCCATGATAACCCTCGCCCTCAAGTACCGTCCCCGCGTGCTGTCCGACCTGGTGGGGCAGGAAGCCAGCGTCCGTGCCCTGTCCAACGCCCTGAAACGGGCGAAGGCCGCGGGCGGCGCCATCCACCACCAGGCCTTCCTTTTCGCCGGGGTGCGCGGCACCGGCAAGACCTCCACCGCCCGCATCCTGGCCCGCGCCCTCAACTGCGAGCAGGGCCCCACCGCGGAGCCCTGCGGCGTCTGCCAGGCCTGCCAGGCCTCGGAGGCCCCGGACCAGAACCTGGACATCGTCGAGATCGACGCCGCGAGCCGGTCCAGCGTCGAGGACGCCCGGGCCCTGCGCGAGCAGGTGCAGACCCGGCCGGCCTTCTGCCGCTACCGCGTCTACATCATCGACGAGGTCCACATGATGAGCCGCAGCGCCTTCGACGCGCTGCTGAAGATCCTGGAGGAGCCGCCTCCCCACGCGGTCTTCGTGCTCGCCACCACCGAGCTCCAGGACGTGCCCGACACCATCAAGAGCCGGGTGCAGATCTTCCCCTTCCGCCTCATCCCGCCCGGCATGGTCGAGGCCCGGCTCCGCTGGGTCTGCGAGCAGGAGGGGGTGACCTGGGACGAGGGCGCCCTCCGGCTCCTGGCCGAGGCGGGGCAGGGCTCCATGCGCGACGCCCTCACGACCCTGGACCGGGTCGTCTCCGCCGGGGACGGCCACGTGGGCGAGGACATGGTGCGGGACCAGCTGGGCATCGTGCCCGCCGTCCGCGTCCAGGGCGTCCTGGAGGCCCTCCTGGCCGGCGACTGCGGCGCCATCCTGGACCACTGCCGCGCCCTCGCCGACCTGGGCAGCGACTGGGTCAGCTTCTGGCGCGAGCTGATGCTGGCCTTCCGCGACCGCATGGAGGCCGAGGTGCGCCAGGGCTCCGGGCCCCAGGACGTGCTCCGCTGGGCGCGCATGCTCCAGCTCCTGATCTCCCGGGAGCGGGACCTGCGGGACACCAGCCTCCCCGACGTGGTGGTGGAGCTGGCCCTCCTGACGGCGGCCCAGCTGCCCCATCTGGCCCCCCTGGACGCCCTGCTCAAGGCCGGTCCCGGCGCCGCCCCCGCCGGCCCTGCCCGGACCCAGGCCGTCGGCGCGCCCATGGCGGCGCCCCGGTCCGCGCCGCCGCCCACCCGGACCCCGGAGGGTCCGGGCCGCCCTTTTGACGCGAGGCAGGCGGAGCGGCCCACCCCGGCCGCGGCGCCTGCCGTGCCCGCCCCCGCGCCCCGCGTGTCCACCGCCCCCCCTCCGGCCGCGCCCTCGCCGACCGCGCCGCCTCCGGCTGTCCCCGCTCCTGCCGCGCCGCCTCCGGCTGCCCCCGCTCCGGCCGTGCCGCCTCCGGATCCCCGGAACCTGGAGCAGTTGCGCCAGGCGGTGGGAGAAACCCTCCGCCAGGCCCCGGGCGGCCTGCCCCGGACCCTGGGCGCCCTGGCCCACATGGCCACGGCCCTCGTCTTCCAGGACCGGGTGCTCCACTGGCACTTCCCGCCCAATGTGCGCAACACCGTCCAGGACCTGGAGCGGGAGCTGGCCAACCCCCACCTCCTGGAGGCCCTGCGCCCCCTCCTGCCCGGCCTCGCGGGCATGACCGTCACCTTCGACGCCGGCGGCCGCGAGCGTCCCGAGGACCTGCTCCGGGCCGACCCCGTCTTCCAGCGCCTCCTCCAGGAGACGGGCGGGGAGATCGTGGAGATCCGGACCGAGGGCTGATCAGCGCTTGGCCGGGCGTGGCGGCAGGACCGTCAGGTGGAGGAGCTTCAGGCTCCGCTTCTCGTCGGACATATCGTGCTTCATCACCAGCACGTCCAGGGTGTCGCCGACCTTGCGGTCCGTGGAGCAGAGCGGATCGTCCACGACCGTCTTCTGGCCGCGCCACGTGATCACGTAGTAGATGCAGCTGAAGCCGTCCGCCGTCGTCTTGAACACCTGCTCCACGATGGCGGTTTCCCGGACCGGCGCCTCCTCGCCGGAGGTCCCGGCCAGGGCCGCCGGGGCGAGGAGACCTGCGAGCACTGCCGGGAGGAGGAGGGACGGGATGCGCATGGGGGCCTTTCTGTTTTTTCCAACGATGCGCCATCTTTTGGGGGAAAGCAAGGATCGGTCGCCCGGACTCAGAGCTGCACGGCGAAGGTGAGGGCCTCCTCCAGGAATTGGCTGAACCGGGCGCGGTCCTCGCGCTGCGCCCGGACGCCCTCCTCGGCGTGGGCCAGGTCGTAGCGGCGGGGCTCGCAGGTCTGGGTGAAGGCCAACGACCAGCCATCCTCGGCCCGGGCCGCCTGGAAGGTGGCCTTCCGGAAGGGGGTTTCCAGCGAGGCTGCTGGGCCGGTTGGCGCCAGCACCCCCCCCATCTTCAGATGGGCCTTCCAGGACCAGCCGATCCAGGCCCCGGTCTCCACGGCGCTGAGCCGGGGCCGGCCCAGCTTCTGGATGGGCCACGGCGCGCGGGGGAGCCCGAGCCCCGCGAGGGACCAGGCGCCGCCCGCCTTCCGGAGCGCACCGGGGGCCTTCAGGCGGAGGACCAGGTTCACGGTTCCGTTCCCGGCCATGGGATCGTCCACGGACACCGGCTGCCAGGTGGACCCCGGGGGCAGGTTGAGGTGTCCGCCCACCCACGCCTCCACCGGGCCCGGGCCTTCCAGGGCCGCGGATCGCAGGCCCAGGGCGTCCTCCTGCTCCCGCAGGGTGAGGGTGCCTTCGAAGGCCAGGCCTTCGGTGATCTGGCCGTCCAGGGCGACGGTGACGGCCGGTCGCGAGGTGGCGTCCGGGGGCACGGGGACCCAGAGGCCCCCCTCGGGCTCGCAGATGAGCACCTGCCGGCCGCGGTGGGCCGTCGCCAGCCTGCCCAGGGGGCTGAAGGCGTCGGTGGGGTCCACCAGCAGGTAGCGGCCCTTGGGCGTCGTCACCTCCGCCGGAAGCCCCGAGGGCGTTTCCAGGCGGATGGCGGTGATCACGTGGTTGAAGGCGTACGGGGAGGGGGGCTGGACCGGTTCCGCATGGCCCTCGTGGATGCGGGCGAGGGCCGGGACGGCGTGGAAGCCCGCCTCCCGGGCCGCATTGAGCAGGAAGGCGGCCTGGTCCTTGCAGTCGCCGTACCGGTTCCGGAGGACCGAGGCCGGCGTCGCGGGCTGCCAGCCGCGCTCGGGGCTGAGGTAGACGATGCGGTACCGGATGGACGTCTGGATCCATCGGAGGGCCGCCCGGAGCGCGTCCAGCCCCCGGGCCTCCGGGACAGGGGCGAAGGGGGCCCGGGGCAGTTCGAAGCGCGTGTGCGTCCCCCGGGCGATGCTGTCCCAGGTGGAGCCATCCATGCTGCCGGGCAGGGCGGGGTCCTGGAACCTCACCAGCACCCAGGGAAGCGTGTCCTGGGGGTGCGGTGCGCCCCGCACCCGGCGCGGGGCCGCGGGAACCCCCTCCAGGCGGATCTGGGTGGCATCCGGCGCCGGCGGGGGGAACCCCGGCGGGAGGTTCCAGGTCGCCATGCGCGGGGGGATGGGTTCCGCGCCCAGGGACGGGAACCCGTTGGCCGACTTGACCCAGGCCAGCTCCCACGTGCGCACCGGGTGGGGGCCCATGACCGGGGTCACGACCAGAGGGCCCAGCGGCGGCCGCAGGACCTCCTGGCTTTCGAAGGCCACGAGGCTCCCCTTCACGACGCGATCCAGGAGGGCGACCGTCCTTTGGTCGCGGGTCAGCTCCCCGTTCCCCGAGGCGGAAACGGTGGCCACCCAGGCCTTGTCGAGGGTCACGAGGGTCCCGTCGGGCCGCAGGTTCCAGCCCTTCAGCTTCTCGATCCTGGAGGCGGCGCCGCCCAGGCCGTCCCGCTCGAAGGCGCGCGCTTCCAGGCCCTGCTCGGTGAGGATCTTCACCAGGCGGAACGCGCGCAGGCGGATCTCCCCGCCGCCCCGGTAGGTGAACTCGGTCCGGTCCAGAAGCACCCAGGCGTCGGCGTCCGCCGGCGGGGCCTCGGTGCAGGCGGCCGGCCCCTGGGCCCAGGCCGGGAGCTGGTCCAGGGCGGGGGCGCCGAGCAGGGCGGTCGCCAGGAAGGGGGCCAGGGGTTTCAGCCAGCTCATGGCGCGCTCCGGACGAGGACGAGGGGGGTCTCGAAGGCCTCCTGGACCCAGGCCAGGTAGGCCTGGAAGGCGGTGTACAGCTCGGCGCCCCCCGCGCTGCGCTCCGCCCGGACCTCCAGGTCCACCGTGAGGTCCCGGCCGGACAGGGCCGCTCCCAGGGTCACGGAACCCCAGGCGTTGGTCCGCTGGATGCGGGGCAGGTCGGGGCACGTGGTGCCCTCCGGGAGGGTCAGCCGGCAGCGGGCCCGCTGCACCTGGGCGAAGGGCAGGACGATGAGGTCCTCCCGGGTCCGGGGCCAGGCCTGGGGGATGGCCAGGGCGGGTTGGCTGGCCGGGAAGGGGTCGAGGCGCCAGACCCGCCCCGCGGGGGCATCGATCCGCCCTTCGACCCTCAGCCCCAAGGTCTGGCGCACGTCGGCCCCGTGCTGGACCTCCGCGCGGTCCACCACGAGGTCCGGGACCTCGGCTTCCAGGGAGGCGCCGAGCTCCCGCCCCTGTTCCCGGGGCTCCAGGTGCCGGAAGGGCGCCGCGGCCGCGTAGGCCGCGAGGCCTCCGAACGTCGAGACCAGGGTGAACCGCGCCTCTCCGGCCCCCAGGTCCACGACATAGGCGTCCTCCCGCCAGTTCCGGCCCGCCTCCTGGAAGGGGAGGGTGAGGGTCCCCACCGTCCAGGTCTCGGGATCCGCCTCCAGGACCCGGCTGCCCTGGACCGCCGGATCGATCAGGGTGGGATGCAGGTGGGGCTGGGCCGGATCGATGAACAGATCCGGCTTGCCGGCCTCCTGGACCCGCACCAGGACCCGCTCGATCTGGGAGAGGTCCGGCTCCGACTCCTGGAAGATCCGCGTGTCCCGGTCCGACCCGAAGACCAGGTGGGGCTGGAGCCCGGCCCGCCGGGCCAGTTCCAGGAAGCAGAGCAGGGTGCCCTGGCTCGAGGTGCCGCCCCGTTCCAGGGCCCGCTCCAGGTCGTGGGCCGGCACGTCGCCGACCAGCTCCTGGAGGGTGGCGTCGCCGGCATCACCCAGGCCGGCGGCCTGGAAATTGCGCAGCCGCTCGCGCATCCGCAGGGCCAGTTCGACCGCGCGATCCTGGGGGCCGGGCGGCAGGTCGCGGCAGGCCTCCTGGGCGAAGGCGTCGAAGCGGGCGCCGGTTCTGGGCCGCTTGAACGCGGGTTGGAGGTAGGTCACGGCCAGGCGGTCCCAGAGGCTCCGGCCCGACGGGGACGGCGGGAGCAGGACGGGATAGACCTTCAGCTGGGGCCGCTCGCGGGCGCCGGCCACTGAATAGGGCGCGGGGGGCTCCGGGGGCAGGTCCTTCAGGGTGATCACCGTGAACCCGGGGAGGTCGGTCCGGGATTCCACCACCGTGCGATCGGGGGTGAAGGTCCATGTGAAGGAGGCGGGGCGGACGATCTCCAGGCGGACTTCGGCCACCGGGTGGGGGCCGGAGAAGGTCCAGAGGCGGGGGCGCTTGATGTCCAGGCGGCCTTCCCGGTGGCTCGACAAGTCCTGCCAGCGGAGGTCCACCAGGCAATCCTCGGTCAGCCCCGGGGGAATGAGCACGTGCTCCTTCTCCTCCCAGGTCCTGAACCGGATCCGGGTCTGGCGGATCAGGTCCTGGGGGCCGTTGAGGGGCAGCTCGCGTCCATCCGGGTAGACCACCCGCCCTTCCAGGGTCTGCAGGGATGCGGGGAAGGGCGGCAGCCACACCGCGTCCTTGCCGCGCTCCGAGCAGATGCGGATGCGCAGATGGTGCGTGTCGAAGCGGTTGTCCACCCGCAGGTGGTCCAGGAGCACGAGGGCCCCCGTGCTGCCCTTCAGGTCCCGCGCCTTCAGGGCCCAGACCTCCGGCGGGATCGGCGGCCAATCGGCAATCGCGGGCAGGGCCGCCAGGCAACAGAGGATCGCGGGACGGAGACGGCAGGAGAGGGGCACGGCGGATCAGGCTCCGGGCGGCAAGGTCCTTCCGCCCGGATCCGGGGGAGGACAGCGTTTCGACAGGTGGATGGTTCCACCCTGCCGGATCCGGCGGTCGGGATCAAGCCCGAAGGGCGGGAGCCGCCTCAGGATGGGCCGGCCAGCGCCGCCAGGGCCCGGTCGAGTTCCCGGCGCATGGCCCCGGGGGTGTCCGCGGCCCAGGCCCGCCCGTGGCCCGGGAGGATCCGGCGGAACCGGAAGGTCCGGAGCCGCTCCAGGCTCGCCATCTGGGTGGCCCAGTCGTGCCAGCAGTGCTCGCGGCTGGCGTCGAGCCTGCCCCTGGCGGGGCTCCACCACAGGGTATCCCCGGTGAAGAGCACCTCCTCCCGGAGCAGGAGGCAGGCGCTGCCGGCGGTGTGGCCGGGGGTGGGGATGTAGAGGAGATCGGGGCCCAGGGCGCGCGGCTCCAGGCCGCGCTGGGGGAGCTCCACGCCGGCGGTGTCCGGTTCCAGGTCGGCCTCGTGGAGGACGCGGGCGCAGCCGAAGCGCGCCCGCAGGCGCGCGTGGTCCGCCACGTCGTCCTTGTGGGAGAGCACGAGGAGGGCGACGCCCCCCTGGGCCTCGAGCCGGTCCAGGAGGCCCGGGAAGGCCCGGGGGCTGTCCACGAGCAGGTTGCCGTCCTCCCGCGGCACGAAGTAGCTCCAGGCCCCGTAGCTCCGGCTGGAGGTGTACCCGCAGAAGAAGACGCCGTCCCCCAGCGGCTCGGGGAAGGCGGCGGCGGCCGCCTCGATCCCGGCCTTGTCGTCCGTGCCGATGGAGCCCGTGGGGCAGGCCAGGAGGGCCATGAGGGCCCGGTGCCGCTCCGCGGCGTCCCCGGGCTGCCGGTGCACGGCGCTGTGGTCCCCGGCCTCCCGGAACAGGGCGGGGGCCATGCCGTAGCACGTGCCGCAGTCGATGCAGGAGGCGTCCACGAACAGGGGGCCGGGGACATTGTCGGGGTATGCGCGGGATCGCTGGGCCATGGCCCGCATCTTGGCATGGACGGCGCCGGTGTCCAGTCCCGACCCCACGGAGGTTGGCTGGTTGAAAATAAGCGGACGAGGCGTCCGAGCAAGAGCCATCCGATGCATCCCCGTTGCCGCAGGGCCAGCGGAGCATGGGGTCGGCGCGTCCATGACCTGCATGCAGCGGCCCATCGCGGCTTCAGCCCTGCGAGAACAGGGATGCATTGGATTGCCAGGATGAATGGGATGGGGAAAACGGTCCTGAGGCCCATGCTGCGGCGGGATCCCATTCATCCTGGAAATTCGATGCATCCCTGTTGCCGCAGGGCCAGCGAAGCATGGGGTCGGCGCGTCCATGACCTGCATGCAGCGACCCATTGCGGCTTCAGCCCTGCGAGAACAGGGATGCATTGGATTGCCAGGATGAATGGGATGGGGAAAACGGTCCTGAGATCCCAGCTAGGATCCCAAGCGAGGCGTGACCGGGCGACCCGGTAGGACTAGGCTGTGTTCGGAATCTATAGATTAGATAAATAGTTGACTTGTACTCATACGTAAAGGCTCGTACACCACGAATTTTCCTGGGGTAACGATGCCGAGAAGTTTCCTGACCGATGCCATGTGGGCAAAGCTTGAACCGCTCCTTCCGCCAGAGCGTGGAGGGATGGGGCGATCCCGTCACCCCAACCGTCCCATGGTGGAGGCGATCCTGTGGAGGCACAGGACTGGGGCGCCGTGGAGGGACCTGCCGGAGGAATTTGGACCTTGGACAAGCGTGTACACGCGATTTGAGGCCTGGACCAAGCGCGGCGTGTGGCAAAGGATCCTGGAGTTCCTGCGCAAGGAAGCCGACCTGGAGTGGGTCATGCTGGATGGCACCATCATTCGCGCTCATCAACATTCAGCAGGCAAAAGGGGGGGGGCTCTGGAACCAGGCGCTCGGACGATCTCGGGGTGGATGCTCGACCAAGATCCATTTGATCTGCGATGCCCACGGTAATCCTTTGGATTTCCTGGTCACTCCGGGGCAAGCCCATGAAAGCCGGTCTGCTGAAGGATTGCTGTGCGGTTGGCAGGCAGAGTACGTGTTCGGAGATCGGGCCTACGATGGGAACCCGGTAAGGAAGGCGATCGAGGCCATGGGTGCGACAGCCGTCATCCCACCTCATCCCCGGCGCAAGAATCCGGCGGCCTGGGACTCACACCTATACAAGGCCCGCCATGCCATCGAGCATGGGTTCGCCAAGCTCAAACAGTTCAGGGCGCTGGCCGCCAGGTTCGACAAAACGGCGCGAAGTTTCTCAGCCCAGGTGGCTTTGGCCTGCATCGTGATCTGGCTGAGGCTATGAGCGGAGGGTGACAAGCGTTCCGGATCCTCATTGATCCTATGAAACGCGGAGGCGCGGAGGATCTCGCAGAGGGTCGCGGAGGAAAGCGCTCCTGGAACCTGCCACCTCCCAATGACACGTCCCAACGGGAGGCGTGATGGGAAGGCATTGGGGAGAGGTCGACGGGGAGGATCATCCGCACAAGGAGATCACCCAGGCCATCATCGGGGAGGCCATCGAGATCCAGAAGGCTCTGGGGCACGGACTCCTGGAAGATCCCTACAAGGTCTGTCTGGCGCACTCCCTGAGACTGGCCGGCCATAAGGTGAAGCGGGAGGTTTTCCTGGATATCGAGTGGAGGGGGCTTGTGGTTGAGCGGGCCTACCGGCTGGATTTGCTGGTTGACGACCTCGTGGTCGTGGAGGCTAAGGCGGTCCTCAATTTCCGTCAGTGGCCTTTCAAAGACGGTGGAATCAAGCGGGTGATACATACAAGGGCTTGATCCTTTCTCCGCGAGCCTCAGCGAGATCCTCCGCGCCTCCGCGTTCCAATAGGATGCTGCGAATGCGCGGCGCCATCAGGCACTGCAGCACAGACTCACTATTCCAGCTCCTCCATGCTCCGGCACGGATGGGTATTAGCCATTACTATCCTAGATTACGAACACACCCTAGCACTACTGTGTCAATAATCAAGCGCATTGGCCCCTCCCGCACGCCGGGCAACAGGATAGAGAGCGAATCAGAATTCGCTCAAGGCGCCTGCGCAGCGTCGTGATTGAGTAGGGCGAATGGCGTTCAGGCCGGAACGGGCCCATGTCCTCTAGGAAGGGGTCTGGCTCCTGGGGGTGCATGGACGAACTCAAAGATGGATTGGATCGTAGGGGGGGAAAGGCGGCTACGTTCCGCCACGATGAAGGCATAAGTGGCGGCGCATAGGCTCAGGTGGTGGTGAAGGCCCCTCCATCCGCGACCTTCGTAATGATCTAGGCCAAGCTCGTCCTTCATTTCTTGGTAGTCCCGTTCGATTCTCCAGCGGAGCTTTGTTGTTCTGACGAGTTGGGCAATCGGTGTATTGCTGGGAAGGGTGGAGAGCCAGTATTTCGTCGGCTCAGCCTCTTTCTCGGGCCATTCGATGAGAAGCCACTCCTCTGGGCGCAATTCTGCTTTCTCGTATCCCCTCCTCGCAGAATGAACGCGCAGCGCCACGAATCGAGATTCCATGAGACCGCGAGTGCCCTCTCCCCAGACCACCCGCTGCCAATCCTTTTTCGGCGTGCTTTCCGCCAAGGCTTTAACGGAGACGGGCTGGTGCTCATCATCGCGGCGCAGATTCTGTCCTGGACGCCCCTTTCCGCCACGCCCTCTCGCCGGCAGAGGGGCATTTCCATTAGCCCATACCAAAGCTGTTTTCGCGATGCCTACGGCATAGACCAAATTGCGCTCGGATAACGCTTCACGAAATGCGCCGCAGTCTCCATATCCAGCATCCGCCAACACGGGGAGGTCGGGGACCTGATCCTGTCTTTGGGCATCGATCAGCGCCAACGCTATCTGCCACTTGGGCATGAACACGACTTCCTTTGGAACCCCAGCCCCATCACGCCGGTCCCGGTCATTCGCCCAGGCTTCTGGAAGGTACAGGCGGAAACCCACCGGCACGCTGGCCCAGCGAGAGGCCATGGACAAGCTGACCACGTTCTGGCAATTGGCCGTCTTTCCGAATGGACCGCAATACTGGTGGCCAACTCCGACTGAATGCGTTCCTTTTTTCGGGAATGCAGTGTCGTCAACGATCCACGCCTCGATAGGCCCTTGGATTTCCATGGCCTCGCGGGCATAGGACCTGACAACACGAAGAACTGCTTCATCGCTCCAGGACGCTTGGGCCACCAAGTGATGCAGGGACTGGTGCCGAGCCTGAACGTGGGCCGGATCCAACCTGGCAGCCATTGGCTCGATGCTCTTTCTGTCTCCCGGAAGAATCAAGCCCTGACAATACAACGTCAAAGGAGCCCGCCGATCGGCATGGCCAACAGCCTTAACTAACTGATCAGCGTATGCATCAAACCGCGCCCGACTTTCGATGGATTCGCTCATAGATAGCCCCACCTTAGAACATAGGCAGGACGTTCTGCTCGTCAAGCTTTATGACACAGTAGTGCTAGTGCTTCCGGGTATCCAGGTCGGAGAGCAGGGAGGCGACGGCGGCCTCCAGCTGGGCGTCCCGGCCGGTGACGAGCTGGGCGGGGTCGTGGGCCACCCGGACATCGGGCTCGAACTGGTTGTTCTCGCAGAACTTCCCATCCGGGGTGCGCCAGCCGCCCTGGGGGATGCCGAACACGAGGGTGGGATCGATCTGGCCCTCCCACCACACGAAGGTGCCGGTGCCGGGCACGGGCATGCCCACGGTGCGGCCCAGGCCCTTCAGGCGGTAGGCCACGGGGAACAGGTGCGCGTCGGAGTAGCAGCCCTCGCTGACGAGGACGACCGAGGGCTTCACCCACTTGAGCAGGGGTTCGTGCCCGTAGGGCAGGCCGCGGGGGATGACGTCGAAGTACTTGCGGCCGCTGAGGAAGTCGGAGAGCTGCTCGTGGATGTTGCCGCCGCCGTTGAAGCGGGTGTCCACCACCACGGCCTCCTTGTCCAGGCACCGGCCGAGGATCTCGTCGAACACCGTGCGCAGGCTGCCGTCATCCATGGCCCGCACGTGGACGTAGCCGAGGCGGCCCTTGGACAGGCGCTCCGTCTCCAGGCGGTTGCGCTCCACCCACCGGCGGTAGAGGAGCTCGCCCTCCACCATGGGCGGGATGGGCTTGGCCACCTCGTCCCAGGCGCGGGCCCCGTCCTTGAAGGACAGGAGGGTGGGCTGGCCTGCGCGGCGGTTCAGGAGCCGGGCCACGTCCTCCACGTGCGCGACGGGGGCGCCGTCCACGGCCACGAGGAGGTGGCCGGCGCGGACCTTGGCCTCGGCCCTGTCCAGGGGGCCGCCCTTGAGGACCTCGGCGACCTTCAGGCCGGCGGAGGTCCGCTCCAGGAAGAGGCCCAGGGCGGGGGTGGCGTCCGTGTTCATCTGCGGCGCGTTGTAGCGGCCGCCGGTGTGGGAGGCGTTCAGCTCGCCCAGCATCTCGCTGAGGAGTTCCTGGAAGTCGTAGTTGTTGGCCACGTGGGGGAGGAAGCGGCGGTAGGCCTCGCGGTAGAAGGCCCAGTCCACCCCGTGCAGGTCGGTCACGTAGAACTTGCGCTCCACCTGCCGCCAGGCGTGGTCGAAGATGTAGGCGCGTTCCGCGGCGGGGCGGATGGCCATCTCGGAGGCGACGGGCAGGTCCTCGCGCTTGCCGGACTCGGCGTCGATCTTCAGGAGCCTGCCGTCGGCGAGCACGAACACGGACTTGCCGTCGTCGGTGAGCTCGAGGGAGGCGCGCTCGGAGCCGACCTTGGCCAGGAGGCGCGTCTCATGGGTGCGCAGGTCGGCCGTCCAGAGGTCGAAGCCCTTCTCGAACCGGGCCAGGTAGAAGAGCTTGTCGGCGGCCTTGGAGATCTCCCAGTCGGCGATGGAGGCGGTGTGGGTGCTGAGCCGGGCCTTGCGGTCGTCGAGCCCCTCCCATTCGATGGCCACGGGCTTCGCGGCCTCCTTGGCCTTGGCGTCCTTGGTCTTGTCCTTGTCCTTGTCCTCCCGCTCCTTGAGGAGGGCAAACTCCTCCTTGGTGAGGCGGAAGCGGTCCCAGGCGGCCTGGGTGAGGAAGAGGCCGTTGATGTCGCCGGAGAGGGCGTTCTGGGCGAGGTTGAGGACGCCCTCCCTGCCGCTGAACCACGCGATCATGGAGCCGTCGCGGCTGAACCGGGCGTCCTCGTCGCCGAAGCCGCTGTGGGTCAGGTTGCGCACGGGGGCGGAGCCGTCGGCGGGGACGATGCCGATGTCGCGGAGCCAGCCCAGGCCGGTGTTCATGCTGAACACGAGGTAGCGGGAGTCCGGGGACCAGCGGAAGCTCTGGTCGCCGTCCGAATAGCTGTAGTTGCGGCCCGCGGGCAGGAGGGTGGTCTTCCGGCCGGAGGCCACGTCGACGACCTTCAGCTCGGTGCGGTCCTCCAGGTAGGCCACCTTGGCGCCGTCGGGGGAGAACAGGGGCTGGAAGGCGTCCCGGGCCGCGGCCACGAGGACCTTCTCCTCCAGGCGCGTGGAGGCGTAGAAGCGGTCCTCCTCCTCGCGGACGAGGCGCTTGGTGCAGACCTTCCAGCCGTCCTCGCGCTCGGCGGCGTAGAGGAGGGTGCGCCCGTCGGGGCTGAAGCTCACGCTGCGCTCCTGGCCCGGGAGGCTGGAGATGCGCCGGGTGACCTTGCCGTCGGCGGAGGTGACGAAGATCTGGCCGCGCACGACGAGGGCCACTTCCTTGCCGCCGGGGGCGACGGCCATCTCGGTGGCGGCCCCGGCCAGGGGCTGGGTCCGCTCCAGGTTGGCGCGGCCGTCGACGCGGACCGTGGTCTCCAGGCGGCGGGGGGCCTGCCCCGGGGCGGCCAGGTAGATCTCGCCGTCGAAGGCGAAGCAGAGGGTGCCGTCCTTGGCGGCGGTGAGGAAGCGCACCGGGTGGCGGGTGAAGCGCGTCACCGCCTCGGCCCGGTCGGGGTGGGACACGGATCCGCGCCACACGTTGAAGGAGCCGCTGCGCTCGCTCAGGTACCAGTACCCGTCGCCGTCCGCCGCGAAGACGGGGTTGCGGTCCTCACCCTCGAAGGCGGTGAGCTTCGCGAAGGCGCCGGAGGCGGGCTGGAAGCTCCACACGTCCCGGGCGATGGAGGAGGTCTGGTGCTTGCGGTACCGGTCCTCGTAGCCCTTCACGTCGTGGTAGAGGACCCGGGATCCGTCCGGGGACCAGCAGGCGTTCTCCAGGGTCACGTCCGTGAGGAGGCGGGTTCCGCCGTCGGCGACGGACACGAGCCAGGTCTCCGCGAAGACCCGGCCCGGGTACTGGCGGTCCGCGGCCGCGTGGCCCCGCGGGGAGGTGAAGAGCACCTCCCTGTCGTCGGGGGTGAAGGCGTAGGGCAGGTCGGGCGCCGAGTTCCAAGTCAGGCGCCGGGCGGGTCCGCCCTCGGCGGGCATGACGTACACGTCGAAGTTGCCGGCGCGGTCGGAGGCGAAGGCGATGGACTTGCCGTCATGGCTCCACACGGGCATGAACGCGTACGAGCCGCCCACCGTCAGGGGGGTGGCCGGGCCGCCCGCGGCCGGCACCCGGTACAGGTCCCCCTGGTACGAGAAGACCACGGTCTTCCCGTCCGGGGAGATGGCCGGGTACCTCAGCCAGAGGGGCCGCTCCTGGGCGCCCAGGCCCATGCAGAAGAGCAGCGGGACAAGAAGGGAAGCTCGGCGCCTCATGGGGCCTCCAAGAGAAGGAATGACGCTCGGCGGCCCTGGTCAGGGCCTCACTGCCACTGGCTGAAGTCGGCGACCCGCAGGAAGGCCCGCCGCAGGCGGTGCAGGAGGCTCAGGCGCGCGGCGCGCAGTCGCGGATCCTCGCACTTGACCATCACGGCGGTGAAGAAGGCCTCCAGCGGCCCGGCCAGGTCGGCCAGGGCGGCCAGGAGCGTGGCGTGTCCGGGGTGGGATTCCAGCCAGGGCAGCCGCTCGGCCAACGCCTTCTCCTCGGCCTGCTGGAGGCAGGCGGCGTCCAGGTCGTCGGAGGGGGTCTCGTCCTTGAGGATGTTGCTGATGCGCTTGGCGCTCTGGGCCAGGCTGGCGAAGCGGGGATCGTCGCCGAAGGCGGCGAGGGCCTCGCAGCGGGCCTTGAGATCGACCAGGTCCGTCCAGCCCGCGGCCAGGGCCGCGCGCCGCACGGGGGCGGGGTAACCGGCCTGCTCGATCTGGTAGGCCACCCGGTCCCGGAAGAAGGCCTCGAGGGCCTCCAGGGTCTCGGCCCGGGGCTTCGTGGCCCGCTCCCCGACCGCGTCCAGGGCCAGGGCGGCGGCGCGCATGGGGTTCAGGTTCCAGCCCATCTCGAAGAGGATGCGCACGATGCCCTGGCCCGCGCGGCGCAGGGCGAGGGGGTCCTTGGAGCCGGTGGGGATGATGCCCACGGAGAAGCAGCCCGCGACGGTGTCCAGCTTGTCGGCCAGGGCCACGACCCCGCCCAGGGGCGTGCCCGGGATGGGGGCGTCGCTGGCGTCGGGGCGGTAGTGCTCCTTCACGGCCTGCCACACCTTCTCGTGGGCGCCCTCGCGGCGGAGGTACTCGCCGCCCATGATGCCCTGCAGCTCTGGGAACTCGCCCACCATGAGGGTGACGAGGTCGCACTTGGCATACTGGGCCGCGAGCCTCCCGTCGGTGCCGTCGAGGCCCAGGGCCCCGGCGATCGCCTCCGAGAGGGCCATCATGCGCTGGGTCTTGTCGAAGTAGCTGCCCAGCTCCCGCTGGAAGGTGAGGTTCTTCAGCTTCTCCATGCGGTCCGCCAGGGGCTGCCTGCGGTCCTCGGAGAAGAAGAACCGGGCGTCGTAGAGGCGGGCCCGCAGCACCCACTCGTTGCCGCTCTTGAGGAAGCCGGCGGGATCGTCGGCGCGGTTGGCGGCGGTGAGGAAGCAGGGCAGGAGGGCGCCCGAGGCGTCCTCCACGCAGAAGGCCTTCTGGTGCTCCTTCAGGGAGGTGACGAGCACCTCCTTGGGCAGGTCGAGGAAGGAGGCGGGGAATTCGCCCTTGATGATCCTGGGCACCTCGACGATGAGGGCCAGGGTGCTCAGCAGCTCCTCGTCGGCGACGACGCGGCCGCCGGACTCGGCCGCGAGGCGGTCCATCTCCTGGGCCAGGCGGCTCCGGCGCGCCTCGAAGGACACGACGACCCCGGCCGCCTCCAGGGCGGCCTCGTAGGCCGAGGGCTCCGGCACGGGGACCGCGTCGGGGTGGTCCATGTGGTACAGGCGGTGGCCCCGCGTGGTGGCGCCGGCGGCGACGCCGTCCAGTTCGAAGGGCACGACGTCCGTCCCGAACAGGGCCAGGACGTTGCGGATGGGGCGCACGAACTCGAACGTGCTGTTCCCCCAGCGCATGGCCTTGGGCACGTGGAGCCCGGCCACGAGGCGGGGCAGGACCTCGGCCAGCAGGGCCAGGGTGGGCCGGCCCGGGCGCACCAGGGTGGCGACGGCGACGGGCTCCTTCTTGCCCGCGGGCTGCTCGAAGAGCACCTGGTCGAAGGGCACGCCCCACTTCTCGGCGAATTTCAGGCCGGTCTGGGTCGGCGCCCCGGCGGCGTCCAGGCACATGCGCTGGGGCGGGCCCACCTGGACCTCGCGCTGGTCGGGCTGCTGCTCGGGGATGCCCTTCACGCGCCAGGCCAGCTTGCGGGGGGCATGGAAGCGCTCCACGGCCGGGGTGACGGCGAGGTTGTCCCGGAGCCACGCCAGGAAGGCGTCGGCGAATTCCGTGGAGAGGGGCTCGAGGAACCGGGCCGGGATTTCTTCGCAGTGGATTTCCAGCAGCAGGTCCCTCATGCCAGCACCTCCTTCCCGCCCTCGGCAGGTGGCGCGGACTCCCGCTCCACGTAGGCCCGGGCGCAGGCGCACGTCAGGTCCCGGATCCGCTTGATGATGCCCGGGCGCTCCGTGGTGGACACGGCGCCGCGCGCGTGGAGCACGTTGAAGGTGTGGCTCATCTTGAGGGCCTGCTCGTAGGCGCTCAGGTAGTGGCCCAGGTCCTTGAGGAGGCGCCAGGCCTCCCGCTCATGGGCCTCGAAGCTCTGCCAGTGGAAGTCCAGGTCCGCGTGTTCGAAGCTGAAGGCGCTCAGCTCGAACTCCTCCCGCTGGCGCACCTCGCGGTACGAGACGGGGTGGACGCCGTCGTCCGTCTTCACTTCGCCCCAGGTGATGTCGTAGATGTTGTCCAGGCCGCCCAGGAACATGCAGATGCGCTCGATGCCGTAGGTCAGCTCCGCGGAGACCGGCCGGCAGTCCATGCCGCCCACCTGCTGGAAGTACGTGAATTGGCTGATCTCCATGCCGTCCAGCATCACCTGCCAGCCCACGCCCCAGGCGCCCAGGGTCGGGGCCTCCCAGTTGTCCTCCTCGAAGCGCAGGTCGTGCTTGCGCATGTCGATGCCCAGGGCCTCCAGGCTCTCGATGTAGAGGTCCTGCACCCGGGCCGGGCTGGGCTTGAGGAGCACCTGCATCTGCAGGTGCTTGTAGAGCCGGAACGGGTTCTCGCCGTAGCGGCCGTCCACGGGGCGCCGGGAGGGCTCCACGTAGGCCACGTTCCAGGGCTTCGGTCCCACCGCGCCGAAGAAGGTGAGGGGGTTCATGGTGCCCGCCCCCTTCTCCAGGTCGTAGGGCTGGCCGATCAGGCAGCCCCGGTCCGCCCAGAAGCGCTGCAGTCGAAGGATGAGCTCTTGAATATGCATGGGGATCCGCGGAAAACCTAGATTTTACCAGGGCCGGGCGGATCCGTCAGCCCGGAAAGGGGGAGGGAATTCGGCCCCCGGAGGCCCACCGCGTCCCGGACGGTCCGGCTCCGGCGGCCGGGGCCCAGAAGAACGCCCCGCCGGCCCTGGGGGGCGCGGGCGGGGCGATGGCGGGGCCGACGAAGGGCGCCGGGGTCGGGCCCGGCCGGCAGGGGCGTCCGCTCAGAAGCGGACGGTAACGCCCACCTCCGTGGTGCGGAGGCGGAGGGAGCCCAGCTGGACGGTGCCCGTGAAGGGCTGCCCCAGGGTGGTCTCCGCCGCCGCGACCCGGGCGGTCGGGGTCTGGCTGATCCGGTGGCGCACCTCCAGGGACAGGTGCTCCCGGAGTTGGTAGCCGACGCCGACCTGGGCGTAGGGCCGGTAGACGGCGTCATGGAACGCGTAGGTCCACACGCGGTCGCCGTTGAGATGGAGGTCGCCGGAGCCCTTGAGGCGATGGCGGCTGAGGCCCGCCCCCGCGAAGACGTACAGCCCCTTCCGCTCCGCATCCAGGTGGTAGAGGTAGTCGGCGCCCACGGACAGGGACTGGATGGCGAAGTTGCCGTCGGTCTGCACCTGGCTGGGGTCGACCCCCGTGAACACCAGTCCGGACTTGAAGTAATCATGGATGAGCTGGGTCCAGTCGGCCCGGGGCCGGATCGCGTGCCCGCCGCCCAGGTCCACGACGGCCTGGAAGCCCGCGGTCGGGCCGGATTTCGCGCCCAGGGAACGCAGGTCCCCGTTGGTGAGGACGGATCCGACCTGGAACCCGTAGACGGGCGCTTCGGACTCGCCGGCGGCGAGGGGGACGAGGGCCAGGGAGAGGGCGGCGAGCAGCGCCCGGGAGGGGGAGGTGAACGACATGGTACGGCTCCGGAAGGGGCCCGAGGGGCCTGGATGTTATAAACCGTTAATGCCAATTTCTCTCGCCAGGTTCCCGTGGGATGGACGGGTTCCCCTTCCTCCCGGCCGGGCAGGGGTGTCCCCCGTGCCGGGGCATCGCCTTCACCCCCGCCGGCGCGGGGATGCCTGTTCGGGCCGGGCGCGAGCCACGGCGGAAGCCGGGTTCAGCCCCGCTTCTCGGCCAGGTAGCGGTTGGCCAGGGCCACGGCCAGCTGGCGGGGGGGCACGTCCAGGCTGGTCCAGCCCCGGGCGGAGAGGCCCAGGAAGGTGCGGCGGCGACGTTCCAGGTAGGCGAGCACGGAGCCGGTGCGCAGGGCGGCTTCGAAGGTGGCGGGCACGGCCTCCAGGGCGGCGTCGAGGGCGGGGTCGCGCAGGCTGGCCAGCACCACCCGGTGGCGCCCTGCCAGCAGGCGGAGGGCAGGGAGGAGGGTCTCGTCATCCTCGTCCCGGGCGTCGGTGATCAGCACGACCAGGCTGCGCTTGCGCACGCGGGCCAGGAGGGCGCGGGCGGCCTCCAGGAAATCGGTGGGCTCCAGGCCGGCGTCGAGGCCGTACAGGACGTCGAGCAGGCCATCCAGGGCCTTGGGGGTCTTCCGGGGGGGCACGAAGCGCACGGGCCCGCCGAAGGTCAGCAGGCCCACGGCGTCCCCCTCGCGCAGGGCCACGATGGCCAGGAGGAGGAGGGCGGTCAGCATGTGGTCGAAGTGGGAGGCCCGGCCCTCCCGCGCCCGGAGGCGGCGTCCGCAGTCCAGCAGGCAGATCACCTGCTGGTCCCGCTCCTCCTGGTAGTCGCGGCTGATGAGGCGCCCCAGCCGCGCGGTGGCCTTCCAGTCCAGCTGGCGAAGGCTGTCCCCCGCGCGGTAGTCCCGCAGCTGATGGAACTCGCTGCCCTCGCCCCGGCGGCGGCGGCGGTGGATGCCCATGTCGGCGAGGCGCTGGCTCCGGGCCAATTCGGCGTACACCTTGACGGGCGAGAAGTCCGGGAAGACGCGGACCGGCGTGGGCCCGCCCAGGCGCGCGCCCCGCCACCAGAGGCCCAGGGGGGAGGCCAGGAGGGCGTGGGCCGCCCCGAAGGCGAAGGGACCCCGGCGGCCGGGGCGGACCCGGTACCGGACCTCGGCCCAGCCCTGGGCCGGCACCTCCAGGGTCACCGGCAGGCCCTGGACCTCGAAGGACCCGGGCAGGTCGTCGAAGATCCGGAGGGTGCGCCGTCCCGTGGCCGCCGCGCGGAGGCGGACGACGCTCCAGGTCCCCACGGGGAGGACGGCGGCCACCTGGCGGTCCAGGCCGGGGGCGCGGAGGCGCCAGGCCAGGCCGGCGTCCAGGGCCGCCAGGGCGATCAGGCCCCCCCCGCTCCAGGCCCAGGCGGCGTGGAAGACCGCGGGCCAGACGACGGCCAGCCCCGCCAGCGCGAACCAGGCGGCGGCAAGGGCGAGGAGGGGGCGGGCGGGCCTCATGTCAGGTCCGGGGGGCGTCCACCTGCTCCAGCAGGGCCGTGAGCAGGGCATCGGCGGTGAGGCCCTCGATCTCGCTCTCGGCGCTGGGGGTCACGCGGTGGCGGAGCACGGGCAGGGCCAGGGCCTTCACGTCGTCGGGGGTGACGTAGTCGCGGCCCGCCAGCAGGGCCATGGCCCGGGCGGCCCGCACGAGGGCGATGGCGCCCCGGGGGCTCGCGCCCACCGACAGGCCCATCCAGGCCCGGGTGCCCCGGGTCACGGCCACGGCGTAGGCCAGCACCGGGTCCTCCACCCGCACCTGGGCGGCGGCGGCCTGGAGGGCCACCACGTCCGCGGGCGTGCCCACCTCGGCCACGCCGTCCACCTGGAGGGCGTCCCCCACCTGGCCGGCGGTGACGAGGCGCACCAGGGCGCGCTCCTCGGCCTCGGAGGGGAAGTCGAGGGTGATTTTCAGGAGGAAGCGGTCCAGCTGGGCCTCCGGGAGGGGGTAGGTGCCCTCCTGCTCCAGGGGGTTCTGGGTGGCCAGCACCATGAAGGGGGCGGCCACCTCGAAGGCCCGGCCCTCAATGGTCACCTGCCGCTCCTGCATCACCTCCAGCAGGGCCGACTGGGTCTTGGCGGGGGCGCGGTTGACCTCGTCGGCGAGGAGGAGGTGGGTGAACACCGGGCCCTTCCGGATGCGGAAGCTCTCGGACTTGGGGTCGTAGATGGCGTGGCCCATCACGTCCGAGGGCATCAGGTCGGGCGTGAACTGGATGCGGGCGTGGCTGCCCCCGAAGGCCCGGGCCAGGGCCCGCACCAGCAGGGTCTTGCCCAGGCCGGGGTTCCCCTCGAGGAGCACGTGCCCCCCCGCCAGGAGGGCGGTGAGCACCTGGTCCACGACGGCCTCCTGGCCCACGAAGACGTGGCGGATCTCGCTCCGGACGCGCCCGGTGAGGTCCCGGGCCCAGGCGAGGAGCTGGGGGTCGAGGGTGTCGGTCATAGCTGCTTCCTCAGGGTTTCGAGGGTCCGGATCGCCTCCAGGAAGCTGTCCGGATCCTCGGCGGTGTCGTAGCGCAGGGCCTGGAAGACCTTCGCCTCGTCCAGGCCCGCGTGGCGGGCCAGGCGTTGGCAGAGGGCGTCGGGATCGAGGCCGGCCCAGCCGGGGTGGACCTGGGCCAGGCGGCGGAGGAAGGCGGCGCGGCAGGCCTGGAGGAGGGGCCGTCCGTCCTCCCTGCGCCAATGCCACTGGCCCGCCGCGTCCAGGTGCTCCAGGAAGCGGCGGCCGCCGGGGGGCTGGGCCTCGGCCATGGGCCCGAACCGGGCCGCCCGGGCCCACAGGACCAGGGCGGCCAGGGCCAGGCCGGCGAGGAGGAGGGGGCGGGCGTTCCGCCACAGCCAGGCGGCGAGTCCCGGGCGCCCCTCCCAGGCCACGATCCACACCCGGTGGGGCGCCTCGCCGGCTTCCGGCGCCCGCAGGGCCATGAGGCTGAAGGCCTCGGCGTGGTCCCGCTCCCCGAGGGCGCTGTTGGCGAGCCAGTCGAGGCGGGTGAAGGCGTAGACCTCGCCCGCGCCCCGGTTGATCTGGATGGCCTGGGTGCCTTCCGACGTGGCGGCCCCCGTGGGATCGCCCTTGCCCGTGAAGCGGAGGCGCAGGCCCTGGCCGGTGTAGAGGGTGACCTCCGTGCCCTGGATGCGGGCCTTCAGGAGCCCGGTCGCATCGGGGTCCCGGGCGGGCAGGAGGCGCAGGCTGAAGGGGCGGAACAGGGGATCCCGGGTCCGGGGGGCCCCTTCGGTTTCGGGCTCCAGCCCCTCCAGGATCAGGGTGCCGCCCCGGTCCACCCAGGCGGCGACGGCCCGGGCCTGGGCCTCGTCGGGCGCCACGCGGCGCCGGGGGAGGACGAGGGTGTCCTGCACGGGCAGGCGGGCCAGGTCCGGCAGGCCGTGGAGGCAGGTGGCCGGGTGCCCCATGCGCACGCTGAACCGCTGGAGGGCCAGGAAGGGGTTGGTGGCCGCCTGGCCGCGGTAGCCCTGCCAGGTGGGGACCTTGACCCACCGGTACGTGGTGGCCAGCCATCCGCCCAGGGCCGTGAGGAGGGCCAGGGCCGCGAGGGCGAGGGCGAGGCGGAGGCCCCTCACGGACGCCCCCCGCCGAAGTGCTCGGTCCAGAGGCCGCACAGGCGCCGGTCCCCCTCGTCGGGGAGGCGGCCCCCGTAGGCCAGGGCCCCCCAGGCGGCCGTCAGGTGGGCGAAGGTCGCGAAGCCCTCCGGGGCCAGCGCGTCCCGGGCCCGGGCCAGGCATTCGCCTTCGGTGGCCCCGGGGCCGAGGGCGACGCCCCGGCGCTGGACCAGGTGCGACAGGGCGGCGCGGTACAACAGGGACAGAGCGCCCCGCACGTCCCCGGCCCCCCAGAGCCGGTCGGCGGCCGCCCCGGGATCGGCGGGCAGGGCTTCGGGCCGCAGGTCCAGCCCGAAGAGCCGCTGGGGCGGGGCGGGGCGGCCGGCCTCGTCCAGGCTCGCCAGCAACGTGGGGCCCCGTCGCCAGAGGAGGTAGGCCAGTCCGGCGAGGAGGAGCAGGGGCAGGGCCGCCTTGAGGGCGAGGCCGCCCAGATTCGGCAGCCGGCGCATCCAGGGGGGGGGCGGGGCCACCTGGAGACCCGGACCCGCGGGGCGCCGGCGCTCCAGGACCCAGGTGTCCCGCCGGGTGGCGAAATCGGGGTGGGCCAGGACCTCCCGGATGGCCTCCCGCGGGGGCGGCGGGTCGGCGGCCCAGAGGGCGGGGACGAGCAGGAGCAGGAGGAGGAGGCCCAGGGCCCGCTGGGCGGCCCGGGCCCCCAGCCGGCGGAAGGCCAGTTCCAGGTCCCACCCCTCCAGCTGGACCCGGCGGTTCAGGTACAGGCCGAAGCCCCCGGCCACATGGAAGGGCTCGATGAGGATCATGACCAGCATGGGCAGGTAGACGAGGGCCTGGTCCACCCACGCCACGCGGGCGTCCCCGGACGCGAAGACCCGCTCCAGGATGTTGGTCCCGCCCTCGGGCCACAGGTAGCCGGCCAGGGCGACCAGGGCCATCCACCCCGCCGCCGTGAGCAGGCTGCAGGTGACCGCCAGGAGGACGGCCTGGGAACGCACCCGCTTCTGGAGCACCTTCTGGCGGGCCCGGAAGGCGCGGCCCCCCGGGGCTTCCAGCTGCCACACCGGCAGGGTGAGGCACCGGGCGGGGTCAAGGCGCCGCCAGAGCAGCTGCGCCGCCAGGCCCCGGCGCAGGCCCGGCCGCAGCTGGCGCCAGGTGTCCCGCAGGCCCGGCGGCGCCCCGAAGGCCGCCTTGGCCAGCACGTGGAGGAGGGGGCGGTCCAGGAGCGGCAGCAGCCACCAGAAGAGGAGCGGAGCCCAGCCGGGATGGCCGCGGAAGACCCAGCCGAGGCCGAGGGCCAGGGGCAGGGCCGCCGAGAGGAAGGCCGCCGCCGCCTGCCGGCCGTTCTCCCGGGCCAGGGCGAAGCC
Organism: Mesoterricola sediminis; assembly: GCF_030295425.1. Classification (NCBI taxonomy): domain Bacteria; kingdom Pseudomonadati; phylum Acidobacteriota; class Holophagae; order Holophagales; family Holophagaceae; genus Mesoterricola; species Mesoterricola sediminis. Next base: position 2,602,139 of record NZ_AP027081.1, on the reverse strand, counting down.
CAGGTCGATGGCTTCCCAGGCCGTCCGCGGTCGGGCCGCCACCCGGAGTTCATCGGGCACGGGTCCTCCCCGCCGCGAGGAAATAGACGAGCATGAGGGCCCAGAGGACGCCCCCCGTCGTGAACTTGACCGCCGGGGGCACCGCCGCGCTGGAGGACCAGAAGGCCTCCAGGGCCGCCGCCGCCACGTCCATGAGGGCCGCCCCGATCACCAGGGGCATGGCCTGGACCACCGCGGCGCGCAGGGCCTCGCCCCGGGTCCGCCGGCCCGGGGCCCACAGGGCCCAGCCCACCGCGAGGCCCGCGGCGCCGGAGAGGATGAGGGAGGGGAGTTCCAGGGCGCTGTGGGTGACCACGAAGGACCAGAAATTCCGCCCCAGGCCGGCGTGGGTCACCCAGCCGGCGGCCGCGCCTCCGTGCAGGCCGTTGTGCACGAGGAAGAAGAGGGCGCCCACCCCCATCAGGAGGCCCCCGGCGAAGGCCTGGAAGCCCACCCGGACGTTGTTCCAGACGTAGAACCCGAACATGCCCACGTCCGTGTCCGCCTCGCCGCTTCGCCCGAAGCGCCCGCCCTGGCCCTCGTACATGCCCTCCATGCGGGACAGTTCCTGGGGTTCCAGGATCACCTGGGCGGCCTCGGGCCGGCGGGCCGCGCCCAGGGCCAGGGACGCGAAGGGCACGCCGAAGAGCAGGGCGGAGGCCAGGACCGGGACCCGGAGGCGGCGCACGGCCCGGGCGAAGCCTCCCGCCAGGAAGGCGCCCCAGGACCGGGCCGGGTTGCCGGCGGGGCCGTAGAGGGCCTGGTGGCCCTGGCGGACCAGCCCGTTGAGGTGGAGGACCAGCCGTTCCGTGTAGCCGCGCTGGCGGGCCAGGGCCAGGTGGAGGCAGACCCGCCGGTAGGCCGTGGGCAGATCCCCCGAGGCGCCCCCGCAGAGGGCCTCGAACCGGGCCCAGGCCTCCCCATGCTGCCGCTCGAAGGCTTCCTGCTTCACGGGGCGCCTCCCCGCAGGACCCGGGCCAGGGCCAGGGTGCGGGCCACGCCCTCCCCGCCCCGGGCGCCCGTGAGCGGCTCCAGCAGGTCCGCCAGCTCCTGGGCCCGGGCCGGGGTGAGCGCCGGGACCCGTTCGGCGAAGTCCATGACGGCCCGCTGCTCCTCCAGGGTCAGGGGCAGGCGCGGCTCCAGGAGGGCCTCCCCCTCCGCCGGCGGGGGCAGGGCCCGGACCGGCGCCGGTTCCGCGTGCACCACGTAGGTGCCCGCGGCCAGGTCCCCCAGGCGCTGGAAGCGCCGGGACGCGAACATGGCGACGAGGCCCGTGCCGTAGGCGAAGGGGAGGAAGTCCACCACGGCCACGATGCTGCGGACCATGGACTGGGTCCAGGCCACGGGGGCGCCGTCCTCCCGCACCACGCGCAGCCCCAGGGCGGCCTTGCCCGGGGTGCGCCCGCCGTTGAGCACCTCGAAGGCCACCGGGTAGCCCCACTCCAGGAGGAAGAGGGCGAGGAACAACAGGCCGAGGCCCGTCTTGCCCAGGAAGGCGAAGCCGGGGCTGAGGGTGGCGTAGACGACCCACCGGATCAGGGCGTCCAGGAGCCACGCCAGGCAGCGGGGCACGGGTCCCGCGGGGCTGAGCGTCAGCTCCACGCCCTCGGGGGTCTCGACCCGCACCTGGGTGTCGATCATGGGCGCCTCAGGCCCTCACGACGATGGTGTCGGCGATCTGGTCGTGGAGGCACTGGCGGCTCTCCCGGAACACGAGCAGCGAATCCACGAGCGCGACCAGGTTCCCGATCCAGGGGATCAGGGTGCACAGGGTGAGGGGGAGGTACCGCAGGAAGAACACCCGGAGCAGGGTGACCCGCTCCCCGTTGGCGCGCAGGACCTTGATGCCCGTGATGCGCTTGCCGGCGGTCTGGCCCCGCTGGTGGATCCAGACGGCGTTGAGGGCCGTCATCGCCAGGGCCGCGAGTCCCGCCAGGCCGAGGATCACCAGGGAGGCGGTGCCGGGGCGGCCGTTGCCCGCGAAGGCGATGGCCGCCGTGACCCCGCCCAGGCCGAAGGGGATGCCCAGGAAGATGCCGTCCAGGATGGACGCCGCGAGCCGGGCGCCCCGGTCCGCCAGCTCCAGGCCGGCGCCCGCGACATCCTCCAGCGCCGCCTCAGGCGCCTGATAGCCCTGGTAGCCGTCCATGACCCGCTCCGTGGAATAGCCTCCATGATGCCACGGGGCCGGATGGATTGTGCCTTCCGTCCTTGCGCCCTGTGGTATGCCTCGTAGACTTGTTTTTTTCATTGGGATAACCATGGCCGGAAAAATCGCGCTCATCGCCATCGGCGGCAACGCCCTCCTCCAGGAAAAACACCGGGGCCTCCAGGAGGAGCAGCTGGACAGCGCCCGGCAGACCGCCGAGATGTTCGGCAACGTCATCCGGGCGGGCTACAGCCTCTGCATCGTCCACGGGAACGGGCCCCAGGTGGGGAACATCCTCATCCAGCAGGAGGAGGCGGCGAACCGCATCCCGCCCTACACGCTGGATATCTGCGACGCCATGACCCAGGGTTCCATGGGCTACATGATCGAGCGCACCCTCATCAACCGCCTGGCCTTCCTGGGGCAGGAGGTGCCGGTCACCACCGTCCTGACCGAGGTGGTGGTGGACAAGGACGACCCCGGCTTCCAGAACCCCACCAAGCCCGTGGGCCCCTTCTACCGCGAGCACCGCGCCCTGGAGCTCCAGGCCCAGAAGCGCTGGCACATGAAGGAGGATTCGGGCCGGGGCTGGCGGAAGGTCGTGCCCAGCCCGAAGCCGCTGGAGATCGTCCAGCTCGAGGCCATCAAGCTCCTCCTGGGGGCCGGCCACTGCGTCATCGCCGGCGGCGGGGGCGGCATCCCGGTGATCCGCGACGCCTCCGGCCTGCTGGTGGGCGTCGAGGCCGTCATCGACAAGGACCGCCTCAGCAGCCTCCTCGCCGAGAAGCTGGGCGCCGACACCTACGTGATCCTCACGGGCGTGCCCAAGGTGGCCCTGGACTTCGGGAAGCCCACCCAGCGCTGGGTCGATCGGCTCACCGCCTCAGAGGCGGCCCGCCACCTGGCCGAAGGGCAGTTCCCCCCGGGCTCCATGGGGCCTAAGATCGAATCCGCCCTGGCCTTCCTTCAGGCCGGGGGCTCCGAGGTCCTCATCACCAGCCCCGACGCCCTGGAGAAGGAGGACTACGCCACCGTCGGGACCCGCATCGTCAAGGACTGATCCATGTACGCGCTCGCCATCGTCCGCTACCGCAAGCCCATCGAGGTCATCGACGCCCTCCTGGACCCCCATCGGGCCTACCTGCGCGGCCTGAAGGCGCAGGGGCTGCTCCTGGCCTCGGGCCCCCTGGACCCCCGCAACGGCGGCGCCCTCCTCCTCCGGGTGCCGGACGCGGACCCCCAGGGGGCCCTGGACGCCATCCGGGACGGCGACCCCTTCGTGAAGGCGGGCGCGGCCCAGTACGAGCTGCTGCCCTGGACCCCCGTCATCGGCCAGGAAGGCCTCGACACCCTCTGATCCCCGCCGGACCCCCGGAGCCCCCATGCGAACCGCCCTCCTGCCCCTGGCCGCCCTCGTGGCCACGCCCCTCCTCGCCGCCGCCCCCGCCGGGCTCGACCTCGCCGGCATGTCCCGCGCCACCGCCCCGGGCGACGACTTCTTCGGGTTCGCCAACGGCGGCTGGATCGCGTCCACGCCCATCCCGGCGGACATGGCCGGCTACGGCACCGGCGCCATGCTCGTGGAGCTGACCCTGAAGCGGAACCGCGGCCTCGTCGAGGCCGCCGTCAAGGCGGCCCCCGGCACCGAGGCCCGCAAGGTGGGCGACTACTTCACGGCCTTCATGGACGAGGCGGCCATCGAGGCCCGGGGCCTGGCCCCCCTCAAGCCCTTCCTCGACCAGGTGGCCGCGGCGGGCGACGTCAAGGCCCTGAGCGGGCTCCTGGGCAGCACCCTGCGAGCGGACGTGGACGTCCTCAACGCGACCCGGTACGACACCCCGCACCTCTTCGGCCTGTGGGTGGCCCAGGACCTGGACAACCCCTCCGCCTACAGCCCCTTCCTCCTCCAGGGCGGCCTCACCATGCCGAGCCGGGACTACTACCTGGACGGCTCGGAGGCCATGAAGGCCGTGCGCGCCAAGTGCCTGGCCCACATGGAGGCCATGCTGGCCCTCGCCCGCGTTCCCGATCCGGCGGGGACCGCCGCGCGGGTCCTGGCCCTCGAGACCCGCATGGCCCAGGTCCACGCCTCCCACACGGAGACCGAGGATGTCCTCAAGGGCAACAACCACTGGACCCGCAAGGAGATCGAGGCCCGGGCCCCCGGCATGGACTGGGGCGCCTTCTTCCGCATCGCCGGCCTGGCGAAGCAGGAGACCTTCGTCGTGTGGCAGCCCGGGGCCCTGAAGGGCCTCTCCGCCCTCGTCGCCTCCGCGCCCCTGGAGGACTGGAAGGCCTGGCTCACCTTCCACGCCCTGGACGACGCCGCGGGCGTGCTGCCCAAGGCCTTCGCCGAGGAGGCCTTCGCCTTCCACGGCCGGGTCCTGGCGGGCACCCCCGAGATGCCGGCCCGGTGGAAGCGCGGCGTGGACGCCGCCAGCGAGGCCCTGGGCGAGGCCCTGGGCAAGCTGTACGCGGCCAAGTACTTCCCGGCCGCGGAAAAGCGCCGGGCCGAGGCCATGGTCCGGAACATCCTCGCCGCCTTCAGCCGTCGCATCGACGCCCTGGACTGGATGAGCCCCTCCACCAAGGCCGAGGCCAAGCGCAAGCTCAAGGCCCTCAAGGTCGGCGTGGGCTACCCGGACCGGTGGCGGAGCTACGCGGGGCTCGAGGTGAAGCCCGGCGACGCCTTCGGCAACGCCGAGCGCGCCTCCCGCTTCGAGTACCAGCGGAACCTGGCCAAGCTCGGCCGGCCCGTGGACCGGGGCGAGTGGGTGATGACCCCCCAGACCGTGAACGCCGTCAACCTCCCGGCCATGAATGCCATGAACTTCCCGGCCGCCATCCTGCAGCCCCCCTACTTCGATCCCCGGCACACCGCCGCCATGGGCTACGGCGCCACCGGCGCCACCATCGGCCACGAGGTGAGCCACAGCTTCGACGACCAGGGCGCCCTCTTCGACCACCAGGGCCGGCTGCGCAACTGGTGGACCCCCTCTGACTTCGAGCATTTCAAGGCCGCCGGGGCCCGGCTCGCCGACCAGTTCAGCCAGTACCGCCCCTTCCCGGACTTGGCCGTGAACGGCAAGCAGACCCTCAGCGAGAACATCGCCGACGTGGCGGGCCTGGCCGCGGCCTACGACGCCTACCGCATGGCCCTGCGGGGCCGGCCCGCGCCCCAGGCGCAGGGGTTCACCGGGGACCAGCAGTTCTTCCTGAGCTACGGCCAGTCCTGGCGCGAGAAGCGCCGGGAGCCCGCCCTCCGCCGCCAGATCCTCACCGACGGCCACGCCCCGGAGGCCTGCCGGGCCGACACCGTCCGCAACCTGGACGCCTGGTACAAGGCCTTCGACGTGAAGCCCGGCCAGAAGCTCTACCTGGCGCCCAAGGACCGGGTCAAGATCTGGTAGGCCCCACCCCGGCCGGCGGTCCGGGCCTCAGGGCGCGGCGGGGGCGGGCTCCGTCTGGAAGCGGGTGCGGGTGAGCCAGACGGTCAGCTCCTTGCCGTTGTCGCCCTTGCCCGCGTAGGTGAGCTTGACGGGGCCCTGCCGGTCCCGGCGGGTCACCTTGACGCCGGGGCCCTCGCCCTCGGTCAGGAGGCGGTGGAGGGCGGTCGGGCTGCCCAGCTTGGGCAGGAAGGGCAGGGCGAGGCCGCCCAGGGTGAGGGCGCGCTGGTCGACCTCCTGGCGGGGGATGATCAGGTGGTAGCCGTTCTTGGCGTCGCCCTCCAGGAAGGCCAGGCGCTCGCCCAGGCCCATGAGCTCGAGGAGGGTGCGGCCCGTGCCGGGGTCCACGAGGACGGTCAGGGTGCCCTTGCCGGAGCCGTCCGGGCTCGCGTAGCCCCAGTCGTACTGGGCGCGCACGACGGGAGGGGGCGCCTGGGCCGAGAGCAGGGCGGCCGCGGGCAGGAGGAGGAGGGCCCTCATGGGGCCTCCACGCCGGGGTCCGCGTCGTCGTCGGCGTACTCCTCGGCCTCCGGGTCCGGGGCGTCGGCCTGGACCGCGCCGCGGCGGTCCTTGGCGAGCCGGGCCTTCAGGTCCTGGACCTGCTTCTCCACGACCTTGCGGTCGGGGAAGGCGAAGGCGAGGGCCCGCTCCCACTCGTCCAGGGCCTCCTGGGGGCGGTCCAGCTTGAGGAGGGCCTCGCCCAGGTGGCGGTGGACCTCGGGGCTGTAGGGGCTCTTGGCGGCGGCCTTGCGCAGGGCGGCCTCGGCCTCGGGGAAGCGGCCCTGCTTGTAGAGGGCCCAGCCCCAGCTGTCCAGGGTGGAACTGTTCTCGGGGTCCTTGGCCAGGGCGGCCTGGATGAGGCGGGAGGCCTCCTCGAGGTCGCCGCCCCGCTCCAGGATGAGGTAGCCCAGGTTGTTCTGGAGGGTGGCGTTGCCCGGGTCGAGGCGCTGGGCCTCCCGGAGCACGTCCAGGGCCTGGGCGGGCCGGGCGAGGCTCTCCAGGGCGTTGGCCTCCAGCAGGAGCAGGTCCACGCCCCCCGTGAGGGGCGCGGCGGCGCGGGCCTTGCGCGCCGCCTCCAGGCACCGGTCCCAGACGTTGAACTCGGACCACATGACCGCCATGGCCTCCAGGTCCAGCTGGGAAAGGGCGCTGCGGGAGCGGGCGTGGGAGAAGAAGCCCTCGTCGAAGCGGTCGGCGGGGATGGCCGAGGCCCGCCGGAAGACCATCTGGCGGGGGAAGCGCTTCATGCCGTCCCGGAGGAGGACGCGGGCGTGCTTCCAGTCGCCGGTCTGGATCAGGGCCTGGGCGCGCAGGGCGAGGATCTCGCCATCCCCGCCGGCCTCGGGCCAGTCCCGGGTCAGGGCCAGCAGGTCCGCGGGGCGGCCCTCCAGGAGGAGGCAGGAGGCGTAGAGGACCTTGATGGAGGCCGCGAGGGTCGCGTCCTCCGCGGCCAGGCGCCCGGTCTCGGGGAGCAGGGCCTTCCACCGGGCCTCGGCCTCGGTGAACCGGCCCAGCTTCATCAGGCAGTAGGCGGAATTGGCGGAGGTGCGGGGGGTGGGCCGGAGGACCTCGGCCCGGCCGAGGGAGGCCAGGGCGGCGTCGAAGCGGGCGGTGCGCATCTGGATGAGGGCGATGTTCTCCCAGACGATGGAATCCTTGGGCAGGAACTGGGCCAGCCGGGTGAAGCTCTCCTCCCCGTGGCCCAGGAAGCCCTTGTCCACCTGGTCCCGGGCCAGGTCCTCCAGGAGCCGGAGGTACTTGGGGTCCGTGCCCTGGCGGGAGCAGAGGCCCAGGACCGCCTCCCGCCGCCCCTCGTAGTTCTGGCCCTTCTGGGCCAGGTCCAGGGCGCGCTCGAAGGCGTACTCGTAGAGCAGCTTGCCGCCGATGGACACGTAGGGGTGGAGGCGGCCCACGTTCAGCCAGGAGCGGAGGGCCCCCGCGTCGTCCTTGGCCGCCTCCTGCACCTCGGCGAGGCGGGTCCAGATCTCGGGATCCCCGGGGAGGAGCTGGGCGGCGCGGTTGAGGGCCTCCCGGGCCTGGGCCAGGGCCTGGGGCTTCGACCCCCCCTGCCAGAGGCGGTAGCGCAGGATGGCCAGGTGGGCCCAGGCCTCGCCGCTGCGGGGGTCGAGCTGGGTGGCCCGCACCGCGGGGTCCACGGCGCCGGCCAGGTCCCCGGTCTCGAGGATCGCCTCCGAGAGCCGGAGCTGGGCCTGGCTACTGGTGGGGACGAGGGCGGTCACCCGGCGGTAGAGGGCCGCGGCGCCCTTGGGGTCGTCCCCGCCGGTGCGGAGCTGCAGGGCCCGGGCCTGGAGCATGAGGGCGCGGGGGTCCTCCTGGGCGGCGCCGGGCGTTCCCGCCCCCAGGACGATGAGGAGGGCCAGGGCGGGAAGGAGCTTGCGGATCACGTGGGCATCTCGGAGGACTGGAGCAGGCGGGCCATTCGTTCGTGGGGACGTCGCCAGACCTGCGGGGGGAGCGGCCTCTGGTCCGCCAGCGCGTGGGGACGGGGCAGAATGCAGTGTATCCGCGATTCCCCCGGGCCATCGGCGCCCACGGCTTTTTTGTCCCGGCGCAGCAGGGGAAGGCAGGCCTCCCAGGCGGGGAGGTCGGGGCGGAGGGGGGCGAGGCGCGCGGCCATGGCGGCCAGCAGGTCCCCGGGGAAGGGGGGCAGCCCCTCGGCTTCGGCGAGGAAACATGCAGCCAAGCAGCCAAGCCCCACCGCCTCGCCGTGCAGGAGGCGGAAGGCGGAGGCCGCCTCCAGGGCGTGGCCCAGGGTGTGCCCCAGGTTGAGGAGGCGCCGCTCCCCGGCCTCCCGGGGATCCCGGCCGACGATTTCGGCCTTGGTCCGCAGGGCCCGGGCGAGGCTGTCGGCGCCGGGCATGCCCGGCGCCAGGAGCGCGCGGGCCCAGGCGGCGTCGCCGGCCATGAGGGCCATCTTCACCAGCTCCCACCGGCCCGAATCCAGCTGGCGCGGGGGCAGGGTGGCCAGGAAGGACCGGCAGGCCACGAAGCGGGCCGGATGGTGGAAGGCCCCGGCCAGGTTCTTGCCGGCCGCCAGGTCCACGGCGGTCTTGCCGCCCAGCCCCGCATCCACCTGGCTCAGGAGGGTGGTGGGCCAGGCGTGCCAGGGGATGCCCCGCATGTACAGCGCGGCGGCCAACCCGGCCATGTCGGTGAGCACGCCGCCCCCCACGGCCACGACGGTGGCGGCGCGGTCCAGGCCGGCCTCCGCCCAGCCCTCCAGCCAGGGCACCAGGACCTCCAGGCGCTTGGTGGCCTCCGAGACGGGCACCCACCGGGAGCCCGGCGGTTCGGGCAGACCCGCGGACCGCCAGGTGTCCCGGACGGCCGCGTCCCCCAGGAGGACCCACCGGCCCTCGGGCAGGAGCCCCGCGTGGGGGGCCTCCTCGACGAAGATCCGCGTGGGCAGGCCGTCGGCCGCGGGCAGCTCCATCAGCGCCCCTTCAAGGTGGCTTCGGCCTGCATCTCCACCCCATCGCGGAGCCAGCGGATCAGCACTTTGTCCCCCGGCTTGCGGCCGGTGAGGGCGGCCATGTAGTCGTAGATGCCCTTCACCGGGGCGTCCCCGATGCGGATGATGATGTCGCCGCCCTTGAGGCCCGCGGCCTCGGCCGCGGAGCCGCGGGAGGTGTCCGTGATGCGGAACCCGGCCTTGTTTTCCGTGAAATCCGGGAGGATGCCCAGGGAGACCCCCATGGGGGAGGCGTCCCGGGCGGACTGGACCTTGGCGGTCTCCGGGTCGAAGGCGGGCACCTCGGCCGAATCCGCCAGATCCTGCACCACCCGGGCCACCATGGCCTCCACCCGGGCCATGCCGTCGTAGTCGATGCGGTCGGCGGTGTCGGTGGGCTTGTGGTAGTCCTGGTGGAGGCCGGAAAAGAAGAAGAACGTCGGGATCTTGCTGGCCGAGAAGGACATGTGGTCGGATCCGCCCACGGCGGCCCCCACGTCGGTGCCCAGGGCCAGGCCCTCGGGGGCGAAGGTCCGCGCCCGCTCCAGGGCGGCCTTGGGGGCGCCGAGCCCGCCCATGAGGAGGGTGGGCCTGGCCTTGTCGAGGCGTCCGACCATGTCCAGGTTCACCATGAACTTGATCTGCGCCAGGGGCACGGTGGGGTTCCGGGTCCAGGCCGCCGAACCCAGCAGGCCCTCCTCCTCGCCGCTGAAGTGGAGGAAGAGGATGGGGCGGGCGGGACGTTGGCGCTTGAACCGGCGGGCCAGTTCCAGGGTCATCACGCTGCCCGAGCCGTTGTCGTCGGCGCCCGGGTGGATCTGGCCCCGGCCCGCCTCCCCGGCGGCGGAATGGCGTTCCCCGTGGCCCAGGTGGTCCAGGTGGGCCCCCACGGCGATGATCTGGTCCCGGAGCTTCGGGTTCCGGCCCGGCAGCAGCACGGCCAGGTTGGGCAGCTGCACCTCCTCGCGGGCGAGGGCGAGCTTCAGGTCCAGGGTGGCGCCGGGCTCGGAGGTCTGGGGCAGGCCCGTCTCCACGAGGCGGGCCCGGAGGGCGGGCAGGTCGAGCCAAGGCGCGAGGGTCCGGGCGGGGAGGCTCAGGATGGGAAGGTGCAGCTCGGTGGGCCCCTCCTCCCGGCCCAGGGTCCGGGGGGCGTCGCCCTCCTCCACCAGCAGGATGGCGGCGGCTCCGGCGGCCTCGCAGGCGCGGATGCGGGAGAGCAGGGCCGTCTCCGCCCGCTTCACCTGGGCGAAGGCGGCGGCTTCGGGCAGGCGCCGGAAGATGACGGCGGCCCGGCCCTTGAGATCCCCCAGGTCGTCGTAGGCGCCGGCCCGGAGGCCGCAGCCCACGAAGCGCAGGGGCAGGGCCTTCAGGTCCGCGCCGGCGCTGTAGCCGAGGGCCTCCACGTCGCGGCCCCAGGTGAGGGGCCGGCCGCCCAGCACCGCGGCGGCCTCGGTGCGCTTCACGCGGGCGATCCACGCGTAGCGCTGGACCTTCGGCCTGAGGCCCAGCTTCCGGTAGGCCCGGGCCACGTAGGCCACGGCCCGCTCCAGCCCCGGATCCCCGTTGCCCCGTCCCGCCAGGGCGGGGGAGGCCAGCACCGTCAGGTCCTGGCGCATGCGGGCGACCGCCGGCGGTTCGGCGGCCAGGCAAAGGGTGAGTCCGGAGAGGAGGAGGGCCCGCATCAGAGTTTTTCCCGGTATTCGTCGGCCTCGTCGTCCAGGCCGCCCTCCTTGCGGAAACGCTCGGCCAGCTGATCCAGCTCGATGTAGCGGTCGGCCGCGTCCATGACCTTGTTGGCCATGGCCGAGCGGAACCCGGCCACCTCCACCCGGACGCCGTTCTGGGCGAGGGTCTGGAGGGGGTAGGCGAAGTCCTCGTCGCCGCTCACCAGGATGATGAGGTCCACCTTGTCGGCGTAGTTCATCATGTCGGTGGTGATTTCCACCTCCAGGCGCGCGCGGCGCGTGCCGTCCCGTTCCTGCTTGACCGGTTTCTGGACCACCCGGAAGCCGTTGCGGCGCATCCAGTGCAGGAAGCCCCGCTGACGGTCGGCCGTCTCGTCCACGCCCGTGTAGAAGAAGGCCCGCAGGAGTTCCCGGTCGCGGCCCACCAGCAGTGCGAGGAGCCTGCTGTAGTCCACGTCGTAGCCGAGCTGGCGGGCGGAATGGAAGATGTTGTTCCCGTCGATGAATACGGCGCAGCGCATGTGGGCCCCACCTTGAAACCGGGCTTTCCCCGGGCATGTGAATAGTTCCGCTCTCGCGGATGAAACATGATGGCATGACAGCAATCATGGAAGAATGGATTCATGACGGATTCCGCCCGTGCCTTCTTCCAACCGGACCAGGTCGACCAGCAGCCGGGACGGCACGCCCTCCTGGTGAGGCTCGTGAGCTACCTCCGCCCCTACTGGCTTGGGCTGGCGGCGCTCCTGCTCCTCATGGCCGCCGGCGCGGCCCTGGAGGTCCTGCCCAGCGAGTTCACCCTCCGCCTCATCGATCACCACCTGGCCAAGGGCTCCCTGCGGGGGGCGGGCCCCCTGATCGGGGCCTTCATGGGCTTCATCGCCGTGGGGTTCGTGGTGCAGGTGGCCCGCTACGGGCTGCTGAGCTGGATCGGGCAGATGGCGATGCTGGACCTGCGGATGCAGGTCTTCGGGCACCTCATGAAGCGCAGCACCCACTTCTTCCACAAGAACCCCGTGGGCCGCCTCATGACGCGGGTCATCAGCGATGTGCAGAACCTCAACGAGATGTTCTCCTCGGGCTTCGTGGCCATCGTGGGGGACGCCCTCAGCCTGACGGCCATCGTGGTGTGGATGTTCAGCAAGCACGTGGGCCTGGCCCTGGTGGCCGTGGGCATCATGCCCCTCCTGCTGATCTCCACCGAGATCTTCCGGCGCTACGCCAGCGAGGCCTACCGCGAGACCCAGGGCCGCTACGCGGCGATCCAGGCCTACCTGCAGGAGCAGCTCAGCGGCATGAGCCTGGTGCAGATGAACGCGCAGGAGGCCCGGAGCCGGGGGGCCTTCGGGGAGCTGAACCAGCAGTACCTCGACGCCTTCCTCCGCACGATCTTCGCGTACGCCGTCTTCTTCCCCGTGGTGGAATTCATCACCAACGGCACCCTGGCCGCCCTCATCCTCTACGCGGGCTTCAAGCTCCAGGCCGGCACCCTCACCCTGGGCCTGCTCCTGGCCTTCATCCAGCAGTCGGGGCGGTTCTTCCGGCCCATCCGGGAACTGGCGGAGCGGTACAACATCATGCAGACCGCCCTGGCCTCCAGCGAGCGGATCTTCAAGCTCCTGGACAACGAGGAGCAGATTCCCGAGGCCGCCGAGCCCAAGCCCCTGGCCTTCCGGGAGGAGGTCCGCCTCGAGGGCGTCACCTTCGCCTACGAGCCCGGGGGGCGGCGGGTGGTGCGGGACCTGTCGGGGGTGATCCCCCGGGGCCGCCGCGTGGCCGTGGTGGGCCACACGGGCGCGGGCAAGTCCACCCTGATCAACCTCCTGATGCGCTTCTACGACGTGGAGGCCGGGCGCGTCACCGTGGACGGCACCGATGTGCGGGACGTGCGGCTGCGGGACCTGCGGGGCCTCTTCGGCCTGGTCCTCCAGGACGTGTTCATCTTCTCCGGGACCCTGGAGGAGAACATCGTGCTGGGCCGGCCCTTCGATGCGACCCGGCTGGGTTCCGTCCTGGAACAGAGCCAGCTGGGTGATCTGGTGGCCCGGTTGCCCCTGGGCCTCCAGACCCAGGTGGGGGAGCGGGGCCAGAAGCTGTCCGCGGGCGAGCGCCAGCTGGTGGCCTTCGCGCGCATGCTCTACCAGGAGCCCGAGATCCTCCTGCTGGACGAGGCCACCGCCAACATCGACAGCGAGACCGAGCACAAGATCCAGAAGGTGATCGAGCGCGTGAGCCACCGCCTCACCACGTTCACCATCGCCCACCGCCTGAGCACCATCAAGGATGCCGACGAGATCTGGGTGATGGACCAGGGCGCCCTGGCGGAGCGGGGCACCCACGACGAGCTGATGGCCCGGGAGGGCATGTACGCCAAGCTCGTGCGCCTCCAGTTCGAAGGCGAGGCCTGACCGTCCCCCTGGAACCTGGAGGCCCCGCATGCACCTGCCCCCCCTCTACGCCATCACCGATGCCCGGAGCGCCGTGCCCCTGGCCGAGCAGGTGCGGCGCCTGGGCGAGGCCGGGTTCCCGCTGGTCCAGTTCCGGGGCAAGCCCCTGGATGCCCAGGCCCAGGCGCGGGAACTGCGGACGGCCCTGGAAGCCGCCGAGGCCGCGGGGGGCTGGCCGGCCCTCGTCGTGAACGACCGGGCTGATTTGGCCGTGCTGGCGGCCGAAGCCGGGCTGCCCCCCTGGGGCCTGCACCTGGGGCAGGGGGACCTGCCGCCCACCGAAGCCCGGCGCCTGCCGGGCCTGGGGGCCCTGCACCTGGGCACCTCCACCCACGCGCCCGCGGAGTGGGAGGCGCCCGATCCGGCCTGTGACCACGCGGGCATCGGCCCCTTCCGGGCCACCGCCACCAAGGGCGATCACGCCGCCCCCGTGGGCCTGGACGGCCTGCGGGCCGGCGCGGCGGCCCTGCGGGCGCGGGGCGTGGCCCCCATCGCCATCGGCGGGCTCACCCTGGCGGATGCCCCGGCCTGCTTCGCCGCGGGGGCGGCCTCCCTGGCCATGGTGGGGGAACTCCAGCGGGCCGCCGATCCCCGGGAGCTGCTCTGGCGGGCCCAGCTGGATCGCTGGGCGGCCCAGCCCCCCCTGGCCGGCGGCCGGGGCGTGGCCCTGGTGGGCGGGAGCGGCGCGGGCAAGTCCTCCCTGGCCGTGGCCCTGGCCCAGCGCCTGGGCCTGCCGGCCGTGGACGCGGACCGGGAGATCGGCCCGGATATCCCGGCCCTGTTCCGGGACCTCGGCGAGGCGGGCTTCCGCGCCCGGGAGGCCGAAACCATCGCCCGCTGCCTGGGGGCGCCCTGCGTCCTGGCCCTGGGCGGGGGCGCCTGGGAGGACGCCGGGACCCGGGCCCGGGTGGCGGCGGCGGGGTTCACGGCCCTGTGGCTGGCGGAGCGGCCCGAGACGGCGTGGGCGCGGGTGGGGGGTGATCCCAACCGGCCCTTGGCGGCGGCGCGGGCCACCTTCCTGGCCCGGTACCGGCAGCGGCGCGAGGCCTGGTGGACCGCCCCCATGGTGCTCCCCCTCGGCAGACCGGTGGATGCGCTGGCGGAGGCGCTTGTCAATTACCGTTGACATACCATTTCGTGACAATTGCGGTCCTGGCATGGGTTAAGCTCTTTCCAGGCAACCCCAACGTACCTTTTCGTCTACCCCCTCCGGCGTCGCACCGGCTTGCCGGAAATCTGCGACACTACCGCAGCACTTGCCTTCCATGGACCTCATCCTCTCCGACCTCCACGCGAACCTGCACGCCCTGCGGGCCGTGATGCGGTATGCCAGGAAGCGCAACATCGACCGGTACGTGCTCCTCGGAGACCTGGTCGGATACGGCGCCAACCCCAACGAGGTGCTGGACCTGGTGCGCCAGATGGAGCCCCGGGTGCTCGTGCGGGGCAACCACGACCGCGCCTGCGCCTCGCCCGTGCCGGACCCCAGCTTCAGCCTTCCCGCGCGCATGGCGGTGAGCTGGACCCGGGGGCAGCTCACGGAGGAGAACGCCTGGTTCCTGGAGAACCTGCCCCGGGGCCCCCGGCTCCTGGACGCGGGCTACACCATCGCCCACGGCAGCCCCGTGGATGAGGACGACTACCTCCTCCACCCGCGGGAGGCCCTCATGGCCTTCGACGGCTTCGACACCCAGGTCTGCTTCTTCGGGCACACGCACCTGCCCGGGGCCTACGAGCTGGACGAGGCCGCCCAGAGCCTCAGCATGCTGGGCTTCGAACCCGGCAGCTGGTTCCAGCTCCGGGACGACTGCCGCTACCTCATCAACCCCGGCTCCGTGGGCCAGCCCCGGGACCGGGACTGCCGGCTCTCCTTCATGACCTACGATCCCGTCCACCGGCGCCTCAAGCTGCACCGGCTGGACTACGACCACGCGGGGGCCGCCCGGGCCATCCAGGCCGCGGGCCTCCACCCGCACCTCGCCGAACGCCTCCACCACGGCATCTGAGGCCGCCATGACCCAAGACGACAAGCACCTCGAGACGATCCTGAACGCGGCGCTCAAGTCCGGAGCCTCCGCCAGCCTCCGGGCCGAGGGCGAGGTCCGCATGCTCGGCCATCTCCACGTGCGGAGCCTCGAAAGCGGGGCCGTCATCCGCCTGGAGGGCCTGAAGCTCCGCGACGTGCTCCCCCCGGCGGGGACCCCCGTCACCCTCACCCTCGTCCACGGCGAGGAGGTCATCACCATCCGCACCCACCTCCTGGAGCCGATCCTGGCCGAGCACGAGCCCAAGGCGCCGCCCGTGGTGCAGGCCGCCTGGCCCACCGAGCCCCTCCAGGTGCACCCCCGCCGGGCCGTGCGGGTGGCCACCCCGGACCTGCCCCCGCTGGAGGCCACCATCACCTGGCACGGCCAGCGCCATCAGGCCAAGCTCCTGAACCTCACGGACATGGGCATGGGCCTCGGCCTGACGGAAACCCTCGCCTTCGGCTACCGGGATCCCATGGAGGTGACGACGGAATTGCCGGGCCACGGGACGCTTACCGTCCAGGGGGACGTGCGGCACGCCGAGGCGCTGGAGGACGACGACCTCCCCACCCGCGTCGGCCTCGTCCTCGTGGACCTGCCGGTGGAGACCCGGGAGACCCTGCAGCGCTTCATCCAGGCCCGCCGCATGGACCGCTCCACCGAGATGCGGGGACGCTGAAGCGAAGGGCTTGTCCCAGAGGCGGCCGAGGCGGCAGCGCGCGCGGAGGAAAGGAAATCCCTGAGATCCGGCCTTCGGTCAGTGCATCCAAACTGGGGATGGAGGAAGACCCTTCGCCAGCATGGGGGGGAAGAATAAAACCCCCACCCCTTGAAGAAGGAGGTGGAGCCCGATGATGCGCCTCTGGCGGAGGTGAAGGTCGGTGCATCGGGATGGGAGGGCCATTGATCAGGTAGTCATTAATACTTGATTTGTTAGGACGCATTTTATTGTTGAATCTGGTGTTAGTGAATTCATGCAATCCTTTCTTGGCTTCGGGTGTTTCTTCTGGGATTCTGTAGACCACAACTCCCCAGAAAGCGAACTACCTCCTGAGTTTTCGAGCTCGTCCCAGCATGGGCGCTGGAGAAAAACCACGGCCAAATTTCATTTCTCCAGCTTCCTTCGGCTCATCCGCCCAGGTGTTCCATTGAAACATCTGACCCTGCTGGCCGCCCTCTTCCTGCCCGCCCAGGCCCAGGTGCGCCTGAGGGTCATGGATCCCCTGCAGGCTTCAGGGCTGTCGGAGGGCTGGGCTGTGAGCCCGGCCACCGGCGCCCTGGCGATGACCTTGCCGGCCCTGACCGTACCGGGGGATATCAACGTTCCCGTCGTCTTCCGGTTCAATGCCTCCCAGGCGACAGAGATGCAATCCGTAGGGGTGTGGACCGAGCAGGTCAATGACCAGGGGCGCACCCATTATGGTTATGTCCAGAATTGGGAAGCACTGGTCCGGCCCATCTTCGGGACGATCCATTTTGGTTTCATCACGTCCGGGACGAGTCAGAATCTCCCCCCCACCGGTGCCACCACCCGGGCGGACCTCTATGCGGCCCCCGTCTGCACCGTGCTGGAGGGCGGCACCCAATTGCTGGCGAGCGACTTCACGCCGTTCACGAACGCCCTGGGGACCTCCTTCACCCTGGCTGGCGCCTTCGGGCTGCAGGACAAGGCCGCTGCCGACGTGCGGGTGAGTTCCAACGGGGCCCTCGGCGTCTATGCCGCCTCCCTTGCGGAACTGGGCACGTGGTCATCCAAAGCCAGACTCCTGGCGCCGGACGTGACCACCTTCCAGGTGCTCCTGGGCCGGGACCGGGCCCGGATCCTGGCGCCCCTTGGGACGGGCGGAAGCTGGGTGCCGGTCCTCTGGATCGACCGGTTCAACCATGCGGTGACCTTCGCCTACCAGACCGTGACGACAGGGCTTCCGGCCAACCTCAAGGCCGTCCGGGCCGTGACCGTCCTGAACGACCGCGGCAGGGGCTTCCAGCTCCAATGGGTCGAACCTGCGGCGGGATCCGCCGCTCCCGCCCAGGTGCTCGCCCAGCTCGACTACGTGGGCATCCAGGCGCAGTCCATGCAGATCACGGGCTATTCAGGCACGGTCGGAGGCCTGATTCAGCCCGTGGCGGCGGGTCCCGTCCTCCGGCCCACCGAGGTCCGCTTCGGAAACCCATCGACGCTGGCGGCCCCGGCCTGGCGGATCCTGAATCCGCCGAGTACGTCCGGTTTCAACGCCCCCTGGACGGACGATCAGGTCTGGACCTTCCGGTATGACCCCACCCTGGCGGAATTGACAGGCTTCACCGATCCCCGGAATGTTGCGACGACCCTGGGCTGGCAGACCTGCTCCCTGTACCATCCCCTGGCCGATGCCAACAACCTCTACCGGTGCGTCGCGACGGCCGTCTCGACCGACCAGGATACCCAGGTCTCCCTGAACCGGACGTGGACCTGGGCGCTGCCGTCCAAGGGGGACCTGGCGCATTGGAACAACAGCTTCTCCTAGACCTGGACCGGGGCCGACATCGTCAGCGCGCCGGTGGGCTCCACCCAGATCGCGTTCTACCCGCCCACGGACCCGAAATACGGCAATGCCGTGCCCATCAGCGAGAGCCGGCTCGACGATCGGGGGCGCGTCGTGTCCTCCCGGACGACGACGAGCACGGATGAGGCGGGGGTGGACAACTCCCTCACGAGCGTGACTGGGGAGGTCATTTGGTCCGCCGGCGGACCTCGCATCACGGTGACCAACGTGATCGACAACACCACGGGCCTGCCGATCATCGTCACCCGCACGGCGGGAGCGTACTCGGATAAATCGACCACCTCGACGATATTCCATCCGGAAATCCTGGACCCGGCCCGGAAGAGTAGTTCCGATTATGAACGAACGACCCCGGCCGGGACCTTCCATGCGCCTATGCAGGCGCTCAACTGGGATCCGACGACCTGGTTCCCGTCGCGAGCCTACCGGACGCCCTGGTCCGGAGGCGCGTATCAAGGCACCAACCTCACGTATGACGCCGCCTCCGGGCGCGCCACGGGCAGTTCCACCTATGGCACGGCCCCGCTGCTGATGAGCGGGAACGCCACGCGCACCTTGACGCGCGAGGCCACGTCGGGCCTCCCCACCTCCGAACAGACGACCTTCGATGTTCCCGGTGGGACGGACACGATCACGACCCGGTGGACGAGCTACGATTCCGCGGACCGGATCCTGGAGTCCAAGGCTGTGCTCATCGACGACCAAGGGGCCGAGCACGAGGTGACGACCACGACCTCCTGGGACGCGAGGGGCCGGATGACCGGCAGTTCCACGGGCGGCCAGAGTCCGGTCACCACCGCCTATCCATCCGAGCGGCAAGTCGCGGTGACCCTCCTCGGCCTGACGACCACGACGACCTTCGACGGCTTCGGCCGGGTGAGGTCCCGGGTGCGGGGCGGGGATGGGGTGACCGAAACCTATACCTATGATGCCAACGGCCTCCAGGTGAAGGTGACGGAGACCAACCCGAAGGGCGATGTCCGCGCCTCGACCCGCAGGTATGATGCCCTCGGCCGGGTGACGGCTCTCCAGCCTATGGTCGGGCCTTCCGTCGCCTACGCCTACACCTCCGATGACGTATTCCAGACGGTTACGACGACGGTTTCACCCGCGGGCGGAACCCCGTTCACCACCTCCAGCACCACCGATCTCTGGGGCCAGGTCGTTTCGTCCACGGACGCCGTGGGAACCGTGACCCAGGCCACCTATGACGTCCAGGGCCATCCCTTGACGATGACCGTGACCTCCCTGGGAAGCACCCAGACCCGGAGCTGGGAGTACAACGGCATGGGTTTCCTCACGGCTTCCACGCAGCCCGAAACAGGAACGACGACCTATTCGGGGTTCGACATCCAGGGCCGCCCGACGATCATCTCCGACGCCACGGGAAGGGTCCAGACCCTGCAGATCGACGGCCTTGGGCGGGTCCGGAGGGTGTCCAAGGGAGGTGATTTCCTATCGACGGCCTATGTGGGGCTTCGGCTCACCTCCATGACCTCCAGCTGCAGCGGGATCCAGACGGGCATCACCTTCCAGCACGATGGCTTTGGCCGCCTGACCCAGGAAACGGCTTCCCTCACGGGCCTGGGCATGGGGACATGGGGTTTCAGCTATGACTATGATTCGCTCGGGCGAAGGTCCACGGTCACCTACTCCCCCTCCGGCCGGGTGGCCACCACGGTGTGGGGTGGGGCCTCGGATTATGGCAGGGTGATCGGCCTCAAATTGGGCGCGCGGAATGTGGTCACCTCCGTGACTTACGACGATTGGGGCAACCGGACCGGACTCACCTTCGCCTCCGGCGCCTCCAACACCTGGGCATGGTCCACGGACGGGTTGCAGCGGGTGAGCCAGACGATCAAGCCGAGCCAGACCACGGGCATCGTCCGGTCCTATGCCTACGACGCCATGAATCGCCTGGAGAAGGCAGGGGAATGGACCAGCCTGGTCCACGACAACCTGGGGCGGCTGACCCGGGCGACCCTGGCCCAGATGGCAGGCCTGCCGCTTCCCGCGGGAGATGGACCCGTGACCTATGGCTATGATGGGTTTGGCAACAACACGTCCACCTCAGGTGCCCAGAGTGCCGCGATGACGAACGTTTCCCTGGCCATTCCCCCCGCCACCAACCGCATGCCGCCTTCCGCCACCAACGGGGCGGTGACGGGATGGTCCTATGCGGCCAACGGCGAGGCCCAGACCGTCGGCAGGGCGCCGGGAACGGGGACCGTGCAACTGGGCCTGACCTGGGACAGCTTCGGGCGCCTCCAGGGGGCGGACACGGACACCTACAGCTACCTGCCCAACGGGCTCCGGGCAAGCCGGACCAACAGTGCAGACCTCACGCAGAACCGCATCTACGCCTATGGGGCCTCCGGCCAACTCCTGTCCGAATTCCGCAAGAACCCCTCAGGGGCGTTCGAGGGGCGGGACATCCTCTACCTGGGCAATCTGGCCATCGCCGAAGTGGACGCCAGTGGGGATGTCCATGAACTCCACTCGGATCACCTCGGGACGCCCCTGGTCGTGACAGCGGGGGCCACGGGGCAGACGGAAGGCACCCAGTACTATGGCCCCTATGGAGAATGGCTCCAGAGCAGCGGCACGTACGTCCCGACGACAGGGTTCACCGGGCACCTGCAGCAGGAACCGAATGGCTTGGTGTACATGCGGGGGCGATTCTACAGCCCGGTATGGCACCGGTTCCTGAACAGCGATGGTGGCGTCGACCCGGCCCAGCGCAACCAATTCGGTTATTGCGTCGGAAGCCCGATGATGGCGAAGGACCCTTCAGGCATGTTTGTCAACATGGGTGACAAGACGCAGACGCCCAATTGGTCCAACTTCGACAGCCCCGTCCTTCCTCCTGGCTGGGGGGTCACCTTTGTCCGACCAGGATTCGGATATTCCGGGAAGCAGGTTGACAACTTCGCTTGGAGTGCGTGGATGAATCCGGCACCACCGCCGACCCAGATAACGCAGTCGCAAACAGATTCGAATAACCTAGGAGTCTCTCCGACTGTTTTGTCGCCCGCAATGAAGAATTATGTTGTTAACGGAACGAATTACGCTTCTGTATTTGATCCCGAGGATCCGGGTAATTCTTCCGCAATAGATTATCTCGCCCTAAATGCTCCAGAATCACCAACGTTTATGTTTGGCGCCCATGGCGTTAACTCCAATCAGGGTTGGGTTGATTTTGCCGGGACGGGCAGTGGGGGCGCATACTATGACGTTGATAGCGTATGTCAAATTATTCATGATTCTTCGTATTACTCTGCCGGGATGCCAATCACTTTGGTGATGTGTGGGGGCGCGGATGATAAATATGGTCATACAGCTTTTGCTCAACAAGTTGCGGATAGAATGTATGCAATGACAGGCGCAAGAACCGTTGTTTTTGGCTATAACGGGAATATTAACCCATGGAATGTTAATTTGTCCACGCCGTTTACTTCACGTTGATCTGGCTTCTATTGCAATGGGGCTTTTTTGTGAAAGGTCAAAAATGTTTCGATCTGGGCTGATGTTTTTGATGATTTCGTCCATCTCTTGTTCTTGGGGAAATGGTATGGTCAAGGATTCAGGCGAAACTCACAAAATGCTTAAAAATTCATTTGGAGCAGCGAGCGCAATGTCTGCTGCGCTGTCGGGAGATGTTTCAGCCGCGCGCATCTTGTGCTCTGGAGACAATGAATACTGGGTTGAGATTGCTGCTGAAAATGGAGACCAAATTGAAACCCATAATATGGGGGTTTTGCTTTCCAATGGTCCAGAAATTAAGCAATTAGCAAGATCGTTGTTCTGGTTCTATCGAGCGAAAGATCTCGGGCTAATAATTTACCCGAATAATATTCCAAGATTGGAAAACAAACTGGAATTGGCATTGGGAACAGGCTATGCCAAGAGATTCAACTACCATAAGGACATGCCTTTGGCCGACTTGGAGGTTTCGGCAATGTTAGGGGATGCGGAATCTGCAAGGGCATTATTTGAATTAAATAAATCAGATAAGGCATTAAAATATCGCTGGGCTAGGATTGGTGCGCAAAATGGAAGTCTGGAGTGCATGTTTGAATATGGCTTACTCCTTCAAGATAAGCATTTCGAACCCGACATTCTTCGGGGTACCTATTGGATAAGGAGATCTGCGGTAAAACATTATCAAAAGGCTTGCGAATTTCTCAATGCATCTTCTGACATAAGCGAAGGAATGGTTAACTTTAAGAGGTAGCTGCAAACGACTTTGGCGCCGACCCACCCCATCGGAGGCGCCGGCCGGCTCGCCCAGGGCAAGGTCCGCGCCTCCGCTCCGGGTTGCTGCGCTGCAGCACGTCCCTTGCAGCTGGGCGCCCGTGATCAAGCGCGCCCCACGCCGTCGTGTCTTGTGTACCTTATACTTGAAAAGTTTCATCAAGTTACTGATTTATTTGCTGGTTGTACGTATTGCAGGGCAGACTAAATAGCCTCCGCCGCAAACAAATGGAGGGGATCTCCCTTCGGTTCCATCTTCGGTAACAATGCCGAACGGCGGTCAGCCACTTGCCGATTCGTCTCCTTCCTATGATGATTCTGGGGAAATGGCAGATGGTGGTGGTGATGGAAAAAAAGAAAGTGCGTGGGATCTCTTTAAAGAAGGGTATTCAAATGCATCTATTGGAGGATATAACAGTCCTCCTTTGGGTGATGCAGCTGGAATTATCTCTAGTGCGGCTGGTGGGTTGGCAACAGGTGCGGCTGCAAGATGGGGATTAGGGGCAGGTGTTGGTGGACCAGGAAGTCTTGCTGCTCAGAACTCAGCGGCTTTGGGCGGTCTCGCTACGCCGCTAGGCTGGGGATTAATGTTGAGTGTGCCTATAGGTAAGACGATTGCAGGCTTTGGAAATATTTACTTTAATCACGTGTATAGGCATTGAATCAATATTGGTCATTGCTGTGGGTCTTGGTTTGAAATTTGGAACAAGCGGGGAGTCCTATGAACAAATTCTCGGGATCAGATCTGTTAGTATTTTCAGTATTGGCAATAGTGTCAAGTCCTGTCCGGTTGTTCGTGGATCGCGATTTCGCCTTGGTGATTCAGATTGTCTTCTGTGGGGTTGGGACAAATTTGATAATAAGGAGTGTTCAAAAACTGCCTGGCTTTGGACGAATTGAAAGACTTTCAAGCCGAATCCAATGGGGGTTGGGAGGGGTATTCCTACTATTAGCTTTGCTTGTCAGCCTGACATTCCACTGCGTTCGCGTATAGTCGCAAACAGCAACAGCAGCAACCTCTGGGTCCCCATGAATGTGTCGGTGTTGGAGCACCGGCCCCACATGCATGGAGGACTGCAAGGGCGGTTCGTGTATCTCTATCCCGGCTCGCCGGCGACCTGCGGATGGCCAATCGTGCCAGGCCGTCGGTGCCGCGACGGTCGCTGGAGGGCCCCGGTGCGCGGGTAGCGGTGCATGAGGGCGCGGATCGTTCCCGGGATCTCGCGCCGGACGGGATCCTCGCGGGCGCCCTGGCGGCCTTCCCCCATGGGATGCCGGCGGAGGGTGTCCCGGGGTCAGGGTTCCTGGGGTTTCCGCTGGGCCTCCCGGGCCTCCTGGACGCGGCGGGCGGCGGCGTCGCGCTCGGCTTGGCCGGGGCGCCCCCAGACGAGCCGGCTCGGTTTGGCCTTGAGGAGTTCGAGCAGTTCCTCGGTGCTCCGCAGGTTCCGGTCCAGGGCCTTGAGGACGGTGGTTGCCTCGGGGCCGGCCTCCGCGGCGAGGGCCCGGGTCTCCTGGAGCAGGGCCTCGCTCGCCTTCAGGGTGCCGGCCAGGTGGACGAGAATGGCGTCCAGGTCGCCCCGGTGGGTGTCCAGGAGGGTCTGGACGGTGACGAGGCTCCGGTCCAGGTCCGCGAGGGTCCGGTCCGCGGTGCCCACCGCCGCCTCCCCATGCTGGACGAGCCCCTGGCCGTCCCGGGCCAGGTCCCGGAAGGTGGCGAGGGTGGCCTCCAGTTGGGTGAGCACCCGGGCGATTCGCGGATCGTCCAGGAGCACGCCCGCCCCTCGGGTCTTGAACGTGGTGTGCACCTCCCCCACCAGGCCATCCAGGTTGTGGAGCACATGATCGGCGGTGTCCAGGAGGCTGGCCAGGGAGGCCGTGGCGCCTCCCGCCAGGCGGCTCCCGGGCGGGAGGACTTCCTGGCGAAGGGCCGGAGGCGGGAGCTGGAGGTCCACGAAGGCGCCGCCCAGGGGCTTGGCCACGGCCACCGCCCGGGTTCCCTTCCAGAGGACGATGTCGGTGCGCAGGGCCAGGGTCGCCAGGAAGCGGTAGGCCACGCCGTCCCGCTCCAGGGCGATGCGCCGCACCCGGCCCACGCGCAGCCCCTGCAGCTGCACCTCGGTGCCCTCGGCCAGGTCCGAGGCCGCCTCCAGGGCCACCTCGTAGGGGGCCTCCTTGGTCACCAGGGCGGACACCCCCCGGCGGAAGACGAAGCCGGCGAAGACGGCCAGCGCCAGGAAAACGAGCAGCCCGATCTTGGCATCATCCTTCTCGAGTTTCATGCGCCGCTCCCGGACGCCAGGCGTCCATCCATGAGCCCCAGGTCCTGGACCGGACCCTCAAGCCAATCGCCGCCCACCACCAGGAAGGCGGCCTCCGGGTCCCGGGCCGCCGCGGCCAGGAGGGTCCGGGCCGCGCGGGCGGCCGCGGGATCCAGGTCGCCCGCAGGGCGGTCCACCAACCAGAGCCGCGCTCCCTTGGCGCCCGCCCGGGCCAGGGCCGCCAGCCAGCAGCCGCGGTCCGCCGGTACCGGGGGACGCAGGTCCTGGGCGCGGCCGAGGCCGGCCAGGTCCAGCCACCGGGCGGCTTCCGCCTGGGCGGACTCCCGGTCCAGGCCCCGCACGAAGCGCAGGGGCAGGGCCACGTTGTCCCGGAGGGTCAGGTTCACGGCCAGGCCGCCGTCCGTGGGGACCCACCCCAGGTGGCCGGCCTCCACGAAGGGGTGCCGCGCGTCCACGTCCGGGGCTTGGCCGGCCAGGCGGACTCGGCCGCGGTCGGGCTGGACCAGGCCCGCGCAGAGGCGGAGGAGAGCGGTGGCCCCGGTGCCGGGCGCGGCCCGCAGGCGCCAACGCTCCCCTGGCAGGATGATCGCGTCCAGCCCCGAGAAGATGGGCCGGCCGTCGGGGGCGTCGAGGGTGGCGCCCTCCAGGAGGAGCAGGGGCTCAGGCATAGATGAGCACCGACAGGAAGGCGCCGGCCAGCAGGAGGATCGCCAGGGAGCCCACCGCGGCTCGGGTGACCGCCTGGGGGATCTCCGTGGTGCTGCGGCGGACCCGCAGCCCGCAAGAGCAGCAGAGCAGGGGGATGGCGGCCCCGAAGACGAGGGCCTTGAAGGCGGTGATGGCCAGCTCCCGCGGGCCCACCGCGCGCCCCAGGGCGTCGAGGAAGGCGGTGAGGGACAGGGGCAGGCGCAGCCAGGCCACCGCGAAGCCCCCCAGGAGGGCGACGGTGTCGACGTAGACGATGAGCGTGAACAGGCTGATGACGCCGCCCAGGAGCCGGGGCAGGAGCAGGTACTGGGCCGGGTCGATCCCGGCCAGGTGGAGGGCGTCGATCTCGCCGCTCAGCTGGCGCGAGGCCATCTCGGTGGCGATGGCGGTGCCGCTGCGGCTGATGACGACCACGCCCACGAGGAGCGGCCCCAGCTCGCGGATGACCAGCTGCGCGAGGACCTGGCAGAGGTAGGTCTCCATGCCGAAGCCCGAGAGCTGCCCGAAGACCTGGAGCAGGGTGAGGCCCCCGAGGAGCAGGGCCGCCAGGGTGCACAGGGGGAGGGCGTCCAGGGCCGTGAATCGGATCTGGGTCCGGGTCACCTCGCGGACCACCTGGAAGCGGCTCCGGTCGAGGCGCAGGAGGCCGCCGGTGCACGCGTGCAGGAGCCAGGCCACGGATCCCGTGTGGGCGAGGAGGCTCCGGACGCTCTCCCCCAGCCCGCGCGCGGCCTGCGCGGGCAGCGTGAGCACCCTCCTGGCGGCCTCCTGGGATTCCATGCCTCCACCCTACCCAATCCGTGCCACGGTAAGCTAAAGAGATGGCGACGCGCACCTGGAAATTCATCGTGGATCCCGCGGAGGAAGGTCTCCGCCTGGACCAGCTCGTCGCCTCGCGGACGGGGCTGAGCCGGCGCAAGGCCCGCGAAGTGCTGATGCTGGGCGGGGTCCAGGTGGCCCGGGCCCGGGTCAAGGTCGCGGGGCGCGTGGTGCGCCCGGGCGTGGAGGTGCGCGTCTCCGTGGACGACGCCCTGGGGGATCCGCCCGACGCCGACGTCCCCGTGCTCTACGAGGACGACTTCCTCCTCGTGGTGGACAAGCCCGGGGGCATGGCCTCCCAGGGCACGCAGGCCTCGGACCGCCACGACCTGCTCGCCCTGCTCCAGCGGCGCCGGCCGGGCCAGTTCCTGGCCCTCCAGCATCGGCTGGACCAGGGCACCTCGGGCGTGATCGTCCTGGCCAAGCATCCCGGGGCCCACCTGGGCAGCCAGTTCCAGGCGAGGACCCTGGAGAAGACCTACCTGGCCCGCGTGCCCCGCCACGTGGAGCCGGTCACCGTGGACCTGCCCATCGGCCGCCTCCGGGGCGCGACCCCGGCCCGGTTCGGGTGCACGGGGGACCTGCTGGAGCCCCGGCCGAGCCGGACCGACTTCCGGCCCCTGGCGCCGGACGAGGTCCCCGGCCTCGCCCCCGGGTTCTATGTCGTGGCCACGCCCCACACGGGCCGGACGCACCAGATCCGCGTCCACCTCTTCCACCTGGGCGCCCCCGTCTGGGGCGACAACCTCTACGGGGGGGTCCCGGCGGACCAGCTGTGGCTCCACGCCTGGAAGCTGAGCCTGGAGCACCCCGTCACCGGCGTGCGGCTGGACCTGGTGGCGCCCCCCCTGCGGTTCCTGGGAGGTCCGGCGTGAAGCTGCCCCTCGTCTTCAATCCCCGGTCCGGCCACGGACGGCTCGACCCGCACGCCCTCCTGGCCCGGCTCCCCGCCGATCTGGCGGCGCGCCTGGAGCCGGTCCCCCTGGCGCCCCCCTTCGACTACTCCCCGTGGATCCAGCAGGCCGCCGCGGCTGGCGGCCCCTTGTTCGTATGGGGCGGGGACGGCACTCTGCACCACGCGGGCCGGGCCCTGGCCGAGGCCGGCTGCCCCGTGGCCCTGGCCGCCGTGCCCGGGGGCTCGGGCAACGGGCTCGTGCGCGGCCTGCGCACCCCCCTGGACCCCGCCGGGGCCGTGCTGCGGCTCCTGGAGGGCCGGGACCTGGCCATGGACCTGCCCCGCCTGGATGGGGACCCCTTCCTGAACCTCTGCGGGACCGGCTTCGAAGCCGAGGTCGCCCACGCCTTCGACCAGGCGCCTGGCCGCGGGTTCTCCACCTACGCCCGGGCCTGCCTCGGCCTCTGGCGCCGGCACACCCCCCTGGGTCTCCGGTGGGAGGCCGATCTGCCGGCGGTGCCCGAACCCGGGACCCGCATGGACAGGCTCCGGGCCGCCTGGCGCGGGACCGAGCCTGGGCTGCCGAAAACCGCCTGGAGCCTGTGCTTCGCCAACCTCCCCCAGTACGGGTCCGGCCTCTGGATCGCCCCCGGGGCCCATCCGGCCGACGGCCTCCTGAGCTGGGTGACCCTGGCCCGGCCGGGGGTGTGGGACGCCCTCTCCGAGGTGCCCCAGCTGTTCCGGGAGGGGGGCCGGACGCCCCTGCGCCAGGAAGGCCGCCTACTCCGCGCCACCCTGCGCCTGGACCGGCCCAGCCCTTGGCACATGGACGGCGAACCCGCCCCGGCCCGGGACCGGGCCGAACTCACCGTGGAGCCGGGCGCCTTCCGCATGCGCGTCACCCCCGAGTGCCCCTTCGCCTGAGCGTCGGACCAGCGCGGGGTCCAAGCCGCGCAGGCGTCTGTCGATGCCCTTGGAGAGGCGCTGAGGCCCGCGGAGGAGCCCCGGCCCTTGGCGCAGCGCTTGGGTTTCCGCTTCGAAGCGGGAAGCCCTGGGACAGGCCGGGCCTGGAAGCGGGGACGCCGGGCCTTCCCAACCCTTTGGCCCTCACCGGCGGCTCAACGTTTCTCCCGGCCGGCGGGTCCATCCTGGACACCGGCCGTCCGGCCCCGCCCGAAAGGCAGTCCCATGCCCCTCCGAACCCTGCTCCGCGGCATCGTCCTCGCCTTCGCCGCGACGGCGGCGGCCTTGGGGGTGCGGGCGCCCCGGGGCGTTCGGACGGACGCTCCCCGGCGGGTCCGGGCCTCGGCCCGCCTCCAGGGTTGGGACCGGCGGCGGGGCCTGCGGGAGGCCCGGTTGCGGGCCGGGGAAGGCCTGCGGATCCTCGCCCGGCCCCGGGCCTTTACCAGGCCTCGATCTGTCTGAGGGCCTCGTAGAGGCCCACCGCCGCGGCCTGGGCCAGGTTCAGGCTCCGGTGGAAGGTGCCCCGCATGGGGATGCGCACGTGCCGGTCCGGGAGCTCGGCGAGGATCTCCGGTTCGAGGCCCTGGGTCTCCCGGCCGAACACGAGGCCGTCCCCCTCCCGCCAGGCCACGTCCGTGTGGCGGCGCTCCCCCTTGGTGGTGAAGAGCCACAGGGGCAGGTTGGGGTAGGCCGCCCGGAAGGCCTCCCAGCTGGCGTGGTGCTCGGGGGCCAGGCGCTCCCAGTAGTCCAGCCCCGCGCGGCGCAGGTAGTAGTCGGAGGTATCGAAGCCCAGGGGGTGGATCAGGTGCAGCCGGGTGTCGGTGGAGACGCAGAGGCGCCCGATGCTGCCGGTGTTCTGGGGGATCTCGGGGTGGACGAGGATGATGTGCAGGGCCATGCTCCATGATGGCATCCACGGCGCCCCGGGCGCACAATACCGTCCAGGAGGACCCATGGCCGACAGCAATTGCATCTTCTGCGCGATCGCGGAGGGGCGCATCCCCGCGACGATCGTCCACCAGGACGCGGACGTGGTGGCCTTCAAGGACATCGCCCCCCAGGCCCCCGTCCACCTCGTCCTGGTGCCCCGGGAGCACTTCGCCGGCCTGAACGAGCTCACCCCGGACCGGGCCCGCCTCGTGGGCCGCATCGCCCTGGTGGCCAAGGAGCTGGCCGAGGCCCAGGGTTGCGCGGCGAACGGCTGGCGGCTCGTTTCCAACTGCGGTCCCGACGCGGGCCAGACCGTGTTCCACCTGCACTTCCATGTGCTGGGCGGACGGCCCATGGCCGGCAAGATGGTTTAATGGAGCCATGCACAACCCGCCCCACCCCCTGACCTACCTGGACGCCCTCAAGGCCTTCCTGCGGGAGGACTGGGGCACCCAGGACTGGACGACGGCGGCCGTGCCGGACCGCCCCATGGCGGCCCGGGTCGTGGCCAAGCAGGACCTGACCGTGGCGGGGCTCCCCGTGGCGCGGGAGGTGCTCCTGGCCGTGGACCCGGCCCTGCGCGTGGACCTCCCGGCCCGGGACGGCGACCGCCTGCGCCCCGGCGACGAGGCCCTCCGCATCGAGGGCTCCAGCCGGGCCATCCTCATGGCGGAGCGGGTGATGCTCAACCTCCTCCAGCGCCTGTCGGGGACGGCCACCCTCACCCGGGCCTTCGCGGACGCCGTGGCCGGGACCGGCGCGCGCATCCTGGACACCCGCAAGACGACCCCCGGCCTCAAGGTGCTGGAGAAGTACGCGGTGCGCTGCGGCGGCGGCTTCAACCACAGGCTGACCCTGGGGGACGGGATCCTCATCAAGGAGAACCACATCGCGGCCGCCGGCGGCATCGGGCCCGCGGTGGCCCGGGCCCGGGCCGTGGCGCCCAGCCTCGTGCGCATCGAGGTGGAGGCCGAGACCCTCGACCAGGTCGCCGAGGCCATGGGGATCCCCGAGGTGGACGGCATCCTCCTGGACAACATGAGCGTGGACCGCATGGCCGAGGCCGTCGCCCTCCGGATCGCCCAGGGCAGCCGGGTCTTCCTGGAGGCCAGCGGCAACATGTCCCTGGAGCGGGCCCGGCCCGTGGCCGAGACCGGGGTGGACTACCTCAGCGTCGGCGCCCTCACCCACAGCGCCCCCGCCGCCGACCTCAGCCTCCGCTTCTGACGGGCGCCCTACAGGGCGTTCTTGTGGATCCTCCCGTCCTTCATGATCACCTTGAAGTTCTTCCGGGGATCCGCGATGACCTTCAGGTCCGCGAGGGGGTTCCCGTCCACCAGGAGGAGGTCCGCCAGCGCGCCCTCCTTCACCACCCCCAGCGCGCCGGGGTAGGGGTTGCGGGGGCCGCTCAGGGCCAGGAGTTCGGCGTTGGTGGCCGTGGCCATGGTGAGGGTCTCCGCCGGGGTGAACCAGCGGGTCATCTTGGCCAGCTGCGCGTTCTGGCGCGCCGCCAGGCGCGGGTCGAAGAGCACGTCGGTCCCCCAGGCGAGGCGGAGCTTGAAGCGCTTGGCCAGGGCGTAGGCCGTGTCCGTGCCCCGGTGCATGGCCAGCATCTTGAGCTGGTTGTCGGAGCCCGGCGGGAACGGGGCCGCGTCCTCGTCGTCCAGGAAGGGCTGGAGGCAGAGCCAGATGTCCTTTTCCGCCATGAGGCGGGCGGTGGCCTCGTCCATGAGCTGGCCGTGGTCGACGCACTTCACCCCGCCGCGGATGGCGGTCTGGATGGCCCGGGGGGTGTAGGCGTGGACGGTGACGTACGTGCCCATGTTCTCCGCCGCCTCCACCGCTGCGCGGATCTCGGCCTCGGTGTACTGGCTGGCGTCCAGGGGATCGTAGTTGGAGGCGACGCCGCCGCCCGCGGCCAGCTTCAGGAAGACCGAGCCGCGCATGAGCTGCTCCCGGGCCCGCAGCCGCACCTCGTCCGGGCTGTCCGCGAGGGCGGAGGCGCCCGTCACCTCGGCGTGGCTCAGGGGCGCGCCGGGGGCCCGGGGCACCTCGTAGGGGAACCGGAAATCGCCGTGGCCACCCGTCTGGCTGATCATGGCGCCGGCCACCCAGATGCGGGGGCCTTCCACGAGGCCCGCGTCGATGGCCTGCTTGAGGCCGATGGCCGGGCCCGCGAGGTCGCGGACGCTGGTGAACCCGCGCAGGAGGGTCTCCCGGGCCTCCCAGCCCGCCAGGAGGTACAGGTAGCCCTGGTCGGCGACGAGGGAGAGGCTCTGGGGCACGGCGGCCATCATGCTGTGCCAGTGGGCGTCGATGAGGCCGGGCATGAGGGTCCGCCCCCCGCCGGCGATCACCTGGGTCCGGGCGCCCGGGTCCACGGGGATGGGCGTCGTGGAGATGCGCGCGATGCGGTTGCCCTTCACCAGGACGTGGGCGGGCGCCGACAGGGCCGGGCTGCGGCCGTCGAAGATCCGCACGTCCTGGAAGAGCACATGGGGGACCTCCTGGGCGAGGGCCGGCAGGACGGCGAGGGCGAAGGCGAGCAGGGCGCGGCGAGGCATGGCACCTCCGGACTGGATGGGGATGCCCCCATCCTACGCTCGCTGGCTCGGTTTTTCCTCGGGAATCAAGGGATTCCCGGGGGCCCGGCAGGGCCCTCAGAACTCGGAGGCCCCCAGGGTGTCGGCGATCTTGGCGGCGAGGTCGTCGTGGGTGAAGGGCTTGGTGACGTAGTTGGCCGCGCCGGCCCGCACGGCCTGGATGATGCGCTGCCGGTCGCTGTCGGTGGTCACCATCATCACGGGGACGTTGCGGGTGCGTTCATTGGCCTTGATGGCCTCCAGGGCGCTGATGCCGTCCATGCCGGGCATGTTGATGTCCATGATCACCAGGGCCACGTCCGCCACGTTCTGCTCCAGGACGGCGATGCCATCCTCGCCGGTCCCGGCCTCCAGGAGGTCGTAGCCCAGCATGCCGACGACGCGGCCGATGATCTTGCGCATGGTCGCGGAATCGTCCACGGAAAGGATCTTCATGGGGCGCCTCCCGGATTCTGGGGCTCGCAGCGGTAGTAGAGGCCTCCGCCGTGGGTGAGGGGCAGGAATTCGTCGGCGATGCCGCGCAGCGATTCGACGGCGCTCACCAGGAGGTGCCCGCCCGGGCCCAGGAGCCGTGCGAGGCCCTGGAAGATCCGGCGCTTGAAGTCGTCGGCGAAGTAGATGGTGACGTAGCGGCAGAAGACGATGTCCATGCGCCCCAGGGGCTCCATGGAATCCTGCAGGTTGAACTTCCGGAAGGAGATCATGGCCTTGACGTCGTCGTTGACCTTCCAGACCTGGCCGTCCGGGTGGAAGTACTTCCGTTTCATGTCGTCGGGCAGGCCGCGGCGGATGGCGTTCTCGTCGTAGCGCCCGGCCTTCGCCAGGAAGAGGGCGGAGGGGGAGATGTCGGAGGCGATGATCTCGAAGTGGCCCGGCTGGAGTCCCGGGGTCCGCTTGCAGAACTCCTGGATGGTCATGGCGATGCTGTAGGGCTCCTGGCCCGTCGAGCAGGCCGCGGACCAGATCCGGACCCGGAACCGGTTCCCCTTGAGGATCTCCTCGGCCAGGGGCGGCAGGAGCTGCTCCTCCAGGATGGAGAAGGGGTGCTGGTCCCGGAACCAGAGGGTCTCGTTCGTGGTCATGGCGTCGATGACCTGCTCCCGGAGCTGGGGGGAGTCGCCGCCCTTGGCCAGGCGGTAGAAGCTGCCGAAATCGGTGCAGCCGTGCTGGACCATGAGCCCGGCCAGGCGCGTCTCGATCAGGTAGGCCTTCTCGTCGCCCAGGCAGATGCCGCAGTGCTCCTGGATGTAGTCGCGGATGAGGCGGAACTCGGCGGCTGTGATGGATTCGGGACTCATGCGGACCTCCCGGAGCCGACAAGGTAGGCGATGCGGGGCGCGAGGCGGGGCAGGGGGACCTGCTCGTCGGAGAGGCCGGCCTCGTCCACGGCCATGGGCATGCCGTAGACGACGCAGGTGTCCTCCGTCTGGGTGAGGACGTGGCAGCCCTGGCGCTTCATGGCGCGCACCCCCTCGCAGCCGTCGGAGCCCATGCCGGTCATGACGACCCCCAGGATGGTGCCGCCGAAGTGGGCCGCCACGGAGCGGAAGAGCACGTCCACCGAGGGGCGGCAGCTGTTCTCGGGCGGGTTGTCGTTGAGGCCGATGATGGGCGGCCCCTCGGGCCCCCCCATGCGGCGGATGGTCATGTGGCGGCCCCCCGGGGCGATGTAGACCCGGTTGGGCAGGACGGGCTCGCCCTCCACGGCCTCGGCCACCCGGAGGCGCGAGGTCTTGTCCAGGTGCTCCGCCAGGCTCGCCGTGAAGAAGGGCGGCATGTGCTGGACTACGAGGACCGGGACGCCCAGGTCCGCGGGCAGGTTGGGAATGACCTCCGCCAGGGCGTTGGGGCCCCCCGTCGAGACGCCGATGGCCACCACGTCGAAGCGGCTGGGGCGGGGCCCCTGCCGGCGGGAGGGCTGGGGCGGGGCCGGGGCGGAGGGGGCCGCCGCTGGGGCCGGCTCCGGGTCGCGGCGGATGGGCGGCAGGGTGACGGGGCTCCGCAGGTTGAGGCGCGTCTGGACGTGGCGCAGCAGGGGGCGCAGCACGTCCCGGAGCTCCGCGCGGCTGGCCTCGGCGTCGGCGCCCTCGGGCTTGCGCACGAACTCGAGGGCGCCCAGGGCCAGGGCGTCCAGGGTGCTGGACGCGGCGGCGGACGTGGTGCCGCTGATCATGATGACGCTGGTGTCCGGGTGCCGGGCCCGGAGGAGGCGGAGGGTCTCCAGGCCGCTCAGGTCCGGCATCACCGCGTCCAGGAGCACGAGGTCCGAGGGCGCCTGGTCCAGGCGGGCCAGGGCCAGGCGCCCGCTGGGACAGGCCGAGACCTCCGCATCGGGCTGGACGGACTCCACCACCTCCGTGAGGATGCGCCGGTAGACCGCGGTGTCGTCCACGATGAGGATGCGGAGCTTGGGGATCATATGGCCTATAAGATAGCGGAACGGCCCAGAAAAAAACCGCCCGGGAGGGGAAAAGTCGGCTCCGGGGGCCGGGGCCCCCGGAGCCCTTCAGCCTACAGCTTGAACCGGGCCACGCTCTGCTGGAGCTTTTCGGCCAGACGGGCGAGCTCCTTGGCGGCGTTGTTGGTGTCGCCCGCGCCGCGGGTGGTCTCCCGGGCGGCGCCGCTCACCAGGGCCACGTTGCGGCTGACGTCGTTCATGCCCTTGGAGGCCTCCCCGGCGTTCTTGGCCACGTCGGTGGCCCCGAGGGCCAGCTGGTTGATGTTGCGGCTGATGTCCGTCACCCCCTTCACGGCTTCCTGGACGTTGCGGGAGACCTCGTTGGTGCCGATGGCCGCCTGCTGGACGTTCCGGGCCACATCCTGGGCGCCCCGGGCCGCGTAGCCCACGTTCTTGGAGATCTCGTTCGTGGTGGCGGTCTGTTCTTCCACCGAGGCCGCGATGTTGGCCGAGATGGCGTTGATCTCGCCGATCACCTGGACGATCTCGTCGATGGCCTTGATGGCCTGCTGGGTGTTCCCCTGCATGTCCTCCACCTGGGCGCGGATCTCCTCGGTGGCTCCGGCCGTCTGCTTGGCCAGTTCCTTCACCTCGTTGGCCACCACCGCGAAGCCCTTGCCCGCCTCGCCCGCGCTCGCCGCCTCGATGGTGGCGTTGAGGGCGAGGAGGTTGGTCTGGGCCGCGATGCCCTTGATCATGTCCACCACCTTGCCGATCTCCTGGGCCGAACGGCCCAGCTTGTTCACGGTCTCGGCGGTGTTGGTGGCGCTCTTGGCGGCCTTGCCGGCCACGGTGGCGGCCTGGCCCGAGTTCTTGGAGACCTCGTTGAGGCTGACGCTCATCTCCTCGATGGCGGTGGCCACCGTGTTGACGGAGGAGGTCATCTGCTCCGTGGAGGCGGCGATGGTCTTCATGTTCGAGGACATCTGCTCCACGGCGGCGCCCACGGTCTGGAGGTTGGCGCTCACCTCCTCGGAGGCAGAGGCCACGGTGTTGGCGTTGGCGCTCATCTCCTCCACCCCGGCGGCCATGTTCTTCACGTTGGCCGAGGCCTGTTCGGTGCCCGCGGCGGCCGTGTTGGCCTGCTGAGTCATCTGTTCCGCGCTGCCGCTCATGGTCGCGGAGGTCGCGGTCAGCTCGTCGGCGGAGCTGGCCAGGGTGTTGCTGGCGCCGCTGATGTCCGTGAGGGTCTGGGCCAGCTTGGCGGCCGTGTTGTTCACGGCGTTCCGGAGGGCCTGCAGGTCGCCCCGGTACTCGTTGGTGATGCGGGCGGTGAGGTCGCCCTGCTCCATGGCGCCCATGACCCGCTGGACCTCGTTGATGGGCTTGATGACGCCGTCGAGGGTGTCGTTGACCCCCTGGACGATCTTGCGGAAGTCGCCCTGGTGGCGGGTGGCGTCGGCGCGGGTGGCCAGCTTGCCGTCGGCGGCGGCCTGGCTGAGCATGGAGGCGTCGGCGATGAGGGCCTTCAGGTGGCCGCGCACTTCCTCGATGGTCTCGTTGATGAACACCTTCTTGCCGGGGAAGCGCTCCAGGGGCGCTTCGAAGTTGCCCTTGCCGAACTCGGACACGCAGGCCATGGCCTTCTTCTTCACCGCGATGTGGCCGAAGACCATGTCGTTCAAGCCGTTGGCCATCTGGCGGTAGGCGCCCTCGAACTGGGCGGCGTCCATCTTCACATCGATGTCGCCGGCGTCGTGCTGGGCCGACATGTGGTTCATCTCGCGGATCAGGCCGTCCAGGGCCGCGACGCACTTGTTGAGGTTGACCTTGATGGTGTTGAAGTCGCCGTTGTAGCTGTCGGTGATCGCCGGGGGGATGTCGCCGCGGCTGATGCGGTCCACATAGCCGGCCGCGACGTTGAGGGGGCCGATGACCGCGTCCAGGGTGTCGTTGACGCCCTGGACGATGCGGCGGAACTCGCCGTGGTGGCGGCTGACGTCGGCGCGGGTGGCCAGCTTGCCGTCGACGGCCGCCTTGCTGAGCATCGCGGCGTCCTCGACGAGGGCCAGGAGGTTCGCGCGGACCAGCTTGAGGGCCGGGGCGATCTCGTCCTGGGCGTCGGAGGCGGTCCATTCGCGGGCCAGGTCGCCCTTGGCGATCTGCTGGAGACCCACGACCATGCCCTGGAGATCGGCGGCGAAGGCGTCCATGGCCTCGGCCAGCTGGCCGATCTCGTCCTTGCGGTCCATCTTGAGGCGGATGGAGAGGTGGCCCTTGGCCATCTCCTTCATCATCTCCACGCCCTTGGCCATGGGCTGGGTGATGGAGCGGGCGATGACCACGCCGAGGGCGATGCCGAGGGCGGCCCCCAGGAGCATCAGGAGCTGCATGGTGTGGATGGTGGCGTTGGCGTTGGCGGTGACCTCGTCCGTGGTCTTCTTCGCCAGGTCGATCTTGGTGCCCAGCACTTCGGCTTCGCACTTGTTCAGCGCCTGGACCTTGCCGAAGTTGTCGCCGTAGAGGAGGTCCTCGGCCTGGGCCTTCTTGCCGGAACGGATGAGCGAGAACACCTGGCGGTTGGATTCGAGGCTGGCCGCCTTGGCGTCCTCGTACCGGGCCCAGGCGGCCCTGCCCGCGTCGGTGAGGAAGGAGGCCTTGACCTTCGCCTCGGCCTTGCGCGAGAGGTCCGCCAACTCGTCGTAGCGCCGCTGGAAGCGCTCCATGTCCCCGGAGATGTAGGCGTCGCGCATGTTCACCCGGAGGCGCTGGTTGTACTGGACGACGTCGCCCATGTCGGCGATGGGGGTGAGCATCTTGTCGTGCATCCGCTGGTTGTCCTCGTCGGCGGAGCGGAGCTTGAGGGCGCCGAAGGTGCCCACGACGATCGTGACCAGGGCGGTGAGCACGAAGGAGGCGATGAGTTTCGGCCCCATCTTGATGTTGTCGAGGAATTGCATGGCGTATCTCCTGGCAGGAAGGGAAGGGCGGGTTCGAAGGCCGTCGGGATGCCGGACTCAGCCGGTGGTCATGAGTTCCTGGAGGTTGAGGAGGACGAGGAGGCCGGCGTCGGTCTTCAGGACCCCGGACAGGAACCGCTCCTCGGCGCCGGACAGGTTGGCGGGGGGCGCCTCGGCCAGGGCCACGTCGGCCTCCACGACGTCGCCGATGGCGTCCACGAGGAGGCCCAGGATGTCCTGGCCCCCGCCGTTGCCCTTGTCCTGGGCGCCGGCGCCGTGCTTCAGGATGACGATGTGGCTGGAGTCCTTGACGGGCCTGGCCTGCTGGCCGAGGCGCACCGCCAGGTCGAGGATGGTGACGATCTGCCCCCGGAGGTTGATGAGGCCCCGCAGGTGGGCGTCGGACCGGGGCACGGGGGTGATGCTGGAGACCCGGATGATCTCCCGGACCCGGAGGATGTCCAGGCCGAAGAGGTGGTCGCCCACGTTGAAGGTCGCGAACTGGGTCATGCGGCACCTCCGGCCAGGCCCGCCGAGCGCAGGAGGTCGATGGGATCGAGGAAGAGGGTCAGGTGGTCCTGGACCACGGCCGATCCGAGGAGGCCGGGGCCCTTGAACTCGACGGGCTTGAGCTCCACCTCCACGTCCAGGGCGTCCAGGATCTCGCTGATGAGGATCCCCGCCGGCGGCCGGGCCGTCGAATCCTGGCCCGGGACCTTGGGAATGACGAGGAAGAGTTCCTGGAGGGCGGCGTCCAGGGGCCGCACGTCCAGGTGCTGGTCCAGGCGCACGAGGGGCAGGCCCTCGCCCCGGTACTCGATGTACTCCCGGTCCCCGATGTGCTCGATGCGCCCCAGGAGGATGCGCTCGAGGCGGAGGACGTGGTCCTGGGGCACGGCGAAGCGTTCGCCGCGGGCCCCCTCGAAGAGGATGACGGAGCGCCGGCGGCTGGCCTTGAGGGCGGCGTGGCGGCGCTCCTCCTCCGCGCGCCGGAGCTCCTCGGCCTGGAGGTCCGTGAAGTGGAGCTGGGAGGCCGCGGCGACGCCGCCGGCGTCCAGGATCATGATCACGCGGCCGTCGCCGAGGATCGTCGCCCCGGAGAAGCACTTGGTGTTCTGGATGAAGCTGGAGAGGGGCTTGACGACGATCTCCTCGATGTCGAAGAGCTCGTCCACGATGATCCCGTACTGGTTCTTGCCGACCCGGAGGACGATGATGTTGTAGTCGCTCCGCCAGTCCTTGCGGCGGTCCTCGCCGCGGCCGGCGGGAACCTCCTCCGCCTCCCGCCGGTCGGCGATGGCGTTGCGGCGGTCGGGCAGGGGCTCCCCGGTGCCGGGGTCCTGGTAGGTCCGGGGGATGTCCAGGATGTCCGCGAGGCGCACCAGGGGCAGGAGCTGGTCCCGCAGGCGGAGCACCAGGGCGCCCTGGACCTGCTCGATCCGCTGGGCGACCTCGCTGGCCTTCACCCACACGAACTCCACCACGTTCACCTGGGGGATGGCGAACCGGTGCTCGGCCACCCCCACGATCATGGAGGGGATGATGGCCAGGGTCAGGGGCAGGCGCAGGCGCACCGTCGTGCCCATGCCCACCTCGGTCTCCACCTCCACGTGGCCGCCCAGCTTCTCCACGTTGGTGCGGACGACGTCCATGCCCACGCCGCGGCCCGAGATGTCCGAGACCTGCTCGGCGGTGCTGAAGCCCGGCGCGAAGATGAGGTGGACGATCTCCCGGTCGGTCATCTCGGCGGCCTGGGCCTTGCTGACGAGGCCCTTGGCGAGGGCCTTGTCGAGCACCTTCCGGGCGTCGATGCCGCGGCCGTCATCGTGGACGGCGATGTTGATCTGGCCGCCCTCGTGGTAGGCGTGGAGGTGGATGACCCCGGTGGGGTTCTTGCCGGCCCGCTTGCGGTCGGCGGGGGTCTCGAGGGCGTGGTCGGCGCAGTTGCGGATGATGTGGGTCAGCGGATCGACCAGCATCTCGACGATGGACTTGTCGAGCTCGACCTCGGCCCCCTCGATCTGGACCTCGATCTGCTTGGAGAGCTGCCGGCTCATGTCCCGGATGATGCGGGGGAACCGGTTGAACACCGTGCCGATGGGCTGCATGCGGGTCTGCATGATCCCCTCCTGCATCTCGGTGGTCACCTGGTTCACGTTCTGGAGGATGGCCCCCAGGCCCGGGATCTCGTGGCGGTAGTCGTTGATGGCCCGGACCAGCTGGTTCCGGCCGAGGACGAGTTCCCCGGCGAGGTTCATCAGGTTGGTGAGGAGGTCCACCCGGACCCGGAGGGTCTCGTTGGCCGTGTCCTTGGCGCCCTCGCGCGGGGTCCGGGCCTCCGCCTCGGCCTCGACCAGGGCCTCGGCCGGCGCCTCCGGGGCGGCGGGGGCCGGCGGCGGCGCGGGGGCCGGGGCCTTCTCGGCCTTGGGCCGGGCCTTGAGGCTCTCCTTGAGGGCCTTCACCTCCAGGACCTTCACCTGGTCCGTGGGGAGCTTGAGGGCCATGGCGGCCAGGTCGGGCTCCAGCACCGTCGCGAAGAGGAGGGTGACGGGCAGGTCCTGCTCCAGGCAGTGCTCCAGGTCGGCGATGGCCTCGATGTCGATGAAGGCGTCGAGGCAGGTGCCGACGGACAGCGCGTTGTTGAGGAAGGCCAGGGGGGCCAGGCCCTGGTCGCGGATGTCGCGGTGCAGGTAGGCCACCGCCCGGAAGAGGTTCATGCCCCGTTTCAGGGCGCTGCGCACGCTCTCCGCGTCCAGGTCGAAGTCGCGCTTGGTGCCCTTCTCCCGGCCCTTCACGGTCTCGCCGAGGTTCACGCCCTGGCCGCCCAGGATGGCCTCCAGGGCCGCCAGCTCCTTGGCGAAGGGGACGTCGTCGCTGGCGTGGATGTCGTCCAGCATGGCCCGGAGCCTGTCCACCCCGGTGAAGAGGCAGTCCATGAGGTCCGGGGTGGGCTGGAGCTTCCCGTCCCGCACCAGCATCAGGACGCCCTCCATGGCGTGGCTGAGCTTCTTGAGGGACTCGAAGGAGAAGAACCCGGCCCCGCCCTTGAGGCTGTGGATCGCCCGGAACACCCGGTTGATCACCTCCTGGCTCACCTTCGCGCCCAGGTCCTCCATGGCCAGGAGGTCGGGCTCCACCACGCTGAGGTGCTCCCGGCTCTCGGCCACGAATTCGGCGATGATGCTTTCGTCGGCCAGGCTGACCATGTCAGCGCTCCTGGATGGGGAACAGCTTGGGCAGGCTGAAGAGCTTGAACACCCGCATCAGGTCGGGATTGGCCCCCTCGACCCGGAAGGCGATCTTGCGCTGCTGGCAGGTCTTGAACAGGCCGAGGATGAGGGTGATGCCCAGGGAGTCCACCACGTCGGCCCCGGCGAGGTCCAGGACGGCCTCGGCGCAGGGGGTCGCGAGGGCCTCCATCGCGGCCCGCCGGCGATCCTCGACGGTGCTGGCCACCAGGTTGCCGCCCGCGGCGATGCGGATGGTGCCCGGGGCGGCGGGAGCGGGATTGTTCGAAGCCATCGGTTCCTCCGGATCAGGGAGCGGTGAGGACGAGGGGGAGGTCGGATTCATGTCAACCAGCCAGGGAAGTTATTTGAAAATCATGCTGAGCTCGCCGCCGGTCATGGCCACCTGGCCCGCGAAGTGCCGGATCAGGGGGATGCCCCGGCCCCGCTCGGACTGGGCCGTGTCGGGGGGCTGGTGGGCCTGCAGGTCGAAGCCGGGGCCTTCGTCCACCACGCCGATCTGGACGGCGCCGGAGGGCAGGCGGGTGGCCCACAGCCCGAAGAGGGCCGCGGGGTCCGCCCCGTTGCCGTGGAGGACGGCGTTGGACAGGGCCTCCCGGACGGCGAGGAGGGTGTCGAAGTGCTGGGAGGCGGAGGCATCCGGGTTGCCGAGCCACTGAGCGAGGGCGTCGCAGGCCCGGTCGATGGCGCCCGCGTCGGAGGGGAGGCACTGGGCGAAGGCGCCCGGGCCGAGGTCGAGGGGGGGCTGCTCCAGGGCCACCACGAGGAGATCGTCCCCGAAGGTGCCGCCGGCATGGGTCCGGGCCGCCTCCGACACCAGGTTGATGGCCTGGAAGATGTCGGCGGAGCGCAGGTTCTCCCAGATGGCCCCCGCCAGGTCCGAGAAGGGCTGGCCGCCGGGGCCGAGGGCGTCGAAGAACCCGTCGCTGCCCAGCAGCAGGCGGTCCCCGGGGGACAGCAGGAGGACCTTCTCTTCGATGAGGGGTTCGTCCAGGATGCCGAGGGGGGTGCCGTTCAGGGGCACGGCGCGGGTGCCCGAGAGGCCGCCCCGGTGCCAGAGGGCGTGGGGGATGCCGGCGTTGAGCAGGTGGACGCGGCCCGTGCCGGGGGCCCAGTGCCCGAATAGGCAGCAGATGGGGACCTCGGAAAAGGGGCCGGCCTGGATGGCCTTGTTGAGGCGGAAGGCCAGGCCGCGGAGGTCCAGGTCGCCGGTGATGAAGTTGGCGAGCATGCCCAGGTAGGCGGCGACGGCGTACGAGCTGATCACGGAGTGGCCCGCCACGTCCGCCAGGCAGAAGAAGATGGAGCCGTCGTCGCGCCGGAAGGCCCGGAACACGTCCCCGCCGGCGTCCGTGAGCGGCTCGGAGATGGAATAGATGGGCATGTCCCGCTCGGGGAGGGCCTCCATGGCGCGCTGGGCCATGCGCACGGCCTGGGCCGTCTCGTGGCTCCGCAGGTTCTTCAGGCGCGTGGCCTGGTCCGCGCAGAGGCGCTCCACGGTGGAGACCAGGAGGCGCGATTCGAAGGGCTTCGTGAGGAACTCGCTCACCTGGAGGTGGAGGGCCTCCTTCACCGATTCGGTGCTTTCCGAGGAGGAGAGCATGACCATGGGGATGGAGGGATCCAGGGTCCGGATCCGGCGGGCCAGGCCGAGCCCATCCAGGCGGGGCATGACGATGTCGGTG
Source organism: Mesoterricola sediminis (assembly GCF_030295425.1). Lineage (NCBI taxonomy): Bacteria > Pseudomonadati > Acidobacteriota > Holophagae > Holophagales > Holophagaceae > Mesoterricola > Mesoterricola sediminis. Next base: position 2,560,586 of record NZ_AP027081.1, on the reverse strand, counting down.
ACCACCAGGGCGTAGCGGCCCGGATTGCGCTCGAAGAGCTCCCACCCCTCCTGGCCGTCGCGGGCCTCGTCCACCTTGTAGCCGGCCTTGACCAGCCAGCTGCGGAGCAGGGACCGGGTGGACTGGCTGTCCTCGGCCAGCAGGATGGCCGAGTCGCCCTCGTGGCGCGCGGCGGCCTCCAGGGCGGGGTCCGGCGCGGCCTTGGCGGGCGCGGCCCGCATCACCCGGCGCACGGCGTGGGCCATGTCGAGGATGGTGGAGGGCTTCAGGAGGACTTCGGCGAAGGGGGTGGACATTCCCTCCAGGGGCAGGGGGTCCTGGAAGGCCCCGGTGATGAGGATGGCGGGCAGGTCGGGCCGGATCCGGCGCACCTGCTGGGTCAGTTCCACCCCCGACATGCCCGGCATGGAGAGGTCCGTGATGAGGATGTCGAAGTCCTGGGCATGGTGCCGGATCTCCTCGAGGGCCTCGTGGGCGTCGGACCGGGCCGTGACCCGGTACCCGAGGAGCTGGAGCCCCTGCTTCCCGAGGGCGGCCAGGACCTCCTCGTCGTCCACGAACAGGACCCGCTCCGAACCGGTGGGGACCTCGTCCGGCGTCTCCTCCTGCGCGGCCCCCGGGCGGATGGCGGCGGGGATGGTGACGGTGAAGACGCTGCCCTTGCCCGGCTCGCTCCGGGCGGTGACGGTCCCCCCGTGGGCCGTGACGATGCCGTGGACCACGGAAAGGCCGAGGCCCTTGCCGGCGGCGCGCTCCTTGGTGGTGAAGAACGGCTCGAAGACCCGGTCCAGGGTCGCCGCGTCCATGCCGCAGCCGGTGTCCCGGAAGGTGAGCCTCGCCTCGTCCGGACCCCCCTCCAGGCCGATCTCCAGGACGCCGCCCGCGGGGAGCATGGCCTGGAGGGCGTTGATGGCGATGTTCATCACCACCTGGTGGATCTGGGCGCCGTTCCCGTTGATCCAGACGCCCGATTCGTGGCTGGCGCGGACCTGCACCGAGGGCGGGAAGGTGGACTTGATCAGGTGGACGGCCTCCTTGACCACGACGCTCAGGTCGAAGGGGATGAACTTCTCGTCCTGGGAGCGGCTGAAGGCGAGGATCTGCTTGTTCAGCTCCCGGGCGCGCATCACGGCCTGGTAGATCACCTGGAGCTTGAGGCGGATGGGGCTGCCCTCCGCCAGGTTCCACTCGATGAGCTCCGTGGCGCTGAGGATGGCGGTCAGGAGGTTGTTGAAGTCGTGGGAGATCCCCCCGGCGACCTCGCCCAGGGCCTTCATCTTCTCCATCTGCCGGAGGCTGCGCTCGGTATCGGCCTCCAGGGTCACGTCCCGCGCCACCACGACGGTGGAGGTGGGCCGGCCCGCCGGATCCCGGACCGGGGCCAGGGTGCAGTCGAGGACCTGGACGCCGCCCGCCACCGTCCGGGTCACCCGGCCCTGCCAGGGGAGGCCCCCCGTCCAGCATTCCGTGGGAATCCCGGGCAGGACCTCGCTCGCGGGGCGCCCCACGGACCGGGTGCGCGGATCCTCCGCCAGGGCTTCCATGGCTGGGTTGGCGTACGTGATGAGGCCCCCGAGGTTGGCGGTCATGATGCCTTCCGCGGCCTGGTCCACCGCCGCGGCCAGGCTCCCCTGGGAGGTCGCCAGGGCCCGGCTTTCGGTGACGTCGTTGAACAGGAGGGCGAACTGGCCGGGCGCGGGGCAGAAGGCGAGCCCGGAGAACACCCGCCCCCGGAGGCTGATGTAGTTGTCCAGGGCCGCGGGTTCCCCGGCCAGGCCCACCCGGCAGAACCGCTCGATCCAGACCGGGTCCAGGTCGGGCACCACCTCCCGGGCGGTGCGGCCGATCATCTCCTCCGACCGGAGCCCCGTGAGGCGCTCATAGGCCTTGTTCACCCGCAGCCAGCGGAAGTCGACGCCCCGGCCCGAGGCGTCCCGGATGGCCTCGTGGAGGCCGTAGGCCTCCACCATGTGGTCCAGCAGGGCCTCGTCCCCGGCCGGGGGCAGCGCCTCCGCGGCGGTGGGCGCGACGGGGCCGCGGTCCACGCGCTCCAGCTCCCGGCGCACGGCCTGGGGCAGGCGGTTGAGGCGGCCGAGGGACACGAAATCCCGTGCGCCCAGCCGGACCGCCCGGGCCACCATGTCCTCGTCCGAGGTGGGGCCGATGACGATGCAGGGCACGGTCAGGCCGCGCTCCTGGGCCTGGGCCAGCACCCAGGCGTAGCTGAGGCCGGGCAGGGCGTGGGCGCAGAGGAGGAGGTCCTGCCCGCCCCGGTCCAGGGCCCCCTGGACCTCGGCCGCGGTGGCCGCGGCCTCCCAGGTGAAGGCCAGGCCCGCCTCCCGGAGGACCTGGGCCAGGCGCTGGACCTGGAGTTCGCTCTGCTCGACGATGAGAAGCCGGAATGCCATGGAAGGGCCTGCCGCGGAAGCGCGTTGCGAATTCGGGCTGGCAGCGGGTGCTCCAGGATTTCGCCTTCAACTTGCAGGACCGGATCCTGCCCGCCAAGACTGGTCGTCCCTGAGGGACTTGGAAAAGCTAGGCCAGTATGCGGAGGGGGTTAAAATTGTCAAGCGCCAGTCGTTGGCCCGGTTCCTTCCAGGGCGGACGAGAACCGGCGGCGGAGATCGCCGAGTTCCTTGGACTTGAAGGAACCCTTGGTCCGCTCCAGCACGTCCACCCCCTCCCGCAGGGTCTCCTGGAGCAGGCCGAGCCGGGGGCAGTCCCGGATGCCGCACACCCCCTGGGAGGCGGAGGTCTGGAGGGCCACGTCCAGGAGCTGCTTGAGCTCCAGGGTCGAGGCGGCGAGGTTGCCCAGGACCAGCCCGACCAGGCCGGACAGGGGCATGACGCCCATGCTGGCCGGGGCCGACCGGATATCGGCCTCCACCGCCCGCATCTCGTCCGCCCAGGTCTGGAGGCGGCGCGACGACTCCAGGGCGAGGGACTGCACCTTGCGCAGGCGGAGGCCGGTCTGGAGGGGCCCCATCAGCTCCTCCAGGGTGAACGGCTTCACCAGGTAGGCCAGGACCGCGTTGCCCATGGCCTCGAGGGCGGTGTCCACGGAGGGGTGGCCCGTCATGAGCACGACGGGGAGGCCGGCGTTGCGCTCCGGGATGCTCCGCACCAGGTCCAGCACCTTGCCGCCGGGCATGACGATGTCGGAGACCAGGATGTCGTAGCTGTTGGCCTCCAGGAGGGCGCGGGCCTCCGGGACCGAGGCGGCCGGGTCGACGGTGAAGCCCTGCATCTCGAGGAGCTGGGCCATGGCCTGGAGGAACACATCCTCATCGTCGGCAAGGAGAAGGCGGCCTTTGGATTCCATGGGGCTCCCGGGTGCGTGGTCCATTGGGGTCTGGCCAGGGATTCTATCGCGATATGATCGCAGGGCATGCCCAGCCCCGTTCCGACCCGCATCGAGCTCGCCCGCCCCGTTCCGCCGCTGACCTACCTCGCCCCCGCCGGCCTCGCGCCGGGGGTCCGGGTCCAGGTGCGGCTGCGGAGCGGCAAGGCGGTGGGCGTCGTCCTGGGGCCCGATCCCGCCCCGCCCGAGGTCCGCCTGAAGCCCGTGGACGCGGTCCTGGATCCCTTCCCGCTCCTGCCGGCCCGGCTCCGGGACCTCCTGGATTTCGCCGCCCGCTACTACGGGTGCGGTCTCGCCCACCTGCTTCCCCTCTGCCTGCCCTCCGCCGTCGTGCCCGACTGGGACACGGTCCTTCCCGACGGCCGAACGCTGGCCCAGCTCCGGGAGGCCGACGACTGGGGCGGCTTGACCGCCCTGGGGGAGGCCTGGCACGCGGGCACCCTCGACCTGCCGACCCTCTTCCACCGCCGGGGCGGGCGGGGGGCGGGGGTCATGGAAGTCCGGTTGACCGGCGCCCCCCATCCGCCCCGGGTCACGCCCAGCCAGGCCAAGGTCCTGCGGGCCCTGGAGGCCGCGGGGGGCGCCCTCCTGGAGGGGGAGCTCCTGGAGGCCTGCGCGGTGGGGGCCGGCGTGTTCGCCACCCTGGAGAAGCACGGGGTGGTGTCCCGCACCCGGCGCATCGACCTCCTGTCCCAGCGGCGGGTGGAGGAGCCGGATCGGCGGGTGGCGCTGAACGCCGAGCAGGTGGCCGCCGTGGAAGCCGTCGGCCTGGACGCCTTCGGCGCCCACCTCCTGTACGGCATCACCGGCAGCGGCAAGACCGAGGTGTACCTGGCCCTGGCGGAGCGCGTGCTGGCCCGGGGCCGGCGGGTGCTCTGGCTCGTCCCCGAAATCGGCCTGACGCCGCGGCTCCTGGCCCGCCTTGAAGCCCGATTCCCCGGTCAGGTGGCCGTCGGCCACGCCGGCCTGAACGCCACGGAAAAACAGGCGGATGTCGTTCGCCTCCTCCAGGACGGGGCGCCCCTCTTCGTGGGGGTGCGCAACGCCGTTCTGGCCCCCCTGCGCGATGTGGGGCTGATCGTCGTGGATGAGGAGCAGGAGGGGTCGTACAAGAGCGAGGAGCACCCCCGCATCCACGCCCGGGACCTGGCCATCAAGCGTGCCCAGCTGGAGGGGTGCCCGGTGGTGCTGGGGAGCGCCACCCCCTCCCTGGAGAGCTGGCAGGCCGCGCAGGCCGGCCGCTACAAGCGCATCGTCCTGCGCCAGCGACCCCGGGGGGTCACCCTCCCCACCGTGCAGGTGGTGGATCTGCGGGACGCCTTCAAGGAGGCCCGCAAGCGCGTCGTCTTCGCGCCGCGGCTCCTGACCGCCCTGGGGGAGACCCTGGCCCGCGGGGAGCAAGCCATGCTCCTGCTGAACCGGCGGGGCTTCGAGAACTTCTGGATGTGCCGGGCCTGCGGGCGCACCTTCGAATGCCCCCACTGCGCCCTCAGCCTCACCTTCCACAAGGGCGCCTGGCGCCTCCGGTGCCACCTCTGCGGCTTCGAGACCGCCCCCCCCGAGGCCTGCATCCACTGCGGGGCCGAGCACATCCGGGGGGTGGGGGAGGGCACCGAGCAGATCGAGGACCAGCTGCGCGCCCTCTTCCCCGCCGCCCGCATCCTCCGCCTGGACCGGGACACCACCTCCCGGCGGGGCTCCCTGGAGGCGGGCCTCCTGGCCGCGGAGGCCGGGGAGGTGGACGTGCTGGTGGGCACCCAGATGCTGGCCAAGGGCCACACCTTCCCCCGCCTGACCCTCGTGGGGATCCTGAACGCCGACCTGGGCCTCAAGATCGCGGACTTCCGGGCTGCCGAGCGCACCTTCCAGCTCCTCACCCAGGTGGCGGGCCGGGCCGGCCGCGCCGAGCTGCCCGGCCGGGTGATCCTCCAGACCTACAGCCCCGACCACCCCGCCATCGTCCACGCCGTGGCCCAGGACTTCGAAGCCTTCGCCGCCGAGGAACTGCCCTACCGGGAGGCCCTGGGCTACCCCCCCTACGCCGCCATGAGCCTCTACCGGAGCGAGGGCGCCACCCCCCAGGAGGCCCTGGATCCCCTCCGGGCCCTGCGGGCGAGCCTGGAGCGCGTCCCCGGCCTCCGCATCCTGGGCCCCCTGGAGGCCCCCATCGCCAAGGTCAAGGACCGCTACCGCTTCCAGCTCCTCCTCAAGGCCGCGGGCCGCGGCCCCCTGGGCGAGGCCATGCGCGCCGCCCCCCTCCTCCCCGGGGGCCCCGTCAGTCTGGACCGGGATCCCCTGAGCTTCGGGGTGTAGCGGAGGGCAAGGGCCCCCTGGCCGCTCCGGACGGGGTGTGTATTTTTTAGTCACAGCCCGCCCGGTCTGCGGGGGGCCCCCGGTCGGGTCGGTGTAATCGTCTGAAAAGCAAGTGTTTAAATTCAAGGCTACGCCCGGCCGGTAAAAGCTACCTTCTCTCCAGAGAAGAAGAGGAGGCGTCAGCCATGATCGCGTCATCGCCCGGGGCGGTCCGGGGCAGGTCAGCCGGAGCCGGATTCTCGATGATCGAGTTGATGGTGGTCCTGGTCATCATCGGCATCCTCGCCTTCGTGGGCGTCTTCGCCCTCACGCCCAAGTCCCCCGGCGCCGTGAAGGCCGGGCTCATCGAAGCGGCGGCCGCCCTCAAGCAGGCCCGGGGCCTGGCCATGGTGGGCGGCAAGAACGTCAACTTCGTCGTCACCGAGAATCCGGTCCGCCTCCAGGTCTTCGACCTCAAGCCGGACGGGAGCGTGAACACCGTCCCCCTCATGGACGTGACCTTCGCGGACAGCTGGCAGCGGAACGCCACCTTCTTCCGCGACCTGCCGCCTCCGGTGGGCACGGAGGCCGAGCCCGTCCAGGGCCTGGCCTCCCTGGCCACCCTCGGGTTCGCCAACTGGGACACCCCCGTGGCCGTGGGCGCGAGCAAACAGGGCTTCTCGTCGGCCGGCCTGCCCCAGACCGTCGACAGCACCGGGAACCGGACCGATGTGACCGGCGGCATGTGGCTGGGCGTGGCCGGCCGGAGCCCCAACCAGAAGGGGACGCCCTACGGGGTCATCTTCATCACAGGACGAGGGACCATCGAGACCTATTACAAGGCCGACTCTGGCTTGACCAGGGCCGAGCGCGCGGAGGCGGCGTGGCGACGACTGGACTGATGGATCGGCTGCGCGAGGGGGAGCGCGGCTTCACCCTGGTGGAGATGCTGATGGCCACCCTCATCCTGGCCATCGGCCTGCTTGGGCTGGCGGCCCTCCAGGTCGCCTCCGTGAGCCAGGGCACCACCTCCCGGCAGATGGGCACGGCCACCTACATCGCCCATGGCCTCCTGGACCGCATCCAGGCCGAAGGGGCGGTGACGAGCGCCGAGCGGATGGTCAATCCCGACGGCACCGTCAGCCTGTCAGGCCGGACCTTCACCTTCATCGACCCCGTCGCGGCCTCGGCGACCGCCTCCCCGGTGGCCGGGCCCGGTTTCACCCTCCTCGGCCTGCGCCAGGACGACCCCTACTACACCACCGAGGGCAGCCAAGGCTACGGCGCCGACAAGTCCATCGTCTTCTCCACCACGTGGTCGCGGAAGGCCGGGGACCTCTACCCCTACGCCAAGACCGCCCTCCAGGAATTCACGGTGAACGTGACCTGGCAGGAATTCGATCCCCGGTCCCCCAACGTCCCCAAGTCCAGGGCCTTCTCGGTGAGCCGCTATGTGCGCATGTGAATCGAGCCGGCGGAACCGGTCCCTGGGGTTCTCCCTGACGGAACTCCTCATTGCCGTGGTCTTCACCTCCTTCCTCATGGCGGGCATGTACAAGGTCTTCACGGCCAACGTCAGCGCCTTCTCCACCACCCTGGAGCTGAGCGGCATGCAGCGGAACGCCCGCTGGGCCCTGGCCCTCCTCCAGAACGACGTCCAGCAGGCGGGGTACCTGATGCCACCCCGGGTCGTCACCGAGCTGCTCGCCAACACCCAGCCGGCCATCCTCATCGAGACCAGCGCCAATGCCGTGACCCTCACGCACAGCGACGGCACCACCGAGTCCATCGGCAACCCCGACGAACTCCAGGTGGTCATGGACGTGCCCCTCACCACCCAGGCCACGGTCGCCGCCGATACGGCCCCCGGCGGCACCTCCCTGGGGTGCGCCTTCGCGTCGGGCGGCGCCCTCGTGAAGAGCGGCGACATCATCTTCGTCAAGGACTCGGCCATGGAGCTCTTCGTGGCGTCGGCCGCCCCCGACAAGGACGGCCTGGTCAGCTTCACCACCGGCGGCGACCTCCAGAACGACTACGGCAACAACGTGGTCAATCCGCTGATCTCCGGCCAGGTGATGAAGGCCCACAAGAAGGGTGCCGAAGTGGGCTTCATCCGGCCCCTGCAGGTGGTCAGCTACACCATCCAGGCCCTGGCCCTGGATCCCTCCAACAGCGCGGCGACCGTGCCCTGCCTGGTGCGCCGCACCCGGACCCTGGGCGGCTCCTGGGGCACGGCGGAAGTGATCATGGAGGGCGTGACCTCCTTCAAGCTCGACTGGAGCCTGGATGGCGGCCAGACCTGGATCCGCCAGGTCAACAACCTCGCCACGAGCCAGTGGGCGGCGATCCAGACCGCGACCGCCTCGGCCTTCACCACCCTCGCCTCCCAGAGTCCGCTGGCCGCGTCCCTCCCCGGGGGCATGTCCAGCGCGACCGATCCGTTCTGGTTCAACTACGCCTCCGTCCTCCTGAAGATCGATGTGGAGACGCGCACGCAGCTCCGGCGCACCGAGTACGCCAAGACGCCCAACCAGGCCGCGTACCGGACCCGGCGGGAAACCCTGTTCGTCTCTCCGCGCAACTTCGCCCTCGGTGCCCCATGATGTCTCCGCGCCCCCAAATCCCCTCCCGGCCCTCCGAACAGGGCGGCCTGGTCATCCTGATCGCCTTCATCATCCTGGCCACCATGACCATCGCGGCCCTGGCCGTGAGCCAGACCTCCCTGCGGGACCTGGCCATCACCGGCAACGAAGGCACCGGCCGCAAGGCGGCGGAAGCCGCCGACAGCGGCATCGACTGGGTGATCACCTGGAGCAACCCCGACGCCGGCAAGACCATCAACGCGACCACCGACGCCCTGGGCAACAACACCAGCACCCTCTCCCAGGCCTCCCTCACGGGCGGGCGCCTCTACGTCCAGCAGCAGATGCAGAAGATCCTCCTGGCCCTGGGCTCGGACGACCCGACCATCCTCGTGCCCGGCGACGATCCCCAGCCCAACACCCCCGGGGCGGGGGATTACGGCCTGCTCAGCAAGCAGACCGGCTCCACCCGGTTCTTCCTGCGGAGCGTCGACTACACGGCCACCACGGCCCCCGAACTCTTCCAGACGGGCTACGTCAAGGGCTCCAGCACCTTCCTCCAGCCCTCCGTCGTCCAGCAGGCCTTCGACACGGAGGTCCGCTACCTGGGCCGGCCCCTCTCCGCCCTGGGCAGCGGCGGCAAGGCCAAGGTCACCGGGGGCATGTTCCTGCTGAGGAGCACCGGACGGGCCAACATCGTCGGAACCACCCAGGCCTTCGTCGCCCAGCGGGAGGCCCTGGTGGAATACGCGCCAGGGCAGTGACGCACGACCCCACCCTTCGCACCCGGAGTCTCCCATGCGATTCAAGCATGCCGCAGTCCACCTGATGAGCCTCGCCGTCGCCTTCGCCCTCCGGGCGCAGGTGGAGCCGAACCTCATGACCGCCACCGACCTGAGCGACGTGTACAAGTCCAAGTCCGGGTCCGGCAAGCTGGTCCTCATCCTGGACTCCACGGTCGCGAGCCGGGGCGTCTTCGAGAGCTACGACTACCTCACCAACAAGGCCCGGTCCGCCTTCCTGGGGGCCGGGGCCCACGTGGACCCCGGGGACGTCAGCGCCGCCACCGTGTTCTTCAAGCCCGGCGGCGGGTCCGCCCTGAGCCGCGGCAACCCCATCCTCGGCTACGTCTTCGGCATGCGCAACAACAACGGCCGCGCCGAGGTGCGCATGTACACCTGGCCCAGCGGCAGCCCCGTGACGGTCCGGACCGCCGTGGGCGCCTCCACGGACCTGGTGGGGTATCCCATGGCCCTGGTGGGCCCCGGCACCAAGATGGCCGAGGTGCCCTACACCACGGATGCGAAGACGACCCTCGCCCACGCCACCGGCAATCCCGTCACCCACATCCGGTTCTCCCTCACCGTGGGCTCCACCGGCAAGGGCGGCAATGCCACGCCCATCGTGCGCACCATCGACCTGCCGTGCCCCTGGAACCTCTTCGACTCCCCCAGCTTCGTCGCCGAACCGCCGGTTCCCACGACGGGCAACAAGTTCCCGGTGCCCCAGCCGTACCAGCGCAATTTCTCCCGGCGGCTCACTTACCAGACGGGCCATGCAGGGATCGCCTACGACAGCTTCTCCAACACGTCCGCCAACGCCGCCCGGAAGATCGACCATTACGACGACGAGATCCTCGGCCAGTTCTACTACTCGCCGGACTACCTCTCCTGGATCTTCTACGGCCAGTCCATCCGGGGGGTCTACGCCCTGACCGGGAACAAGGCGGGCACGGTGACCTGGGCCGCCAACACCTATGGCTACGCCAACGGCTACGCGGTGCCCTCGGTCACCGACACCACCTCCGTTTCGGACGGGGGTACCGGCAAGACCACGGCCCTGGCGGAAGGGTACGCCAACCACCTGCCCGTCATGAACCGCCTCCAGGCGGAGAAGGTGGCCGTCATCAACGCCTTCATTTCCAAGTGGGGCAAGGGCGTCTGGTACTACCGCTTCCTGGCCCCCGCCTACGGGGACCCCGCCAACGACGAGGAACTGACCGCCACGGCCTACGCCACCCCCAGCACGTACCGGGCGGACCGGTCCGGGGCCGAGACGAACCCCGCCTACCTGTCCGACCTCCGGTCCCTCACGGGCGCCCTGCTGACGGGGGGCACCAGCGCCCTCCAGGGCATCGGCCCCAAGGACCTGGTGGGGACCCAGACCCAGGCCATTTCGGACTGGGGGTCCAACGACGCCTCGTACGACGCCTACACCCCCGGGCCCCTCGCCGTGGCCCTGGCCAACACGTACCGGAAGATCGTCCGGGATACCACCAAGTTCGGCTCCGGCTCCTGCGGCGGGGACGTGGTGGTCGTGCCCCTGTCGGCCACCGCCATGAACGACTCCCTGTCCGCCGCCGGCGACCAGGCTGCGGCCTACAGCGGCTCCAGTTCCGGCTACTACTCGTACACCCACGGCAACAGCGGCCTGAGCAAGGGCGGAGCCAACTACCCCGTCGCCGCGATCAGCAGCCAGATGGCCGGCGGGGGCTTCGTTCCCGGCAGCGACTACTTCCATCCCGCGGTGATGGCCGCCTACGCCGCCTTCGGGCTCAACGGGGTCACCAACAACAGCGCCAACTATGACGCGCCCTGGAACGACCCCGGCACCAAGAAGTCCCTCTCCATCCAGACCATGGTCGTGAGCCTGGCCGTGCCCGGCACCTACGTGCTCGCCAGCGACAACAACGGCCGGAACCCCCACGAGGAGTTCTTCGACGTGGCCCAGTGGGGCAACCCCAAGAACCCCCGCTGGGCCGCCTCCAACCCGGCCCCCTCCAGTGACCTGATCTACTTTTACCAGTCGGCCAACTCCAACAACGTCCGGTACTTCCCGACGGCCGACCCGACCTCGCTGGAACAGGCCATCAATGACGCCGCCAGCTACGTGGTCTACGGCAAGGCGGCCCTCTCCGCCCCCGCGACCCCGGCCACGGGTGTCCAGAACGCCAACCAGGCCTACTTCGGCACCTTCCAGACCACCGCGACCACGGACGCCACGGCCCGGGTCCCCCTGTGGACCGGCAACCTGTACGCCATCGGCCTGAAGCGCGCCACCGTCCCCGGCACCGCCCTGGGCACCGTCCAGAACATCATCCAGTTCTACGGCATCGACGACTCGACCGGCAATTTCACCCCCATCAACAACACGGGCACCAACACGGCCGACTTCGACGTCCTGAACCTCTGGAGCGCCTACACCATCTTCGGGAACTACCAGAAGACCCAGGGGAACCCCGACAAGATCCTGGGCGGCACGCCCCTCTCCTGGAAGAGCCGGACCGCGTACATCCTGGGCGACGTCAACACGCTCGAGACCTACACCCATTCCGCGAACGGCGCCGGCAGTTCGACCCAGCTCACGCGCATCAAGGGCTGGATGACGGCCAAGGACCCCACGGGCCGCTACTACCTGTCCTCCTGGGTCGCCGCCAACGGCGCCCCCTCCGACGACGACGCCCGCAACCTCATGCGCTTCCTGCTCGGGGCCTTCGAGGCCACCAACAACACCGACCTGCGGAACCGGGACAAGACCGACACCGACAGCTCGGGCAACCTCCTGGGCCACCTGAACATCATGGGCGACATCGTCGACTCGGCCCCCCTGGCCATCGAGCTCTCCAAGAGCCTCGCCGACACCCTGCCCAGCAAGGTCACCGGCGACCAGTTCTACACGGACGCCTACGGCTCGGGGTACACGGACCCCCACACCCGGCTCATCATCGTGGGCACCAACACGGGGAACCTCCACTGCTTCGTGGAGGTGGCGGCCAAGGCCACCACCAGCAACGACGAGGGCTACTACAAGGCCAAGGCCTACGAGCTCTGGACCTTCCTGCCCCCCAACCTCTTCCCCATGCTCTGGGACCTGTACAACCAGAAGGGCCAGCAGGATCCCAAGATCTACAAGCACCACTACGGGGTGGACGGCGACGCCGTGCTCTTCCACGTGGACAAGCCCTCCATCGGCAGCGTCACCGGGGACACCCGGGTGGGCAGCGGCGAGGACGCCACCGTCATCTTCAGCTTCCGCAAGGGGGCCCGGGACTACTTCGCCATCAACATCTCGAATTCCGGGCTCTCCGGCGTGACCCCCGGCAACCCCAGGCTGGCCTGGTGGATCCGGCCCACCACGGGCGACATCGTCAAGGCGACCGGGACGGACAGCTCCAACGCCTCCCTCCTCCGGACCATGGGCATGAGCACCAGCGTGCCCACGTTCGGCTACGTGCGGGATGCCATGAGCGCCCTCCGGCGCTGCGTCTTCATCACCGGCGGCTACGCCAACGACGAGATCAACGCCCGCTACCTCAATGACGACGCCCTGGCCGGGACCAGCTACTTCCAGAGCGGCCTCGGGCGCCTGGTGATGGCCCTCGATCCCATGACCGGCGACCACGTGCGGACCTATCCCTGGGATTTCCGCACCTCCCCCTCCGGGACCACCGTCGGCGCCATTCCCGGCGGCGTCATCCCCGTCTCCGTCATCGACCAGGCCGCGGGCCTCACCAACCGCGTCTACTTCGGCGACATGACGGGCGGCGTCTGGGCCCTGAACGCCGACAAGGTCGCCAAGGTCGCCACCTTCCGGTCCGATTCGGCGAACATCAACGAATGGGTCGATTCCAGCAAGGTCCGGCTCATCTACCGGGATCCCAGTGTCCGGTTCACCACGGCCCCCGACGCCTTCCGGCTCCCCGGCGACTTCCCCGTGATGGTCCGGGTGGACGCCACCACGGCCGTCAAGCCCGTCACCGTCATGGTGGCCATCGGCGCCGGCGACCGCAACAACCCGGGCGACTACCCCGAGGACTTCAGCTACACCAACAGCAGCGGCGCCACGGTCAGCGCGACCCGGAACCCGGCCCCCTACAACCGGTTCTACCTGCTCGCCGACCTCCAGAACGCCGCCTCGGCCATCACCGACAGCCAGCTCCAGCCCATCACCAGCGCCTGGGCGACCTCGTACAGCGACGCCCGGGTCAACGCGGGGTCCCCCACCTACCTCTGGGGCCAGTTCACCCCCTCCACCAACAGCGGGAGCAACTACAAGTACGGCTGGTACATCGACCTCCCCCACACCGACACCGCCAACCCCCTCCTGGCCCCGGCGGGCGACAGCCCGAACCTGACCCGGGACAAGGTCCTCGTGAGCCCGCTCATCAAGGACGGGGCCGTCTTCTACTCCCTGTTCAACATCTACGGCTCCTCGGGCTTCGCCTGCTCCCCCTTCAGCACCACGCGCACCTTCCGCCAGTGCGACGTGCTCCGGCCCCTCTACTTCGACCCCGAGATCGACGTCACCTCCGCCAAGGTGGGGGACATCACGAACGGCACCGGCGCCTCCAGCGTCGACGGCTGCTCGGGTCTGGCCTTCTCCTTCAACTCCCTGTCGAGCCAGCTCGTGGACGCGGGCGACTACGTCATGCAGGGCGGGGCCAAGGCCTCCCTGGCCGAGGGCACCAAGGGGGCCAACACCCCCGACATCCAGGCCGTGAAGGACACCAGCAGCTCGCGGGGCTTCCGCATTCGCAACTGGCGGGTGGTGCGCTAAGATTCGGTACCGTCCCAGGAGTCCAGCCATGATCCCAAGGAAATCCGCCCAAGGTTTCTCCCTCGTGGAGCTCCTGCTCGTCCTGGCCATCATCGGCATCCTGTCGGCCATCGCCATCCCCTCGTACCTGGGCCAGCGGCGGCGCGCCCGCATCGTCGGCGACGCCAAGGCCAATGCCCAGGTCCTGCGGATGCAGCTCGAGAACCACAAGGCCGAGGTGGGCCTCTACGGCACGGCGGGCACCTACACCTGGAGTTCGGCGGCGACCCCCGCCGCCTCGACCTCCCCCGCGCCGGGCTTCACGGCCAAAGGCGGCACCCAGATGACCTACGTGCTGACCATCGGGTCCACCGGCCTCACCTACGGCCTGGACGTCAAGGACAAGACCCTCGCCAACGCGGTCGTCTTCACCACCAACCAGAACGGCAGCAACGTCTTCACCCTCCAGTAGCCCCGGCAGGGCCGGACGGCGGCTGTCACCTGGGGGAACACTCGGCGCCCCTCCCGGACCCGGTTGACCGGGCGGGAGGGGCCAACCGCGGATAGGCGTGGCGTTGGCGCGGCGGGCGCGCCGCCCCCCGCGGTCCCATCCTGCCGGCCTGGAGGTGGCCGGTGGCGGGGGCGCGGGGCACGACCCTGGTGGAGGTCCTGGTGGCCGCGGCCCTCCTGGGCACGGGCCTGCTCGGCCTGCTCCGGCTCCTCACGGGGTGCCTGCGGGCGGAGGGGGAGGTCCGGCGCCACCTGGAGGCCCGCCTCGCCGTCCAGGCCGCCCTGGAGGCCGGGCAGCTGGAGGAGCGTCCGGACTGGCTGGCCCTGGAGGTGCGGGAGGGGGAGGGCCGGCGCGAGGTCCGGGCCCGGTGGCGGGAGGGCGCCCGGGTCCGGGAGCTGGTGTTCGTCCGTCGGCTACCCCGGGGCCATTGCCTGGCCGAGCTCATGATGGCCCTGGGCCTGACCGGGCTGCTCCTGGCGGGCACCCTCCAGATCCTGGCCGCCCTGGGGCTGGGGGGCCGGCGCCTGGGGGAACGGCTCGAGGCCCAGTTGGACCTCCGCTGCGCCGCGGCGGGCCTGGTGCCCCTGATCCAGGGCATGGGCTACCGCCACCCCTGGGCGGCCGGTCCCGGCGCGCCGGGACCGGACCGGGGCCGGCCCCTCCTGGGGGAGGGCCGGCTCTGCTTCGTCCGGGACCGCCTCCTGGCCTCCGGCCTCCGCCTGGAGGCCCTGGAACCGGGGGGGCGGGCATGGGTCGGGGGGGACCACGGCCGGCTCCTCCCCGGGGACCGGCTGGTGCGCTGGGCGGGCCCTCCGGGCAGCCTCCTCCTCCCAGCCGGCGCCGGGCCGGGGCGGCCGGTCGAGGCCCTGGGGGCCCTGGGCGGCGCCTGGGCGGTCGGAGCCGCCCTGGTGCCCGTGCGGTGCGGGGAGGTCGTGGAGGTGGGCCCTGTAGGCCCGGAGGGCGGGCTGCGTTGGCGGGCCGGGCGGGGGCGGGACCTGGGCCGGATGCCCGGGATCCAGCGATTCCAACCGGAGGCCTGGGCCGGCACCGGGGTCCGGATCCGCCTGGAGGTCCGGCGGGGGAGGACCCGCCTGGCGGGGACCCTCGCGGCCCGGCCGCGGACCCCGCCGTGAGGGGGCGGCAGAGGGGCGCGGCCCTCCTCCTGGCCGTGGCGGGGCTCCTGGCCCTGGCGGCGCCGGCCCTCCTCCTGCTCCACGGGGCCCTCCTGCGGGCCTGGGCCATGGAGGGGCAGGCCCTGATGGGGCTCCGGGCCGACCTGGCGGCGGAGGACCTCCGGACCTGGTTCCTGGAGACGGGCTGGCCGGCCTACCTGGGGGAGGCCCCCGTGGAGGGGGCGGCCCCGCCCGCCGCCTTCCTGAACCCGGGGCAGGGGGGGCGCATCCACGTACGTCCGCTCGGTTGCTTGGAGGACGGCCGGCCCCTCTGGGAGGTGGACCTGGACGCCTGGCTCACGGGCCCGGGGGGCGATCGGTGGACCCAGGGGCGCCAGCTCCAGGTGGCCGGCATCCCGCCCGTCCTCCTCGCCTGGCGGACCCTTCCGGGCCGGTGACCGCCGGACGGATCCCCGCCGCCCACCCTTTGGCGCCCCATGCGGGTAGACTTGGAGGGTGCCCTTGGATCCCGACCCCGTCCCCAGCCTCCAACCCAAGAAGGGCTTCGGCCAGCACTTCCTCATCCAGGCCTCGGCCATCCGGGCCATCGTGGACGCGACTCTGGCCGCGCCATCGGTGCGGTTGCTGGAGATCGGCCCGGGGCCCGGGGTCCTGACCGCTCCCCTGCTTGAGGATGGGCGCCCCCTGTGGGCCGTGGACCTGGATCCGGAGGCCATCGAGGTGCTCCAGGCCCGCTTCCGGGACACCCCCCACTTCCATCTGGTCCACGGCGACGCCGTCCACCAGGACCTGCCCCCCGGCCCGCCCTTCGCGGTGGCCGGCAACCTCCCCTACAACGCCTCCACGGCCATCCTGACCCGCTTCCTGCTGGGCGGCCTGCCCTGGGACCGCCTGGTCTTCATGTTCCAGCTGGAGGTGGCCCAGAAGATCATCGGCCGCGCCGGGACCAAGGACTACGGCCCCCTGGCGGTGCTTGCCCAGACGGCAGCCCGGGTGACCCGCCTCCTCAAGCTCGGACCCGGCGCCTTCCGGCCCGCGCCCAAGGTGGATTCCGCCGTGCTGGTCTTCGAGCCCCTGGCCGACGCCCCCCCGCCGGAGGCGCGCCGGGCCCTCCTGGCCCTCCTCCACCGCAGCTTCCAGCACCGGCGGAAGACCCTGGCCAACAACTGGCAGGGCTTCCTGCCCCCCGACCGCATCCAGGCGCTCCTCGCCTCCCAGGGCCTGCCGCCGGCGGTCCGGGCCGAGGCGGTGCCCCCCTCCACGTGGCGCGCCCTGCTGGCGGGCCTACCTTGAATCAGACCCAGGAACCATGAACCACACCTTCCCCCCCTTCGAAGCCTGGCAGACCCCCCCCGCAAAGGACGAGCTCCGCGTCATCCCCATCGGGGGCCTGGGCGAGTTCGGCATGAACGCCATGGTGGTCCACACCGCCCGCACCCTCCTCCTGGTGGACTGCGGCCAGCTCTTCCCCTCCGAGGACCAGCCCGGCATCGACGCCGTCATCCCGGATTTCGCCTACCTCGAGCCCTTCGCCGACAAGGTCAAGGCGGTCCTGCTCACCCACGGCCACGAGGACCACATCGGCGCCCTGCCGTACTTCCTGGAGCGGTGGCCCGTCCCGGTCTACGGCTCCGCCTTCACCATGGCCCTCGTCGAGTCCAAGCTCCGGGAGCACGGGCTCTGGGAGCCCTCCCGCATGCACGTGGTCGAGGACTTCGAGCGCGTGGACATCGGGGGCATCGGCGCGGAGTGGATCCCCGTCACCCATAGCATCCCCGACGCCTGCGCCATCGCGCTCCACACCCCCTGGGGGACGATGGTCCACACCGGCGACTACAAGCTGGACCCCACCCCCGTCGACGGCCGCCTCACGGGCACCGCGCGCCTCCGGGAGCTCGGGGACAAGGGCGTCGCCGTCCTCCTCTCCGATTCCACCAACGTGCTCGCCGTCAAGCCGACCCCCAGCGAGGAAGTCTGCCGGGAGGGGCTCCGGGACGCCATGCGCCTGACCCCGGGCAAGCTCTTCGTGGCGACCTTCAGCTCCAACATCCACCGGATCCAGATCCTCCTGGACCTGGCCTACGAGGAGGACCGGCGCGTCTGCGTCATGGGCCGCTCCATGGAGCGCAACATCGCCGCCGCGCGGGCCCTGAAGCGCCTGGCCCTGCCCGACGACCTGTTCATCGAGCCCAAGGAAGTCAGCCTCTTCCCGCCCCGCCAGGTCATGGTGCTCTGCACCGGCAGCCAGGGCGAGGACATGAGCGCCCTCAACCGCATCGTCAAGGGCGAGGTGAAGGGCGTCAAGATCCTCGACGGGGACCGGCTCGTGCTCAGCTCCCGGGCGATCCCGGGGAACGAGGTCAGCATCAGCCGCATCCTCGACCAGGCCGCGCGGCTCGGGGCCGAGACGACCACCGACGGCCTCGGGACCGTCCACGCCACGGGCCACGGCCACCGGCCCGACGCGGCGGAGATGATCCGGATGGTGCGGCCCCGGGTGATGGCGCCCGTGCACGGCACCTACCGGAACCTCAAGGTCCACGGCCAGCTGGCCGAGAGCCTGGGCTGGCCCCGGGAGCGCATCCTCCTGCTGGACGGCGGCGAGTGCCTGCGGCTCTTCAAGGACGGCCGCGCCGAGTGCGCCGGCAGCGTCCCGGTGGGCAAGTGCTTCGTGGACCAGGGCGTGGACCACCGGGTCGACGCGCGCGTCATCCACGACCGGCTCATCCTCCAGGAGGACGGCATCGTCATCGCGACCCTCGTGGTGGACCCCGACACCGGGGACCTGGCCGCGGAGCCCTCCATCCTGAGCCGCGGCTTCGTCGTCCTGAACGACGACCAGGCCTACAGCGAGCTCCTCCGGGCCACCGTAGCCAACGCCTACGCCGAGGCGCCGCGGGAGATCCGCAAGGACCGGGATCTCCTGGTGGAATTCCTCCGCCAGAACCTGCGGCGCACCATCCGCAAGACCACCCAGACCCGGCCCGTCGTCGTGCCGGTCATCCTGGAGGCCAAGGCCCCCGAATGAGGGGCCCCTTCAGGCGACCGGGTTTCCCGGGACGCCGGCGCCCTCGATCCCGCGGGTGAGGCACATGGAGAAGCTCCCTGGAACAGGCCCATTGCACGCCTGTCCCAGGGAGCGGTTCCGGCCGCGGGCCGTCAGAAGGCCAGGGCCGCCGTGCCGGCGCCGCCGTCCGGCACGACCAGGGGCACGATCGCCGGATTGCTGACCACGCGGGTGACGGTCCCGTCCGAGGCGGTGGTGGCCCGGACCCCGGTGACGAAATAGGCGGCCGCGGGCACGGTGCCGAAATTGAAGGTCTCCGTGGCCCCCACCGCCGCCACGTCCCGGCGGACGATGAAGTTGGCGGTGGATCCGCCGGAGGCGAAGGTCGCCAGGAGGTAGGCCGCGTCGCTCTGGTCGGTGGTGGCCAGCGGGGTCACGGTGCCGCCGGCGGTGCCCGAGACGAGGGAGGCGGTGAAGGCGGCGCTGTAGGTCGCCACCGGGGCCGCCACGGTGATGGGCGTGGCCGCGCTGGCCTTGGGCGAGTAGACCTTGGTGGCCGTGGCGGGCATCGTCACCACGAAGTAGGTGCCGCCCACCGGCAGCAGGTCGAGGGTGTACTTGCCGGAGGCGTCCGTGACCGTGCTGCGGACGACGGAGGCGTTCCCCGCGTTGTCCAGGGTCTCCGCGTAGACGGTGACGCCGGCGAGGGCGGAGTTGTCGGCGGCGTCGGTGAGGGTGCCCGAGACCGAGCCGGTGACGGCCTTGTCGTAGCAGAAGACCACGGGCCGGAGCATGTACTTGCCCGAGTTGCCGGCCCCCACGACCTGGATGGAATGGGCCGCGTCGAAGTCGATCCAGATGTCCGCGGTGGTGCCCGCCTGGACATTGAAGTTCCCCACCAGCTTCAGACCCGTCTGGAGGCCGGAGGGCACGGTGAGGGCGTGGCTGCTGCCGTCCTGCAGGACCACGCTGTTGTTGGTGCCGAGGTGCAGGCGCATCTGCCCGTAGACCCCCGACGAAAGGGTCACGCCCTGGGCGAGGGTCTGGGAGATGCCGCCGGTGAGGGTGAGGAGATCGATGGGCCCGCCGGTCCAGGTGCCCAGGGTGGTCCAGGATCCGCCGTCTTTGCTGATCTCGATGGAGGTGACATCCAGCAGGACGGACTTGTACGCCGACGTGGGACCGTCGACCATGTGCACGCTGAGGGTGCCCGAGGAGGAACTTCCGGAATTGGAGGTGCACCCCAGGAAACCTGCAAGGGCCGCGGCGGCCGGGAGGATGATGAGTTTTCGCATGTGCGGGCTCCGGAGAGGTCTGCAGCCCCAACAATAGTCGTTCGGCCGGTCTTGGCCAGGGTACAGTTCCCCGTTCGGGAGATGGTACAGGGGAGCGGGCGGAGGAGGCGCTGAGGCTGGCCGCGGCCCCCATGCCGACCGCGCCTAGTGTCAATACTGTCGGTACAATGAATCATCGAGGCCGCCGGCGATGCCCTTTGGGGTTCCGGTGCCGGGGCTGAGGTGTCTCCAGGACCTCGATTTCGAATTCGACTCGCCTCGTCCCGGCTCGACTTCTTAGTCGGGTCGGCCAGTTGCTCATTTTCCTCTTGATGGCCCTGGGATTCATCCGGTCGCGGCTACAGCCTGCAGGTTCGCTCAGCAGCTCAGACAGGACGCTCTGATGGAATGCTGGCCTCTCCCGAGGGGGGGAGAGACGCGAAACGCGTCAGCTTGCGGCGAATCACCCGAACTGCGTGCAGGAACGATAAGCGATCGGGATCGACATCCCCCTTCAGGGCCGCTTCATGCATCAGGCCGCGGATGGAAAAGTGGGCCATCATCATCCCGTAGAACTCCTGTCTGACCAGGTCAGGCGTCTTGCTTCGAAGGGTTACCTGGCGACCCCGGAGATGGGTCTTCAATTCATCGAACGCACTCTCGATCTCCCATCGCTCGTGATAGAGGGCAGCCAATTCCCTGGCTGGGGCTTTCTCTGGATCGAGGATGGTAGTCGCCAGGCGGTAGATCGGTTCCGCTCCCTCCATCCCCTCCAGGGTGTATTCCACAACGCGGACCCGAATTCCATTCGTGGACTTCTTCCGGTCATACCAATACTCGTAGAAGGTGCTCAGGTAGCTTCCATCCTGCAGTTGCTTCTCCCTGGGCAGGTTCATGTCCTTACGCAGGCGCCAAAGGAGATCAGCCCCGGTTCCTTGGGCCAACTTCCATAGCTTGAAGCAATTGAATCCGCGATCGGCCAGGCAGAGCATCCCTGGTTCGAGCAGGGGTAACACGTCCTCCGCCAAGGCAACCTCTCCGACCTCATAGGAATCTACGCAGCTCCCGAACATCACATGGGTCCCAAGCTCGCAGAGGCAAACAAACCGGACCTTCGGGAATGCGACTTTGCCTCGTGATGACTCTATGGATCCGAAGGCTGCCTCGTTCTCAGCCTCATCTGGAACATCAAGGGTGCTTCCGTCAATGCTCACCAGCCGCCAGTTTCGAAACCAGGCACCCCGTGTCTGAGGCGTCGCGATAGGCTTGACGATCTCGTCGTGAAGCACCTTCATCGGTTCCCAACCAAGCCGAATTCGGGCCTGGGAAATGCTGGATTTGTGGGAGACCTTCGGCTCGACAGCCTTGTCCATCAACCATTGGACGCCTTCCAGCAGGCACCTCAGCACCTCACCGTAGGAAGCCTGCATGAATAACGCGAGAGCGATCACGTAGTAGACGACGACATGGGCGGGGAGGTCCCGTTGCCGCGCACTGGTCCTGCCTGTGCGTTTTAAAACATCGTCAACGTGGGTTCGGGGGAAGGTCTTTGCCACTACCCCCAAGCTCATGTAATCGGTGATCCGACTCCCTGCCGGGAGCGTCGCCGCAGTCCTCGCCATGGTCGCCTCTTCTTGCAACTATAGGCTACCGAGGCGTCTTGGCAAGGCTTGTACCGACAGTATTGGCCCTAGGGTGTGTTCGTAATCTAGGATAGTAATGGCTAATACCCATCCGTGCCGGAGCATGGAGGAGCTGGAATGGTGAGTCTGTGCTGCAGTGCCTGATGGCGCCGCGCATTCGCAGCATCCTATTGGAACGCGGAGGCGCGGAGGATCTCGCTGAGGCTCGCGGAGAAAGGATCAAGCCCACAAGCCCCCTCCACTCGATATCCAGGAAAACCTCCCGCTTCACCTTATGGCCGGCCAGTCTCAGGGAGTGCGCCAGACAGACCTTGTAGGGATCTTCCAGGAGTCCGTGCCCCAGAGCCTTCTGGATCTCGATGGCCTCCCCGATGATGGCCTGGGTGATCTCCTTGTGCGGATGATCCTCCCCGTCGACCTCTCCCCAATGCCTTCCCATCACGCCTCCCGTTGGGACGTGTCATTGGGAGGTGGCAGGTTCCAGGAGCGCTTTCCTCCGCGACCCTCTGCGAGATCCTCCGCGCCTCCGCGTTTCATAGGATCAATGAGGATCCGGAACGCTTGTCACCCTCCGCTCATAGCCTCAGCCAGATCACGATGCAGGCCAAAGCCACCTGGGCTGAGAAACTTCGCGCCGTTTTGTCGAACCTGGTGGCCAGCGCCCTGAACTGTTTGAGCTTGGCGAACCCATGCTCGATGGCATGGCGGGCCTTGTATAGGTGTGAGTCCCAGGCCGCCGGATTCTTGCGCCGGGGATGAGGTGGGATGACGGCTGTCGCACCCATGGCCTCGATCGCCTTCCTTACCGGGTTCCCATCGTAGGCCCGATCTCCGGACACGTACTCTGCCTGCCAACCGCACAGCAATCCTTCAGCAGACCGGCTTTCATGGGCTTGCCCCGGAGTGACCAGGAAATCCAAAGGATTACCGTGGGCATCGCAGATCAAATGGATCTTGGTCGAGCATCCACCCCGAGATCGTCCGAGCGCCTGGTTCCAGAGCCCCCCCCTTTTGCCTGCTGAAGGTTGATGAGCGCGAAGGATGGTGCCATCCGGCATGACCCACTCCAGGTCGGCTTCCTTGCGCAGGAACTCCAGGATCCTTTGCCACACGCCGCGCTTGGTCCAGGCCTCAAATCGCGTGTACACGCTTGTCCAAGGTCCAGATTCCTCCGGCAGGTCCCTCCACGGCGCCCCAGTCCTGTGCCTCCACAGGATCGCCTCCACCATGGGACGGTTGGGGTGACGGGATCGCCCCATCCCTCCACGCTCTGGCGGAAGGAGCGGTTCAAGCTTTGCCCACAGGGCATCGGTCAGGAAACTTCTCGGCATCGTTACCCCAGGAAAATTCGTGGTGTACGAGCCTTTACGTATGAGTACAAGTTAACTATTTATCTAATCTATAGATTCCGAACACAGCCTAGTGCTCCCCGCGCCCCACGCCTTCCCGCAGCACTTCGCGGAGCCGCTGCTGGATCTCGTCCATCGCCAGGATCAGCCGCGCCTGCTGCGCGGGGGTCAGGCCGGCGCGCACGTCCTCCTCGAACTGCTTCCGGCCCGCCTCCTGCTGCTGGCGGAGGACGATGAACTGGTCGATCAGGGGCCGCAGCCGGGCGTTCTTGTCCTCCTCGCGCTCGGGCCCCATGAGGATCTGGTTGAACTGCCGGCGCAGTTCCACGGCCTGCTGGCCCCGCTCCAGGTGCTCCCGGTCCCAGCGGCTCCAGCGTTCGGCCACGAGGCGGGCCCGGTCTTCGGGGAGCCCCACGATCTGCTGGATCCGGGCGAGCCGGAAGTGGTAGAGCCGGCTCATCAGGCGAGGATCCCGGCCCGCGCGCCCCGGCCGGGGGGTCTGGCCGCGGAGCGGCTCCGCCTCCCGGGCCTGGAGGGAGAGGGCCGCGCCCAGCGCGAGGCACGGCAGGAGTCGGGCGCGGAGGCTCATGGCTGGCTCCCTTGGGCATCGGCCTTGTCGATGAGGGCCTTCGCTTCCTCGGCCGAGAGGTTGTGCAGTTGGGTGATCTCCTCATCGCCTTCCTGGAAGGGCGCGTCGGGGAGGGTGGCGGGCAGGTCCTGGGCCGCGGGGACGGCCGCGGGGTTGATGCTGGCCTCCACAACCGGCTGCCTGTTTGCACGGCCCAACAGGAAGCCGCCGGTGCCCATGGCGGCCATCAGGCCCGCGGCCAGGGCCCAGAGCAGGGCGGGGCGCTGAAGGGCGGGACGGGTGGCGGGCAGCTTCCGGAGGACCCGGCCGGGAAGCCGATCGAAATAACCGGCCGGCGCCAGCGCCCCGGGGGCCTCCTCCATGGCGAGCCAGGTGACCCGGGCCTCGGCGCAGGCGGGGCAGCGGGCCACGTGGGCCTCGGCGGCGGGGGGCAGGGCGAGGGGATCGGCTTCGATGGCCTTCAGGGCCTCAAGGCAGGGGCTGGGCAGACCGGTCATGGACGCCCTCCTTGGATGTGCTGGGTCAGGTTCTGGATCGCATGGAAGATGTGGGCCTTCACGCTGCCGACCGAGATGTTCATCTGGGCGGCAATCTGCTCATATTTCCAATCATTCTCTATCTTGAGCATAAGGGCCTCCCGCTGCCGCTGGGGCAGGCGGGGCAGGGCCTCCCGGAGGAGCCGGCGGGACTCCTGGTCCAGGAAGGCGGACATCTGGTTGTCCTCCACCCGGAGGGCCGGGTGTTCCTGCCCCTCCGGGGTGGGATCCAGGCTCTCGTGGGAGGAGCGGACCCGGCCCAGGAAGTTGAGGGCCTGGCGGGTGGTGATGGTGATCAGCCAGGTCCGGAAGGAGGACTCGAAGCGGAACCCGGGCAGGGCCCGGTACACCCGCAGGAAGGTCTCCTGGACCACGTCGTCGGCGTCCAGGTGGTTCTTGAGGATGGAAAAGGCCTTCCCGTAGACGTCCCGCTGAAAGCGCTCCACCAGGTTGGCGAAGGCGACCTGGTCTCCGGCCTGGGCGGCCACCACCCACGCCTGGACCTCCGGCCCGTGGTAGGGGGAGTCCTGGAGGGCAGCGGACGTCGGCCTCTCGTCATGAACCATGGCTGTTGTCATCATCGGGGGGCCCCTTGGAAAAGGCAAGGTCCCTGAACGGGGCCATTCAAGAGACCCCCGGCCCCGGGCCGGGGTTGAATGGTATAAAGGTGACGGAGAACACCATGTCCAAGTCCCTGAGCCGCATCTACCCCCTCCTCACCCAGGACCAGATCGCCGCCCGCGTGAAGGAGCTGGGGATCCAGCTCGCCGCGGACTACGCGGGCAAGGACCTCGTGGTCATCGGCCTCCTGAACGGCGTCTACCCGTTCTTCGCCGACCTGACCCGGGCCATCGCCCTGGACATGGACGTCAGCTTCATGCGGGTCGCCAGCTACGGCCACGGCTTCGAGTCCACCGGGGAGGTCAAGATCCTCACCGACTGCGACACCTCCATCCGGGGCCGCCACGCGCTGATCGTGGAGGACATCGTCGACACCGGGCTGACCCTGCACAAGGTCCGCAAGATCCTCATGGACCGCGAGCCGGCCAGCCTGCGCATCTGCACCCTGCTGGACAAGCCCAGCCGGCGCCGGGTCGAGGTGCCCGTGGACTACGTCGGGTTCTCCATCGAGGACCACTTCGTCGTGGGCTACGGGCTGGACCTGGAGGGCAAGCTGCGCAACCTCCCCTACGTGGGCATCTACAACCCGGCCTGATGAACATCCGCCCCGTCGTCCCCCTCCTCGCCGGGGCCCTCCTCCTGGGCTGCGGCTACCGGCGCCTCGACCAGCGGCCGCGGACCGCGGCCTGGATGGCCAAGGGCGGCACCGTGCGCATCGCCAGCTTCCGCAACAACACCCCCAAGCTGGGGGCGGAGGAGACCTTCCGGAAGGCCCTGGAGAACCGCATCGTCGCGGCCTCCCCCTGGCGCCTGGTGCCCGGGAGCGCCTCCAGCCGCTGGGTCCTCCAGGGGGCCATCGAGACCTACGAAGTGCGCCCCCTGGGCCTCTCCCTGGGGTCCGGGGTCCTGCGCGGATCCTCCGCCGGCTCCGCCACCCGGGTGGAGGTGGTGGTCGCGGCCTCCGTCCAGCTCCTGGACGGCGTCACCGGCGACGTGGTCATCCAGCGCCCGCGCCTGACCTTCTCGAACCAGTACCGGGTCGACCAGAACTTCGCGACCTTCAACAACCAGGAGCTCCGGGTCCTCTCCTCCCTGGCCGACGATTTCGCCGAGAGCTTCCTGACCCAGCTCCTGGAAGGGAGCGACTGATGGCCATCCCCCGGACCTGGCTGGACGCCCCCTACGCCCTCGTCCACGGGGAGGACGCGGATGGGCGGCGGGAGGCCGTGGAGGCCTGGAAGGCCGTCCACGTGGACCCCGAATGGGAGGTGTTCTCCTACACCCTCTGCGCCGAGGGCTGCCCCTGGCCCGAGGTCCTGAACGCCCTGTCGGAGACGGCCCCCCTGGGCGCCGACCGGGTGGTGGTGGTGCCCCAGGCCGACAACCTGCTGGAGCGGGCCAAGGAGTTGCCGCCGGCGGTGAAGCGGGTCCTGCAGGAACCCCTGGATGGCACCCGCCTGCTCCTGGTGTCCCGGACGGGCCTCCAGGCCGGCCCCGGCCGGATCCTGGGGGCCAAGCCCTTCAGCGACTGGGCCAAGCAGGGCCGGGTCCTCAAGCTGGGCGCCCTGGACGACAAGGAGGCCCCGGCCTTCGTCGAGGCCGAGGCCGCCGCCCTGGGGCTGCGCCTGGGCTCCGGCGTCGCCCGCCGCATCGCCGCCCGCATGGGCGGAAACCCGGGCGTCCTCCGGCGATGCCTGGAGGTGCTGGACCTGCTGGCTGACGACCGTCGCGTGGAGGCGGACCTGGTGGACAAGGCCACCTTCCGGCTCGGCGAGCAATCCGCCTTCGCCTGGTCCAAGGCCTGGCAATCCGGATCCATCCCCCAGGCGCTGGCCTCCCTGCGGATCGCCCTGGAGGACGAGCCCAGCGGCGCCCCGCTCATGCTCCTGGGCCAGGCCCGGCGGGAGGTGGAACGCCTCTGCCGGCTGGCGGACGCACGCCGGGACGGCATCCGTGTCCGCAACGACCTGCTGCCGGCCCTGGGCCTGGGTCCCAACCAGGCCTTCCTCCTGGATGGCTATGAAAAGGTCCTGAACCGCATCGGGGCCGAGGGCGCCGCCCGGCTCCTCCACCTGGTGAACCAGACCGACCTGGATCTGAAGGGGATGGCCCTGAGCCGCAGCGTCACCCCCCTGTTGAACCTCACCACCGCCCTCGCCCGGGCCTGGGCCTGAAGGGCGCCGGCGGCCGGGCGGGTCCGGCGGGGCCTGAAAAAAGAGTTGTTAATCTCATTTCACGGGCTTACACCTAGGAAGACGCTCCCCGGGGGAACCATGACCGCCTGCCCGTTACCCTCCCTCACCTCCCTTGAGACGGTGGAGGCCCGATCCGTGTTGCCCGCCGACTGGAAGGCCGATCTGGCCAACCCGGCTTCGGTGGACCTGACCCTGCCCGTCCTCGAGCTGATCCGGCGCAGCACCACCCGGCTGCCCCAGGACGTGATCGAGGCCCTGGTGGCCTTCCGGAACCGCGAGGCCGAGGGCTCCCGGGCCGCCAACACCCTGGACACCATGCTCGAGAACGTCACCCTGGCCGACGAGAACGTGGCGCCCCTCTGCCAGGACACGGGCACCCTCATCTTCTGGGTGCGGCATCCCTTCGGCTTCTCCCAGCGCGTCCTCAAGCAGCAGGTGCGCAAGGCCGTGGCCGAGGCCACCGCCAAGAGCTGGCTCCGGCCCAACTGCGTGGAGAGCCTCTCCGGCCGCAACCCCGGCAACAACATGGACCCCTTCGGCGAGACCCACCCGGTCGTGCACTTCGAGGAGCACGAGGGCCCCGGCATCGAGATCTCCATCATGCAGAAGGGCGGCGGCTGCGAGAACGTGGGCGCCCAGTACCGCCTGCCCGACGTGGCCATCGGCGCGGGCCGCGACCTGGGCGGCGTGCGCAAGTGCATCATCGACGCCGTGACCAAGGCCCAGGGCCAGGGCTGCTCCCCGGGCATCCTGGGGGTGGCGATCGGCGGCGACCGCGTCACCGGCTACGAGCGCAGCAAGGAGGTCATCCTCCGCAAGCTGGGCACCCCGAACCCCGACCCCAAGCTGGACGCCTTCGAGCGGCAGCTGACGGAGGAGCTGAACAGCCTCGGGATCGGCCCCATGGGCTACGGCGGCCTCACCACCGTCCTGGGCGTGAACGTCTCGGAGATGTGGCGCCATCCGGCCAGTTTCTACGTCAGCATCAGCTACATGTGCTGGTCCTCCCGGCGCATGGACCTGGTCATCGAGCCTTCCGGCAACGCCGTCTACCGCTAGGAGCCTCCCGTGAAGAAGATCATCACTCCCATTTCCGAAGCGGTCATTCGCGAGCTCAAGGTGGGCGACGAGATCCTCCTGAACGGCAAGGTGGTCCTGTCCCGGGACATCGGCCACAAGTTCATGGTGGAGAAGAAGCCCGAATGGCTGAAGCCCATCCTGGAGGAGGCCGTCATCTACCACTGCGGCCCCGTCGTGGCCAGGCAGGCCGATGGGTCCTGGACCTTCGTGTCCGCCGGCCCCACCACCAGCATCCGCGAGGAGCCCTACCAGGCGGATGTCCTGGAGACCTACAACGTCCGCGGCGTCATCGGCAAGGGCGGCATGGGCAAGAAGACCTCGGACGGCCTCCGGAAGGCGGGGGCCTGCTACTTCCACGCCACGGGCGGCGCCGGGGCCCTCCTGGCCGAGCGGGTCAAGCGGGTCGTGGACGTGAAGATGCTGGAGGAGTTCGGCAGCCCCGAGGCCTTCTGGATCATCGAGGTGGAGGACTTCCCCCTCGTGGTCACCATGGACAGCCACGGCGGCAGCCTCCACGAGGAGGTGGCCAACACCAGCCAGGCGCGCGCCAAGGAACTGATGGCCGCCCGATAGGCCCGCCTCCGGGTAGGATGGCTGTTCGGACCTATGCACGGAACCACGTACGCCCAGCTCCAGCGCCACCTCGCCGACGCCCTCGCCGGTTTCCTGGAGGTCCAGGAGGCCCGGGCGGAGGCGCGGCGGTGGTTGATCGAAGGCCTGGGCCTCGGCTCGACCTGGCTGCTCGCCCACGGGGAGGACACCGTCCCTTCCCGGGACGTGGACCAGGTGGCGGGGTGGCTGGACCGGCGCCGGGCCGGGGAGCCCTGGTCGTACATCCTGGGCTGGGCCCCCTTCCGGGGGCGGCGCTTCAAGGTCACCCGGGACACCCTGATCCCCCGGCCCGAGACCGAACTGGTCCTGGAGGCGGCCCTGGACGTGGGGCGGCGCCTGGGCGTCCTCCACGCCGTCGACGTGGGCACCGGCTCCGGGATCCTTGCCGTGTGCATGGCCCTGGAGACGGACTGGGAGGTCCGGGCCTCCGACATCAGCCGCGGGGCCCTGGCCGTGGCCCGGGAGAACGCGGCCGCCCACGGCGCCCGGGTGGCCTTCCACAAGGGGGACCTCCTGGGCCCCCTCCCGGACCCCCTGGGGCTCGTGGTGTCGAACCCCCCCTACGTGGATCCGGCGGACGAGCAAACCCTCCAGCGCGAGCTGGCCTTCGAACCCCGGTCGGCGCTTTTCGCCGAGGACCGGGGCCTGGCCCTGGCCACCGCCCTCCTCCGCCAGGCCCGGGTCCGCAGCGCCCCCGGGGTGGTCCTGGAGATTGGCGCGGGGCAGGGGGCCGAACTCCAGGCCCGGGCCGAGGGCCTCGGCTGGGGACGGGTGGCGGTGCACCGGGATTTCGCCGGGCACGACCGGGTGTTGATGGCTTTGGCATGACCCCTGCCCATTCCTCCCTTGGAGGCAGGTCATGCGGTATCTTTTGCCCATCCTATCCGGATTGCTGGTCCTGGGGTGCTCGCTCCCCAAGACCCACGATCCCAACCTCACCCGCCAGCCCCGCATCCCCTATCCCGAGGACGCCCCGGCGCGGGGAGCCCTCTCCGACGGATCCCTCTGGCAGGACCGGGCCACCTTCGCCGACCTGCGGGCCCACAACCTGAACGACCTCGTCACCATCCGGATCGCGGAGACCACCACCGCCACCTCCAAGGCCGACGTGACCACCGCCCGGTCCGGCTCGAACAACCTGAACGCCCCCAGCCTCTTCAGCCGCCTCGCCAATGCGGGCGTGGGCAGCGGCGCCGCCGCCACCAGCGGGTACACCACCTCCAACACCAACAAGTTCGCGGGCAACGGGGTCACCGACCGCAGCGCCGTCTTCACGACGACCATCACCGCCCGGGTCGTGAAGGTCCTGGGCAACGGCAACCTGATCTTCGAGGGCTACCGGGACATCCACCTCAACAACGAGAAGCAGCGGCTCTACGTGGCCGGTATGCTGGACCCGGCCCGGCTCGACGCCACCAACACCATCGCCTCGGCCCAGGTGGCCGAGCTGCGGGTGGGCTACGGCGGCCAGGGCGTGGTGGACGAGACCCTCAAGCCGGGCTACATCAGCCGGCTCCTGGCCTACATCTGGCCCTTCTGAGGCGGCATGATGCGACGGATCCTCCTCTCCCTCCTGACCGTCCTCGGCGCCGCCGCCGCGGAGACCCGGTACGAGCTGCCCCTCCGGGAGGTCGCGAACCTCCAGGGCGTGCGCGGCAACATGCTCCTCGGCTACGGTCTCGTGGTCGGCCTCAAGGGCACCGGCGACACCAACCAGTCCAAGTTCACCATCCAGACGCTGGCCAACCTCATGGCCCGCCAGGGCATCAGCATCGCGACCACGGGCCTGAACGTGAAGAACGTGGCCTCCGTGATGGTCACCGCCGAGCTCCCCGCCTTCGCGCGGCCCGGACAGCGGGTCGACGTCACCGTCAGCTCCAACGGGGACGCCCAGTCCCTGGCCGGCGGCACCCTCCTCATGACCCCCCTCCAGGGCCCCGACGGCCAGGTCTACGTGGTCGGGCAGGGCCCCGTCCTGGTGGGCGGCTTCTCCGTCGCCACCGCCGGAGCCTCCAACACCAAGAATCACCCCACCGCCGGCCGGATCCCCGAAGGCGGCCTGGTGGAGCGGGAGGTGGGCGGCAACTTCAACGACCGCAAGGTCCTCCGCTACAGCCTCCAGGAGGAGGACTTCACCACCGCCGTGCGCGTGGTCAAGGCCATCAACCAGGAGCTGCCGGCGGCCTCCGCCCGGGCCCTGGACGCCCGGACCGTGGAAGTCCCCATTCCCCCCGAATTCCAGGGGCGGACCGTGGAGCTCGTCGCGCGCCTGGAGAACCTGCCCATCGCCCTCCAGACCAAGGCCCGGGTCGTCGTGAACGAGAAGACCGGAACGGTCATCATGGGCTCGGACGTGCGGATCGGGGCCGTGAGCATCGTGCAGGCCGGCCTCTCCATCTCCGTCTCCACGGTCCAGAAGGTGAGCCAGCCCGCGCCGCTCTCCAAGGGCAAGACGGTGACCACGGCCACCGGCGACGTGAAGGCCGAGGAGGAGAAGACCAAGTCCTTCACCCTCGAGCCGGGCACCACCGTCGGGCGCCTCGCCGAGATGCTCAACAACGTGGGCGTCACCCCCCGCGACCTGGTGGCCATCCTCCAG
Organism: Mesoterricola sediminis; assembly: GCF_030295425.1. Lineage (NCBI taxonomy): Bacteria > Pseudomonadati > Acidobacteriota > Holophagae > Holophagales > Holophagaceae > Mesoterricola > Mesoterricola sediminis. The sequence continues at coordinate 2,529,667 of NZ_AP027081.1, read as the reverse complement.
GCCATGAAGGACGCGGGCGCCCTCAACGCCGAGCTGAGGGTCCTGTGAGCTCCGTCCCCCTCCTCGCCTCCGCCCAGGGCTCCCCCCTGGACCGGGTGGCCACGGCAACCGAGCCGACGAGCAAGGACCCCGCCGAGGCCGCCAAGCAGTTCGAGGGGCTGCTGATGGCCAATCTTTTCAAGGAATTGCGCAAGACCGTCCACACCTCCGGCCTGTTCGGGGAAAGCGCCGGGGCCCGGAGCACCTATGAGTTCCTCTTGGACCAGGCCGTGATCAACCACGCCATGGAGGGGGGGGCCTCCTGGGGCCTCAAGGACCGCCTGGAGGCCTCCATCAGGGCCGCCCAGGGCACCACCCAGGACTCCGGCCACACGAGTTAATGGTAAATCCCCACCTGCCGATACCATGAGTGTCGAGGTGTGGAAATGAGGGTTTCAATCAAGTCGGGGGGAACGGGGTCGGGCGCGAAGGTGAGCGCTGGCAGTTCGGCTCCCTCTCAGCCGGCTTCCACCGCTCCGGCGGGTCCCGTCTCGGACGCCCTCAGCGTCTCCAGCGGCGCCCACTTCGTGGCCGTGGCCCGGGCCCGCATCACCGGGATTCCCGACGTGCGGCTGGACCGGGTGGAGGCGCTCCGGGCGAGTCTGGACGCCGAGGACTACCATCCGGACCCCGACGCCGTGGCGGACGGGCTCCTCAAGGAATACACCCCCCTCCCGCTGGGGTCCTGAGGGCGCGCCATGAACCCCATCACCCTGCGCCAGTCCTTCCAGACGGCGAACCTGGAGGCCCTGAGGGAAGCCCAGGGGTTCAACGACCTGCTGGCAAGGGAAGCGGCCCATAAGCGGATCCTGGACGACCGCACCGCGCAGGAGCAGAACAACGTGCCCGAGATACCCCGGGCCGACGCCCTGCGCACCGAGGAGCGCAAGGGCCGCCAGGGGCGGGAGGACGCCCCGGAGCAAGGGGAGGCCCCCGAAGCGGCTTCGGGGGAGGACCTGGCGCCTGAACGGGCAATTCCTGCCGAAGGCGGCCTGGATCTCCTGGTCTGACGGCCCTGGCACGTGGTTTGCGGTGAGGAGGCCCGGAGGCCTTTCATGCTGCACGCCCTGCCCGCCCTGCTCCATGACCTTGAAGCCAAGCTCATCGCAGGCGAGGATCCGCTCCCGCTCCTGGCGACGGTGCGGTGGCAGGAGCTCATCGGCTGGCCCGCGGACCTCGAGGGGGCCCAGGCCCTCCGGCGGCGGGTGCAGAACCTCCAGAACCTCGTGTCTTCGCTGGAGGCGCCCCTGCGGGCGACGCTCATGAAGCTGGGGGACGGCGGGACCTACGCGCCGCGCGGCGGCGTGCCCCTCCCCGCGACCCTCTCCGTCCGCATCCAGCAGCACGTGTAGGAGGACGCCGTGCCCGGACTCACCGCAGGACTCAACATCGGCCTTTCCGGCCTGACGTCGGCGCAGGCCGCGCTGGACATCATCGGCCACAACATCGCCAACGTGAACACCACGGGCTACTCGCGCCAGACCGCGGTGGTGAGCAGCAACGGCTCCGTCAACGAGGGCAACCTGTTCTTCGGCATGGGCTCCTCCCTCGCCAACGTCCAGGCGGTGCGGGACCAGCTCCTCAACCTCCAGATCACGAACAGCACCTCCCGCCAGGCCGGGGCCCAGACCCGGAACCAGGCCCTCGAGACGGCCGCGTCCATCTTCACGGACGACGGGACCTCGGGCATCTCCTACCAGCTCAACCAGTTCTTCACGGCCCTCCAGAAGCTGTCCGCCCAGCCCGAGGACACCTCGGTGCGCACCAACCTGGTGGGCGCCGCCAAGAGCCTCATCGAGACCATGCAGGTGAAGTACCAGGCCCTCCAGGCCGCCCAGCAGAACGCGGACGCCCAAGTGCCCACCCTCGTGAACCAGGTGAACACCCTCACCAAGCAGATCGCCGCGCTGAACCAGAAGCTGGCCGGAGAGACCAACTCCCTGAACGACAACGACGCCATGGACCAGCGGCAGGCCCTGGCCGATCAGCTGGCCCAGCTGGTGGGGGTCCAGACCTACATCGACTCCAAGAACCAGATGACGGTCACCCTGGACGGCGGCGCCGCCCCCCTCGTGGCGGGCCTGACCTCCTTCGACCTCCACGCCGTCAAGGGCGCCACGTCCCCCTACTACACCCAGGTGACCACCTCCGCCATCCAGACCGGCACCCCCCCCAGCGACAAGAACGTCACCTCCGGCATCCTCAACGGCCAGCTGGGCGCCCAGCTCGACCTGCGGGACAACCTCCTGTCCGGCTACGAGCAGCAGCTCGACGAACTCGCCGCGGGCCTGGCCTACAACGTCAACACCCTGCACAGCACCGGCTACTCCCTGGACGGCACCCAGCACGGCCTCGACTTCTTCGTGGGCACCGCCGGAACCACGAACCACCTCCCCAGCAACGTGCAGGTCCCGCCCTCCGCCAACCCCGCCGACGACTACCGGGGCACGGTGCTCAGCCTCTCCGTGAACGCCGCCATCGCCGCCGACCCGGACCTGATCGCCGCGGGCGGGGCGGCCGCCGCGGGCGACAACAGCATCGCCAAGCAGCTCGTGGATCTGCAGACCAAGACCAGCGTCATCGACGCCACCGGCGCGGGGCCGGGGGCCGCCACCACGGGTCCCTTCAGCACCTTCATGTCCGGCCTGGTCAACCGCATCGGGACCGACGCCAACCAGTGGGACACGACGGCCACGAACCAGGAGAACATCACCACGGCCCTCACGAACCAGCGCTCCAGCATCGCCGGCGTGGACCTGGATACCGAAGCCGCCAACCTGATCATGTACCAGCGGGGCTACCAGGCGTCAGCCCGCTTCCTGACGGTGATCAGCCAGCTGACGGACCAGATGATCAACCAGCTTGGCCGATGAAAGGCGGGTGACCCATGACGATCCGCAGCACCAACCCCATGAACAGCGCCCAGCTCCTCCTGGACCTCCAGCGGAGCAAGGACCGCCTGTCGCTCTACACCTCCCAGCTCACGTCCGGCAAGCGCATCATCAACATCGGCGACGATCCCGGCGGCAGCGCGGCCATCCTCAACTTCCAGGCCTCCATCGGCCAGAACAAGCAGTACATGGCCCAGATCGACACGGCCACCTCGTACCTCGCCAACACCGAGGACGTGGCCTCGTCCATGCAGACGGAAGTCACCCGCCTCATGCAGCTCGCCCAGACGGGCATGACCGGCACCCAGAGTTCCGTGAGCCGCCAGGCCATCGCCTCCGAGGTGGACGGCATCTTCGATCACCTCATGAACCTCGCCAACACGCAGGTCCAGGGCAAGTACATCTTCGCCGGCAGCATGACCACGGGGTACACCGACCCCCTGGGCGTCTTCCATCCGCCCTTCGAGGACGTCCAGGGCGCCACGGCCCCTGCGAACACCATCACCTACAACGGCAACAACGCGGACATCGTCTTCAAGGTCGGCGCGAGCTCCAACGTCACCACCAACGTGGCCGGGGACACCCTCTTCTTCGGCGGGCCCGCGGCCACCTCCCTGGGCAGCGCCACCGACATCTTCAAGGTGGCCAAGGACCTCAGCCAGGCCCTGACCTCCGGCAACACGGCCGCCATGCAGACCGCCTACGACAGCCTCAAGACCATCAGCGACCACGTGAACGTCGTCATCACCGACCTCGGGGGGCGGCAGAGCGGCATCGACCAGATCAAGACGAGCCTGTCCACCCTCAACACGAACCTGGCCGCCGTGGAGTCCTCCGTGGAGGACGTGGACTACGCCGACGCCATCACCAGCTACACCAAGGAGAACGTCGCCCAGCAGGCCTCCCTGGCCACCATGGCCAAGACCAACCGGCAGACCCTCTTCGACTACCTGGCCTGAACCGGCGCGAAGGGCAGGGCGGTCAGCGGCGCCCACCACACCGCCCCCGGGGGGCCCTCCAGGAGCAGGGACCCGGAGGCCGGATCCAGGCGGGGCGCCCCTGGCGGGATGTCCTGGGGAGGCCGCACGAGGGACCAGGCCTGGCCCCAGGCGAGGCGCTCCAGGCCCTCGCGGGCCGGGTCCCAGCGGTAGACGCGGTCCAGTCCCGCCGCGAGCCAGGCCGCCCATTCCCCGCCAGGATCCGCGTCGGCGGGGACGGCGGGCTTCGCGGGCGCGAACCAGAGGCGGCCCTTGTCGTCCCCCCCGGCCAGGCGCAGCAGGCGCCCGTCCCGGGCGAAGGGGTCCTCGGCGGGGAGCGGCCCGGGCTCCACGTCCTCGATGACGCTGCCGTCCCTGGCGACCTCGGCGACGCGGCCCGGGACCGCCTGCCACCAGAAGCGGCGCCCGGCCTGGACGACGGAGCCGCGCCACTCCGCGCAGGGCAGGCCGCGCTCGGCGGGGCCGGCCACATGGCTCCAGCCCTTGGCGGCGCTCCAGGCGCTGAGCCCCGATGGCGTGGCGGCGAGGAAGGAGGAGGGGCCCGTGGCCAGCAGGGCGTCCACGGAGGGCGCTTCCGGCGGCAGCTCGATCTCGCGGGGCGCCGGGCGCTTCCCCGCGCCCGGGACCGGAACCCGGAGCACCGGCCCGGCCTGACCATAGAGGAAGACGGCCCCTTCGGCCCCGCCGCCCAGGTCCATGCGGGTGAAGGTCCCGCGCACGGACCAGCGCGCCTCGCCGG